>JBFMGD010000025.1:0-39186 GCA_040751775.1 Bacillota bacterium | reverse complement strand
CGCCATATCGTAACGGGGTAATCGGGTTCAATACCCTCAATAGACAATAACTCCTCTCTCGGCGCTTGATCAACAATACAGTAGAGGTAGTAGCCGTTCATTAATGCACCCCTTTTTTATTTTTCACATCATGAGCTCTTATGGTCGCTGAAGCTTTTCAGTAGAGGTCAGCACTATTTTCAAACCCAGATAAATCAGATCAATATCAGCCAAAGAAATTAGAAGATCACCGTGAATCACGATTCCTTTTTCAATCAACCGTTCGACAACTTCCAATAACGTCACATCTTTTAAGGTCTGTTCCAACATAGTCATTCAACTCTCTAAGGAATATTGAAATACATTGCTATTTAGGTATTCAGAATTCTTATTCGTAAGTGACTTCTGACTCCTGAGTAGGTGTTTCTTCAAGCCGCTTCAGAAGCGCGAGCTGCCTTTCTTGATATTCCTGTTCGTCGATTTGCCCCATTTCATACAACAGATTGAGTTTTACCATTTCTTTTTTTATTTGTTCTTCTTCGTCAAGTTCCAGCTCCAGCTGTTCCGTGATTTTTTCGACAATACCCAAAACACCTTTCAGAGGCCACTCCAGGAATAGTTTCAGCAGCACCCCGTTTCCCTCCATAGACTTTAAGTTTTTTCAAAGTCGATTTTCAGCGTGGTAAAATTGTACGGCGGCCAAGGACCGGTGAAGGATATATTTAAATCTCTACTGATACCCCGGGTCAGTTTTTCAACCTGAGCGCTAAAATGTGCAAGCTGATTTTTATCGATCAGATATACATAATTAAAGGCCATTTTTACGTCTACGATCTCTTTGACCATATCGTCGAAAGCAAGGCCGGCCAGCTTGTTATGAATTTCATTGATATACCTGTTGCGCTGTAACTCCACAATGGCCTGCACCAATTCCCCTAGTTGCATTGTTAATAAGTAAGCTACCTGGCCTTCGCTTTTACTAATTTCTTTCTTAAGTGCATTTATTTCTTGGAGATCGAGCATTTTTTCAAAAGCCGCTTCTTTCCAAAAAGCATTTAGACCCAACTCGATTTTGTAATCTACCTTTTCCAACAATTCCAATACATAGTCGTATATTTTATTTAAGAAAATCTCAACGTCCTTAACCGTACGAAATAATGTTCCGAATCTTGCCGGTATAATTGAATGGTTTTCCATTATTCCGGTCATCACTGCATGGTGTTTCATTACACTTTCATTCGTAGGGAGATAAATGCTTTGCTCGGTATTTTCCACAATTGCGGCGATATCTTTGTACTCTACAATAAACCATGCGGGGTTGTTATGATCATTTTGCGACAGGTCCGGATTCTGATTCGGATTATGTATAATTCCATAAAAATAAAGCATACCCTTAACCTCTCGTTCCAAGGAGATATATTTATTGAAGGCCTGGAAAATCCCTACAATTATATAGGGAGCGTTATGTAAGCCAAGATATACAAAAGGTATACCTTGGCATTTCCCTTGAGTTAGGATTGGGTTAAGCCGTGGCTTCCACAGCGTGTGGCTTGTAGTGTTTATCCACAAGAAGACCGACGGCTTTGGCATATTCCAGCCATGTTTCCACACTGGCGATGACCACCCGGGCTTCAACCGCCAACAACTCGATCCCGACCAACGATACGATGGCGTACAGGTCGATGACGATGCCCTTGTCGAGAATGCGGTCAAGTACTTCCGCCAGGCTTGAGGATTGCAAAGCAGTTTTCACACCCACTTTTTTCCCTCCTTACATATGCAAATGCATATAAGTTAAGTTGTCTCGGGCATAGCGAGCTGTACATATAAGCTTCACTTTTTTCCATGGCCCGCAGACTACTAGTATAATATGACTGCCCGCTTTTGATTGTGCGCCTCTCTTCAATTTAACACTTTAACACTGTGTCACCCATTCCTACATCTTTTTTTGTCACACCTGAAACTTCACGCGTCGACCTCATTTTTCATTAAAAGAACATCGCAGCATAGATCAATTAACAGTTTATTATCGGCGCTGAGGGATAGATTGTTTTCTTTGACAACCTTGCCGATGATAATATTTCCCCTGATGGTGGGGCGAACGTTCAAACCAGTGCTTTTTCGGAACGCGCTGACGATATCCACGATCTTCCTTGCATCTTCATAACTCAATCCCGACTTGGCTTCAGTAATTAATACTTCTGTGTCATAATCAAAAGAATCCAGGTTTACGGTAACCATCCTGTCCAGTAAGGCATCCTGACTTTTATATACCCCCACATATTCCGTGGGGTTGCTGGTAAAAATCGCCTTGAAGGAGGGATGTACTTTAAACTGCCTGCCTTCTTCACCCGGTATCTCAATCACTCGCTCCTCTAAAACCGGAAGTAAGACATTATTTATTTCCGGCTTGGAACGGGTATACTCATCATACAGCAGGGTATAGCCGTTTTTACAGGCGGTAGCGATACGGCCGTCAAACCACTGTTTCTGAAGCTGCTCTTCGTGCAACTCCACCCTGCGGTTATAATTGTCAACAACAGTACGCCTCCGGTAACCGGCTTCTCCTCCCACCAAGTCTGCTATGTCCACCTGGTCGCTCCCGAATATCACTACCGCCGGTTGTTGCAACAGCTTTACCAGCTGCAAAGCCAAAGTGGTTTTCCCGGTTCCCGCCGGGCCCCTGATGTGAACAGAGATTCCCGCGTGCAAATACAGCATCAAACGATCCAGGATATTCTTGATAAAAGGGGTTTCTACAAAATCTTGATTCGGGGTAAAATAATTTGACAACATCTTCAAACCTCCACATTATAAGTCAAATTCATCAGCTGCTTGGAGTGTTGCATCGCCATGCATCAAAAGATCAACAACACTTTATCTTAATAAAATTATATTAACGAATACATCAGTGTGTTCCACCTGAAATGAATAGTTAAGGGGTTTTTATTAGGGTTTGATCTTGGATTTCCCGTCACGCTTGATCGTTTGGTAGGCATTTTCAAAATGAGCCCATTTTATTTGAAGAGTTTCGCTGTGCGCCGCGGTTTCATCTTGGGCGATCTTTTCGCGAATAGCGCTTAAACAGGCCTCATGACACAGCGCTTTGATTTCCGCTCCCGACCATTGATCGGTCAAATCCACAAGGTTGGCAGGGATCATATCCCGCTCTAAATCAAATTTCTGTAAAAATCGGTTGAACATCTCCAGGCGGGTATTTTGATCGGGAAGCGGAATTTCGATTAACAGGTCGAAGCGGCCGGGCCGGATTACCGACGGATCCAACAGTTCCAAACGATTTGTAGCCGCCAGGATAAACACACCTCTCAATTCGACCAGTCCGTCTATCTCTGTCAGGAATTGACTGATCATCCGGTTACTGATATGGTCATTGTTGCCTTTGCGAGGCAATAGTGAATCTACCTCGTCAAAAAAGATGATACACGGCGCCACCTGCCTGGCTTTACGGAATATTTCGCGGATGCTTTTTTCGGTTTCGCCAACCCACTTGGATAAGAGCATCGGTCCGTTGATCAGGATAAAATTAACTTCGGTTTCATGGGCGACGGCTTTGGCCAGCAGTGTTTTGCCGGTTCCCGGAGAGCCGTACATCAAGATCCCTTTGTATGGTTCCAGGCCGTAAGCACGGTATATTTCCGGATGCTTCAGCGGCCAGTCAATGGCCTCGCGCAGCTGGACTTTTTCTTTCTCCAGCCCGCAAATATCGCTCCACAACACCGCCGGCGCTTCGACCATTACTTCCCGAATGGCTGACGGCTCTACTTCCTGCAGGGCTTTGGCGAAATGCGCGGCTTGCACCTCCAGGGACAGCAGCAGATCATCAGGCAACTTTTTCAGGGAATAGTCAATTTCCGGGAGGTATTCACGTAAACAATTAAAGGCGGCTTCACGACAAAGAGCCTGCAAGTCCGCCCCGACAAAACCGTGCGTTACCCTAGAGAGGTGCTCCAGATTCACATTTGGAGATAAAGGCATCCCCCGGGTGTGGATATGTAGAATTTCCAGCCGATCCTCTCGCCCGGGCACACCGATGACGATTTCCCGGTCAAAACGGCCCGGCCGGCGTAAAGCGGGGTCAAGGACATTGGGAATATTGGTTGCCCCGATGACAATAACCTGGCCTCGCGATTTTATTCCGTCCATGGAGGCCAAAAGCTGTGCCACCACGCGCTTTTCCACTTCTCCGGTCACTTCATCTCTTTTCGCGGCGATGGCGTCGATTTCGTCAAGAAAGAGGATGCTCGGCGCTTTTGTTTTTGCTTTTTCAAACAGCTCCCGCAAGCGCCCTTCACTTTCGCCGTAAAACTTATGCATGATTTCCGGCCCGCTGACATGAATGAAGGCGGCATCGGCTTCATGGGCAACCGCCCTGGCAATCAACGTCTTGCCCGTTCCCGGGGGACCGTAGAGCAGCACTCCCTTGGGAGCCTCGATGCCTAGCCGGGTAAACAGCTCGGGGTATTTTAAAGGCAGTTCGATCATTTCTCGAATTTTGTGCAGTTCTTTGCTCAAGCCCCCGATATCCTCATAGGTTATATAATCGTAGCTCTCTTCGCACGTTTCAACTCCTTTCAGCAATGACAATTCGGTTGTTGGTTTGACGATGACTGTCTCCGCGGGACTGACCTTTTCTACGATGTATTCCTGGACGGCCCGGCCAAACAGGTTGACGCGCAGCCTGTTTCCTTTCATCAGCGGCAGGCCGCTGATGCTGCGGATCAGCTCGCCTTCATTGATCAGGATACCGCCGCTGACCGGCCTTAATGCCAGCGAGTCGGCGACTGCAAATTGCCCTTTTTTCAGGGTTACAAATTCGGAAATAGCTACGGCGGCGTTGTCACGTGTGATCCCGTCAATCTGAACAATACCGGAGATGCGTTCACCCGGGAACATGGGCAGCACTTTGGCAGCTGCCTGTTTTCGCCCGGTGATGATAATCACGTCTCCGGTTTCCAAGCCCATGGCGCTCATGTCCTGCGGTTCCATACGCGCAATTCCTTTTCCCGCGTCCGGTGCTCTTACTTCGACTACTTTAAATTTGAATTGACTTTCGCCCGCGCTTTCTTTCATTTACTCATCTTTTCCACAACCGGACCTCCAGGATACTGTTGTTATAGTTCCACTGCAGTGAATCCGGATCAACTTCTCCCGGCAAGGAAATCGTCTTTTCGATCTTTTCCTGACTGCCCGCTCTGATCACCAGTTCAGTTTCACCATTTACCGCAATTTTCAATTCAGCCGGCGGAACCTCGACTAGTTCAGCAATAACAACATAGTGATCACCTTCATCAAAAATATTGCATAACGCTTCGGGTATATCGGTCGGGTTTATTCTTTTGAACGGTTTAAGCCGGTCGATTTTTTTGTCGAAAGCCCCGAGTCTTATCGATAAGTCATATTGTCCCCGTAGACCTTTGTCGCTTCCCACTTTTCCCCGGCTGAGATGTTCGTCTTTCTCTTGATCAGCCATTTCCGCCAATAGATCGATAAATCCACCGATACCTTTGAATAAATCCTTGAACGATAAATTAAAGTCACGTGTATCTTTATTCATATTTCTTAGCCTCACCTGTTAAAAAGATCTTCAGATCATCCCTCTTTCTTTCAGTTCCACCCGTTCATAGGCGATAATTTCCAGATTCTGATCGATCATAACCTCGTAAATACCCAGTAAATCCTTGCGGGCGCGTCTGGCCATATACTCGTCCTCTTCGATGATCTGCACTTTGGCGCGCCAGAGATCACCTTCGTTGATAATGCCGATCACCCGACCCTCTTGCTGGTAATTATTTTTAAAAAACTCCGTTACCTTGGCGATGATCTTCTCCATAACTGTCACTTGACGGTACCACTCCCTCATGTATTTATGTATATGTAGGCCAAGATATACAAAAGGTATACCTTGGCATTTCCCTAAAAGGGTTGAGCTATGCTGTGGCTTCCACGGTGTGCGGCTTGTAGTGTTTATCCGTCAGAAGACCGACGGCCTTGGCATATTCCAGCCATGTTTCCACACTGGCGATGACCACTCGGGCCTCCACCGCCAGCAGCTCGATCCCGACCAGCGATACGATGGCATACAGGTCGATCACAATACCCTTGTCGAGAATCCGATCCAGTACTTCCGCCAAGCTTGAGGATTGTAAAGCAGTTTTCACGCCCACTTTTTTCCCTCCTCGTTATACAATTGCACAAAAGCGGCGCGTTCTCGGGTGTTGCAAGCTGTGCTGTCAATGTTTTTCTTTGGCCCGATCACTTCTTTAGTATAATATGACCGTCTACTGTTAATTGTGCGCTTATACCAATCAATCGCTGTATCCTCATTCAACTTTTAGCGATTTAAAATAATAAAATCGTGTAACCTCTCGTTAATTTCTTTTTCCACATTAGCTAAACGTTTACGCAGAACGTCCTGACGCATATCGATTTTTACCAGTTCGGATACTAATCTATTTTTTTGCATATGGAGATAATTCAGTGACATGAACTTTGAGCCGAACTTACTGCGTGAATGCTTGATATCGTGAACACCCAGCAACGTCTTGCTGAAGAGCCTGTTCATACCGTTTCCTCCTTTCTCATATGGTTGTCACGGCATGTCTGTCTGTAAAAAAACCGCTTTTTTAGGAAAAGCGGTTTACCTACTGTAGAAATCATTTCACGTTACCATAACAAACCGGCGCAATTAAGCCAAGTGTCTAGAGTGGTTACCAATTTAAATTGCTTTATACCTATTAAGTCGATTCCCAGCAGGTCAATTTTATTGATGCTTGTTGTAACGATACCTCTCTCTAACAGCTCCAGTGAACGATCTTTACCTGGATGTCTCATCAGTTCCATAGAACCGCGGTCCAGTTTTTCCGGATAGAGTTGTTGCTCCGTCATATTAACCCTCCCATATAAATTAAGGGTACTATACTTTATGTATACTCTGATTTATTTGTTACTGTATCTTTAAATATGGCATGGTACCAATACATCCAGTCGACAACGCTTGCTTAAGAACAACTGATTAGTTTAAGCGAGAGGAGGTATAAAAGCGCAACTCTGAAGAGTCAATGAATGACAGAGATAGAGTGTTAAAAGCGTTAAACCATGAAACCATGGAGATATTACCTTACCACCTGGATCTATCCGATGAAGTATACATCCGTTTGGAAAAGTATTTTCAAGGATCAACAAGAAATTTGCCGGGGAGTTGCTGGACAGGATTGTAGAATATAACCTTACGGTAGTGGATATTGTTGCCCAATATGATATCGACTGCATTTTTTACGGGGATGACTGGGGGCAGCAAAAGGGGCTGATCATGGGGCCCAAGCTCTGGAGGGAGTTTATCAAGCCGGGGCTTGCAAGGATGTATCACCGAGCCAAAGAGCACGGCATGTATGTGGCGCAGCATTCCTGCGCTGGAGCCGACGGAAAATATTCTTGCCTTTCTCGATGTAGTTCAGAACCAACAACCAACTCTTTAATCCTGATGCCCCGCCAGCGGGTATCCGCCGTAATCTCGAGCGGCTTTATAAAACTCCATTATATTTTCAACGCTCGTATCGGACTGGATATTGTGTGCCGGGGCAAGTATAAACCCCCCTCCCGCGGCACATGTCGCGATAAGCTTATTTACTGCTGCACGAACCTCGCCCGGCGTTCCAAACGGCAGCGTGCGCTGGATATCCATTGTGCCCCATAAAGCAAGCTTTTTGCCATACTTTTTCTTGATCTCCGCAGGATTCATACAGGCGGGTTGGACGGGGTTAATCACATCGAGCCCTATCTCATGCATTTCGTCCAGTATGCTTTCACAGTTGCCGTCACAGTGATAGGCCAGCTTAATCTTTGGGTTAGCCCTTTTAAACTCCCTAAACATGGCGGCATAGCGCGGCTTTAAAAATTCCCGCCACATTTCCGGCGACATCAGCATGCCGGTTTGCATGGCCACGTCGTCACCGGTCCACAGCATGTCTGCGCCCAAATCGATCAACTTCTGCCCCGCGGCGAGCGGAAATTCCATGACCTTGTCCATCAGGGCGTGCGCAAAATCCTTGTTGCATACCATATCCATCAGCAAAGTGTCCAGCCCGCGCAGCCCCCAGGCCGCCTCGAAAATTGAACAGGGAATGGCGCCGACTATCCAGAAATCCTTGCCGTATTGAGCGATTATCTCATTTGAAGTCTCGTAGCGGCTGTCAATATACGGGTCGGGGATACGGTAGGAATCAAGCATGGTCTCATCTTGCAGCGGCCTCTCGATAATTTCAGGGTATGAACCTGTCTTATTCTGAAAGTACTTCCACTTGCAGCCCCACTCGTCATAGTATTCATCGTCTTCCTCTAGGTAATAACCCGTGGCGAAACCGTGCGCCGTTAAAACCAGGTCGTTGCCAAGTGCAACTCCAAGATCCGGCTCTCCGTCCCCAACTACAGTCCTTAATCTCTTGGATATTTCAGGGACATAAGCTGCGGACACAGGCACCCTGTCCGGTTCCGCAAAAGATAGTGCTGTTCTGACGCGTTCTTTCGAATTCATTTTATCTTCCCTGCTATTCTGCTTTTCTCAACAGCACCGCGTAGATCGATACTGAGATCATGATGATCAGTCCATAGATCACCTGAATCCAGAAACCCGACAAACCGAGCGCCACTATGCCCGCCTCCAGGGAACCGATGATTAACGCGAGATTCCCTGTCCCGAAGCGCATACGTTGACCAATCCCCTGAAAAAGAACATCGTGCCGATGGTGGCCACAAGTGAAGGAATATTTATTTTTACGATTAACAATGCATTCAACAGCCCGGCTGCCGCGCCCACGGCCAGGCAAGCCAGGACAGCAAGGAAAATATTGCCGGTGCTTACCAAAACAGTGCCAAAGACCCAGGCGGAAAAAGCCATCACCGAGGGAAAGGATAAATCCATCTCCCCAAGCGTTACCACCAGGGTTATGGCCAGGGCCATAATCCCGAAGAAGGGTCAAGCACAGCGCCGACCCAGCCTTCCTTAATCGCAGCGGCGGTAGCAGCGCTTAAATCAAAACCCGCTCCGAAGATATCGCCGGGATTCTTGTTTGCTGCCCTCAAGTAGGTGCCGAGGGTGGATGTTAAAGCGCCGTGGTCGGTGATAATCAACTTAACATCGGGATTCGCCGCGATGAAACTGGTTACGACAGGAGTGCCGAGAGAAGCATCGGCATTGATTTCGTCGGATATTTCTAAGTATTCTACCGTGACGCCCAACTCTTCCAAAGCGTCAATACAACCTTTTGTTCTTAGGCCCCGTGTTTCCTGCCCAAGCAGGCCCCAAACCAGGGCCAGGTCTCCGCTCTGCAGGCCGGCCCTGGCGGCGGCGCCCTTGGCCAGCATTACGCCTGACTCATAAAGTTCTTGCCCGACATACCCGAAGCCCTGGGCAGTATACTTCTCTTCAATCTCAGGTAGAGTTGTATTCTGACTGGTGACAAGTATCCCTTTTGAGAAAGCCTCATCAACCAGCGGCGCGAAAGCGGCAACACCGGGGTGCCCCATGATCGCGATTCCGTCGGGTTTCATAGCCACAGCCTCTTTGAATTGCGCCACCATCTTATCCGGCTGCCAATCCGACCACACATAGTCCACTTTACACCCTAGATCTTCTTCGGCCGCCTTGGCCCCTCTATAAACTACCGAAGCAAAAGGACAGCCTTCATTGCCGCCGGGGAAGAAAACAGAAAACAATGTGGACATCACTGAAATGTTTTGGTACCGCGTTTGAATCGGTGTCGGTTGAGCCGGGTGTTTCTGACGTTTGTCCACATCCGCTAACTAACGCTAACTAACAACACGAGCGACAGGCACATCACTACCGCTAAAGCTAAAAGTAAACCCCTTTTCTTTAAAAACATCTTCTTGCCTCCTAAAAATAATTTAATTGTAACTATTGGTACGTACATGTTGCCGTACAATTCTCCTTATAAAAAGAGTGTTCTGCAAATTTTATAAAATTCCTTCTTTCAAGAAAATTTTTTTTGAAAGCCAACCATCCGGTTTTTACCCGGTGTGCCTCTACTTACATTATGCACTGCCACAAGATGATCTTACTACAAGCTCGGGTTGATAGGTTAGACGGGGCTTTTTGATGCGGCCTTCGAGCATATCGATCAGAAATCTTCCGGCTTGCCGGCCCATTTCCGCTTTGGGGTGCTTGATTGAAGTTAATTTAACCTCTGAGGCTACTGCTAAATTTGAGTCATCATAACCGATCACCGAGATATCTTCCGGTATTTTCAGACCTCTATCCCGTACAGCCTCCAGCACTTGCATGGCGATCTGGTCGTTATAACATACTATGGCTGAGGGCTGCGGATTTTTCCTCAGAAGGTTGGCTGTGAACTGGTAGGGGAAGGAAAAAAGCCTTTCTGTTTCATAATTGCCTAATAGATCCCCTGGTATCTCAATACCGTATTCATTCAGAGCGCTTAAAAAGCCGTCCTGCCGCTTAATTCCTTGAATATCGTCGGATTTAAAAAGACCGGCGATGCGGCGGTGTCCCAGTTGTAATAAATATTTGGCGGCAAGATACCCTCCCTTCTCATCATCCATAATGATATAGGCCGGGTCCAATTCGGGATAAACAGCATGTAACATTAAATAAGGAATTTCCCGTTTATCCAGTTCTTTATAGTAATCCAGGTTTATATTTTCTCCGGCGCTCTTGGTAGGCTCAACAATCATACCCTGGATATCCTGGCTAATCAGGTTTTCCATACACTGGGCTTCTTTTTTCTTGTCGTTATTTGTATTGACCAGCACCAGAGTATACCCGGATGAACTGATCACTTCTTCTATACCCTGAATAATTGTTGGAAAAATATAATCTGAGATGTAAGTTGTCAGCACCGCGAGAGTCTTACCGTTGACCTTCTCTCTTTGCGGAGCACAAAATGTCCCTCTCCCCTGTTCCCGGAATATCCACCGCTCATTTTCGAGTTCTCCCAACGCCTGGCGTACGGTGTGGCGGCTTAACTTAAACTGCCGGGCAAGTGTATTTTCAGAAGGAAGTTGTTCCCCCGGCGTAATATGTCCTTTCGTAATTTTATCTTTCAAGTATTCCTTTAATATATAATACTTGGGAAAAGGCCTGGCATGGTTCACCATTTAATCACCTGCTTGTCTGGTTGTGCATACAATTAGTCCTATTGGTATAGAGCCGCAAACCACATCCCAGCGATCTATCGAAAGTTTGCAATTCCTTCATATACGAATGTAACGGGACCTTCTTTCAGAGGTATGGATGGCAACTAGCCAATTCCTTTGTCAAGTATAGCAATATTCTGCCGTAGACGTCAACTAAACAAGGTGGACTAAATGACCGGATCCTCATAGGGAGTGATGATTCGTTCTTTTCAAAAAATGGCCAGGTTCCTTTTCTATAGGCAATAAAGTAAAAATAAATAAACACTTGCAAAAATCCGAAAATATACGGCCTTGTGATGTCACCATTATATTGTGGCAATCAATCCGTCCCTTCACCACCCTCGAGCAGTTGGACGATATCTGGCAGCACCTTGCCGCACTTATCCCTGATCACCAGGTCGGCGCGATAATCGTAAATGGTCGGCTCCAGGTTGACGATAATTAATTTTTGAGCAAGGGTGGGCAGGTCGGCCACCGGGTAGACTACCAGGCTGCTGCCGGCCACCAACAGCAGGTCGCAGCTTTTTTCCAGTTCATCCCACACCTCAAAAAAAAGCGCTGGCATTGAATCGCCGAACAGAACCACATCAGGCCGGAGCATATTAAAACAGGAGGGGCAGGTCGGAGGAATATGTTTCAACTCCACCTGGTGGACTAGCGCTTCAAAGGGAAAGCGCCGCTTGCAGCCCAGGCAATAGCCCGAACGCAGGTGACCATGCACCTCCCACACTTTTTGGGCGCCTGCCTTAACATGCAGCCCGTCGATGTTCTGGGTAATCAACCCATTCAGTAATCCCATCTTTTCGAGGTCTACCAGGGCTCGATGTCCGGCATTAGGCTCGGCCATGGTAATACTGGCAAAACGGATAAAACCGGCTTCGTAAAAAACACGGGGATTGTTATAGAGCACTTCTACAGAAGAAGTTTTAATTGGGTCTATATTTTCCCATATCCCGCCCGGACTGCGGAAATCGGGAATGCCGCTTTCCGTGCTCATGCCGGCGCCGGTCAGCGCGAAAAAATGAGGGCTCTGCCTGATCAATTCTGCCGCCCGTTCAATTTGCGCCGCGTATTCCATCATCATATTCCCCCATGCCGCGTTTTGGGAATTTACCATGCACAGGTATATTAAATTACTGATATCAATTATTCTTCCAGTTTTAGTTTATTCCTGCCGGTGGTTGAGCGAGTTGGAATGCCGATATGAGATGGACAATCTTACAGTGGTCCTGGATTAGCTCTATCATTTAAAAACCTAGGAAAGCTACACCCGCGGTCGGCCGATGATCGGGGTAAACGACGCTACCTCCCACATGTTTATCGTCAACCCGCTCTCGGCGCGAAGTTTAAGCGGGCTCTTCTGTAACCATCCGCCGGTGTGCGATCGAATTAAACGGCTGGCAAAAATGAGATCACTATTTTAGGATAGGCTTGTTGACCCCTTATTTCTCCTGCCGCCAGCCCGTTGGTAGCATTCAAGGTCTGACTCCTTTTATCAGTTCCTGGCCGACCAACTCGACAAAGCGGGTGGTGTGCATCAGATCAAGAGCGTTGATCCGGTCGAGGACTGCTTTCGGCACGGGATCATCCACCTGGATAATCATTACCGCTTCACCGCCGATCACCTGCCGTCCCAACTGCATACTGGCGATGTTGATCTTCTCATTGCCGAGGATGGTGCCGACATGGCCCACGACCCCGGGGCGGTCGTAGTGAGTCGTCACAAGCATATACCTGGAGGGAACGGCATCGATCAGATAGCCGTTGATCTGCACGATCCGCATATCATTTTTATTGAGCACCGTGCCGGCAACAGTGTAACTGCTGTCGCTCGATTTAACCTTGAGGGCTACATGGTTGGTATAGTTTTTTACACTGCTGGTGCTGAACTCCTGAACCTTGATCCCGCGGCTTTTGATCAAGTGAGGCGCGTTGACATAGTTGGCCTGCTCACCCAGCATTATTTGCAGAATCCCGATCAGGCACGATGTCGTCAGCGGCGCCAGGGGCTTGGAGGCGATTTCGCCGCTGTAGTGTATCTCCACCTCTTCGACGGAACCTCCGAAAAGCTGCATCAGGAAGCTGCCCAACAGGTGCATCAGGGGCAGGAAGGGTTCCACCTCGGCCATAATTTCAAACGAAAAGCCGGGTACATTGACGGCGGAGACCACCGGTTCACCGTAAAGCGCCTTGATCACCTGGTCGGCCACCTGCACCGCCACATTTTCCTGCGCTTCCAGAGTAGACGCACCCAGGTGAGGCGTGACAATTACGCTCTCCAGGGCGAATAACTTATTTTCGAGCGGATTTTCGTTTTCAAATACATCCAGCGCCGCTCCGGCAACCCTGCCTTCCAAAAGCGCCCTGTAGAGGGCGTCGTCATCGATGAGGCCGCCCCGGGCGCAATTGATCAGGCGCACCCCTTTTTTCATCAAGGCAAACTGCTCCGACCCGATGATATGGCGGGTCGCCGATACCAGGGGCAGATGCAAGGTGATAAAGTCGCTCTGCCTGAGCAGGCTTTCGAGATCGACCGGCTCTACCCCCAGCTGTTCAGCCCTGTCGGTGGAGATATAGGGATCGTATGCCAGCAGGCGCATGCCCATGGGCCGGGTTCGCCTGGCCACTTCACTGCCGATACGCCCGAGGCCGACAATGCCAAGTGTTTTCGAGGCAAGTTCCACCCCGATTAACTTCTCCCGCTTAAAGGAACCGCTGCGATATGTATTATGGGCTGCGGGAATATTGCGGGCCAGGGCCGTTAACATCGCTACAGCGTGCTCGGCGGTGGAGATCGTGTTGGCGCCGGGGGTATTAATCACCATGATCCCTTTTTCCGTTGCCTTCTCCACATCAATATTATCCACGCCGGCGCCGGCGCGCCCGATTACCTTTAACTTACGCCCCGCCTCGATCACAGAAGCGGTAACGCGGGTGCCGCTGCGGACAATCAAGGCGTCATAGCGGCCGATCGTCTCAAGCAACTGTTCCGCTTCGAGGCCGGGTTTGTAATCCACCTCAGCCCGCTCCCGCAGGCAAGCCAAACCTTTATCGGAGAGGCTGTCACTGACCAGTATGCGCACGGCGTTTTCCACCTCCTGTGCAGTTTTGTAAACTCCTGCGTAGTAATTTATTTTATAAGTTTAAACCATTGGCGAACGGATCACAAGGTAAATCAAGATAAATTTAAACTCCTTCCGGTACGGAAGGAGTTCAGGCAGCGCAGCGGACAGCTTTAACGGTCCGCCGCCCAAACCAGCTTGCCGTGCATTACAGTCATCTCAACGGTCATATCTTTGATCTGATCCGGGTTAATCCGGGTAATATCTTCCGAAAGAACCACCATATCGGCCAGTTTACCGGGCGTTATCGATCCTTTCAGGTCCTCTTCGAAAGAACAGTACGCGGAGCCCAGGGTGAAAATTGCCAACGCCTCTTCCACCGTCAGTTTCTGCCCGGGAAACCAGCCGCCCGGCGGATGACCGCTCAGATCTTGCCGGGTGACAGCGGCATGCAGGCCCAACAGCGGTTGATAAGACTCTACCGGGCAATCGGAGCCCCCGCCCATACGAATCCCTTTTTCCAGGAAGGATCTCCAGCAGTAAACCCAGCGGGCGCGATCCGGGCCCAGACGGTCTTCCACAAATGGAGAATCAGACGGGACGAAAGCAGGTTGGATATCGGCCGCTAGCCTCTGCCTCTTAAAACGGTCCAGCAGGTCCGGCCGCACAAATGAGGCATGGATGATCCGAAAGCGGGGGTCGTCGCGGGGGTGGCTCTTCTGGGCCCGGGCGAAAGAGTCCAGGGCCATTTCGACGGCCGCATCGCCGATCGCGTGTGCCGCTACCTGCATGCCGGCGGCATGCGCCGTCTCTACCAGTTCCTCCAGCAGCTCCCGATTTAAAACCGGGATACCGCGGCTGCCCGGATCATCGCTGTACGGCGCGGCCAAATAGGCGGTCCGCCCTCCCAGGGAGCCGTCCGTAAGCAGCTTCAGGGGGCCGATCTTAAAAAAATCGCTTCCAAAACCGGTCCGGTAACCCATTGCCAGAAATGCGCGCAGTTTTTCCAGGGTGGGCAAAAGCAGCTGCGCGTTCACCCGCAGCGGCATCGCACCGGCCTGATCCAACTCGATATAGGCATTTAAAACCTCGCTGACGTCACCTTTGAAATGGGCCAGATCATCAGTCTGCACAGACGTGAGCCCGGCTTTCAGAAAATCTTCCGCGGCCATTAAAATTAAGGCTTTGATTATATCCTTACCAATTGACGGTAGCAACCCCAAAACCAAGTCCATCGCCTTTTCCGCCAAAACCCCGGTCGGGACACCGTGCTTGTCGACAGCCACACTGCCGCCCTTGACGGCAGGAGGTTTTTCAAATATGCCTGCCGCCCGGAGCGTGGCGGTATTCACCGCGCAAAGATGGCCGCAGGTCCGCAAGGCTACTAGGCAGTGTTCAGTGGAGGCAATGTCCAGGTCCGCGCGGGTAGGCATCTCCCGATCCGCAAACAGGGTCTGATCCCAGCCCCAGCCAAATACCCAGGCACCTTGACCGATTTCATGTTCCCGGATATGTCCCTGTATCGCCCGCGCTAACTCACCCGCACCGTGGCAGCGGCGCAAGTCAACCATATTGCGGGTCAGGGCGTAACCCAAGAGATGCATATGGCTGTCGTTAAATCCGGGCACCACCGTCTTGCCTTTCAGGTCCACCACCGTCGTGGCAGGCTCCCGCAGCGTGAGCACCGCCGCGTCTTGACCTGAGGCGACAATTTTACCGCCCCTGGCCGCCACCGCCCTGACCCGGGGGGAGCGCTTATCCATGGTAATAATGTTACCGTTATGTAAAATCAGATCCATGCCCCATACTCCCTTCAATATCGTTTGGACGCGGTGGCACCACGCCTTAAACTGAAGCTTATCGGGTGGTGGATGGGAAAAATACCGCTACATCCAAGGGGTTTTCCACCAACTGCCGCGCTCCTCCGGCCAGCAGGTTTTCCGCCGGGCGAAAACCCCATAGAGCTCCCACAGCATACATGCCGGCGCGATTGGCGGTAAACATGTCTATATCGGTGTCGCCCAGATAGAGACATTTCTCCGGGGCAATACCCAACTGACGGGTAACCGCCAGGGCTCCCGCCGGATCCGGTTTCAGGGGTTGATCCGGCAGCGATCCCTGCACCGCTGCAAAATGCCAGTGAGGCAACAGCTTCTCCGTCGTGAGTACCGCAAAGTGGTGCGGCTTGTTTGAAAAGATGGCCTTAGGCACGCCGCGCCCTTCCAGTAAATCGAGCAACTCCGGCACTCCCGAGTACGGCCGGGTATGGTGATGCCAGCGGAGCCGGTACTCCACGAGAAACTCTTTCACCAGCCGGGCCGGTGTCGCTCCTTCCCTAATCGGCTCAAGACAGGCGCGCTCGATCAACGTATTGATTCCGTCTCCGATATAATACCGGTATGCCTGCAATGGATGACCGGAAAAACCGTGCCGCTCCAAAACGGCATTCACCGAGTAGGCGATATCCGCCAATGAATCGAGGAGTGTCCCGTCCAGGTCGAAGATAATCGCTTTATATTGCATTGGGATCACCTCTAGGCGCCGATTCGGTTCAATATCTTATTGATTCTTCATAGCTCCTTTTTCCCCTGCCGTACAGAAGAACGGCTTCTGCATGGTCTTCCTAATTCGTTAAAATTAAACACCCGGTTGCTGCTTAGCCTCAATACGGAAGGGCTGCAGCGATGCGGGCCGCTTGTCTTGCAATACCAGCGTGAAACCGAACGAGATTAAGACAAAAACGAAGCACAGGCTGAAAGCGCCGAGATAAGATTGAAGCGGGTAAATCATCATCCCTGCGTGGTAGAGACCCTGCCAACCCCGTTGCAGGACATACCCAAACAAAAGCTGCAAGGCTGCGACGCCGCTGAAACTGCCGATGTTGACAAAGGCGGTTGCCGTGCCGGTGAGCGCGGGCGGGCTTAACTCTTTAGCGTAGGTCAGCGTAAGGGTTTGCATCGAAGCCCCGACCCCGAGGTTGAAAACAACCAGGCAAAGCAGCGCCAGCGGCGGCTTTCCTCCGGAAACGGTTAACAGGAGCACCCAATTGGCCGCGAAAAACAGGCCGGCCAGGATAATGGGCAACTTCCGCCGGCCCATCTTATCCGAGATGATTCCCCATACCGGCGCGCCCAACATCATCCCCAGGATCGCCGGAAACATGAACAGCGCTGATTCTTGCCGGGTCAGGTTATAGATCTGCATCACATAGGTGACACCCCATGCGCCGGTCAGGGCAATAAAGCTGCCGTAAAAACCGAAATTTACCAGGAATATAACCCACAGGGAGCGGTTCCGGACGACTTGCTTAAGCGCGGCCGGTATGGAGATACCGCCGGCCGCCTCTGCACGGCCGGGTAATTGAAGGCTTCGGCCATCTTGGCCGGGCCGGTCTCTTACCCAGAGGAAGCTATAAAACGCTATCAGAACCCCCGCCACCCCGGTTACAAGAAACACGATTCGCCATGAGGCCAGGGCGACGATATACGCCAGGGGAAAGGTAGCCGCGACGGCGCCGAGGGAGCCGATCAAGATGGCCAGGCCGGACATGGTCGCAAACTGGTTTTCACGGAACCACGCTGACTGAAACTTTAAAATGTTAATCAAGATCACCGAGCCGCCGAAGCCGATGATCAGGCGGCCCAGAAATATGGCGCTGATTGAGTGCGCCGTAGCGAAGAGCAGAGAACCCACCCCCAAAAACAGCGCCGCGACAAAAGCGGTGCGGCGCGGCCCCCAGCGGTCGATCAGCAGACCGCCGGGAATCTGCATTAACAGGTAGGTATACGAGTAAGCGGCGGCCAGGTTGCCCAGGGAGACAGCGGACAGGTTAAATTCAACCATCAGCTGGTCGGCCAACACATTGATATTGAACCGGTGGAAATGAGTGATCACGTGAGTAAGGGTGAGCAGGAACCACATGAAATAGCGGGCTGTACCGACTTGTAATTTTGCTGCCATATTAGCTGTATAAACCTCCACCGCAATAAGTTCGCGGTAAAAACACCAATCCCTGCCGCTAACCGCGGCTGAGGCCAGGCGAAACGCAAGTTCTCCGCCAGGCGCCGGGAATTCTATAATTATTTGCGATAGGGCCATTCGAATTATTGATTTTACAGAGCTCCAAACGCCCCGGTATAATTGTTTAACCGATACACTTTTTCTAGAGGTGACAGTATGTTTCGAACTCTGCTTATTCAATCGCGCAAACAGTCCGGCTCTGTAAAAAAAACAGTCTCCCTATTGGCAGCGGTCTTAGTCCTGATTACTATTAACCTGCTGCCACTGGAACGCATTCCGCTAAACATGGGCGATACCGCGCAGCTGACCGCAGCGGGTAAAGCGGCCCTGGCGATCCTTGCTTTTGTGATTGTTTTATGGGTAACAGAGGCGCTGCCTTTTGCCGTATCCGCCCTGGTGGGCATGCTCCTTGTCCCCGCCTTCGGCATGGCCTCCTTCAGCGAGACGGTCAGTTACGGTTTCGGCAACGCCGTGATCGTCTTTTTTATCGGTGTACTGATCATCTCAGCCGGTTTAACCCGCTCCGGCCTGGCTGACCGTCTGACCGCTCTAATCTTGAACAAGGTCGGTTTCCAACCGCGTAAACTCATTTTTACCTTTTTAGTTATCGGAGCGGCCCTTTCCATGTGGATTGTTAATATGTCGGTCTCGGCGATTTTACTGCCGATCGGTTTGAACCTGCTCCGCCAGGCGAAGGCTGTCCCGATGCAAAGCAACTTCGGCCGCGCCCTGATGATCTCCATTGCCTGGGGGCCGGCTATCGGGGGGATTGCCACTCCCGTAGGCAACGGAGCCAATATTGTTGCCCTCGGTTACCTGCGTGAACTGGCCGGAGTGAATATCGATTTCTTGCGCTGGATGCTGGTCGGGGTACCAGCCGCGCTCGCCATCCTTCCGCTGGCATATCTGGTTTTAACGCGTGTTTTTCCTCCTGAAGAGCTCTCTCCGGTAGAATTTAAGCCGCCGCAGGAAGCAGTGCGGATTGCGCTGCAGCCGGCCGAAATAAAAGCCCTGGCAATTTTCGCAGCGGCAGTTCTCTTTTGGGTGGGCGACCCGCTGCTGCTTCGCCTTACGGGAATCTCCATATCGCTTGAGGCGGTAGCGCTGGCGGCGGCAGTCCTTTTTTTCATGCCGGGTGTAGAGCTGCTCTCATGGAAAGAAGCCCAGCACGACATCGACTGGGGCGGCATCGTTTTAATTGCGGCCGGTCTATCGTTGGGAATGGTTATCTTCCAAACGGGGGCGGCCCGGTGGCTGGCCGTGCTGACCTTTTCCTCGATCGGTGTTTTGGGGCTGGCTCTTCGCATATTCGTGGCGGTGCTGGCCGTTGAGCTGTTAAAAGTTTTTTTCTCCAGCAATACAGTAACCGGGGTAATCCTGGTGCCGCTGGTGATCGCCCTGGCCGGAGATATGGGGCTGGATCCCTGGCTCCTGGCAGGCCCGGTAGCAGTGGCTACCTCCCTCGCTTTTTTACTGGTAACCTCCAGCCCGACCAATGTAATCCCCTACGCCGCAGGCTACTTTTCGATTAAAGATTTTGCCCGGGCCGGCATACCGTTAACTTTGTTAATCCCTTTCTGTATTACCCTGGCTTTTATCATCTTCGGGCACCTGGTCGGGTAGCCCCCCCACCCCGCCTGGGAGAGGGGGTTTTTTGTAGGGGCGTCCCGCAGCAACCCGGCATCCCGTGAGCCGTACAGCGCAAAGCAGGGAAAAAATGGTGATTGTCGAATATAACGGTAGGCAAGGGGTTCGAGTTTTCAAGTTATTACAAACAGACCGAGGAGGTAGATAAATGGCGCCGCTACAGATAGTTTTTCTGCTGTTATTCCCTGCCGTGATTACCCTGGGCCTGAGGCGTTTCCGGAAATTGAACTTTTTAAGCCCCATCTTGCTCTGCTATTTGGCCGGTTTCATCGTCGCCAACTTCTCAGTTGTCGACCGTTCCCTTTCCACGACCATATCCGAAATTTCGGTACCTCTGGCTATACCCCTGCTCCTTTTTTCGACTCACATCACCCGGTGGCTGCGCCTGGCCAAGAAGACGATCCTGTCTTTTCTCCTGGTCATCTTCAGCGCCCTGGCCAGCGCTTTCGCATTCGGAATGCTCTTCTCGTCCCGCATCGACGAGTTTTGGAAGATCAGCGGCATGCTGGTCGGCGTCTACACCGGAGGGACACCCAACCTGATGGCGATCGGCCTTTCGCTGGGAGTGCGTCAAGAAACATTTGTGCTGGTCCATACCGCGGATTCCTTGATTGGTGGACTTTATATCATTTTTCTACTCTTCGCCGCAAAACCGCTCCTGCAAAAGTTTTTGCCGCCCTTTCAATCCGTGGAGACAGATACGGCCGATGATTGCCTGGCAGACAAAGAAGAGAGCTTCCGTCTTCTGCCGGTGAAAACCAAGTTGGGGCAGGGCGCCGCTTCACTGGGCCTGGCCGCGGTAATCGTGGCCTTGAGCCTGGGCGTATCACATCTGCTGACCGGGACAATCACTGTGGGCGCCGTAATTCTCATCGTGACCACCCTCGGCATTGCCGGCTCTTTCATCGCAAAACTGCGCCGTGCATGCACACCCTACGCCCTCGGCCAGTACCTGCTCCTCATTTTCTCCCTGGCCGTCGGTTCGACCATTGACCTGCAGGAAATTCTGACCGCTTCACCGGTGATCTTTTTATTTACAGCCGCAGTAATGCTGGGAGCAATACTTATTCACTTGATCCTCGCAGCTTTGATTCGGATCGACGTGGACACGACCCTGATTACCTCTACCGCCGGTATCTACGGCCCACCCTTTGTCGTTCCTGTGGCCGCCGTGCTGAAAAACCGGGAAGTACTGGCGCCGGGGCTGCTGTGCGGGTTGGTTGGTTATGCCGTGGGCAACTATCTCGGCCTTTTCATGGCCTACATTTTGTCCAGTTTGCTCTTATAAAATATGCACGGAGGTAGCTATCGAAATGAGTGCAGAGAAAGCTATTTTAAGCCCCACCGGAATACCCCGCAACGAACTCTTTGCGGAGATGCGCCGCCTGAAGGAGCAGGACGCCGACTGGAAAGGGGGCAAAACCTGGAGCCTGGTTTATTACGGCGGTGAAGAGATCACCTCGATCCTGGAAGAGGCCTACCTACTCTACTTTCACGGCAACGCGCTCAATCCGATGGCCTTTCCGGGTTTGCGCCGTTTTGAAACCGAAGTGATCTCCATGGCGGCTGGTATGCTGGGCGGGGACGATGCTGTAACCGGCAGTATGACCTCGGGCGGCACCGAGAGCATCCTCATGGCGGTAAAAACCGCCCGGGACCTGGCCCGCGCCCGGCATCCCGAACTGGAGGCGCCGGAGATGGTGCTCCCGCTCAGCGTTCACCCCGCCTTCCTGAAAGCGGCTCATTACCTGGGGGTTAAACCGGTGCGCACCCCCATACGGGACGATTTTCGCGCAGAAGTGCAGGCGGTTCGCCAGGCGGTAACCCCGCGCACCGTCCTGGTGGTCGGCTCGGCGCCCTCTTACCCGCAAGGCGTGATCGACCCCATTGAAGAGCTGGCCGCAATAGCCCTGGAAAATGATATCTGCTGCCACGTTGATTCCTGCCTCGGCGGATTCATCCTGCCCTTCATCGCCAAGCTGGGATACCCGGTGCCCCCTTTTGATTTCCGTGTGCCGGGCGTGACCTCGATTTCCGCCGATATCCACAAGTACGGCTTCGCCGCCAAGGGCGCCTCGGTAGTGCTTTACCGGAATGAAGCGATCCGGCGCCACCAGTATTTCGCCCTGGCTGACTGGCCCGGCGGGCTGTTCGGTTCTCCATCGATGACGGGAACCCGGCCCGGTGGAGCCATTGCCGCCGCCTGGGCGATCATGAAATACCTCGGTGAGGCAGGCTATCGCAAGCTGGCCGGCGGGATCATGGAAACTACCCGGAAGCTGAAGGAGGGCATCGCCGCCGTGCCGGGCCTTTATATCCTCGGCCGGCCGGAGATGAGCGTTTTCGCCTTCGGCTCGGACACCATCGATATCCATCTTCTGGCCGACGCCATGGAAGAACGGGGTTGGCACATGGATCGCCAACAGAAGCCTCCCTGCCTGCACGTGATGGTCACTCCGGCTCACGCCCCAGTGGCGGATCAATTCCTGGCCGACCTGCGCGACTCAGCCGTCGTGGTGGAATCAGGAGGCTGTACACCCAGCGGGATGGCCGCCATGTACGGCCTGGCCGGCACAGTCCCGCCCGGTGATGTGGAGAACTTCATCCTGGATTACCTAAACGAACTCTTCTCCACCAAATAATATTGGTGCCTGGCACCCTAGTTTGGGCGGTTAGGCGTAGCCGCGCTGTTTACCAGATGGCGGAGGAAAAAAGTGACAACCAGATCCGCTAAAACCGCCTCGTATCCGCGCCAAAAATGATCGGCGCCTTCCACGATTTCAACTGTCCCGGCGCCGCCGCCGGATATTCGCTCTTCCTCCTGCAGTATTTTGGAAACAGGAATCTGGCTATCCCATGTTCCGCAGACCACCAGGCGGGGCTTGGCTCTGCCGAATTCGGGAAGCCCGGCGGGGGAAACAGCCGCCACGGCTTTAACCGTATCGTCCTCCATTCCGGCAAGCAGGGCTATCGCGCCGCCGAAAGAATATCCTGCCAGGCCTAGCCTGGAGCTGTCGATTTCCTCCCGGCCGGCTAAAAAGGAGACGGCGGCCCGGGCATCATCTGCTTCACCTCTGCCGTTGTCGTACGAACCCTCACTTTGCCCCACCCCACGAAAGTTGAAACACAGAGTAGCAATCCCTTTCTCGACCAAAGCCCTGCTGACAGCGCTAATCACATTATTATTCATGGTACCGCCGAAGAGCGGATGAGGGTGGCAAAGGACCACACCCGCTGCCGCGCCGGCCCGGGAGGGAATTGCCAGACGCCCCTCCAGGTTTAGAGAACCGCTCTGATATACTAATTTTTGCTGCTTCATCAGCCTCTCCTTCATCACTACCATCATATTGCCGGCGCAGGGGGTCCCCCGCTTATCCCGGAGTTTGCGGTAATGCACCGGTCTGACCGGCCAGGGTAATCAGGCGCTCTTTTAACCGCGTATAGCGCTGCAGCGGCTTATTGTTTTTAACGGCGATGGCCAGGGCTTTTTTTGTGCCGATGATTACGACCAGCTTTTTCCCCCGCGTTATCGCCGTATAAAGCAGGTTCCGCTGCAGCAGCATGTAGTGCTGCATTGTTACCAGGATCACCACTGCCGGGTACTCGCTCCCCTGCGCCTTGTGCACCGAGACGGCATAAGCCAATGTAACCTCGTCCATCTCTGAATAATCATAAGACACGCTGCGGCCGTCATAGTTCACCCGAAATTCCTGGTCAACCTCATCAATCGCTTCGACCAGTCCGATATCGCCGTTAAAAACTTCTTTTTCGTAATTGTTTACCAGCTGGAGCACCTTATCGCCGACCCGGATTACCCGGCTGCCCCGCGCAAACTCCTTGCCCCGCGGGTTGAGCATACCCTGCAGCGCGGTGTTAAGGTTGCCGACGCCCGTCAATCCGCGGTGCATGGGTGAGAGCACCTGTACCTCCGTCTTCGGATCGAAGCCGAATTTTTTCGGCGCACGATCACAAACCACCCGCAGCAGCTTGGCGACCACCTGCTCGGGCTCTTCTTCCTGAATAAAATAAAAATCGCTTCCCGCCGGGTCGTGATGCAGATCCGGCAGCAGGCCGCTGTTGATCCGGTGGGCGTTGACGATGATCCTGCTCTGCCGGGACTGCCGAAAGATTTCATTTAAAGCCACCGTCTTGAATACACCGCAATCGATCAGATCCCGCAGGACATTCCCGGGGCCGACCGAGGGCAGCTGGTCAACATCGCCGACCAACACCAGCAGGGTGCTGTCCGGCAGCGCTTTGATCAGGTTGTACATCAGCAAGATGTCGATCATCGAGGCCTCGTCCACGATCAGGACATCGGCTTCAATGGGGTTGTCCTCATCGTGCTTGAAGCCACCGCCGGGAGAAAACCCGAGCAGGCGGTGGATGGTCTTGGCCTCACAGCCGGTCGTCTCCTGGATCCGCTTGGCGGCCCGCCCGGTCGGCGCGGTGAGGACTACCCTTGCCCTGAGCCCTTTGAAAATCTCCAGGACAGCCGTGATAATGGTGGTCTTGCCGGTACCGGGGCCGCCGGTAATGATCATCACTTTACTTTGCAGCGCCGCGGCGACAGCCTCTTTCTGTTTATCGGCCAACTTCAGACCCAGTTTCTGCTCCGCCCAGGGCAGCACCTTAACCGGATCCACGGGACGCAGCGATGATTTTTTCTCTTTTAGGGCCACCATTTTCTCGGCCAGCCGGACCTCGGTAACGTGCAGCGATTTCAGGTAAACGGCCCTTTCCGCTCCACCTTCCTGCAGTACGATACGCCGGTCTGCCGCGGCGGCCAGTTCATTAATTGCCGCGGCGACAATCTCTGTTCCCGTCTCCAGCAGCTCCGCTGCCTTATCCAGCAACAACGGTTCCGGGCAGAAGACATGCCCTTCGTCGGTAAAACTGTTTAAAACATGGATCACACCTTCTTTGGCCCGGATCAGCGAGTCAGGTGCAAATCCCATTTTCCGTGCCATGTTGTCCGCGGTGAGAAAACCGATGCCCCAAATCTCCGCCGCCAGCCGGTAAGGGTTTTCCTTGACCTTGGCCACGGCTTCTTTTCCATAAGCCTTGTAGATCCGGGCGCAGTGTGAAACACCCACTCCGTATTCCTGCAGGAACAGCATCAGTTCCTTGATTCCTTTATGTACTGCCCAGGACTGCTTGATCATCTCCACCCGGACCGGACCGATCCCCTCAACAGCGCAAAGCTTCTCCGGCGCCGCATCGATAATCTCCAGGGTTTTTTCGCCGAAAGCTTGGACAATCCGTTTGGCCATCACCGGTCCGACTCCCTTGATCAAACCGGAGCCGAGATACCTTTCAATGCCGTGCGCTGTCGCGGGAACCGTCGTTTCGCACGACTGAAAGCGGAACTGTTCACCGTATTTTTTGTCTTCCACCCAACTGCCGCTCAAGCGGACCGACTCACCGGTGTTGAGCAGACCGGCGCTGCCCACCACGGTAGTCAGCTCGCGCTTTTCTTTTTCTTTCAGGCGGGCCACTACGAAACCGTTTTCTTCGTTGAAATAGGTGATCCGTTCAATATAACCGGAGATCGTCGTCACCGGCTTCTTTTTTTGCTCATTGCGCTTCAGGATGAACCCTCCTCCCGGTTTGATCCCCGGATTGTCGAGCTGATCGCCGGGTACGGCCGCCTAGCCGGCGCTGTGGGCGGTGCGCTCGATGATCTCCTCCTGCACTTCCGGGGAGAGGTCGTGAAAGTAGGCACAGTAGCCGGAGATGCGCACCAGCAGACCCGGATAAGCTGAAGGGTCCTGTTTCGCCGCCCGCAACTCCGCTTCGTCCAGGACATTGATCTGCAGCTCCATGCCGCCCTGCCGGAAAAATCCTTTGATCAACGCGGTCAAGGTCCGGAGGCCTTGTGCATCCCGGACAAGGTTCTTTTCAAATTTAAGGTTGAAGGCGCAGCAGTTGGCCCACCGGCTGCTGTTCAAACTCGCCGCCGAATGCAGCAGGGCCGTCGGCCCCCGGTGGTCGGCCCCGTCTGCAGGCGAAAGCCCGTTGGATAATCTGAAACCGGCCGGGCGGCCGTTGGGCAGCGCCCCGGTGGCGGCGCCGAAGCCGTGATGGCAGGTCATGGAGTAAAAGCCGGGGATATAGTGTCCGCCCCGTGAGTTGCGGTGCCGCCGCACCGCCTCGCTGAAAGTATCGGCGGCCAGCTGGACGGCGGCGTCCACCGCCGGCTCGCTGTTGCCGTAACGGGGATAGCGGTGACAGAGCGTAGCCTGCAGCTCTTCCCGCCCCCGGAAATTATCTTTCAAGACCCGCACCAGCTCAACCAGGGTGAGGGTTTTTTCTTCAAAAACCAGGCGTTTAAGCGCGTAGAGCGACTCACCCGCGTCAGCCAGGCCCACTCCCTGCACCGAGGTATAATCGTAAAGCGCGCCGCCCCAGGTGACATCACGCCCCCGCTCCAGGCAGCCTGCGGTGAGAATGGAGTTCAAGGGTGAAGGGCGAATCACCCGGTAATGCCGCTCCAGCTGCGTAATCACCTTCACTATGTCGGCTACGCCGTGCTCCACCTGGGCGCGGAAAGCGTGCAGGAGGTCATCGAAAGAGCGCATGCGCGCCGCGGGAACGGTGGCTGCCCCTAGCCGGCGGCCGCCCCGTAAGCGCCGGCCGCCGTTTAAGGCCAACTCAAGGCAGAGCGGCAGGTTGAAGAGGGCGGCATCGGAAGAGTTGTAAGTCCGCCCCTGGCTGCCCATCTCCACACAGCCGATCACGGCATAATCACGGGCATGCTCCGGTGCGAAGCCTGCGCCCTCCAGGGCGGCAATTACCGCCTCATCCCCGAAGAGGGCGGGGCGGCCACTGCCCGCTTGAATCAAAGCGGCACAACCTTCCAAAAACCAGTCCGGCGAAGCGGCATGGATCCGGGCATGCAGGCTCGGTTCGCGGGTCATGACCGCGCCGTACGCCTCCAGCACCAGGCGGGACAGTTCGTTGGAAGCGTCCCGGCCTTCCCGGTCTACCCCGCCCACGGTAATCCCCTGGCCCACGGCATTACCGCCGAAAAAGCGGTTGATGCGCCGCGAGTAGAGCGGCATGGTTTCACCGCACTTCAGGCAAAGGCAGGCCAGCAGCTCCTTGGCCTTTTCAGGTGTAACCCGCCCGAAGCGTAGATCGGCGCGGTAAAGGGAATCGAGAAATTGGTCCAGACGGCCGAATGAGATTCCCTGCTCGAAATCTTCCAGGTTCAGGGCCACATGGATTAACCAGGCCGCCTGCAGCCCCTCTTTAAAAGTGCGGGCAGGTTCGTAGGGCACCCGCCGGCAGATATCCGCCGCCTCGAGCAGTTCACCGCGCCGCCCGGGATCCGCTTCAGCGGCCGCCAGGCGTTCCGCTTCATCCGCCAGGTTTGAAGCCATCTGGCGAATGCCGTCGATGACGAGGCTCACTCCGCGGTAGAACGACTCCCGGTCCGGGTCGAGGCCGCCCCGCGCCAGCTTTTCCCGGGCCGTTTCCGCGGCCTTTTTCAGCCCACAACGGATAATCGTCTCGTGGCCGGGTACCAGGTGTGAGATACCCGCCTCTTCGGTAATGAAGTAGCGTTTTGCCCTAAAAAAATCGAGAAAATAGCCAAACCAACCCGGCTTGCACAGCGCCCGGGCCGCCACGCTGCGCCGGAAATGGCGCAGCGCCAGGGAGAGCAGCAGCCGCTTCTCCCGCCGCTCCAGGTGGAGCGGCACCACATGGCGCCGCTCCAGGCAGAAAAGATCCTCCAGGATATGGATCGAACCGCCCTCGGAGTAGTAATTCGCGGCGATGCGTTTGGAGGAGATGTTGCCGATGATCAGCTCGCCTTCGTAAACACGGGGGCGCCGGTAGGTATACAGGTATGCCAGGGCTTGAGCCCTCTGGATATAGGGGTGTTTGCCGCGGTCCGCCCCGGAGCGCCAGTAGCGGTCCAATAAGGTCGGCCGTTCCAGGCAGACGGAATACTTTTCAGCCAGCATGGCCGCGCGGATCGCGGCGATACGGCGGTTCTCTTCTAAGGCCGGCGGCAAGACAACCATTTAATCACTCCCCTCCAGGCTATACTGTAACGAGTACGGCGGCGACAAAATCGCATTTTTCAAGCTCCGCTTTCAGCTAAGCAAAAGAAGGCACTGTTGACAGAGTTTTACTATATTGATTATAATTCAGACAGTTAAGCCGCGTCAATTTTTTACGGGCAGGTGGCAGCGCTTATGCCTCAAAAAAAGAAAAAACAGAAAAGCGAAAGTACCCGTCCGGCTCAAGAGGCACCGCGCTACAGTGAAACCCATCTTTCAGCAATTATTCAGTCCACCGCAGACGGTATAATCGCCGTGGACGCCGCCGGCAGAGTGCTTATGGCCAACAACCGTTTTTATGAAATCTGGCAAATCCCGCAAGAGCTGCGCGAAAAAAGAGATAATGACGCCATCCTGGAGTATGTCCTGGAGCAGTTGGCCGATCCGCAAACTTTTCTTAATAAGACACGTACACTATATGCTTCAACCGATGAGGCTCTTGATACCATTTACTTTAAGGACGGCCGGATCTTTGAGCGGTATTCCTGTCCGTTGACGCAAGGCCGTGATTTAATTGGGCGGGTTTGGTCTTTCCGGGATATCACCGAAAATAAACAGGTTGAAAGAGCGCTGAGCTATCAAAACAAATGGTTCGAAGCGCTGTTTAAAAATTCAACAGAGGCGATAGTTCTATTTGACAGTAACCACTGCGTGCTGGACATAAATCAGGCCTTTACCGCTCTTTTTAAATATGAACTGGCAGAAATTAAAGGCATGAGCATTGATTCCGTGATCGATATGGGCAAGCAAGATACCTCAAACCGGCAATATACCGAAGCGGTTTTAGCGGGGAAGACAATTACCGGCGAAGCGGTACGTTATAACAAGGATGGTTCGCCGGTTGAAGTATTAATTAAAGGGATACCGATTATTATTGACGTCGAATTCCATGGCGGCTTCGGTATTTATGCCGATATCACCGAACGCAAGCAGGCTGAAGAAACCCTGCGTAAAAGTGAGCTGCGTAACCGCGCCCTGGTGGAAGCAATCCCGGATATGCTTTTCCGCTATAACCGGGAAGGTTATTACCTGGATGCGGAAGCCAGGGACGAGCACCTGTTCAACGCGCAGGGAAACCAGGCGGGTCATGAGACCTCTCTGATCGGCAAAAAAATAGCAGATCTAATGCCCCCCGATGTTGCCGCGCTGCTTATGGAAGCGATCCACAAGGCGATCCACACCGGTAATTTACAGGTAGTTGAGTACAGCTACCCGGTGGAAAATAATAAACTCTCCTTTGAAGCCCGCCTGGTCGCAACCGGCAGCGATGAAGTGGTCTCCATCGTGCGGGACATCACCGAGCGTAAGTGTTATGAAGCGCAGCTGGAATATCTAAGCCTGCGCGACACGTTGACCGGTCTCTACAACCGGGCCTACTATGAAAACGAGCTGCAGCGGCTCAAAGGCGGGCGGGAGTACCCGGTGGCGATTTTATCTGCCGACCTGGACGGTTTGAAGCTGATTAACGATACTCTGGGGCATAAAGAAGGCGACCGGATCCTGCAAGTTTGCGCAGCGGTGCTGAAAAAATCGTTGCGCAAGTCCGATATCCTGGCACGGGTAGGCGGTGACGAGTTCGTTTTAATCATGCCGCGCACGGATGGTGAAGCCATGGGCGAAGTGGTGGCGCGCATCCGCCGGGAGATTGAACAGTACAACGAGAAGCATCAGGATTTACCAATCAGCATATCGCTGGGCACGGCCGTCAGTAAAAGCGCCGCCCAGTCTCTTGAGGAAACCTATAAAAATGCCGACAGCCTGATGTACCGCGACAAGCTCAGCCACAGTGAAAACGCGCGCAACCGCATTGTTAAAGCTTTGCTCACAGCGCTGGCCGAACGCGATTACGTGGCCGAGGGCCATATTGAGCGGTTGCAGGAACATTGCTGGAAACTGGGTAATAAGGCCGGTTTAAATATGCACCAGTTAACGGACCTTCTGTTGTTGGCGCAGGTTCATGATCTGGGCAAGGTGGGTATCCCTGACCGGATCCTCCTGAAGAAAGGAAAGCTGACTGAGCAGGAATGGGAGATCATGCGCCAGCACCCGGAAAAAGGGTACCGGATCGCCAGCTCATCACCGGATCTTTCCAACGTCGCCGATTTAATTCTGCGCCATCATGAGAACTGGGATGGCAGCGGCTATCCCCTGGGGCTCCAGGGCAAAGAGATCCCCATTGAATGCCGTATCCTCGCCATCGTCGATGCTTATGATTCCATGGTCAGCCCTCGCTCTTACAGCGGCCGCATGAGCGCCGCGGAAGCGGCAAGCGAACTTAAACACTGCGCCGGAAGCCAGTTTGACCCGGAGTTGGTCGATTTATACCTGTCGGTTTTAGATACTTAAACCGGAGTTAGTCCACGATCACAATACCGGCCAGCGTTCCCTTCGGTATATCCACCGTTTTAGCGTCGCTCCCGATCGGGTAGATCTCCCATCCCAGTTGGGCCACCAGCTTGTAAACATCTATCCCCACCGCTTCCATGGACGGCCTCGACCGCAACGAAAACCGGCATTTTTCTCCTTTTAAAGCAAGGCAATCTTCCTGCCGGCCGCAGTATGTATGCCGGCAGGAACCGGCTGCGAAACCCAGTGCAAAATAATAGCCGTCGTAGAAGGCCGCCGACTCCAGCTTGTTGACAATCGAGAAAACTGCCTGATAGTCGGCCACCCTTTCCCTGATCGTTTCTTTATCCCTGATAATAACCTCCGGCGCCACGTCCCTGGTAAAAAAAACGGCATAGCTGTACTTTTTCAGGTGCTCGCGCAGCTCCGCCGGTTTTAAGGTATGCGGTGGGCAGTGGGCGCATACTCCGTAACCGAAGCACCTGGGAACCTGGCATTTCAAGGTAACACGTTCATCAACCGGTATTGCCGCGGCTTGCACTAGCGCCGCTCGCGACGCCCCCAGGGCCAGCGCCTGTTCCCTGTAGCTCTCCAGCGCTTTTTTCAGCTTATCTTCAGGTTGGTTCAGGTTGATCTTCTCCAGGGCCATTCTAATCTTCCTCCTTAACTCAAAAACACATTTAAAAATATATCTACAAGTTCAGGGTCAAACTGAGTTCCGGCACACCGGTTCAACTCGGCCAGCGCTTCCGCGATGCTTTTCACCCGGCTGTAGGGCCGCTCGCTGGTCATGGCGTCAAAAGCGTCCACGATCGCAAGGATACGGCACTCCGCGGGGATCTCTTCTCCTTTCAACCCGAGGGGGTAACCGGTGCCGTCCCAACGCTCATGGTGTTTTAAAATTAAGTCAGCCACCCCGGAAAGGTCCTGCGAAGAAGAGGCAATGCGGTAGCCCTTCTCCGGATGCAGGCGCATCACTTCCCACTCTTCTTCCGTGAGCGCCCCCGGTTTAAAAAGTATGCCGTCCGGGATACCAACCTTGCCTAAATCATGCACCTGGGCCAGAAGGGCCAGGTCGGAGAGCCGGTGAGGCGATAGACCGATCGCCTCACCCGTCTTCCGGCAAAGCACGCTCAAACGCTGCGCATGTCCCTCGGTAATATAATCCCGCTCGGCCAGCGCCGCCAGCAAGGTGTCGACGATGTGGCTGCGGGCACCGGCCCCCCGGTAGAGTTTTTCCCGGAACATCAGGTCATCAGCCTTTTTGAAAACATCCATCAGGGGCACTGCTGCGCTCTCAGCTGCTGCCACTCCCAAAGAGATACTCAGAGGCAGTTCGGCATGTTCCCGGTTGTACTGCTCTGTCTGATAAGCAATCCGCTCCACGATTTCCGCGGCGCCCTTCTCATCCGTCCGCAGCATCAGGGCCGCAAACTCGTCTCCTCCCATACGGGCCAGGATATCCGATCCGCGCAACGATTGTTTTACCACCGCTGCAAAGGCTTTGATTAGTTCATCACCCCTGCTGTGGCCCATGGTGTCATTGATCAGTTTCAAACCGTCCATATCGAACGAGATAATCGAGATCGGGTATTCCCGGCTACCGCACAGGCGGTTAAGCTCATTTTCGAAATAGGCGCGGTTATGCAGGCCGGTTAGTTGGTCGTGCAAGCTCAAATATTTCAACTGGTCCTCAAAACGCTTTCGTTCGGTGACATTACGCCCCACTCCCCGAAAACCGACGATGTTATCGCTCTTATCGCGGCTCAGCGACATGGATAGTTCACTGTAAGTGACCGAACCGTCCTTGCAAACCGTTTCCATGGTAAATGTATACTTGGGCTGCCCGGAGAGGAATACCTGGTTGAAATTATGAAAGACCGTATCGGGATCGTTGCTGAATTCCCGGTAGTTCAACCCCATGAACTCTTCGCTGGTATAGCCCAGCATCCGGGCCGCCGGTTCATTACAGAAGACGATATTGCCGGCCAGGTCCACCTCATAATAACCGTCCGCCATAGAAGCCAGGATATCCCGGTACTTTTCTTCTGAAACCTTAAGCGCTACCTCCGCCTGATGTTTGACAAAAGCGTTGGAAATAATTTCAGCAACGACTTTGAGCAGCGAGATCTGCTCTTCTGTCCAGGTTCTTTTTTCCCGTACCGCGTCGAAGCCCAAAAAGCCTGTAACCTGGCCGTTATTACTCATCGGTATGGTCAGCAGCGATTTAATATCTTCAGACTGGAAATCCTGCTTTTCCGCCGCCGCTTCCGGAGGGAGCGCCTCCACATCGGGAATGTGCACGTGTTCCAGGCTCCGGTTTTGCCGGGCCCACCAGGGCAGCTTATCGACCGGGTAGTTCTTGTTTTTTTCGATCTGGGGCTCGATCCCGTCCGCGCACCACTCATGGGTATTATTCATCATTTTCCCATCATCGGAAAACCGGAAAACGTAACTGCGGTCCGCGTTAAAAAATCCCCCGCTCAGCCGGAGGACATGATCAACAGCCTCGTCTAACTTTTCCGTAAATCTATTAACAAAAGTAGCCGATATCTCAGCTACCATCTTCTCGAAGCGGAGTTGATATTGCAAAGTCTCGTGCGCGCGTTTTAATTCAATTTCCGCAATTTTACGTTCAGTAATATCCCGGCGAAACAGCACCACGCCGGCGACATTGGCCGCATGATCCAACAAGGGGTAGGATACCAGTTCCAGCCATAGATCCACTCCCTCTTCCGTGGCCTGAACAACTTCCTCCACATGCATTTGTTTATCGGCAATCGCCATTAATGAAGGACAGGAGTCACACGGCACCGTGCGATTATGAAATGCTTCATAACATTTTTTTCCGGTAAGGGGCAGCGCGTGTTTTATACTTTGTGCCGCGTTCTGATTGGTTTTGACAATGGTTAAGCTATTATCGAGAATAAAGACCTCATCCCGAATCGCATTAAAGGCGCTTTGCAAAAGAATCTCGTTTGTAACCTGTGCATGGCCCTGTTTAAGCATCCGGTATCCCTCCGGCGACTGAACTTCTGCCCGACATTGTAACAAAATTCTATACATTAACACAAAATACCTTTAATTTGGGTGCACCTGCCACACAGGTTGAGCGATCTCGCATCCGATGAAAATCGCGTCTGGTAAACGTCACTCCTGGCAGGACATTAATTATTTTTGCATAATCTAGTCAAAGAAGGCCGGTTACGCCTCACCAAAGCCGGAAGGTAGCAGATCAAACCAGGAAAAGAAAAGCCGCTGGAACGCATAATGAGAAAGAAGATTAAATATGCTGCCGCTAATTATCGCTACTGGAACCGCCGGCATCTTCCTTTTCTTAATTTGGGAAATAGCCAGGTGGAAAGAAGCAAGGAAAATTGCAGCCCTGTTCCTTCAGGCCTTTAGTTTTCTTTTTTGTTTATTCGCTCACTTTCTTGTCCTGACAGGCCCTCGTTACCCCGGCAATAGAATTGCTATTATTATCGGTATCCTATTGCTGATCATATCGACTTATCTTCTTTACCGTTCCCTGTGGGCTGACCTGCCCCGGGGAACTTATGTGTACGCAGCTAACTCTTCGCTGAAAGTATCTCGAAAGGGAACCTATGCTTTAGTGCGCCATCCCGGCTTATGGTGCTACAGCCTTTTTCTGTTGGGGTTCTACCTGGTTTCCGCTTCAGTATGGCTAATCCGGGCAGGGATAATCTGGTGGTTGGCAGATTTTGTTGTGATTCTGATAGAAGATCTTTACCTCTACCCCCGGATCTTTGAAGACTACCCTGTATACAAAAAAGAAGTACCCATGCTTATCCCCCGTTTGAATCACTTCGGCTGCATTCTGATGGCGCCGTCCAGGCGGATGGTCATTCCGTTTAGCAAGGGATTTTCGACGATCTGACGAACCAGTTGCGCGTACTCCGACGGGTAACCGAGACGCTTTGGAAACGGCACCATCTTCCCTAAAGCATCCCGCACATTGTCGGGCATCCCCATGAGCATCGGCGTCTCCATGATGCCCGGGGCGATGGTCACAACCCTGATCCCGAACGCGGCCAGTTCACGCGCAATCGGTAAAGTAAGGCTGACCAATCCCCCTTTGGATGCGCTGTAAGCGGCCTGCCCGATCTGGCCTTCAAAAGCTGCCACCGAAGCCGTATTGATGATCACGCCTCTTTCTCCGTCCGCACCCTCCGCATTACCTGCCATTTTCTCCGCCGCCAACCGGATTACATTGAAAGTGCCGACCAGGTTGGCCTGGATTACTTTGTTGAATAAGGCCAATTCATGCGGGCCGTTTTTCCCCAGCACCTTGGCCGCCGGCGCTATGCCGGCGCAGTTTACAACGACGTTGATTTTACCAAACCGATTTACAATGGCCTCCACGCTGGTTTGGACATTCTCTTCACCGGTTACATCGGTCTTCAAGAAAACTACCGCGCCGCCCAGTTCAGCGGCCAGCGCTTCACCTTTACCCCCATCCAGATCCAGAATCGCCGCTTTGCCTCCGGCTTGAACTACACTGCGGACCACCGCTTCGCCGAGGCCGGAAGCCCCACCGGTCACTACGGCAACACTATTGCTTAATTCCATGTTTAACCCCTTCCATAGAGATTCTTTTTCAATCTGTGACCCCTGTAATAGTAATAGTAATTCTGCAGTTACAAATAATTCCCTGCCTTGTTGTTGCCGCACCTCCCGGGTGATATAATTTAGAAGGATTTTTTCATATGGAGGCCATAAATTTGAACCCTAGAAACATCAGGAATTTCTGTATTATTGCCCATATTGACCACGGCAAGTCCACCCTGGCTGACCGGCTTCTGGAGCTGACCGGAACCATTTCCGCCAGGCAGATGAAAGAACAAGTGCTGGACCAGATGGACCTGGAAAGGGAGCGGGGCATCACCATAAAACTGCAGGCTGTGCGCCTGCTTTACCGGGCCCGCGACGGAAAAGAGTATATCTTAAACCTGATTGACACGCCGGGGCATGTAGATTTTACTTACGAGGTTTCCAGAAGCCTGGCGGCGTGCGAGGGAGCCCTCCTGGTCGTTGACGCTGTCCAGGGAATAGAGGCCCAGACCCTGGCCAATATCTACCTGGCCCTGGAGCAGAACCTGGAGATCATTCCGATCATCAACAAGATTGACCTGGAAAATGCGGACCCGGAAAGAATAGAGCAGGAGCTGGCGGCGGTGATCGGCCCCGGGGCCAAGGATGCTCTCCAGGTTTCAGCTAAAAAGGGCACGGGAATCGAGGCAGTGCTGGAGGCTATCGTCCAAAAGGTGCCTCCGCCCGAGACGGGCGATCCAGGCGCGCCCCTGAAGGCCCTGGTTTTTGATTCCCATTATGATGCCTATCGCGGTGTCATCTCGTATATCCGGGTAGTGGAAGGCCGCATTCACAGGGGTGAAAAGATCAAATTTATGAATACCGGCAAGATTTTTGAGGTGGTGGAGACCGGTGTCTTCCGGCCGGGTTTGGAACCTGCCGCGGGCCTGGCGGCAGGCGAAGTGGGTTACCTGATCGCTTCCATTAAAAATGTCGGGGATGCCCGGGTGGGCGACACGGTCACCACGGCGGAGAAACCGGCGATAAAACCGCTGCCCGGTTATCGCCGGGTGCTGCCGATGGTCTTCTGCGGCCTTTTCCCACAGTATAACAACGATTTTACGGCGCTGCGGGAAGCGATCGAAAAGCTGAAACTCAACGATTCCGCTCTCACTTATGGACCGGAAAAGTCCGCGGCCCTGGGCCTTGGGTTTCGCTGCGGCTTCTTAGGGCTGCTGCACATGGATATCGTCAGGGAAAGACTGGAGCGAGAATACGGCCTGGAGCTGATTGTCTCGGCGCCCAGCGTAGCCTACAGGGTTTATAAAAAGAGCGGGACCATGGTGGAGGTAGATAATCCGGCTCTGCTGCCCACGGCAGAAGAACGGACCGCTATTGAAGAGCCTTACGTGGAAGCTTCAATTTTTCTGCCCGGAGAATATCTGGGAGCAGTCATGGAACTCTGCCAGGAAAAGAGAGGCGACTACAAGAATACCGAGTACCTGGAAACAGGAAGGGTTAAATTATCTTACCTGCTGCCACTGGCAGAAATTATTTATGATTTTTTTGATCTGCTCAAGTCGCGGACCCGGGGTTATGCCTCTCTGGATTACGCTATGTCCGGATACAGAGAATCAAACCTGGTCCTGGTGGATATCCTGGTAAACTCTGTTAAGGTAGATGCTCTCTCTTTTATCATTCACCGGGACAAAGCCTATCAACGTGGTAAAGAGATGGTGGAAAAGCTCAAAGAGATTATACCAAGGCAAATGTTTGAAGTACCGATCCAGGCGGCCGTTGAAAACAAGGTTATTGCCCGGGAAACAATTAAAGCGATGCGCAAGAATGTTACGGAAAAACTCTACGGCGGCGACGTGACCAGGAAGAGGAAGCTATTGGAGAAACAAAAGGAAGGCAAGAAAAAGATGAAACAGATCGGCAGGGTAGAAATTCCCCAGGAAGCCTTTACCGCTGTGCTGAAGCAGCGTTGATTTGAGCGGCGGTGCAGGAAAGGAGTGTGATTTGAACGAGATGGATTTCCAGATTTCTCTGCCGGACTGGGTGGAAGATTTACTTGGACGCGGCCCCAAAGTATTTCCCGCGGCGGAAGACCGCGTGCGCCTCGTGATGCGGCTCGCGCAAGAGAATATTGAACGCCGGACGGGCGGGCCTTTCGGCGCGGGTATTTTCGACGCAAGCGGGCGCCTGATTGCGCCGGGCATCAATATCGTTACACCGACCAACTGCTCCGTGCTCCATGCCGAGATGGTGGCGATCGCATTGGCACATAAACGCCTGGGACGCTATGATCTCGGTGACGGCGGTAAGTTTTACTATGAACTGGTTACCTCCACTGAGCCGTGCGCCATGTGTTTTGGCGCCATCCCCTGGTCGGGAGTCGCCCGGCTCGTCTGCGGCGCCCGGGGCGAGGATGCACAACGGATCGGATTTGATGAGGGGCCGAAACTGCCGCATTGGTGGAAGGCTTTGGAAGAGAGAGGTATCCAGGTGACACGCGATCTTCTCCGTGAAGACGGCGTATCAATTTTGAAAAGATACATTAAACTGGGCGGACCGATTTATTATCCAAGAAATCGGGGAAGCGCCAAATAACCTCCCGGGGAATCCTGTATGAGGAGGAATGACGGTGTCGCCGCGCCAAAATGCCGGGAGATTGCTCTCCCTTGCCGCGTTTGCGGGCAATGTCGTTTCAATCATTTACGGTGTTTTATTTGTGCCTGGCGGTGCTGCTCCCGCTGCTAGCCACCGGGCTGTTTTTGGCGTATATCCTTCTCTCGCGCTACCCGGGTCTGCTCCAGGTGCCTGTCTCCCCCAGCGCCCTCTTTTTGGCCTATTTCTACCCGGCGCTGGCGGTCCTTATCTTAAAGGTCTACCGCAAACCGCGCTGCCCGGTCAGCGCCGTCACCGGCGCCGCGGGGCTGGTTCTTTTTCTCCCTGTTGATGCTGCCGCTGCTGTTGACCCCTGCGGCGGCGGCGCGGGCCGAGGCTGATTTCAGCGCCGCTTTCGGCGCTGGTTGGCGGGAGCGGCTGGATCCCGCCCTTGAAAAACACTTTATGGCACAGCGGTTTTCACTGCCCGCTTACTTCCTCGGCTACCCTCCCGAAGACTACACCTACGAGCGGAATATCCTCTTTTATGAAGGAACAACGGGTGTGGATGCAGGGATTCAGCTCTATTTTGACCTGTTTGCGCCCCCCGCGGGGAAAGAAAATGGAGCGCTTCCTGGCGCTGCACCGGTAAATTTCCCTACCATTTTTTATGATTTCATGCCGGCGATTTTCCGGACGAGCTCTTTCTTTGATTCAATGTCATACTGGGAGGTGATCGCGATCTGCTCCATCACCGGTGAACCGCCCCCGTGGTAGGCGCCGTAGAGCATCGAGCCGGAAGAGCTGGAAAGAGCAAAATCGGTGAAGTTCAGCCAGAACTTGATCTGCTCCTCGACAGGTATGTTCGGGTTGCGCGTGATATACTTCTCCAGCAAAGCCCCGGTTTCGGGGTTTATCAGGTCATTTTCGTAGGGGAAGGTGGCGGGTATGCCGCCGGCAATATTGCATAAGATCTCCTGCTCATGGAAAACCGCTTCGCCGCTCAGGCACCGGCCGACATTGCAATAGATCGAGTGGGGGATGCAGCTGCCCGGACCATACGGGATAAAACCCATACCGGGCAGATAAATTTCGGGTTTACCCAGGTCTGATGCCGTGTAACCGGCGGCGTAGCCGAGTTCGCCGGTCATGATCAGTTCGGAGAGCATTTCGCGCACATGCGGCGTTTTTTCGATACCGTTGATTTCCGCGGCCAGGGCGGCCAGCCCGATTACATAATCGAGCACGGCCGGCTTGCAGCCGGAGTAGGAATGGCGGTGGAACAGGGCGAAAAGCAGGGCCGCCGCGCCGCCGTGCAGTGTTTCGCCGCACAGGAAGACGCGCTCCCAGGGAACAAAGCAATCGTCGAATATGACATATGAGTCCGTATAGCCGTACTCAATGCCCCTTGGGTAGTGATCGCGCTTGCGGGGATTATGGAAATGAACGACCTGCTTGACCCCTTCATGATCTCCGGGGACGGCAAAAACAACCGCATAATTCTCTTCCCCCTTTTTAAGAGCGCGGGTCGGCACGACCAGGATTTCATCGGCGATCGAAGCTTCCGAGATGTGCACCTTGGAGCCGCGCACGATGATGCCGTCGCTTCGTTCCTCCACCACGTGCACATACATGTCAGGGTCGGTCTGCTCAGCCGGCCGTTTCAGGCGCTCCCCTTTCACATCCGTCTGCGCACAGCAGCCGACCAG
>JBFMGD010000024.1:0-41050 GCA_040751775.1 Bacillota bacterium | reverse complement strand
CCTCTTACACCGTCGGGAAGGCTGAATAGTCGATCTTTTACAGCAGCATCAATAAACGGATCATCGGCGGTAATCCAGCCTAAAGCCTCGGCGCTCATACCCGGGTACTCATCCTGCAGCAGCATAATTGATGCCTCTACTGACTGATCCTGCTGAAGCAGAAGCAGGGACCGGCGCGCAGATTGTTCATCCATAAAAGAAAGCCGGTAAACCTGCAAAGCGGCACCTTGAATCAACATCTCAGGATTCTCTTCAACAAATAAGCGCAAATCCGTTTCCGTAATTGTAGCGGTGATATGATCAAAAAGCTTCTGCAGTTGCAATTCATAAGCCGGTATCACCTGCAGATCCGCCGCGGAAAGATCAAGTTGCTTGCAACGCCGGTCCAACTGTTCCCGGGAACCGCTATAATGGACGACAGCCAGTTCATCCAGCAGTTGATCGGTTTTCAGTGCCACCAATTCCGGCTCCACGGCAACAGCCGCTTTTTCTATTGCTTGTCTGACCAGCTCGATATCAATTAGTATCTGGAGAAATTCCAGCTCAACTTGCCGCCTTCCCCCCTCTTGTTCCATCACCAGCACCTGATCAAGATCCGGGTTACACAATCGCATCACATTGATGAAGCGGTCCAGCTGCTGCCGGGAAATTGTTCGATTATTGACCACGGCTACAGTTGAATCCTGAGCGGTACAACCGGTTCCAAGGTAGAAAAGGGGAACAGCCAGGACAAGCAAGAAGAGCGCTTTCCACTTCAATATGTTCATTTCTGTTCACCCCCTTTCGCGATTATGCCAGGGTCGAACGGCCGTTCTTCAGATTTCAAACCGGACAGCTTTTTTAACAGTTGGATTAGTTCGGGCATAACCAGGCTAGGCTTATCTTCTGTTTTTAGTTTCAGAGAAATTTTGGAGCCCGTACCCAGCGTAACCTTCACCCCGGTCGAATTGAGCAAAGGCCACAGGGTACGGCTCTCGAACTTTTGAGCCGCATCGAATTTAATCAATATTAGGCTGCCCTTTTGTTCAATCAGTTCCACCCCCAACTCCTGAGCCAGAACGCGCAGGTTGGCAACACTCAACAAGTTGAGTACGGCCGGTGGCGGAGTACCGTAGCGGTCCCGCATCTCTACTTCAATCTCAGATAAATCTTCTTCAACATTACTCGTATAGATCCGATAGTAAAAATCAATTTTTTGATCCTGGCTGGTGATATAAGAAGCCGGGATATAGGCATCTACCTCCAGGTCCAACCTGGGTGCCGGTTTTTCCTCACGCTTCTCATTCTTAAGCCCGGCTACAGCCTGTTCCAACAGGCGGCAGTAAAAATCAAATCCCACTGCTGTTACATGGCCATGCTGCTCCGCGCCGAGAATATTACCGGCGCCCCGTATCTCCAGGTCACGCAAGGCTACTTTAAAGCCGGACCCCAACTCGGTAAACTCTTTGATCGCTTGGAGCCGCTTTCTCGCCGTTTCAGAGATAATCTTCTCTTTGCGATAGGTTAGGTAAGCATAAGCGACCCGATTGGAACGACCGACCCGGCCCCTGATCTGGTAAAGCTGGGCCAGGCCAAACTTATCGGCGTCATAGATAATTAATGTGTTTACGTTCGGGATATCGAGACCCGCCTCGATAATAGTCGTGCTGATCAAGATCTTGTATCTCCCATCAAGGAATTCACTCATCGTCCTTTCCAGGTCGGCCTCCGGCATTTGCCCGTGTCCCACAGCTACTGGGACGCCTGGGAACAGCGCCTGGATGTTCTTGGCTATGGCTTTGATTCCATCAACCCGGTTAAACACAAAATAGACCTGACCCTGCCGACTCAACTCCCGCTGAATAACCTCTTTAACCAGAAGCTCTGAATATTCGGCCACGTAGGTTTGCACAGGGTAACGGTCTTCGGGTGGAGTTTCGATCACGCTCAAGTCTCTCGCCCCGACCAGGGATAGATGAAGGGTTCTCGGAATGGGCGTAGCTGTCATCGCCAAAACATCCACATCCAGGCGGAGTTGTTTGAGCCTTTCCTTGTGCCGGACCCCAAAGCGCTGTTCTTCATCGATAATCAGCATGCCGAGATCGTGGAAACGGATGTCTCGGGAAAGCAAGCGATGCGTACCGATAATGATATCGATTCGCCCGCGGGCCAAATCGGCGATGATTTCTTTCTGGCGAAGCGGCGATACAAACCGGCTTAGTTGGGCTATTTGCAATGGAAATTCGGCAAAACGCTCCTGGAAGGTACGATAATGCTGCTGGGCCAGTATGGTCGTCGGTACAAGAAGCGCCACCTGTTTTCCTTCCATGGCCGCTTTAAACGCGGCTCGTAAAGCCACCTCTGTCTTTCCATAACCTACGTCACCGCAGATCAGGCGGTCCATAGGATGACTTTTTTCCATGTCCGCTTTCACTTCGGCGATCGCCTGAAGCTGATCCGGAGTTTCTTCATAAGGGAAGCGGGCTTCAAATTCAAGTTGCCAGGGGTGATCCGGCCCAAAAGAATATCCCCCCACGGCTTGCCGCGCCGCATACAAGGACAACAGTTCGCCGGCCATTTCCTGGATTGAAGATTTAACCTTGCTCTTGAGCCGGTGCCATTCACCGCTACCGAGACTATGTAACCGGGGCGGGCGTCCTTCTGAGCCGGCAAATTTTTGGATTAATTCAATTTGATCCGCTGGAATATAAAGTTTATCGGTTCCGCTGTACTTGATCAGGAGGTAATCGCGTTGAATCCCTTTAATCTCCATGGTTTTAACACCCAGGTATTTGCCGATACCATGCTGTTCATGAACGACATAGTCCCCTACGGACAGATCCCGGTAATCCCTGAGTGTGATACCATCTTTATGCGATAAACGCTTTTTTTTACGCCGCCGCGGCACCAGGTTATGTTCGGTTACAACAACCATGCCTATGCCGGGCATAATAAAGCCCTCTTCCAGGCTTGTGGCAACCAACTGTACCGGCGCGGTTGGGTTATCCTCCCAGGGGCGGCCCGGAACGCCGCTTACAGGCAGACCATACTCCTGCAAGCTTTTCAGGAGACCTGTTCCTCTTTCCAGGCTACCGGCTAAAAAACAAACCCGGTAACCTTGCCTCCGCCAGTTATTAAAATCATTCTCCAACAGGTCCCATTGGCCGTGATAGGAAAAAACACTTTTTGACTCTATTTGCACTTCACACTGGGGGTCCAGCCAACCGGCCAAACCGGGGAAAGAGTTACAGGCTACAACAGCGCAGGGTGCCCTGGCAAAAAGCTCTTTTTCATCCCAAAGCGGATCAAGCCGGCCTTGTAAAAGCTCACCTTGCAGATAGAGGTTTCCATGGTGCTCAGCCAGTTCACGGCGCAAGACCGCGCTTTTTTCCAACATCGACATTGGGTCGTCAAGATATACTATAAATTCCGGCGGCAAGTAATCGATTAACGCCGCGCCGGATCCGAAAAAATACGAGAAATAGCCCGGAATGAAATCCAATCCGCCCGGCCGGGCCAGTCGTTCCAGGTGCATCTCTACACTCGCTTTCAACCGGGAGGCGGTAACGGCTTCGCCGCTCCGGCGTAAACCCGCCACCGCTTGCTCTGTATCGTGCCGCATCCGGGACTCGCCCCGTTTAAAGAAACGCTCCGGCAGCGGCAGTTCGACAGCGGGTAAAATGCCGGCGCTCTGAAGATATTCTGCGGAACGCTGGGACTGGGGATCAAATAGCCGGATCGATTCGACTGTATCCTCAAACAGGACAATCCGCAAAGGCTGTTCGCGGCCGAAGGGGTAAACATCAATGATATCCCCACGGCCGCTGCACTGACCTTTACCCTCGATCAAAGGTACCCGTTCGTAACCCATTTCAATTAACCGCATGAGCAGGTTATCCCGATCGGCCTTTTGTTCGAGGCTAATTTCCAGGATGAGCGAGCGCCATAAATCCGGTGGAACCATTTTTGAAATAACCGCGGTAAAAGGCGCCACAAAAAAGCCTTCGCCTCCCTGGTTGAGCCATTCCAGGAAGAGAAGGCGCTGCTGTCTCTGTTCGATACTGTGTGTGAGCACGTCAGGGGTCTGAAAAAGTTCTCGCGAGGGCAGCAGGTTTATCTGACCGGCAGGGTAAAAGGCATGTAAATCAGCATATACTTTTTCAGCCCGGACCGCATCCGGTGTGATTACCAGCGCGGGCCGATGCAGTTTATGGGCCAGTCCGGCCTGGAAATATATCCGGGCACTGCTGTCCAAACCGGTTACAGCAGCACGAAAACCGGACTTGAATGAAACATCGGCAAGCTCCGAGAACTGTCTATCCCGGGGCCAATAGCTCAATAAATCCTTTAACAGCATGGATCGCCCTCCGCGTACGAATACTCAGCATTTGAAAATTTAGAATAATTTTCGGCATGCTTAATTAATTGTCGATGGAATCAGTGGTAGTCAGGCGCTTTACGGTACGGCCAATCGCTTTCATAGAGGCCCATTGTTTCTACGCAGCTGTCACATATGGAATAAACTAGAAGACCTCCTGTTTCGGTAGACTTAATTATATCTTCCCGTAAATCCACCGTCAACGGATCCATATCCAGCATGGTTAGTTCACTGTCGTTAAGATTGATCACACCGATAATTGCACCGCATCGATCGCAAATATAAGTTACCTTCATACTCTTTCACCATATTATTTTGTTTCATGTACTAATATGCTACCCCTTCGGCGTTCCGGTTATCCAGCTAAGGCAGTCGTTTGGCGCAAGGATATGAGCCCAACAGCTTGATGAAGGAAACCTGTTTCGCCAGTTCTTCCCAAAGCCCCGCCATTGACGGATCGCACCGGTGCCCTTCGCAGTCGATAAAAAAAAACCAATCACCGAGACTGCGCCTGGCCGGCCTTGATTCAATTCTGGTCAGGTTAATCTTACGGTGAGCAAAGAACCCCAATATACTATAAAGGCTGCCCGGACCATCGGGGACGGTTAAGACGAGAGAGGTTTTATCATGCCCGGTCGGAGAGTGCTCCTGCCGGGCGATAACAACGAAGCGGGTTACGTTGTCATCATTGTCTTGGATATTTTCAACCAGTAAATCCAGGTGAAAGAGGGCAGCGGCACGACGTGGCGCTATCGCCGCCGAGCCGGGTAGCGCGGCAACCATGGCTGCGGCAGCGGCAGTGCTTTCCACCAAACGACAAGCAGCGTTCTGCAAAGTTGTATTCAGGAAGTTTCGGCATTGGCCCAGCGCGTGAGGGTGTGAAATAACCTGGGTGATCTGCTCTAGAGCGGTACCCGGGAAAACCAGGAGACACTGCCGTACCGGGTAAATAATTTCCCGGTAAATTTGAATTCCACTATGTTGGACCAACAGGTCCAAAGTGATCGAGATACTGCCTTCCAGGGAATTCTCCAAAGGAACTACACCTTGCTCCAGCGAACCCGCGGCCACTCCTTCCATTACCTGGGCCACGGTCGGCCGCTCAATTAACTCAAAATTGTGTGTTCGATTGTACAGGAGAGCGGCTTCTTCCGAGAAAGTGCCCGCGGGCCCCAGGTAGCCTAGTTTACCGTCCATGCTTATACTCCCCCTTTCTCCAGACCAGCGCCGGCAACCGGAGAATATTTACGATCGACAGCGCCGGCAACCCGGGCGACTCCTTCAACCAGCCTGCTAAAGTTTTCCGGTGTCAGAGACTGGGGGCCGTCACAGAGTGCTTCCGATGGGCTGTGATGCACTTCAACCAACAAACCATCAGCTCCGGCGGCTACAGCGGCCTGGGCCAGAGGCAGAGCCAGGCGCCAACTCCCTCCGGAGTGGCAGGGATCTGCAATTACCGGCAGATGGCTGAGCTGCTTCACCTGTGCGATAGCGCTGATGTCAAGCGTACTGCGTGTGGAGGTCTCAAAAGTACGAATACCTCTTTCGCAGAGAATAACCCGGTAGTTCTTTTCTGCGAGGATATATTCGGCGGCCATTAACCATTCTTCCACCGTCGCCGCCAACCCCCGCTTCAACAGCACCGGTTTATCACTACGCCCCAATTCACGCAGCAGGGAGTAGTTTTGCATATTACGCGCACCTACCTGAATAATATCCGCGTAACGGGCTACCAGCTCCACATCCTGAGGGTTCAGTACTTCAGTCACTACTTTTAAACCGGTTTCCAGGCGGGCTTGCTCCAACAGCAACAACCCTTCCCGTTCCAACCCCTGAAAACTATAGGGCGAGCTACGCGGTTTGAAGGCGCCGCCGCGCAGCACCTGAGCACCACCCTCTTTAACCCGCCGGGCGATGGTCAGCAACTGTTTTTCACTTTCCACGGCACAAGGGCCGGCCATAATTACGAGGTCGGCGCCGCCGATACTCAGATCATCGATCTGAATAATGCTGTCTTCAACAATTACCTGACGGCTGACCAACTTGTAGGGAGCGGTAATCGGCACTACCTTTTCCACTCCCGGTAATATCTCCAGACCAAGCGGGAATGGCAGTTTTTGCTCTCCAACAGCACCGATCACTACCCGTTCAACGCCCTGGATCCGATGCGGCGCAAATCCAATTTTAATTAAATCCGCCTCCACCTGCGCTATCTCTGCCGGGCCGGCAGAGTGTTTCATGACAATAATCAATCCAATCACTCCTTTTCTGTATTAACGCGGCAAATAAAATATCCGCCCCTGAAGGGACGGATAGAGCTATCCGCGGTACCACCCAAATTGATAAAATATCCTCTTGCTCAGGTACGGGCTCGGTATCCATGTAACCGTAACCAAACCGATACCTTCTTTCTGTAACGGGAAAGACCCGGTAACGCCTACTTATCCCTTACTTAAATAAAGGGTTTTCAGCGGACAGCTTCGGAGGGAACTTCAACCGGGTTCTGTTCGAGCCTGCTTTCAGCCTAGGCCTGCCCTCTCTTCTGGAACAGCACACCCAATCTACTTTCCTCCTGCATCGCCTTTATCTTTAGATTAGTAATATGATTAGATCGATATTACCACAGTTAATTTAAATTTGCAAGGACCGGTTAAACCGGTTCATCGCCGCATCCAAACCGAGGCGGACTAAGGTTATAACGGCTTCAACAGCCTGATCGACCGCCTGCTCAAGCAGCGGTTTATCTTCCGGCGATGGTTTCTGTAAAACATAATCCGCGCCGGCTAAACCGGACGGCGGCCGACCGATACCGAGCCGCAGCCTGATGAAAGAAGCGCTGCCCAAATGTTCAATCACCGATTGCACACCGCGGTGCCCGCCGCTGCCCCCTCCCTGGCGCAGGCGCAGCGAACCGGGAGGCAAATCGAGGTCGTCATAAATCAGTACCAGCTGCTCAGGTTGGAGCGGGTAAAGGTGAAACAACTCATCCACCGCCCGGCCGCTGCGATTCATGTAGGTCATCGGCTGCGCCAGAACCGCTTTTTCGGAACCGATCCGGACGACAGTATAGATAGACCAACGGTGGCGAGACGGACGATTGGCCGAAAGAGATACGGCAAGAGTCTCGATTACGCGAAAACCGAGATTATGCCTGGATCCGGTATATTCTTTGCCGGGGTTGCCCAGGCCGATAATCGCGTACATGCCAATCCTCCCAACCCGTTAGGCTTCCTCTTTATCCTGAGCGGAGGCTTCCGCCTGTTCCGCTTCCGCTTCGCCAGCAGGCTTTTCTTCCTGTATCGGAACCAGAACCTGGGCCAGCGACTCCTCCGGATCGGTAATCAGCTCAACATCCGCGGGTAAAGCCAGACTGCCGACGCTAATGCTATCGCCGATAGAGAGAGCGGAAAGGTCTATTTCCATTGATTCAGGGATATCCGCCGGTAAGCACTTCACCGCAACTTCACGCAGCAGGATCTGCAAAACCCCGCCCTCCCTGACACCGACCGGTTCCCCAGCAAAGATCAGCTGCACCGCAACTTCAATCTTATCAGTCATGGATATGCGGATAAAATCAACGTGTGTTACCCGATCTTTGTGGAAAATGTGCCTCTCGATCTCCTTAAACATAACGGTTTCCTGCTTGGCTTTTTTACCTTTATCTTTAACCTTTAAATCAATTAAAACGTTGCTCCCGCCTGAGATAAGCACCTGCCGGAGAAGCCGCCCTTCCACTACCAGGGGCTGGGACTCCTTACCCCTACCGTATAAAACCGCCGGCACCTTGTCTTCCAGCCTGATCTGATTGAGCTGTCCCTTGGACATAACCGGCCGAACTTCCGCTTCCAACATCATCCGTTCCATATCAGAACCTCCTTGTGAAAACCAGTATACTGCAGGATCAAGGCGGCGTCAAATCAGCGGTCAAACAGTTCGCTGACCGAGCGTTCTTCATTAATCCGCAAAATCGCCTCGCCGATCAGTGAAGCGACTGAAAGCACCTTGAACCGGGAGTTTAGTGTTTCGCCATTTACCGGAATGGTGTCAGTATAAACCACTTCCTTGAGAGGGGCGTTGCTCAATCTTTCAACGGCCGGCCCCGAAAAAATCGGATGCGTGCAGCAAGCATAAACCTCTTTTGCCCCCTGATCTATCAAAGCCTGCGCCCCGAGGACGATAGTGCCGGCAGTATCAATAATATCGTCGATCATGATCGCGATCATGCCATCAACATCACCAATGATATTCATGATTTCAGCCTCGTTGGGTGCCGGGCGCTTTTTATCGATTACAGCGATCGGCAGCCCCAACCGGTTGGCCAGTTCTCTGGCCCGGGTAACCCCTCCCAGGTCGGGTGAGACCACTACTCCACGGGTTATCTTCTTCTGCTGAAAGTATTTGGCGAGTATCGGCACAGCCGTAAGATGGTCAAAGGGGATATTAAAAAACCCCTGGATCTGGCCGGCGTGGAGATCCATGGCGATAACCCGATCGGCGCCAGCAGCGGTAATCAGGTCGGCGACAAGTTTAGCCGTAATCGGATCGCGGGCGCGAGTTTTGCGGTCTTGCCTCGCATAACCGTAGTAAGGAATAACGACGTTCACTGAATGGGTGGAAGCCCTCTTCAAGGCGTCGGTCAGAATCAGCAACTCCATCAAATTTTCATTAATCGGAGCACACATCGGCTGCATTAAAAAAACATTATGACCGCGTACGCTTTCCTTAATCCCGATCGATATTTCTCCATCACTGAACCGCCCCACCTCTGCCTTGCCCAGGGGAATCCGGGTATGTTTGGCTATTTCTTCAGCAAGTTTGCGGTTGGCGCTGCCGCAAAATAGTTTTAACCGATCTTTGTTCACCTTGTACCCTCCCGGCATTTTTTGTGTTTCTGAGCAGTTTTATGCTTTCTCGTTTTTCTCTCCCTTTTCCTGCACCGGATCATTTTTCTTCAGGAATCGATGAGCAACCCCGGGTTTGTTTTCTTGTCGTGCACGGGCCAGCGCCAGCGCCCCGGGGGGAACGTTTTCGGTTACGGTGGAACCGGCGGCGATATAAGCACCGTCGCCAACCTCAACCGGAGATATCAGGTTACTGTTACACCCGACAAATGCCCCTGTGCCGATTGTAGCGCGATACTTGCGCCTGCCATCGTAATTAACTATAATCACACCGGCCCCCAGGTTGGCGCCGCCCTGGATATCGGCGTCACCGATGTAGCTTAAATGGGGTATCTTCGTACCTTCTCCGATATTGGAATTTTTAACTTCAACAAAATCACCGATTTTGACGCGTTGCCCGATGCGACAATCAGGCCTTATATAGGCGAACGGCCCGATTACCGCGCCTGTCTCCACGATACTTTCCTCCACCACGGATTGACGCAGGGTCACACGGTCATCCAGACATGACGCCCTCAGCTGTACGGCCGGACCAATCTGGCAGGCGCAACCGATCTTCGTTGCGCCCTCAATCACGGTTTGAGGCCAGATCACGGTGTCGGAACCGATTTGGACATCGTAATCGATATATGTAGTTGCCGGATCAATGAGCGTTACACCCCGCTGCATTAACCCGTGGTTAATGCGTTGTCGCATCAATGCCGCCGCTTCGGCAAGCTGGCCGCGATCATTTATCCCCAAACAGATCCGGTTGTCCTCTACCCGGTAGGCGCCGACCTTGTGACCTTTCTCTTTCAGCAAAGCGATAATGTCGGTGAGGTAGTATTCTCCTTGGGCATTATCCGCGGATAGCTGCGGCAGAAATCTTTTCAACGGACCAAGATTAAAACAATAAGTGCCGGTGTTGATTTCCGGCACTTTTTTCTCCAATGGTGAAGCATCTATCTCTTCCACGATCCGCTCCACATGACCATTTTGATCACGGATGATCCTGCCGTAACCGGTCGGCTCATTCAAAAGAGCCGTCATTAAGGTTACGGCATTATCGCTATGTTCTTCCAATAGCTGTTCCAGGTGCCGCGTTTCCAGCAGAGGAGTGTCGCCGCAAAGGACTAATAGTTTGCCCCTATCCGGCATCAAGGGCAACGCACAGGCCACAGCATGGCCGGTCCCTAATTGCTGTTCCTGGAACACGTAGCGCCAACCGGAACCCAGTTCCTGCCGCACTGAACCCGCGCCGTGGCCGACCACGACGATAATCTGTTCCGTAACTGCCATCGTGCTTTCCAGGATATATTGCAGCATCGGCCGGCCGCAGATCTGGTGAAGCACCTTTGGTAGCCGGGAATGCATTCTTTTTCCCTCTCCTGCCGCCAGAACTACCGCCCATAGCTGATCCATTATACTGCCTCCTCTAACGAAATGATTCACGTTATATTATACTACAGGCGGTTGGCGTGGAACAAACGATCAGGTGATTACACTTTCTTTTTCCATCTCCTTGTAATAAGCCTCTAAAACCGCCCGCTGGATCTCCTGCCTCGCTGCTGTGTTTATCGGATGCGCAATATCCCTGAATTCACCGTTAGGGGTACGTTTGCTGGGCATCGCCACGAACAAACCGCTGGGTCCTTCAATTACCCTGATATCATGGACAACGAACTGATCATTGAGTGTGACCGATACGATAGCCCTCATCTTCCCGTCCTGGTTCAATCTTCTTACCCGCACGTCTGTTACTTTCACCAGTACCACCTTCCCGGGTGAGTTGGTTAAAAGCTGCTATCTTTCTTAATTATGAAAATAATTCAATGGTCTGTTTTGAAAATCCTGCCCGTGTGAGAAAATATTCACTTGCTTAACGGTCAGGCAGAGCAGCCGGCTTACCGCCGATCGCTCAGGGCACGGCGAACCGCCTCCAGATCACTGAGTTTATCAACATCCGTCCCGATTTCCACCAGGGTGCATGGCACGGCCCGGACCGTCATCCCCATCATACGAGACAGTTCGGTTTCCAGATCGGCAATGGAGAGGCGGTGCAAAAGAAATTTGGCCACAAATGACAGGGGCAGCAAACGAAGCAGTTTGAGCGGTTTTTTGCGGTTGGCGATAAACATCTCCAGGCGGTGGCGGTTTTTGATAAACCAGGCCGGGTTAAGCAAGGCCAAATTGCCTCCCGTGACATCTCCTTCCCGTAAACGGACGTAAGTTCGTTTCGTATCCGGAAAGACGCTTTCACAACTTTCTCTGGATAATACCGGGTAATAAAAGTCACCGTCAAAGGGGGCGCAAAGCTCTAAGAAAGTTTCAACTACCGACTCATGCAACAGTGGGATATCCGCGGTGACGACCAAACAAAGTCTCTCACCGCATACCGCTTCCAACCCCGCCATAGCGTTATCAAGCATACCGCCGGTTTCTTCAACCGCGGTAAAAGTGTAGCCCTCCTGCTGCAGTTCAGCCAACTCACGAGTGGGTCCAACCACCGCAATCCGCGCAACAGACGGCGCGCGAGACAAAGCGTCGAGAATATAACCCAACAGTGTCCTTCCATTCACCTTAATAAATGCTTTATTGGACACCCCTTCCAGTTCAGTGAGAGGTTCGGCTTTGCCTCCTCCGGCCATTATGACCGCGTCAAACATATCTTCTGATCCCCCTTATTAGCGGGTAGAGCGCTCTGTCCAGCACAAATAAGCGCGATACCCTTCATCTCGCAGAATGCGCACTGCATTTCCAGCCAGGCGTGCGCCCCCGGTGAGCGCAAAAAAAGTGGGCCCACTGCCGGACATCACCGGCACAAGCCCCAACTCTCTCATTCTTTTTTTCAGCGCCATCAGGCGAGGATAAGCGGCAACTACGCCTGCTTCCAATGAATTGGTATGCCTCTCTTCCAACCAGTTGACGATCTCCTCCCGGCTTTCTCGCTGGACAGCGGCAATCAGCCGGCGGATCGGCGGCCTGGGAGCGCCTTCCAGGTTCAACGCCCTGAAAACCGAAGCCGTAGATAGGCCCAGCCCAGCCGGCACCGCCAGAACAACCCAGAAAAATGAGAGCCCGGGCAAAGGCTGCAAAACCTCACCCCGGCCCGAGGCTAGCGCCGTACCTCCTTGCAGGCAAAACGGTATATCGGAACCAAGCCGCGAGCCCAACTCGCCTAATGTTTGAGCGGTAAGATCGAGCCGCCAATAACGATTCAAAGCACTGAGTGCAGCCGCCGCATCGCTGCTCCCCCCGCCCAGGCCCGCTTCAACCGGAATATTCTTATACAGGTCAATTTTCACCCCGGGCAGCGCTTTTCGCGTTTGTGCCGCCAACAGCGCTGCCGCCCGGCAGACCAGGTTATCTTCCCCATTTAAAGAGGGATCGCTGCAGCTGAAACTTAAACCTGCCCCGCGAACCGGCTCAATGGTCAGAGTATCCGCCAGTGATACCTGCTGCATAATCGAAAGCAAATCATGATAACCGTCTGATCGACGTTTTAAAACGGCCAGACCCAGGTTAATCTTGGCCGGTGCTTTGACCACCATGCTTTTACACATAGTGATACTATTCTTTGCACCGGCGTTATTTTCCTGCAGGCAGCCTAAAGCTCTATCATTCCGCGGCCTTGCTCTTTTCCAGGCTGACGCCGGCGGAAATAGCTCTGTCGGCATCGGCGGGGTTCTGTCCGTCCAAGACTAAGGCGGGGTTCATGGAAACGCTCTCCGCCTCCCAAGATTTCGTCAATAGAGCTTCAAGGGGCTGCCGTTTTTCATAAAAGATGACCAACAGGTCGTCTTTTTCCAATAGCCCCAGTGCATATTTTACCGCTTCAACCTCATCAAGGATGACCTGCAACCCTTGCAACGACGGCCTGGCGTGCAAACAACCTTCCCGCAGCAGCCTGGCTGTCTCCCCGGGCAACCGGCCGCGCAAATCCTGATCTTCCTTAATAATGATTTGATCCAGGTAAGGAGCGGCAGCCCGACCGCATGTTCGGATCAATTCGTCGCTGCGGTCGCCCGGCACACCGATCACACCGATTAAACGGCGGCATCCCAGGCGTAATGCAAACTGCAAGGTCGCTTCAAAAGCGGCTGGATTATGACCGTAGTCCAACAGAGCTCGCCCCTTTTCAAGGGTATAGAGATTACCCCGGCCCGGATTATCCGCAGCGGTTGGAGCAAATGTGGCAAGCGCCCTGACCACCGCCTGGCGGGATACTTGCATGGCTATTGCCGCTGCCGCGGCCGCCATTGCGTTTTGTAGATGATGGAGCGCCAAGCCGCCGCAAGCAATCGCAATCAGTTGAACGGGCATCAGGCGCTGCCACCTGGCTCCACAAACCCAATAAAGATAATCGTTACGAACGGTAACTCCCTTCCCGCCGGCACTCAGATGGCGGACCAAAACCAGGTTATCTTCACGCAGGGCAAAAAGAATGACCGGCGCTCCGGCCCGGGGAAGCATCTTCAAAACATTGGAGTCATCCGCATTCAGCACTACCGCTCCGTGAGGCTGTACCGCTTCCACCAGCAGAGATTTGACAAAAACAAGGTCTTCGACCGAATCCAAACCATCCTGCCCAAGATGATCGGGGCTAATATTGGTGATTATCGCTACATCGCTGCGGTCAAAACCAAGCCCGCCCCGGATGATCCCACCCCGGGCGGTTTCCAGGACAGCTACTTCAACAGTAGGGTCTTCAAGCACCATGCGGGCACTTTTCGGTCCGGTGGTATCGCCGCTGAATACTTTTTGTCCATCAATAAAAACACCTTCTGTCGTTGTCAGCCCTACTCGCTTATTCACCAGCTTCAATATGTGAGCCAGCAGGCGTGCCGTGGTGGTTTTACCGTTTGTCCCGGTGACGCAAAAAATCGGAATGCGCCCGTTTTCTCCAGCGGGGAAAAGTGCCGCCACAATCGGCTCCGCCACGTTGCGGCTCCGTCCCCGGGAGGGATACAGATGCATGCGTATTCCGGGAGCGGCATTTACTTCAATTATCGCACCCGCGCCAGGTTTAACAGCTTTCCCAATATCGGGCGTCACCAGGTCCACACCGGCAACGTCCAACCCGATTACTGCGGCGGCCCGTTCCGCCAGGGCAGCATTCTCGGGGTGCACCTTAAAGGTGACATCCCAGGCAAAACCACCGGTGCTTAAGTTTGCATTTTCCCGCAACAGCACAATTTCTCCCGGACCAGGCCGGTAATGTTCATTTTTACCCTGCCGGGCTAGAGCGGCCCGAACCTCTTCAGTAATCGTGATTAGGGTTAGCGGCCGGGCGTGGCCAATACCGCGCCGTGGGTCGCGGTTCAAATGTTCAATTAACTCGACAATACTGTGCCTGCCGTCGCCTCTAACCTGAGCCGGCAAGCGCCGCGCCGCGGCCACCATTTTACCCGCCACTACCAGAAGACGATAGTGGCGTCCGGTAATATATTCTTCAACCATAACCTTGCTGCCGTACCGAGCCGCCAGGCGATAAGCTTCTTTAACATTATCGGGGCCGGTAAGATTTAAAGAAACACCCTTTCCCTGGTTGGCATCACATGGTTTGATCACTACCGGCACACCCAGTTTGTGAGCAACTTCCACAGCATGGTAAGAGCTGTATACCACTTCCCCACGGGGTGTCGGTATACCGGCGCGGTCCAACAGTAACTTGGCCATACTTTTATCCCCAGCCAGGTCCGCGGCCAGGCACCCCGTTTCCGACGTTAGCGTGGCTTGAATTCGTTTTTGGGCCGCACCGTATCCCAAAAGTAACAAGCTGGTACCCTCTTGGAGTAAGGTTACGGGAATATTGCGTTGTTTAGCCTGATTAATGATCGCCGCTGTGCTAGGTCCCGGTTCATAGCGCTGCCTGATTACCTCTACTTTTTCATAAAGCCCTTGAAGAGATGGCAAACCTCCGTTAATCAGAGTATTCATCAACCTGACAGCAATTTGAGCGATAAACGCCGCCGGGTTAAAATACTGCGCCTCTATGATCACTTCGACTCGTTCCGGTTCAATCGCTGAAACGGTTTTCCCGTACCCTGCTTCCATCCCGCAATAATGCATTAATTCAAGAATGACATGTTCCAATACATGACCCAACAAGGTCCCTTCATCCAACCGTTCGATAAAGCCGCCCGGATAACCACGGCTGCAGTAGTGTGCCCGCAGTGAAGGCAGCATCTGCAGCAGCCTGGCATTAAAACCCTCAATCCGGCTGGTAACCTGACCGGCCTGGCCGCCCAAATCCACGATCAACTTTATAGCCGGCCGGTGACAAAAAATACTCGGCCCTTTCAACGGCTGAATGTCTAGAATACGCATTTCAAGAATCACCTGCGCCTTGATGAATTGCTTTTCTGCTTCTTCGCCGCTCTTAAAAACCACGATGCATTCTCACTCTCTCTCCTCAGACAGTCACCCCCCGGTGCTGCATGTCGAATCGAGCACCCCGGGCCAAACTGTGCAGCTGAAAATACGAAAGGGTAAGCGTTTCTCGTGGAGCCGTTTCCGATACATTGGTATGAACCAGGGAACTACCGTCAACTATTGTCACTCCGGCAGAACCTACTACCTCCAGCCACCGATTCTCCCTGACTAGCACGGCGGTATCTTCATCAATACCAATACCCAGTAGCGCCGGGTTTAACGCTACCGCAGCCAGTAATCGACCGAAACGACCTCGCTGGGCAAAATGCTGATCAACGAGAACTCCAGGTAAAAAACCTAATCCGGGTGCCATATGAATCAACCCTCTTTGAGGCGGCTCTTTCTCGCTGCCTCCAATAATCATGGTATGGCTCATCGCTGACGCGCCGGCACTGGTACCCGCCAAAACAGCGCCCTGCTTAAACCGTTCCTGCAATATGCGAAGCAGCGCCGTTCCTCCCAGAATACTGGTCAGGCGCAGTTGGTCTCCGCCGGTTATAAAGATCACTGCTGCTTCCTGTAATAAAGCAGCGGTAGATTCATCCTGAGCGCTGTTGCGATGAGACAATGTGAGCAGCCTTACGGACGCGGCACCTAACTCACCAAAAACTTGCTCATAGTTCTGACCGGTCTCAACCGGTTCGGTTGAAGCGGCGCCAATCACAGCCACCCTGGGATTAGCCTCACCTGTTAAACCCAAAACGGTTCTTAGAATAGTGCAGTGCCTTTCCTGGTCTTCCGCACCGCCGATAATCACTAATTTTCCGCTCATACTTCCTACCCTTCAGAAAATATGCACTTAGCTTCATTAGCCTTTGCTGTTCACGAATCTCTTATGCATTTTGAATAATATCATAAGAACGGCACACCCCTGTGAGGGGGTATGCCGGCCACCATTTAAGCTTCCATACGGAGCGATTGCTCTGCTCTTTCAATGGCTTTTCTCACCAGGTTGCCGCATTGCCGGGAACTTACACTGCCCCAACCTTCACGGCGAACCAGGTCCAATACACCCAATTCTGCAGCGATCTCATATTTGAGCTCCTCCGACATTACCGGGCGACGCCTGGGCATCGTATCAACTCCTTTATGGTTTTAGGTGGCGCTCCTAGTTTATATTGAATCGAGATTTTTAACCGGTGTTATAAGTGGGTGAAATGACAGGATCTGAAATAACAATTGAGAATTAAGGAGTCATGCTAGATGCTAAATGCTCAATGCTACGAGAATATCTTTCAGCTAAAAACAGTTTCTGAATCCTGACTTCTAAGCTATTACAAAAATTAAACCGGAGTTAGAAACCCCGGTTTAAGCATTTCGTTATCATAAGGCAAATACGGTTATTATTATAAACCTACAGTACGACGCCTCTTCTCTTCATTGAAACTTAATTCGACAGTCTCTGTGAGCACATCGGCATAGCTGAAAGAAAGCCGCTGAAAATAATTACTCTCGTCTATACGCACGACGAATATTGATGGATAGGTGCTTTCCAAAATTCCCTCTTTTTCATAAGTCTTCCGACGGCCGCGGTTCGCCCTTAGCCTGATTCTTTCTCCAACGTGGGGCTCCAGCTTTTTTCTGATTTCACACAGGACATCTTTAGCCACCATTGAAAACCACCTTGTGTATAATCTAACCTTAATAATAACACAAGATCGGGGATTGTGTCAAGATAAGCAGCGATTTCGGGCTCTTTGTCCCTTTAAAAGCACCCTGCAGCCTCGAAATCAACCTTAACGGGTAAACCTGTCCGCGACAGTAGTTGCTCCGTAAGAATCAGGTTTAATCCGGGCGTCATATCCGCTGCCGATTACCATCCCGACAACCTCTTTGATGATATCCCGCGTTTCACCCTTCTCGCCGACATCGAGGTGGATTTCCACATTCAACTCACAGTTACCGTTTTCAGCCATTTTTTCTGTAAGCCGCGTCGCTACTTCCAAACTGAGAAAGGTTTCATAGTAAATCCGTTGACGCAGGCTTTCCATGTATCGGGTTGTCTGCTTTTGAAAGAAAAAACGCCCTCCTTGACCGATGTGGTGCGCGATGATCGCAGTAACAAAAACCACATGTTCGTTGAGGAAAGCATGGGAGTCGGTTCCGATGATTAATTTATATTTATCCTCAGGATGGGAACCGGTATACTCAATCAGGTCTTGAAAAACAGCATCAAAAGACATTTGGCCCTTGCTCGGACTGCAAAACTCCATAGCCTGTACGACCTTTCACTTCGTTTTGCTGACATAATTATAAATGATTCGACTCAGGTTTGCAAATTGGTCAACAGTGATTGTTTCCGGCCGGCAATCAGGTTTCACCGACGCGGCCAGCATCAGGTCGCCGATAATGTCGCGGGAGTAGGGTAACATTGTGAGCATATTGTTTAGGATAGTCTTGCGCCGCTGTTGAAAAGACCCCCGGACAATTTGCCGGAATAGAGCCTCTTCTTCCGCTGAAAGCATTTTCTGCCTGGGTTTCAAACCGATCACTACCGAGTCCACCCCGGGAACAGGCCAGAATGCTCGACGAGATACTTTAAACAGGATCCTGCCCGTCGTAAAATATTGAGCGAGGACCGAAAGGCCCCCATAGTTATGATCCCCCGCTGGGGCAATCAGCCGCTGCGCTACTTCTTTTTGAAACATTAATACTGCGCCGGCAAAGGGAAATTGTTCCTCAAACAAGGCATAAAGCAGAGGCGCAGAGATATAATAGGGTAGGTTGGAAACCAGTTTAATCCTTTCTCCCGCTGGAAAATACCGCCCCAACAGTGCAGGCCAGGTCACTTTTAAGGCATCTTCTTGCAGCACGGTCACCGACGGGAAAGATTGCAGTAGATCCCGTAACATCCCGGACAGCCCGCGGTCCAATTCAAGAGCCAGGACACGGGTTCCGCAACGCGCCAGTTCCACGGTAATTGCTCCGGCACCGGGACCGATCTCAACGACTGCATCCCCGGTCTTAACGGCTGCTGCCGAAATAATTTTTTTAATCGTGTTGCCGTCAATGAGAAAATTTTGACCGAGGCTATGACGCGGATTTAGTCCGTATCTTTGCAGCAGCAACATGACCTCCCGGGGGGAGGCCACATTAAGCAGGCCTTCCATTCTTAGCAGCACCCCGCTCCAAAACGCTGTCACGAGTTAAGTATCCACTCATTTACAGGCCGTTACAGTTCACAATGACAAGCAAGTGTTTTGGGTATCGCTTGACAGAGCACTAGTAGCTGGTAAGGACATACACTTTAACTCCACGCCTCAAACCAAACTTCGCTACATCGCTGTGCTTATCGTAAAGTATGTCAATCTTGTTCCCTTTAATCGCTCCACCGATATCTTCAGCCCTGGCGAACCCTATTTTTCCGATACCTGGAATCTCCTCTATATACAACATACTCCCAAGGGGAATTACTCTGGGATCAACCGCGACTATCCGGGGTGAAGCAATAGTGCCCAGGCCTTGTACCGCGCGCTTCCCTGTATACGTGTAACCATTATTGTCGGAGCCGGTACAAAAGGCATGACCGCTGCTGTTTGTCGGACACCCGGATTCAGGGGTGCCGGGACAATAGGAGGTGGCAGTCATGATTATAACCCTGTCAAAAAGCATTGCCCTTCCGTCGCGTACCAGGCTGGTGTTCTCACCCTGTTCTATAACCCGGTTAACCGGGCTTTCCAGGACGGTGGTTTCAACCACACTGCGGCTGACCTCTTCACCGTCTTCATAAACGATCTCAACCAGCTGTTCCTGATAACCGTCCTGGCCTTCACTGACCACGCGTAATAGGCCGCGATCCAGCGAGCGATCGCCCCGCACAACGTCTTCGAAAGGAATAGGCAGATTCTGAGTCTCATAAAGCTTTTTTACCCGAACAATCTTCAACTGGATCATCGGGGAAACCATACCGGTTAGACTATCCGCTTCCACGCGGTCATCGGGACCAAGTATGTAGCCTTCTTCATGCAGAAAATCCTTCACCGCAACCGGGGCAGTCCAGATCTCGGCAATGGCGTTATCCGCAATCACGAATACGGGGAAGGCTTTCATAATTTCAATCTTTGTTTCCGGGCGCAGCACGCAGGACTGGGCGGGAATAACCATATCTTTCGGGTGAAGCTCCACACCCAACTCTTGCAGTACTTCGTTCACAGTACGGCTATAAGAACGGGCTGTCAGGACCGTCTCGCCGTCTACGGAAATGATCACCGCAGAAGCCGTAAATTGGTAAATTACGCCGACCAACACGAACATCGCAATAACCAGAGCCAGCCAGGGACGCCTTTTCAAAAAATGAGCTGTCTTAACGCCAATTTCTTGAAAACCGTGGGCTGTTGGAAGAAAATCAATCCGGGCTCTAACGCGCGAACGTACGGTTTCCATTTCCTCTCCCTCCAATTGCTTATAATTTTAAACCGCGCCACTAATTATGTCAATTTAAGATCACTTATATAAAAAGCTAGTCTAACCGGCAAAGTCAGGCCTTATACTATAATTTAGCTTAGTAAAAAAGAAAATAAAAAATATAATGACAAAAATGCATTATTGTTTTATAATTTAACTTAACACTAGTAATATTTAATCTGGTTAAGCAATTCTCTTTCAGGAAGGCGGTGATGAATAAGTTTCTCTTGGAAGGGCTTAACTAAAGATAAGAACGTTTTTAACGGAGAAAACAAATTTTAAGGAGGTCTTTGATTAATGGCAACTTTTCAAGAGATTACCGGGAGCCTGAAGACAAAACTGGAGGGAGTAGACCCCGCGAAGATGAAAGGGGTAACCGCGATTTACCAGTTTGACCTTTCCGGCGATAACGGCGGTGTGTTTCATGTCAATGTAGCTGACGGCAGCGCCATGTTGGAAGAAAAAGCGCATGACAATCCCAGCATTACCATTACCATGACCGCGGACGATTTTGCCGCACTGCTCGACGGTAAACTTAACGCGACATCCGCTTTCATGGCCGGTAAACTCAAAGTTAAAGGCGATATGTCCTTGGCAATGAAACTGCAGGGTCTTCTTGGTTAACGGAATACATAAGGACTCTGTTTTACTTAATTTTTGTACCGACTGTTCAAAAAAAGGCGCCCCGACCGTCCGGAGCGCCCTTCTTTTACCGGGTATGGTGGTTAATCAAGAATTTCAAGCTGTACCATACCGGTCCCGTCGGGAAACAAACCGATTGCAGCGGCCGCTGCCCGGGATAAGTCAATTATCCTGCCGGCGATAAAAGGGCCGCGATCATTAATGCGCACTACCGTACTAATACCGGTCCGCAAGTACGTTACCCGGACCGCAGTTCCAAAGGGAAGCGTCCGATGAGCAGCTGTATAGGCTGCAGAGCTGAAGATTTCTCCGCTGGCCGTGACCGAACCGTCCAAACCGTCGCTACCACCATACCAGGAAGCAGCCCCCTGGATAACCGTACTGGTCCGCTCACCGCGTGAAGCTACCTGCTCCCGGGTATAACCAGGACTGGGTGACAGCTCTGGTGGGATGGACACCAAAACAGGGGCCTTTGGCCGGTACGCAGTTAGCGTCGACTCAACCTTGCCGGTACCGGGCAAACAAGGGAAGCCATCCGCCTCTTCCTTGGACGGTTTTACCTCTCCCCTCAAGAAAAATAAGCCGCCGGAGACCGTGATCAAGGCAAAAGCACAAAAGCTGAGCGTCTCCAAGATCTTCTTACTAAAACAAACGTGCTTCATTCTGATCCCCCTCTCCTTCAGATCTTTTTCTCTCTCGATCGTACTAGTTTATGCAGGAAATGAGCGTATAAGTATTAAGACCTGATTTCGGGGAATAAGCATAAGAGGTTGCTCTGAATTTGCCCGGCCAGCTTTTCGATGCTCATGCTCAAGGTTAAAGCAACGCGTTCATAGGTGGCCCGGATATACGCCGGTTCATTGCGCAAACTGCGGAAAGGTTGCGGAGAAAGGTAGGGAGCGTCGGTTTCCAAAAGCAGGCGTTCCGGTGGGATTGCACGCATAAGAGCCCTTAATTCGTGAGAACGGGGGTATGTGACCGGTCCTGCAACAGAGATATAGAAGCCCAGTTCGAGAAACGCGTTTGCCTCATGCCGGTTCCCGGAGAAACAATGCATAATCCCATTCCTTAAAGGCAACGGCTCTTCCCGCATGAGACGTAAAGTCTCAGCATGTGCCTCCCGGCTGTGGACGATCAAAGGCTTATCCAGTGAAGAGGCCAGGCGTAAATGAGCCCGGAAAGCGTCCATCTGAACATCCCGCGGGCAGTGATCACGGTAATAATCGAGGCCGGTTTCACCAATCGCGAGGACACGCCGGTTTTGGGACAGAATGGCTAAACGCTGCAGGCACAGCGGTGATAACTGCGCCGCATAGTGAGGATGAACCCCCACAGCCGCCCAAAGTAGCGGGCTGAGTTCGCATAGTTCAACCACCCGGCTGGAGCTCTCTTCCCCGGTTGCGACGTTGAGGATGAAACCGAGACCGGCTTCACGCGCCCGCTCGAGAACCGATGCCAGGTCTTCTTTAAACTGGGGAAAATCAAGATGGGCGTGCGAGTCCGCAAGCCAGGGCATCACCTCACCCTGCTTCCCGGAGCCACATTACCGTCTACAGTGGTTAAAGAGAACCGGCCCGCTTCATCCTCCGCGGCCAGCAGCATTCCTTCGGAAAGTACGCCGCGCAGCTTGGCCGGCTTTAAGTTGGCCACGAACAAAATCCGGCGGCCGATCAAGTCGCCGGGCAGGTAATCCCGGGCGATACCGGCTACCACCTGCCGTTTTCCGTCGTTCCCCAAATCCACCATTACCTGCAACAGTTTATCAGCACCCGGAACGGCAGCGGCGGCGGTAATCTGCCCAACCCGCAAATCAATTTGCTGAAACTGATCAATGGAAATCAGACCGGTCCGCTCCCGCTCCAACGCCGGTTCTAAAGGTGCTTTCTTCTCGCCGCGCTCTGCTTGCTTCAACTCGGCTTGCAGGTCGAGGCGGGGGAAAAGATCTTCTTCGCGCCGTACTGCTGTACCGGGCTTGGTCATACCCCACGAGCGGAGACTGCCCCAAACCTGTAGGTCCGGTATATCCGCCAAACCGATCTGTTTCCATATTCGCCCGGGAGTACGGGGCATATACGGTTGCAGCAGCACCGCGATAAACCGGATGCTTTCCACCAGATTATAAATAACTGAAGCCAATCTCTCTCGGCCGGCAGCCTGCCGGGCCAGGTCCCAGGGTGCATTTTCATCGATATACTTATTACTGCGGCGCACCAAAATCCATAAACTCGCCAGAGCGTCATGCATTTTTAGATTATCCATAGACGACTCCATCAGCAAAGGAGTATCCAGCGCCAGCGCTTTTAGCTCTATATCTGAGGCGTCTTCAAAGCCCGCCGGCGCCGGTAAAAAACCGTCAAAGTATCTTTCCACCATGGTTACGGTCCGGCTGACCAGGTTGCCCAGATCATTGGCCAAGTCTGTATTAATTCGTTTAATCAACGCCTCCAGGCTGTAAACACCATCCTGGCCGAAAGGTATCTCACGCAGCAAGAAGTAACGCACAGCGTCGGCGCTATATCGTTCAGCAAGAACGAGCGGATCAACAACATTTCCTTTGGATTTAGACATCTTGCCTTCCTGCATCAACAGCCAACCGTGACCGAAAACAGTACGGGGTAGCGGTAGGTCCAGGGCCATCAGGAAAATCGGCCAATAGATGGTATGGAAACGAAGGATATCTTTCCCGATTAGCTGCACATCCGCCGGCCAAAAGAGTTTAACCCGGGAATCATCCCGGCCGTAACCAAGCGCAGTGATATAATTGCTCAGCGCGTCCAGCCAAACGTAAATCACATGTTCGGAATCGAATGGCACCGGGATACCCCATTGGAAAGAGGTACGGGAAACGCACAGATCTTCCAACCCCGGCTTAAGAAAATTGTTAATCATTTCATTTTTTCGGGAAACCGGTTGAATAAACTCCGGATGAGTTTCGATATGTTCGATCAGGCGCGCCGTGTAGCGGGACATCCTGAAAAAATAAGCTTCTTCTGAAATTAGCTCAACCTTGCGCCCACAGTCGGGACAATTTTTCTCCTGAAGCTGGCGCTCCTGCCAATATGCCTCACAGGGAGTACAATACCAGCCTTCATATTTGCCTTTATAAATGTCACCCTGCTCGTAAAACCGGCTAAAGATCTTCGCTACGGTTTCTTTATGGCGTGGCTCTGTCGTGCGGATGAAATCATCGTAGCTGATATCCAACTTTTTCCAGAGATTCTTAATCCAGGCTACTATTTCATCTACAAATTCAAGCGGTTGCTTGCCGGCCTCTGCAGCCCGGCGCTGGATTTTTTGACCATGTTCATCTGTTCCTGTTAAAAACCAGACATGATGCCCAGTCAAACGCTTAAAGCGGGCCAGGGCATCCGCCGCCACGGTCGTGTACGAGTTACCGATATGTAGCTTATTGCTCGGATAATAAATCGGAGTGGTGATATAGTATTTTTTCGGCTTAGCCATTGCCATCCTCCCCCTACTCTGACGGGATGACGCTATTATACCAGACCTGATCATACTGTCAAGGCAACTCAAAGGCCGCTCAAAGGCCGCTCAAAGGCCGCTCACAAGCCAAGTAATCAATTTATTGCAAGGGATGACTATTTTGGGAAAAAAGTTATTGACTTGCTATGTCAATTCTTGGTATACTTAAATTGCGTATTTTGTCGCATATTGTAGAAAGGGAGGAAATAGCTTGAAATCAACGGGAATAGTGCGGAAAGTGGATGAGTTAGGCAGAGTGGTAATACCGATTGAGCTAAGACGGACCCTCGGGATTGATGTCAAAGATGCCTTGGAAATTTATGTTGACGGAGAAAAGATTATTTTAAAGAAATACGAACCGGCTTGCATCTTCTGTGGAAATGCTGATAATGTGAAACATTTCAGCAGCCGGATCGTATGTCGTGAATGTATTAACCAAATGGCCGCCGACTAGGCTGTACCGGGAAAGATAGCACGTGCATTTTTTAAAAAAGCTGCTGGGCTATATGCATATGCCAGCAGCTTTTTTAAGTCCGATCCACTTCTTCCAGGGGAAATTCACGGATGCATCCGGAGTCGTTAATCTTCACATGCACCAGTTTCTTTTGCGCGTCCATGGATTCCACCCTACCTTCACCGTCCGGTGTAATCACCGTATCCCCCGGCGCGGGTAGTTCTTGCCTGGCTTCGTCATAGGCGCTCATCTCAAAGCGGAGACAACACATCAATCGGCTGCAAACACCGGAAATTTTTGTTGGGTTCAACGATAAATTTTGTCCCTTGGCCATCCGGATGGAGACCGGCTCAAACTCTTCCATAAAACTGGAACAACAAAACGCCCGGCCGCACGGTCCTACTCCTCCTTTAATTTTGGCTTCATCCCGCACGCCAATCTGCCGCAGCTCAATCCGTGTTTTAAAGATTGCCGCGAGGTCTTTCACTAACTCTCTGAAATCGACCCTTTCTTCAGAGGTAAAGAAAAATATTATCTTACTGCGATCAAAGGTTAGCTCAACACCAACCAACTTCATGTTCAATCCATGGCGCTCAATTTGTCCCTGGCATTTTTGAAAAGCTTCCGCTTCTTTCTTCTTGTTTTCCTCTACCTGACGAAGATCAGCTTCCGTAGCAAGGCGAACCACTTTTTTGAGAGGAAGAACCAGTTCTGTTTCCGAAACGCTCTTCTTACCGACAACCACCTCTCCCAACTCCTGGCCGCGAGCGGTTTCCACAATCGCTTTATCTCCCACCGCGATCTCGTGTTCACCCGGATCAAAATAATATGTTTTACCGGCTCGCCTGAAACGTATTCCAATTACCTTGGTCACTTAAGACATCCTCCTTTGCAGCATGAACAATAACCCTTCTAAAGCCAAGCGGCGGTTAATATTCGTGGTAAGCAAGTCCATGATCGTTTGATTGATCAACTCCACGGCATCCTCGAGGCCGCGGGTGAAACAGAGGTCGCCCCATAACGCGGCGCTTTCTGGATTGATCATCAGCTCTTCTTTTCGACAGAGCGACCAGATTAAAACATCCCGAAAGTTGAGATGAACCAGAGCCAGGAAATCGATCAGATCTTCCCGCTCCGCCAGGACCGCAGCACGCGATATTAGTGCGTGAGGAGAGCCGGCCCGGCCGGACGACAGATCACGGACCAACTGTACTGCATCCGCATGGCGTTGTTCCAAAGCCTCGTCCGCGGCCAGACCAAGGGCGGCTCCAGGCAAACCACCGCTTAGCCGGGAAACCAGTACTGATTCGACGGAATGCAGGGCTGTTCTCTCATTTAATATATCCGTTATTTCGCTTTCGCTCAAGCGCTGTAACGTAAACCGCTGGCAGCGTGAAAGTATTGTGGTGAACAACCGGGCAGGTTGGGCGCTCAAAAGGATGAAGTAAAGGCCGGGCGGCGGTTCTTCGAGAATCTTTAAGAGCGAAGAACATGCTTCGGCAGTCATCCGTTCTGCCTGATTAATCAGGCAGACGCGGCTGTCTCCTTTCAAATACAAACTGCCGCGTATCGCCCGGATCTGGTCAATTTTTAGATTGCGTCCATCCGGTTCAAGATAAACGAAACTGGGGTGGTTTTCGGATTGGAATTGCCGGCAGGATAAACAGCGGCGGCAGGGTTCTGCTTGCTCCTGCCGTTCGGAACAGAGCAGCGCCTGCGCCAGGGCACGGCCCCAGGTCCGCTTACCGCTGCCGTCAGGGCCGGCAATCAGAACGGCATGGCTGACCGTGCCCCCGGCCAGCATACGGCTAAATGCCTGCTTTAGTCCTGATTGACCTTTTAAAGATTGCATGGATCGGTTCACTTGTGTCCTTTCGCCGGGCTGCCCGCCGCCGCCGTGTCACAACAGAGACAATCACGGTTTATTAAATGTAATTGGCTTTTTCCCACTTCTCACTTCTCAATATACTTGTTGATCTCTTGCCAGATAATACGCTGCTGCTCCGCCGGGGCAAGCGACGCGTCAATAACCCTGAATCGTTCCGGCTCCAATTCTGACAGGATCAGGTAGCCGCGGCGCACTCGCTCGTGGTAATCCTGATTTCTGATCTCAATCCGGTCTCCGCCGCCACCGCGACGCAACAACGCCTCCTCAACCGACAGATCCAGCAAAAAGGTAAGCCGCGGAGCCAGGCCGCCGGTCACTTTTTCGTTGAGAGTGTGAATCCAGGCTAAGTTTTCTCCCGCGCCGTAACCCTGGTAAGCGGTTGTGGAATCGATATACCGGTCACAGACCACCAGGTGGCCTGTTGTCAAAGCCGGCCGAATCACCTCTTTCACCAATTCGGCCCGGGCCGCCGCATAGAGCAGCACCTCTGTTTCGAGGGTTATAGAATAAGCCGCCCCGAGCAGGATCTGCCTGATCGATTCGCCCACGGTTGTCCCGCCCGGCTCTCTGAGCAGAAGATAGGGAATATGATCCGACTGAAGGCGTTCCGTAAGCAACCGCGCCTGGGTGGTTTTCCCGGATCCGTCGATCCCTTCGAGGGTAATGAACAGCCCTTCCGTCAAAATCAGTTCCTCCTTGGTTCTCCGTTCGCCATCCTGGACTTTAGGGCACGTCAAGCCGGCCCGCTCCAGCCTCAGTGACGAACCAAGTGTATGCAGATATGTTTAGACGTGCCATAATATCAACATCGTTGCCTAACAAAGGGCTTATCTAAACAGATACAACCCGGATCGACTCCGGTGCCGCTGGCTCCAGATCTTGGAAATGGACCCCTTGTCGTAAATCAGCAGCAAGGCGCTCCAACAGCTCTCCGGAGATTTCCTCACCCGGGTAGAGAACCGGGACACCGGGAGGAAATGGGGTCACCAACTGCGCCGAAACAGCGCCCGCCGCTTCCCGCCAGGAAACCCGCCTGGCCGGAGCGTCAACCGCTTCCCGCGGAGTCATCCGTTGTTCCGGTATGGGATATGGGCCGGTTATGCCGGACAGCGGGCCGCTAACAGCGGTTTTTTCGGCCTCTTGCAGCGCGTTGATTAAGGCGGGAACCGCTTTTTCAGGCGCTCCCGGATGAATTATAGCCACCAGGTAGCGTGCGCCCGCCATCTCCAGCGCAACTCTATGCTTCTGATGTAATGAGTTATAAAGCCGGAAACCGTTTATGGCCGCATCCGCCCAGCGGACTGTCAACCGCAGCGGATCGAGGCTGCAATCCGCCGGTAAATCCGCCTGTTCCAGGCAGCAGAACCGGCGCAGCAGATCAAACTGGCGCCGCGCCTGGCGGGCTGTATGCAGGGCTTCCGCAAAGATCTCCCTACCCTGCTCGTGCAGGCGTCCCCGCACGAGGTCAAGTGAAAGAAGCACCGGGTACGGAGGACTTGACGTCTGAAACAGCGCCAAAGCCGCCTCCAGCCTGTCCAGATCAACAGTGCCGTTTTGCCGCAGATGCAGGTACGCTCCGGGAGTAAGCGCGCCAAGGGTTTTATGAGCGCTGTTAACCCAAAGTGACGCTCCGGCAGGGGCGGCCCCGGTTGGCATATCTTCATGAAAAATAAAGTGCCCTCCGTGGGCTTCGTCAACCAGCAGCGGAATTCCTGCTCGGCGCGCGCAGTCAGCGATTGCCGGCAGGTTACAGCTGATGCCCCAGTAATTGGGGCTGGTTACCAACAGAGCCGCCGGAGCGGCTGTTAATCCGGATAAAACCGCTTCAACCTGCGCGCTGGTCGGACCGGCTGGTATGCCGAATTCGTCTTCCGGAGCCGGTAAAAATAATGGTTTTGCCCCGGAGACGATCAATCCCGCGGCTACTGAGCGATGGCAATGGCGGCTGAGAACAATCGACTGCCCGGCACGGCACAAAGCGGCAATCGCCGCCGCCAGCCCCGCACTGCTGCCGTTTACTAAAAAATAGGTCCGGTCCGCCTGAAAAACAGCCGCTGCCAGTTCCTGGGCCCGGGCGATGCTCCCCCGGGGGGCAAAGAGGTGATCCAGTCCCGGCAGTTCAGTTAAATCGTAGCGGCTCCAGAAATTTCCTGACGCCGTATGGGCAGGCACATGAAAGCGGTATCGTTCAACCCCCAGCTGTTCTTGCAGCGCTTCCAGTAACGGGTACGCACAGCGTGTCGTGAAACTCATTCTTTTCCCCTTATAAGTTACTAAAAAACCGCAGGCACCGGCCCGCCTGCGGCTTCATCTCCAGAATAAAATAATAGGTGCGTCTAAAAACTATAATTGGGAGCCTCTTTGGTGATTTGGACGCTGTGCGGGTGGCTCTCTTTTAAACCGGCGCCGGAGATACGAATAAAACGGGTTTTGTGCTGCAGCTCTTCAATATTCTTTACCCCGCAATAGCCCATGCCGGCCCTCAACCCGCCGATCAGCTGAAAGACCATATCACCAATTGTGCCCCGGAAGGGAACACGCCCCTCGATTCCTTCCGGAACTAGCTTCTGCTCATGTTCCTGGAAGTATCGATCCCGGCTTCCTTCTTTCATCGCACCCAGAGAACCCATGCCACGGTAAACCTTGTAACTGCGGCCCTGGTATATTTCAAACTCACCCGGGCTCTCTTCGGTCCCCGCAAAGAGGCTGCCGATCATAACCACACTGGCCCCGGCAGCAACAGCCTTGGTCAAGTCCCCGGAAAACTTAATCCCGCCGTCGGCGATTATTGGGATATCATATTCCTGGCCGACTCTGGCCGCATCGTAGATGGCGGTAACCTGGGGGACACCGATCCCGGCAATTACCCGAGTGGTACAGATGGAGCCCGGACCGACCCCTACTTTAACCGCATCGGCGCCGGCTTTGATCAGATCGCGGGCCCCTTCCGCGGTAGCCACATTTCCCGCCATAACCTGCAGCTCGGGATAACGCCGTTTCAAATCTTTAACCGTGTCGATCACCAACTGGGAATGCCCGTGAGCCGAGTCAACCACGATTAAATCCACCCCGGCGCTGACAAGGGCTTCAGCCCTTAATATAGCGTCATTGCCGACACCTACCGCGGCCGCGGCCAAGAGCCGCCCGGCCTCATCCTTAGACGAACGGGGATATTGGATCGCCTTCTCGATATCCTTAATCGTGATTAAACCCTTGAGGTTAAATTGATCGTCGACGATGGGCAGCTTTTCCACCTTATACCGCCGTAAAATTTCCTGTGCTTGCTTCAGTGTTGTCCCTTCCGGCGCCGTCACCAAACCTTCACGGGTCATCACTTCACCGATCGGTAAAGTATAGTCATCTTCAAACCGCAGGTCCCGGTTAGTGATAATACCGACCAGGCGCTCTCCGACGGTAATCGGAACGCCTGATATTCGATAACGCTCCATCAAGGCGGCGGCATCGTTAACGGTATGCTCCGGGGAAAGGCGAAACGGATTGGTGATCACGCCATGTTCGGAGCGTTTTACCTTATCAACCTCTTCGGCCTGTTTTTCCAGCGTGAGGTTGCGGTGAATAACCCCGATCCCTCCCTCACGAGCCATGGCGATAGCCATGCGGGATTCGGTAACCGTATCCATGCCGGCCGACATCAGCGGGAGATGCAGCCTGATCCGGCGTGTAAGCCGGGTGGCTACATCTACATCCCGGGGCAGAATCCTTGATTTGGCGGGCACCAGCAGAACATCGTCAAAAGTGAGGCCTTCCCGGGAAAATTTATCGGACAGCAATACTCTCCCTCCCGTATATTCCGGCAATGATATTTCAAATATGATAACAGACCCCATAACAGGTGTCAACAACAGACGGTGCCGAGGCCGTAAAACTGCTGCGCTCAGGGCCAGGTGGAATATTTCGCCCGGTCAGGCAGGATCACGCCGGGGTTTTAAAGAAACATACGGATAGATATTGAACTGGCCATAGATGGAGGTGCTGGATGTGCCGTTTGTAGAGATTAAAGGAAAGCGTTCCTATTATGCCGGGGAGACCACCAGGCCCGGTTTGCCGGTGCTTTTTTGTCACGGATCGGGCGGCAGCCACCGGCACTGGCTCTACCAACTCACCGGCTTAAGCGAACCTGTAAACCCGCTGGCCGTTGATCTGCCGGGACACGGCCGATCAGAGGGAAACACGCATGATACCATTGCCGGTTACCGCGAGTGGATCAAAGAGCTGACCCTGACACTGGGTTTGTCACATTTTATATTAGGCGGTCATTCGATGGGCGGTGCACTCGCCATGGACTACGCGCTGCATTATCCGGATGGCCTGGCCGGGCTAATCCTGGTGGGAACCGGAGCGCGATTGCGCGTAGCCCCGGCAATTTTGGAAAACCTTAGAGGAGGACGGGTTCCGGCCGGCATGGCTGAATATGCCTACGGACCGGACGCCTCAAAGGAGCTGCTACAAGAAGGGGAAAGAGAAATGCAAGCTACTCCGGCCGCGCTGTTCCTGTCGGACTTCACCGCATGCGATCGGTTTAACATTATGACCGAACTGCCGCGCATTACCCAGCGGAGCTTGATTATCTGCGGCGAGGCAGACCGGCTTACGCCGGTTAAATACAGCCGCTTCCTGGAACAGGCTCTATCGGCCGGTGAACTGGTGGAGGTGCCTAAAGCAGGGCATATGGTTATGGTAGAAGCGCCGGAAGCGGTCAACACAGCCGTTTCGCGCTTCGTGGAAAAACTGATCAAAAAGTAGTTTTACTAGCACGGCAGCAGACAGTGCTCATTGAAAACATGGATCCCGTGCCGCTTCAACAGCGCCGTCGTCACACCATCGCCAGCTCTGCGACAGCCGCTGAAAGACCCGTCATAGATCAATCCTGAACCGCAAGAAGGGCTGGCGGACTTGAATATGGCACCGCTGATTTCATGCAAACCGGCCAACTGCAAAACCTGAACGGCGCCGTACTTAAAAGACGCGGTGACATCGCAACCGGCTTTGGTTAGCACCGCAGCCTTGCCATCAAGAACAGCGGCCCCATCACCGCCGGTAATCTCTGCCGCCAGGCGTGGCGTGGGCAGGCCGCCCAGCTGTTCAGGACATACCGGAATAATGTTGTGCGCACGACAAAAAGCAAGCACAGCCCGGTTGCGGTTGTGAGCGCCATCGTAACGGGTGGACAGCCCAAGTAGACAGGCGCTGACCAGGTAAGTTCGCTTGGACAATCAATCATCTCCCGTGCCGGACATAATAATACACCATCGGAGGCGTTAGCTATAGATAATCACAAACGCAGTTTTTTTAACCTGGATGTAACCTACAACCGGGCGGCGGAGGCACTGGCCAAACTGGATCCGCTGCAGGTTGCCGCTCGAGCGCAAGTATCTTTTAATAAACAAGAAGCCGTTTTTCGGCTGCCTTTCATAAACCGGCCTTACCACGTCACTTTCCCTCAAGGCCGGGTAAAAGATCAGGATGGAAATGAAGTTTCCCTTTACCTGGCCATTATCGCGCTGCACTACCTTGTTACAGCCGACGGCGCCTCCCTGGAGGGTCGGTGGGTATCATTTCGCCACCTGCCCGGCGGCGACATCTACATGGACCCGTTTCAACGGAGGGCGGTAACCCCTTTTCTCAAAACGTTTGCCGACCGGCCGGAAGCGTTCAGCCGGGCTGCGACGGCGCTGGGCGGTTATCAGGCCGGTACAGGCGGGGTCAGCGCGGTCATTCCGGTAATGCCGTGCGTGCCCTTGTGTTTTGTGCTGTGGCCGGGCGATGAAGAAATGCCCGCATCGGCCAATATCCTTTTTGACGCGCGAGCATCGTCATACCTGCCCACAGAAGACTATGCCCACTTGCCGGCTATCGTTAACGGTGAAATGAAAAAAATCATAGAATAGTATTCAATGTGCTTTGGCGTGTTCCTCTTTTAATTTAGCTGAGGACGGTTTTTGTTCACGGATAACATCGATCGCGGCATCGGGGCAGAGGTATTGGCACAACTTGCAGCCGGTACAGCGCTCCATGCGCTTCGGTTCAACAATTGGCGTTCCGTAAATCCCAATCGTAGTCGACCAGTCGATTACCTGTGAAGGGCACTTTTCGATACACAAACCGCAACCCTTGCACAACGCGGGGGAGATGCAAAATATACCCTTCAGACCCCTGGTTTCCAGACGGGAAAACGTAGTAATTATAATCGACCTCCTGGGGGCGCCGCCGCCACAGCCTCGCCGGCTTCGCGGACCTGCTCGTAACCCAGTTCCAACGCCCTGAAATTGTGATCTCTCAACCTGGGATCAGCTTCGAAGCGGCGGTTCAACTTCACCTCCAGAGCTTCTTTGATCAAAGCCAAATCAATGACCCGGGTCAACCCGGTAATCGCCCCCAGGATAATCATATTGAAAACCCGCGGATGCAACATCTTGCGTGCCTGATCGGCGGCGGGAACGGCAACAAACTTTCCTGCCACCGGCCGTTTAGCCGCCGATCTGCCTTCCCGGTACCCGGTTCGCTCGGCAAACGCATCCGGAGCGATCGTATCGTAAGACTGCAATCCGACTACCTCGTCAGCGACAGCAGGCGCTTCCATCAGCGAATTATCATATAAAACAATTGTCTCACTACCGATATAGCGATCACAGCGCTCCAGGGAGCGCGGGCTTAAAGCGGCAACCAGGTCGGCTGTGAGGAACTTGGGTGAACCGATTTCACGATCGGAAATCTGGACCATGGCCAGGGATACCCCGCCGCGTTGTTCAATACCGAAATTCGGAATATATAGGGCCTGCCGTTCAGCCCGGTAAGCCGCCAGGGCCAGGGTTTCCGCCAGGGCCTGTACTCCCTGGCCCCCTTCCCCCGCCGCCATGATCTTCCATAGATGCCGCATCAGTGAACCTCCCTGCAAAAATATTAGTGACTGATTTCTCCAGTCCGGTAATAGTCTCCCATATCCTGCTCCAAAAATGACCAGGTCGCCGCGGCGTTGGTTCGCCAGTTGGTCGGGCAGGTGGACAGTGCTTCCACAAAAGCAAAGTGCCCATTCATTTGTGTTTCCAAACCTTTTTGAATCATTTTTTTTAGTTTCAACACCTGTGCGACCGTTCCCCTGGCCAGGTAGGCTTCCGACGACACCACCGCGGACAGAACCTCCGGCCCTCTAAACGGCGTACCTGTCTCACCGCTGTCTCTGCCGAAAGGTGAGGTTTCTGTCTTTTGATTGATCAGGGTTGTCGGTGCCATCTGACCGCCGGTCATCGCGTAAACCGTATTGTTAACCAGGATTACCGTGACGGGGTCATCGCGCAGCGCCGAGCTGACCAGGTGCTGCAAACCGATCGCGTATCCCCCGCCGTCACCTAAATAAGCAACGGCAATCCTTTCAGGAACCGCCCTCTTTAAACCAACCATAACCGGGATAGTTCTGCCGTGATGCGTTTGCATGGAGGGAAAATTAAAAAAATCCCAGGCTAAAAGGGAACAGCCGATATCGCAGGCAAAGGTAACCCGATCCGCCAACCGCAGCTCGTCCACAGCCAGCCCCAGCGCTTTCAGGACCAAGCCGTGCCCGCAACCAGGGCAGAACCGGTGTGGTTTGCTCTCCCGGTTCCAGCTCAGCGGCATGGATAGCTCACTCACAGGTGAATCGCCTCCTTGATCTCCTCCATGGTTATCCCCACACCGGGCCGGTAAAGGGTATCGAATCGTTCTATACTGCCCGCAGCTAAACGAACCATCCGACCCAACTGCCCCGCTGCCGATTCAACCACCAGCACTGACCGGCCGCTGTCCTCGAGAGCGTTCTGAAATGCCTTCTCGGGAAATGGACGCAAAGTAATCGGCCGGAAGAAATTTACCTTCTTGCCCGCCGCGCGCAGCTCTGCTACCGCGTAACGGGCCGCCCGTCCGACGATACCATGTGCCACCACAAGCAGCGCCGCTTCCGGTTCCCCGACAAACTCAAACTCTACTATTTCTTCGGTCGCCAACTCGTACGCCTTAATCTGGTCACGCAACAGCTCCGCCAGTTCCTCTTCCACGCTGAAAGCATTGCGCATATGCAACAGTGGTTTACCGTCGTTGGCGAGATCCGCCCCACCCAGTATCGGCTTCACCGGAATCGGGCCGAGCCCGTTTGATGCCGGTTCATACAGTGTCAGGGCTTCCCGCATTTTGGCCTGGTAGCCGTCCCCCAGGACGAGGGTGGGAAAGCGAAAGCGCCAGGCCTGATGAAAGGCCTTAATTGTATAGTTATAAAGCTCCTGGTGGCTGCTGGTGGAGTAGACAAAGCGCAAACCCTCACCGTTTCCGCCAAATGTAGTTAAGGTAACCTCCTGCTGAGAATAGATCACCGTAGCCGTGGAGGGGCCGCCACGCTGCTGTACCACTACAACCACGGGCAGGCGCATCATTTCGGCCATGGAAAGCGATTCCTGAAAAAGAATCGTACCCGGCCCGGCGGTGGCTGAGAAAGCGGCCTTACCGCCGATTACCGCGCCCAGCAGCGCGAACCCGGCCGAAAGCTCATCTTCTGTCTGTAAAAAACCCCGGCCGTGCCCGGGGGCCAGGCGGCGCCAGTAATGCATAATTTCGTTTTGCGGAGTAATTGGATAGCCAAACATGTACTCTGCTCCGGCGGCTAACGCGGCCTGGGCAACGACTTCGTTGCCGGTCATAAATGCACTCCGTTCCAGGTCAGTCAGATTGGACATTGCGGCACACTCCCTGCTTATAATAAAGGCTTTCCTTGATTTTTCCCCAACCCGGCAGGAAAATGTATATGACCGCCCATGCAGATGAAGAATAGTCATAAATATGCTCCCTGAAGAGGCTTCCGGGAGCTAGAGAAAATCAAGCCTGAATTATCTTCAGAAACAACCTTAAATAAGAATATACCGCAAAGCGACCAGCATGGCCAAACCCGGCAAACCCATTACCCCTACAGCTAAAGCGCTGAAAACATTCAACCCTATGGTAAGCCCCCAAAACGCGCCGGCCAGATTGTAGATAAATATTACCGCGCCTCCCAGAACCAGATGCAGCAGCGCGCCCAAAAGAAATTTTATGGGGCGAAAAAAGGCCCGCGATAAAAAATAGATTACGAATAGACCGAAAACAGCTGCCGCAATCACATTCCAATCCGGCAGTTCAATCATCTGATTACTCCTTTCCTGGCCGGGGGAATGACACCCCGGTCAAATGATCGGTATGAATAACCCGTTCCTCTTTATTTGCTTTTTTCAACAAGTAGATATACCTTCGCTCCGCTGATTCAATAGCATAGATAGCATGGTCAATCAAATCAGGATCTGAGATTTGTTCAAATCTCTGCTTCGCGTTTTGCCATTCCCGGCGGGCTTGTTCAACTATTTTATAATAGTCCTCCGGTTCCTGCCTGGTTGCCTGCTCTTCAACCGGGAAAAAAACAGTAGCAATATTTAAAAGAAATGTCCTGATTATATTTAACACTGCTTTCCCTCCTTAGAATATTATGCCGTGCCTGTAAAAAATATTAATAACCGTTTTCGGCTCACAATATTCAAGGAGAGAACAGAAATGCCCCAGAATGGGGCATTTCTGTTGTAAAAGCGATTTTATTGCGGTCTAACCCGAATCTTAAATCAGGTTAGTTTTGTCCACCTGTTCCAACTGCAGCAGTGTCGCGAGGGTCTGTGCGGACTTTTCACGGCCTAGCACTTCGGAAGCCAGTTTGATAAACTTGGCATGGATTTCCGCCGATGATGCGGGGTTTTCGGGGTCTCCTTTGGGGTAATCAGCCCGCTCGCGGATGATATGGCTGCTCTTGTCGATTAACTCAATTACAGTCGGCCAGTAGTTTGGATAGAGCAAATCAAGTTCAGGGTCCACTTCGACCGTGGTATGAGCCATCACCCGGCGCAGCTGATCGTCATCAAGCAGCTCGTCACTAAATGACTCCAGGGTTGGATGACCGTTAACCAGGGCGGCAGCTACACAGAAAGGCAGGCTAAACCTGGCTTCAACCGGACTGCGCGGATCAGGGTTACTCACCAGCTCCCGGCCCATGCGGTATGTCTTAATCCTGATTAACTCAACATCCTGGGGCCGGATCCCGCGGTCCCGCAAGCGTAAGGCCAGATCGATGCCGCCGTGCGTATGGCGCCCGGAAGGATAAAGTTTGAAGCTGGTCTCCATGATTTTAAAATTTTCCCCCAGTCCGGCTTCAAGCATGGCAGGTCGCGGTTGCTGCGAATACGCTTTCAGAAAACCCTGTGGGCCTTCAAATATGGTAGACGGACCGGTAAATCCTTCCCCGGCCAGCAAAGCCGCGATCAGGCCGTTCATAGCCCCCTTGGCGGCAAGAAGCTGCTTGCTCATCGCCTGTTCGTGGTGAAACTCCCACAATCCCGCGGCCTCGGTTCCGGCATTCCCAAGGGCATGGACGATTTGAGAAGCTTCAAGGCCGAGGACTCTCGCTGCAGCTGCTGCCGCGCCGAAAGCTCCGCAAGTCCCGGTGGGGTACCAATATTCAAAATGAGACGGGGCTACAGCCTCCGCGGTGCGTATAGCAATATCGTAACCTAAAACCACAGCCGTAATCAGCTCTTTACCTGATGCGCCGCTTGCTTCAGCAGCCGACCAGGCTGCAGAGATAACCGCAGCGCCCGGATGAAGCATGGTTTTCCGGTGCAGGTCATCCATCTCTACCGTATGCGCCGCCACCCCGTTAAACAAAGCCGCGAAAACCGGTGGAACCTTGACCGCCGTCCCTAAGCAGGAGGCGGTACCGCCTCCGCACGGCTCAAAGAGCTTCCCCACTTTTTGAGCTTGGGGATAGACCGCCCCCGTAAGAACACTGCCCATCCAGTCAATAATGCAGTTCTTAGCCATGGTTACAACGCTATCCGGTAAATCGGCATACCTGATTTTAGAAATATATTCGGCCAATCGCCATGCGATCAAGACGCCCAACCTCCTACCAGCAGTCTTTTTTTACAAAATTGTTCTGCATCAATAAAAACATTCCCTCTTTTACTTTGGGGAAAACTAGCTAAAAAAGGAGTCTTACAAACATGGAACAGAATTACCCATGTGAAGAACCGTGCAAGTTCCAACGTAATGGAAGATGTGTCCTGGAACGGGTCGATCATCTTTCACCGGTTCACGGGGCGACCTGCTGTGAACACATCTTCGAAGAAGAGGTAAAGACCCACTATTAGCGGTCCATTTACAACTACATCTCACGGCGCCCCTCCAGGGATCGACTGAGCGTTAAATCATCGGCGTATTCCAGATCTCCACCTACCGGGAGACCGAAAGCGATGCGAGTTACCTTGACGCCCAACGGCTTAACCAGGCGGGCCAGGTAGGCCGCAGTGGCGTCACCCTCAACATTGGGATTGGTCGCAATTATGATTTCTCGAATCCCCTGCTCAGAGATGCGCTGGATCAACAAGGACAGGTGAAGCTCTTCCGGACCGATACCGTCCAACGGTGAAAGTGCGCCGTGCAGAACGTGATAGAGACCGTGATACTGACCCGTTCTCTCCAGGACCAGCACATCGCGCGTTTCCTGCACCACACATAACAGGCTCTGTTCGCGGCGCTGATCAGTACAAAACCGGCATATCTCAAGCTCAGTGAGACAACCGCAACGGGGACAGAACTTCAATTTATCCTTGGCCTCAACCATGGCCCGGGCGATCCCGACAACCTCTTGCCGGGAAAGACCGAGCAAGAAAAAAGCCAGCCGCTGGGCCGTTTTTGGTCCAATACCGGGGAAACGGCACAGCCCCTCAACCAGTTTTTGGAGCGGCTCCGGATAAGTCATGGTTTATCCCTCAATCCGGTTATACCAGCCCCGGAGGAAGATCAAGGCCACCGGTAATTTTTTGCATCTCCGCCGCCGCCATCTCGTCAACCCGTTTTAAAGCCTCGTTTACAGCGGCCAGCACCAGGTCTTCCAGCATTTCCCTGTTCTCTTCCGTCAGCACCTCCGGGTCTATCTGCACCGATACCAGCTCTTTTTGCCCGTTGGCTTCTACTCTGACCATACCACCCCCGCTTGAACTCTGTACTGTTCGTCTGGCCAGGTCTTCCTGCAGCTTGGTCATCTGCGACTGCATCTTTTGCAGCTGTTTCATCATCTTGCCCATACCATTGCTCATCACCTAATAATCCTCCTTGTCCCGGGTATCAACGACCTGCCCGTTGAACATTTTCACTACCTCGTCAAAGGCCAGTTCGTCCATGTTTTCTTCTTTTGTTACGTTGGGTTCAACCGCTGCCGCTTCGTAAAACTCCCCCCCGGCTGCTGCCGTCTCCTCCGCCGCCTGAACCGTATTGACCTCAAGTGCGTCCGATACAACCGCCTTGATCCGGATAGGCCTGGCGCATAACTTGTGGAGCGCCTCTTCGACCAGCAGGCGGTGACTTTTCTCCACGATGCGCGCGGCGGAAAAAACTCCCTTGTCATCCCCTTCGGAATATGTAAGGATGAGGAGGTCGCCTTGCCAGGCGTGCTTTTTTGCGGCGCGCAAATAGTCATGTGTGCTGGACTGTCCTCTTTTCACTTCCTGCAGAAGCCGGGTCCAAAACTGTGCCGGAACTCCGCAGTCAGCGGTCTTCGATGCGGCACCGGACGAAACCTGACAGGCTTCCAGGGCGGGCTCCGGGCACCGCGGCTCTTTTACAACGGCAGCGCTTTTTACCGGGGTAGGTTCGACAGCCTCAACCTGCAGCGTCTCCTTTTTTGCAGGAGGCGGTTCTAGCGAAGCGGGCTTGGCGGGAACCGGCTCCGCCGAAGCCGGCAGTTTGTGCTTCACCGGCCTGTTCAACAAGCGGAGCATCCGGATAAACGCCACTTCCAGGACAAACTGCGGAGAGTGGGCATGCCGAATCTCTCCGCTGACCTGATGCAGCAGCGCCACCACATCAAGAAGCGCTTCTTTGGGAAAATGACCCCGGAACCGCTTTAACGTCTGTTCAAAACCGAAGTAACTCTCTTCAAGGCGAGGCCCTTCTGTCGTACCGCTTAAGAGCAGGCGGCTGAAAAAAAATGTAAGATCACGCAAAAGGAGGACCAGATCACGGCCGCTGTAGGTAATCTGCTGTAATACGCTGATACCGCTATCCAGATCTCCGGCTGCGGCGGCATCAATCAACGCCGCAAGGGTTTCCACCCGGGTAACCCCGGTAACCGTACGGACATGGTCGGCCGTCACAATCTCTTCCCCGTAGGCCTGGCATTGCTCCAGGAGTCCCAGGGCATCTCGCATGGAACCTTCCGCGAGCCGCGAAATCAGGCGTAAAGCTTCTTCTTCAGCCTGCCATCCCTCTTCCCTGACAATCTCCTGAAGATGCTGCATGATTTGATCAGCCCGGAGAAGATGAAAATCAAAACGTTGGCAGCGAGAGACTACAGTGGATGGCAATCGCGAAGCGTCGGTCGTGGCCAATATAAAAATAACGCCGGCCGGAGGTTCTTCCAACGTTTTTAGAAAGGCGTTACAGGCTTCATTCGTTAACATATGCGCTTCATCAATGATATAAACCTTAAACCGGCTGTCACTGCTGGCATAGCGGGTCCGTTCCCGCAGTTCCCTGATCTCTTCGATGCCACGGTTGGAAGCGGCATCCATTTCAATAACGGACATGGCTACACCGGCTGCGATATCGCGACAGGAAATGCAACTCCCGCAGGGTTCAGGAACGGGATACCGGTTGCAGTTAACGGCTCTGGCCAAAATTTTGGCGGCAGTAGTTTTGCCCGTCCCACGCGGACCGCAAAACAGGTAGGCGTGCGCCAACTGCCCCCGGGCGAGGGCATGGCTTAAAGTGCGGGCCACATGCTCCTGCCCCGTCATCCCGGAGAAAGTAAGAGGTCGCCGTCGACGGTACAGGCTCAAGTAAGCCATCTGTATTCACACCTCAACCTCTTATGATTCAATGATTGCCTGTATAAAAAATAATAAGGCCGTGCACCTGCCTTTGGCCTCCGTCCCCAGGCGCCGGCCAGGCAGTTAGCTCCAGCCCGGCAGCCCCGTGGCACCCGCAAAAACCCACTTACCGCTGCTTCCTTCCGGACCTGACGGGGTTTATGAGCTTGCGCCGCACGGGACCGGGCTTTCGTCACCACTTACCGGGTGCTGTCCCCAAAAACTGCGAAGCCGGGGGCAGGGATTCAACCCCGCTATAGCGGATTGCGGATTCAGGGCACCGCTACCTCCCCGTCTAGCACGGCCAAGCTATAAAAGTGGCGGAGAGAGAGGGATTCGAACCCTCGAGACAAGGTTTTGCCTCATCTACTCGCTTTCCAGGCGAGCGCCTTCGACCAACTCAGCCATCTCTCCACGTTCAACAAACACCAACCTTGACCTCCGTTATTATACACTTTTTTTTGTGCGGATTCAAGGTGTAACGCGGCAGAAACAGTTGAATCCAGCCGGCCAAAAGCCGGAGGCGGTTATACCTCCAGATGACTTTGCCTTCAATCAACAGAGATTAACCGCGTGGAGTTG
>JBFMGD010000023.1:0-43740 GCA_040751775.1 Bacillota bacterium | reverse complement strand
CACCTCGAAGACGGATATCAAGCTGCAGAAAATCATCATTTCCAGCCTACCTATGAGGAATTGAAACGGAAATACTTTGCTGCAAATTGTTCGGGTGTCATCATTTCCAGCCTACCTATGAGGAATTGAAACACAAACCGCAAACCCTTGTAACTTCAAAGGGTGTTGAATTTCCAGCCTACCTATGAGGAATTGAAACTTTGGCTGCTTCAGTAGTGCGGCCTGGTCCTCGGGATTTCCAGCCTACCTATGAGGAATTGAAACTAATAAAATCTAATATAAGGCATTATAGCAGTCGTATTTCCAGCCTACCTATGAGGAATTGAAACATACAATTCATATATTGTTTAGCATTGCCAAAGTAAGCATTTCCAGCCTACCTATGAGGAATTGAAACGTGCCTCAACGCTATGATTTATCTGTGTGGTAACTCCATTTCCAGCCTACCTATGAGGAATTGAAACACGGTATGATTCAAGGCTGGCCTTCTCCCGCTGTATTTCCAGCCTACCTATGAGGAATTGAAACTCATCTTCTGCGTCAACCAATTTTTCCTAAGTATTATTTCCAGCCTACCTATGAGGAATTGAAACACAGTCTTGATGAGGAAACCGCGGAGTGGGCTTTTCATTTCCAGCCTACCTATGAGGAATTGAAACTGCTTGCCCAGCAGTTCCAGCGCGCGATTAGCCGCATTTCCAGCCTACCTATGAGGAATTGAAACGATGCGGTAGACAACTGCCTGATGTCGTCTTGCTCAGCATTTCCAGCCTACCTATGAGGAATTGAAACAATCTTTTGCCGCCATTCTAAGGCCTTTCATTCTCATTTCCAGCCTACCTATGAGGAATTGAAACCCGCAACCTGTAACCACTACCAAACCCCGCTTCCCATTTCCAGCCTACCTATGAGGAATTGAAACACAACCAAATACTGTTACCGGGTGGCTCCAATATCAGCATTTCCAGCCTACCTATGAGGAATTGAAACCAATAGTCGCAAACAAAAAAGTAACCACCAGGTGACTATTTCCAGCCTACCTATGAGGAATTGAAACAGACTATGTGTCAGTGAGTCGGGGCGCGCCCAATGATTTCCAGCCTACCTATGAGGAATTGAAACCCGACCTCTACCGTGTTGGCCAGGCAATCTCTATCGGCATTTCCAGCCTACCTATGAGGAATTGAAACAACGCTGACTGGGATGCATTCGAGCGCGACCTTTGCATTTCCAGCCTACCTATGAGGAATTGAAACAAAAAACTTGGTGCAACCGTCCAGGAAAGGGATGCTAATTTCCAGCCTACCTATGAGGAATTGAAACTCCCTGGATTTCGCGTCGTTGGATGTGCGCGTGCAATTTCCAGCCTACCTATGAGGAATTGAAACTTCGATGGAAATCATGGATGCAAGGGAGCCCAAAATTTCCAGCCTACCTATGAGGAATTGAAACACAGTCTTGATGAGGAAACCGCGGAGTGGGCTTTTCATTTCCAGCCTACCTATGAGGAATTGAAACCATTTTGAATTAAGTTATCAGCCATTTCGCTTGCTTATTTCCAGCCTACCTATGAGGAATTGAAACATTGTTGGAAATTAATTTGTGATTGTTCTAATAGTATTTCCAGCCTACCTATGAGGAATTGAAACTTGGGTGAGCTCATCGATGTATTTTCTCTGATGTTCTATTTCCAGCCTACCTATGAGGAATTGAAACTCGATCACACCGCGAAAATATGCCTTCCCGTCTTTATTTCCAGCCTACCTATGAGGAATTGAAACAAAGTATCTAAAAAGTTAATTCTAATTGTTTTAACATTTCCAGCCTACCTATGAGGAATTGAAACTATTGATCAACGCTCTAAACCTTCGACATTGGAAGATTTCCAGCCTACCTATGAGGAATTGAAACTGGGATGAAAGAGCGAAAGAACTTAAAGAATATTTAATTTCCAGCCTACCTATGAGGAATTGAAACTCATTTTCGTCTTTTCCGAGAATATCTCGTTCAATGATTTCCAGCCTACCTATGAGGAATTGAAACCAATCAAGCTGGAGCGTTCATCTTCAACCGTGGCCTATTTCCAGCCTACCTATGAGGAATTGAAACACTTCCGTCCGCATGCTGATTTTCGCCTGCTCGGTATTTCCAGCCTACCTATGAGGAATTGAAACTTAGCACCCTAACGCTGCCATCGGCAAAGGCCAAAAGATTTCCAGCCTACCTATGAGGAATTGAAACCAAGTGTACACGAAAACCGGGATTCGTTTCCCAGTATTTCCAGCCTACCTATGAGGAATTGAAACAGGCTGTTTACCGCACCGTACCCCAGGGCGCGGAAAATTTCCAGCCTACCTATGAGGAATTGAAACGAAACCTGAATTCATCGGAGGGGCCGCCCCAGCCATTTCCAGTCTACCTATGAGGAATTGAAACCCGAAAGAACTCAGGCCGGTCTTAAGGCTGCCCGGATTTCCAGCCTACCTATGAGGAATTGAAACTGGTTATAACCTTCGGTACCAGCCATCAGCCCTTCTATTTCCAGCCTACCTATGAGGAATTGAAACCTGCGTCACAGGCGGCCAGCAGCCGGGCCGCCATGTATTTCCAGCCTACCTATGAGGAATTGAAACACGGTAATGGTTTCTGTGGTACCGTCGGGGCGGCGATTTCCAGCCTACCTATGAGGAATTGAAACCTTTGGCCAGCCATGTCGGTATTAGGAACAGTGAGAAATTTCCAGCCTACCTATGAGGAATTGAAACCCCATACCCAGGGGTTAGAGTCCCAAGGGTAGCCGATTTCCAGCCTACCTATGAGGAATTGAAACTCGATTACCTTAGTGCTGAGTTAGATAAGATATACGGATTTCCAGCCTACCTATGAGGAATTGAAACCCGGTTCCTGAGCATCAATCACTGGCGGCTCAAGATATTTCCAGCCTACCTATGAGGAATTGAAACATATTGTTAAGTGAAAAAGAATTAGAGATTCATTATATTTCCAGCCTACCTATGAGGAATTGAAACGCACCTGATACAGACAATGGGCGAGGCGGTCAACATTTCCAGCCTACCTATGAGGAATTGAAACAGCAATTAACCGACTAAAATTAACAATGTCATTAACTTAAGGGAAATGGCAAAAAGTTAACGGATAATGATCATAATTATGGTCATTATTTTTTTGCACTAGCTGTAGTGAGATGTATTACGAATATCTGGTTGATATAAGGCTGATTAAATGCTATATTGTAGTGAGAGGTGGTGACGTTGTTTATTAAGGTTCTTACAAAAACTTATGGTGGCAAGAAGCACTACTATGCCAGCCTTGTAGAAAACAAAAGAATTAATGGGAAAGTAGTCCAGTCAGTAAAAGCTAATCTTGGCCCAGTTACAGAGGATCAGATTCCGTATCTGAAGGCTGCCTATTCTAAGAAAAAACCAAAGCTGGTATATGACGACTAATGAAAAAGGAGTGGCTGTAGTGAGACATTCCGAAATGCGTATATTAAATGATATGGAACATTCCAGCAGAGGCAGTTTTATTGCAATGTGCAGAGCTTTGAAGGGAAGCCATTTTATGAGAAAAAGGAAAATGCCATTGGACAAGCTAATACTGACTGTACTATTCCGGAAAGGAAGGACACTTATTATGGAACTGAGAAGTTTTAAAAAAATATTGTTCCTCAAAGATAAGATATCAAAAACCGGGTACCTAAAACAAAGGATGAAATTAAACCCGGAAGCATTTTTGGAATTGGCAAGGTTTCATGCATCTAACTTTTATAAGGATACAGAAATGGTAAAGAAACGAAATGGCTATCTTATTTTGGCTGCTGACGGTTCTGCTATTAACGTACCAACAACGGAAGAAAACGTAAAGCTTTATGGGAATGCCTCCAGAAAAAATGTGAAACCTCAAGCCCAAATAGGACTTTCCTGTTTGTATGACACCGTAAATAAAATGATAATTGACGGTAGCATTAACCGGTGGAAGTTCGATGAACGAAAGCAGGCACTGGCCCATATTGACAATATCAGTGAAGTGGTTGGCCATCATCCCTGCGTTTTTGTTTTTGACAGAGGGTATCCTTCAGGTGAACTCTTTATCGAACTCATCGAACGGCAGACAAAATTCCTGGTTAGACTAGGCCTAACATCATTTAAAAAAGAACAAAACCAGATGGATGATGATGACTGTATGGTTGAGATTGTCTTTGACAGGACTCGGATCAATCCCCATAGGGGTACTCCGATTGCAGATAAGCTAGAAAAAACAGGAAGCATAGTCTTGCGTTTTGTACGTATAAGATTGCAAAATGGTGGCAACGAATATCTGGCAACTAACCTTTCGCCTGATAAATTTTCAACCGAGGAAATCGGCGTTTTATACAGCATGAGGTGGGAAATAGAAACCGTGTATGATGACCTCAAAAACAAACTATGTATTGAAAACTTCACTGGGACCAAGCCCATCCTACTGGAACAGGATATTTTTGCCACAGTATATCTCTGTAATGTAATGAATGATATGGCGTTGGAAGCACAGATGGAACTAGAGGCAGATGAAAGCAACCGGCAAAAATATGTGATGGCCATCAACAAAAACATTGCTATTGGTATCATGAAAGAAGAACTTATCTCATTCATTCTGGAAAAAGATAGAAAGAAACGTGAGGAGTTAATGAAATCAATTATAGATGAAATAAAACAGAACTTGCTTCCGGTGCGCAAAGGGCGACATTATCCCCGAACCCGAGGGCAACTGGTCGGGAATTACTCAAATAATCACCCCTAAATATACCCTAGCAGAATCAAAATCCTATAGATGAGTGCTTCCCCAATCGAACACTTTACCCTTACAACGCTGATAATTCCTTGATTAAAGCAAAAAGGACTGGGATTTTGATAAAACAAATCAAAAACCAGCCCTTTTCCTAGTTCAAAAGCCTTAAGTTAATGACATTGTAATTTAATGACATTTTATATTTCAGGCGTTTTCAAAGAACGCAAATGGCTCTTATTGAAGCTATCGCCATGTTGTCGCAGAATCGATTTGTCTAAACCTATCCCCAGAGCGGCACCTATGTGAGGGATTTTTACAGTGACGGCTCGCTCGATACCCTGGTGCAAACGCTTCGTATTCGCAGGACTATCGACAGGCAAACCCTTGATTCCCTGCTAAAATTCAGGTTTACCACTGAAACAGATGCCGCCGCTGAAGCCTCTCGCCACGTTACGGCAAAGGATATTGAGTATTTGACAAGTAATCTTCAAAGAAAAGAAGAGCACCTTGCAGATATCCCCGTCTTAACCGAATGTGATTATGATTTCCACTATAAAATCGTCGCTGTTTCAGGCAACATTGTCAGCAAGCTTGTATTCCAATCATTCAAGCCGGTCTATTCATTTTTTACCGAGTTTTTCTATTCACTGGCCGGCGCACCGCAAACTTCGCTGGCTTTAAACCGGAAACTCTTGGAGGCGCTCAAGCGAGGGGATAAGCACTCTTCCTTTGAGGCGATGGGGGATATCCTGAAGTTCGGCGAGAAAAAAATATATGAGGCGATCGATGAAAGAGATCAACTGATTGTCATCCGGCGTGCGATGGGTTAAGGTGGCGCTCTTTCGAATTGCCGCATGGTGACAGGGGACGGTTCCCTGCCACCCTTTTCATTTCACTTTAAATGCTTTCCCGGCGCAGCGTGTCCACGATATTCTCCGTCTTCAGCTTCGAGATCGCGTAGAGCATGGTGCTGAAAACGATCAGCAGCACGGTGATCACGCACGCGCTTTCAGGCCGTAAAACAGGCTCTCGAGGTAGATCATGCGGTTGAAGCCGCGCGGCGTCATGCCGAACGACCGGAGTATGGCAAATTCGCGGCGCCTTAGCAACGATGATCAGCCAGCCGGCGATAATGGTGATCGGAAAGCCGAAGGCCGTGTTCAGATAACCGGCCAGGCGCTAAGGTAAACCACCCGCAAAACCGACAACAGCCACAGGCCCCAGCCGGCTGTCAGGGAGGAGAGAGTAACAGCAATAGCAGCGTCAGGAACAGTTCACCCCCCAGATGCGCAGGAAGTATTTTCTGGCGCCGGTCCAGAAATAAATACCGCCTGGCTTTTCACCCCGCCGGCGGCAGCAAACATGCTGAAGCTGAAACCGACCGCCTCGATAAACGCTTGCAGCGCGGAAAAGAGCAGGCTTTTGCCGGCATCAATATTGAGCAAAAACAGACCTTCAAAAGCAATGAGACGGCACAATCGGTAAACTTCCCGGGATTGGGCGTGGATTTAAAACAGGTTTTCTCCAATTGTTGACTCCTGCATAGAATAATGATATAAATTGTATAGAATACTATGAGGTGATGAGCATGATAATTAAACCTTCAACAGCGTTGAGAAATGAATATAATGATATTTCAAGGTTTTGCAAGGAAAAAATGCAGCCGGTTTTCCTTACCAAAAATGGCGAGGGCGACCTTGTGGTTATGAGCATTGAAGCCTATTCTTATCGGGAAGAAATGTTGGATTTGCGTGAAAAGCTCCTGGAAGCGGAAGCCGCAAAAATCTCTGGTGCAAACACTTATACCATTGAGGAAGTCAGTGAAAGAATAAAGGGGCTGATCAATGAAGTGTAGAGTGGAGTTTTTGCAGACAGCCCTTGACGATTTAGAGGAAATCGTGCTGTATATTGCTAAGGACAGTAAGGCAGTTGCAATGAAGATGCACGATAAACTCGTTGCCAGTGTTTACCGGCTTGCAACTTTTCCGAAACTCGGTATACTGGTTCCCGATAAGAAAATGCGCGAGGCGGGATTCCGAATGCTCATCATTGAAAAATACCTTTTGTTTTATAAATTTTATAATGAGATTATTATCTTGCGGGTAGCGCATGGGGTAAGAGATTATCCAAGATTATTAGAGAGTCAATCGAACAACGCTTGCAAGGAAGAATAAATTACATAATAGCCGGCAGGTTGTTTATTAACATATGTGGGGGTGACTACGGTTGGAGAAGATGGATTTACCCAGGCAATTTGTCTCCAGTATGTTTAAGATCGAAGCTTACCGCTATTTTTTTCGCCAATCCCTGGGAAGGGCATTTTTATACCTGTTTTTCATTTCAGTAATCCTGGCCGGGTTGAGCGGTATTAAGCCCTTAGTAAATTATTGCGCTACGATTGACGAAATGGTTCTGGCTATGAATACAGATGCGCCTCACTTCGAGCTGCACAATGGCGAACTGACAATGGATGCGGCGATGCCATATATTATAGATCAATCAGCTGATTATTTTTTCGCGGTCGATACCACGGGGCAGCTGGACGGTAGCGTATTGGATAACTACCAGCAAGGCATCCTGATTACAAAGCATGGATGGTTCCAAAAGCAGAACGCTTATCGCTTAGAGCAATACAGCTTTAAATCGCTGGGGAATATTAGTATCACCAAGGATGACGTGATTGAATGGCTCCCGATGTTAAAATGGTTTTCACTCCTGATCATCTTTTTCGGATTCATTTTCTATTTCTGCGGCAAACTGCTCAGCGCTTTGATCATCGGTGCCGGCGGCTTGATTTTTGCAGGTACCGCTAAAACAAAAATCGGTTTCGGCAATCTGTACAAACTGAGCATCTACACCCTCACCCTTCCCATGGTGTTGAAGGCGCTGCTGAACATAGTGGAGGTCACCGTACCGTTATTTTGGGTTTTTTATTATGGTATCGCGCTTATCTACCTTTTCAGGGCTATAACAATACTAAATGACCGAAAAGGGGATATCACCGGGCTGAACCGGTAAAGATCTATTCCCTGATCTTGCTCAGCCTGTAATCCGCTAAGTTAAAGGACTGCCAGTGGTCTGGCAGCGCCGCCCGGCGCCAATTAAGGTCTGCCCTGATCGCGCCGGCAATTATACGATCTTCATCGTCGAGGAGCCTGGCCAACTGGGGAGCGGCGTTGTTTGAAAGGGAGAGCAGGTAGGCCTGGTCCAATTTGCCCAGTGCGAGATAGCGGTCAATATTTTTACGGGCAATAAAGCCGTCAATATTGGCGTAGTTGATCGCAAGATAAAAAACAGCTGAAACGATAAAAAACACCTGGTTTAGCTTGATGGTGTAGCGGAAGATTTTGACGAGTGATATGATCAGCAGCCCGGCGATGTAGGCCATGAAGACATGGGCGATAACTCTCAAGAATGTAAATCCGTAGGCCTGCTCATAGAGCGACAACCGGAGATGGGCGGAGGTGAGGATGACCGCGGTGCTGATTGCCATCAGCACAAGCAGGCCTTGAATCACGCCCAGTGCAACCCGGTTTTTCTTACAGACTGCGCCGATCACGATCAAAAGCATACCGAAATTAAGCACAGAGACTACAATCAGCTCGAAAAAGCCGCGGCGCGCATATTCCGCATATGTATACCCCGCCGGCAGTGCAAGTCCCGACACCCCGAAAAGGTATGAAAACTGGATCGCCGCAAAGACGGCATAGACCGCATTCAAGAGCAGCAGAAAAGTGAGCACTGTGATTGGATCCCATTTTTTTATTTCCGGAACCGGCGCATTTCCTGCCTGGTTTTGCGGGGCGTTTGCCTCTACCGCCTGCATCTTGGCCTTGAGCTGTTCTTCTCTTTCTTTTTGTTTCCAAAAGCTGAAGACAAAACCGAATGACAAAAATGCGATCAATATAACCAGCAGTACGTCTCCCAGGCTGACATTAATCTGGATATAGGCGATCTGTTTGAAATAGTAAGCGAACACCTGGTCGGCTGATGAAAGGAGGTAGATAACCAGCAGCAAGAAGGGCACTGCAATAATGATCCCGACTAATATCTTTTTCAAGACAGAGAAACGTTCTTTATCTCCTTTCTGCCGTAAAGATCTCCCCACGACGCTGAAAGAGATAAAGAAGCCGGCCAGCGTAAACCCGAACCGGTTGGCAAAACTGCTGATCAGGCGGCCGATCGAAAACAGGTTGCTTGCGCCGCCCGCGAAGATAATTTCGGTATGGAAAACGATCAGGGCGGGGAGCAGCAAAAAGTTGATGATCCAGAAAAAATTGGGGGCGTAAATCGCGTATGTTGCCGAGAGGGCCAGCACGGGGATAAGCAGCAACCAGCCTGCCGCCCTCTCCCGCCGCTGCAGGAGCCCCTTCATGTTCAAGATAAAAAAAAGATAGAAAGCGACGGTAAAGATCGGGAAGGAGACACCCGTCGGTTTTCCGGAGAAAAGGTAGTTAAACAGCAATCCGATGAACAAGGCCCACACCAGTAAAATGTTTTGCTTCTTGAGCATACTTTCGGATTCAGGCATCTTGAACCACCTTTCGGGAAAAGGTTAATATTCACTGTGCTTCAATAGAGCTTATTTCGCTGCGAAAGCATATATCCCTTCTCTCGACAAGCACCTGGAAAGGATAACCGGCCGTTTTCGTAGAAATGTTTTATAAAGACGGCGGGAGGTTGAAGAGATGGACAGAAGTGAAGAAGCCCAGGCTATTTTTAAAGAGGGCTTTAATTGTGCCCAGACGGTGCTGGCGGTTTTCGCCCCTGATTTAGGCCTGGATAAAGAGGCCGCTTTGCGGGTAGCCGGCGCCCTGGGTGGCGGTATCGGCAGGATGGGCGAGACCTGCGGCGCGGTTATGGGTGCCTTGATGGCGCTCGGCCTGAAATACGGCATGACCCGACCCGGCGACCTGGAGACCAAGGAATATGCTTACGAGCAGGCCGGCATTTTTATCGAAAAGTTCAAGGAGTGTCACGGTCAGCTGAAATGCCGCGCACTTTTGGGTTACGATGTGAGCATTCCCGCGGAAGCGGAGTTAATTAAGGCAAAAGATCTCCATAATACCCTGTGCACGGGCTATATCCGCGATGCCATCGCGCTGTTGGAGGAGATGCTCAATCGCTAAACGTGCCTGGCACGTTTACTAGAGGCCGCCTGACGCCTGCGCCGGGATAAACCCCCGCAAAAAGAAGAGGGTTTTAGCCAAACCTGTCGAATACTTCTTATTATTCCATTTTTTTAAGGGTAGGGGTTCTTCCGATGTCTCAGGCCAACAGCGCGGGTAGCGATACCGGGTATAATGAACGCGAGTTGCAATTGCAGGAGAACATTGATCTCTTTGCAGCGCTGATCAGGCAAACTGCTCATTTTGCAGGCAGCCCCTTGGAGGCGCTGCCGCAGATCACGGAGTTGTCCGCGCGGGTGATGGGCAGCGAACGGGTAAGTATCTGGTTCTACAACCCCGATTATTCGCAGATTTATTGCCACGATCTCTACGAACTCAGCAAAGAGACTCACAGCAGCGGCGATATCCTGGAGAGTGCGCTCTTCCCCGAGTACTGCCGGTGCCACAGCATCGGTAAGGTTATTGCCGCCGAAGATGTCTACAGCGATCCGCGCACGGCCCGGATTCCGGCTGCCTACTACCGGAAAACAGGGATCGTTTCCCTGCTCGACGCGCCGGTCTGGGTTAACGGCAAGTTGACCGCGCTTTTGAGTTTCGAACATACCGGGGAAAAACGGCGCTGGCTGCCCGAGGAAGAGCTGCTGGCCTTAACCCTGGCCTCGCGTATTACCGCCTGTATTGAAGCCGCCCGGCATCACGAAGCGCTGGAGGAACTCCGGCAAAGCGAGGGAAACCTTGCCGTCACCTTGCAGTCGATCGGTGACGGGGTCATCGCCACCGATCCCGCGGGGCGGATCACGCGCATGAACCCGACTGCCGAGCGGCTAACCGGGTGGTTGTTTAAGGAAGCAGTCAATAGGCCGCTCACCGAGGTGTTCCGGGTTGTTAATGCCCAAACCGGCGAGAGCGCCGTCGATCCGGTGAGCCGGGTGCTGGAATCCGGCCGGATCGTCGGCCTGGCCAATCATACCCTTCTGATCGCCCGTGACGGAACCAGGCGCCAGATCGCCGACAGCGCGGCGCCGATTCGGGACGCTCACGGCAATGTCGGCGGGGTGGTCATGGTTTTCTCCGACGTGACGGATGAATACGCAGCGCGGGAGGCCGTCCGTCGTTCAGAGGCCGAGAAATCGCTGATCCTGAACAGCACCGCCGAGATATTTGCTTATTGCGACCGCGATTTGCGTATCCGCTGGGCCAATAACGCCTATGGGGAGATGCTATCACAGCCGCCTCAAACTTTGGTTGGCCGCCACTGCTATGAAATATGGTATAACCGGTCCGAACCGTGCGCGGAATGCCCGCTTGTTGAAGCGCGTGATACGGGGCATCCCCGGCACGGCGAAGTGGTTATCCCGGACGGCCGGGTCCTGCTGCTGCGCGGTTACCCGGTGCTGGATGAAGGCGGCGCCGTGACGGCTCTGATCAAATTCGGGCTGGATATCACGGATCGCAAGCGCGCTGAAGAGGCCCTGGATGAATCCCAGCAGCGCTTGCACGATATCATTGAATCGCTGCCGGATGCGACCTTTGCCATCGATATGGACGGTAAGGTTATCGCCTGGAACCGGGTCATGGAAAAGACGACCGGCATTAAGGCGGCGGAGATTTTAGGGCGGGGGGAGTATGCCTACGCGGTGCCTTTTTACGGGCACCGGCGCCCCATCCTGATCGACCTCGTTTTTCAGCCGGACAGCGCCGTTGAAAAGAGTTTTCTCTCCATTAAGCGCGAAGCGGACAAATCGCTGATCAGCGAAAGTTTTTGCCCCATGGTCGGCGCAACGGGTACCTATTTTTGGGCCAAGGCCACGCCGCTCTATGACCGCAAGGGAAACCCGGTCGGCGTGATTGAATCGATTCGTGATATCAACGAGCAAATGGCTGCCGAAGAGGCGGTCAGGCAGAGCCGGGAATGGTATCGGACCATGGTGGAAGACATTCCGGCGCTGCTTTGCCGGCTCTCTCCCGACAAGACTTTCACCTTTGCCAATGACGCTTACTGCCGGTTCATGGGTAAGAAGCGCGAGGAGATTATCGGTGATAAACTCTGTTTTTATATCCCTCCCGATACCTATAAAAAGGTTGAGCGGCTCCTTACTTCTCTAACCCCGGATCAGGCCGTCGCGGCCCATGAACATGCCAATCAAGCGCACGATGGACAATCGCGTTGGATCAGGTGGAGCAACCGGGCCCTGTTTGACCGGGAAGGGGTGCTGCTGGAGTACCTCTGTATCGGTGAGGATATTACAGAACAAAAACAGGTATACGATGCTCTCCAGGCCAGTGAAATCCTCAAGGGTTCGATCGTGGAAGCTATCCCCGATATGCTTATCCGTTTTAATCGGCACGGCCGTTACCTCGACATCTTACACCATGACCCGGATAAACTGTACTATCCTCTTGATCAGATGTTGGGAAAAACAGTCGATGAAGTCCTGCCGGCGGAACTGGCGCGGAATCTGCTGGCCTGCATTGAAAGGTCTTTGCAAACCGGCCAATTGCAGACTATTGAATACAGCCTGAAAACCCCTGCCGGTCTGCTTGAGTTTGAAGCACGCTGCATCGTCAGCGGCGCCAACGAAGTGGTTACCTTTGTGCGGGATATCACTGAAGAGAAAAAAGTTGCGGAAGATTTAAGAAAGTCGGAAGAAAGATACCGGGAGATCCTGGCTTCCATCGAAGAAGGGTATTATGAAGTAGACCTGACCGGAAAGATTACTTTCTGTAATGAGGCCGCCTGCCAGGTGCTTGGTTATCAACAAGCTCAACTGCAGGGGATGAGTTTTCGGCGCTTATTTAAGGATCCGAAGGCTGTTTTCAATACCTTCAAACAGGTTTTTGTATCGGAGCGCTCTGACCGCGCTTTTACCACGGAGATAGTCTGCAAAGGCGGCAGCACCATTTTTGGAGAGTTCTCCATCTCACCGATTCGGAATAAGGAAGGTTCGATCACCGGGTTCAGGGGGGTGGTGCGGGACATTACTGAACGGATCAGGGTTGAAGAGCAGCTGCGCTATTTAAGCCTGCATGACCAGTTGACCGGTCTCTATAATCGAACTTTCTTTGAAGCGGAACTCAAGCGCCTGGACGGCAGCCGCAGTTATCCAATCACGATTATCTCCGCCGACCTGGACGGATTGAAGTTAGTCAATGATACCATCGGTCATATTCAAGGTGACCAGCAGCTGATCGCCTGTGCCGGTGTTCTACGGGATTCGATCCGGGGTTCCGATATCCTGGCCCGGGTGGGAGGCGACGAATTCACCGCCATCCTGCCCCGCACGGACGATAAAACCGGTGAAAAAATTTCCGGCCGCATCAGGGAAAACATTGCCCTGTATAATGAAAAACATGCCGAATTTCCTTTAAGCCTTTCCCTGGGGGTGGCTACTATTGAAAGCGGGGAGACATCGTTAAACGAGCTATTCAAGCGTGCCGATGACCTGATGTACCGCGACAAGCTCTACCGGAGCGACAGCGCCCGCAGTCAGATCGTGCAGGCTCTCCTGGCGGCCCTCGCTGAGCGAGACTATATCACCGAGGGCCATGCCCAGCGGCTGGCAGAACTCTGCCGGAAAGTAGGGATCAAGCTAAACTTGACAACCCGGCAGTTGTCCGACCTGGCCCTTTTAGCCCAGGTGCACGACCTGGGAAAAGTGGGTATACCCGACAGCATCTTATTTAAAAAAGGTTCACTTACAGAAGAGGAATGGGAGATTATGCGCCGGCATCCGGAGAAAGGTTATCGTATTGCCGTTTCTTCACCTGATATTGCAGGGGTGGCTGACTTGATTTTAAAGCACCATGAACGGTGGGACGGCACGGGATATCCCCTCAAGCTTAAAGGGAGAGAAATACCGGTGGAATGCCGGATCCTGGCCATAGTCGATGCCTATGACGCCATGACTCATGAAAGGCCTTACAGTAAGGTTAAAACAAAAAAGGCCGCCCTCGCGGAACTGAAACGTTGCGCCGGCATACAGTTCGATCCCGAGTTGGTTAAGCTGTTTTTATTGGTGATCTAATATCCTTCGGTTTGCCGGGTATAGTCTTATACCCAAGAGGCTAGAATGATGCCGTAATCTAATAACTGGAGGAGGGTGAGCCTCTTGGAAGCGTATGTAAACGAAGAATGCATCTTTTGCGGCCTTTGCGCCGACCTCTGCCCGGATATATTTCAGTTGGCTGATGAAAGCGCCTTCGTGACGGTTAAAGAGATTCCGCCTGAGATGCAAGACTGCTGTCGTGAAGCCGCGGAGGAGTGTCCCACGGAAGCGATTGAAATCAGCGATTGAAAGCTTTTTGTCCGCGCAACAATTTTTCTGGAAACACCGTCCGGTTGGGACGGTGTTTTATCAATGGCGGCTGCACCTGTTCACAAAAAGGAATTTATGGGCAAATGCAGAAGTATGCATAATTAAGTCGAACGGGTAGGTGGTTTCTCTGGAAGGAAAAGTAACAATCAGGCCGGTGGTTACGAAAAGTGATCGTAAGAAATTTGTTGAACTGCCGTGGCGTCTCTATCGCCAGGATCCGCACTGGGTTCCTCCTTTATTGCAGGATATGCATAGTACGCTTGATCCCCAAAAAAATGTCCTGCTGCGCTTAGGACCGCACCGGCATTTTCTCGCCGAGCGGCACGGCAAGACGGTAGGGCGGCTCGGTGTGGGGATGGATCTTCACTTGAACCGGGCGAAAAGTAAAAATTTAAGCTATCTTACACTTTTCGAAAGTATTGAAGATTATGCCGTAGCGGAATCGCTTTTTGAGGCCGGGTTAAACTGGCTGCGCAGCCAAGGCGCGGCCTCAGTTTCAGGACCGCAGTCACCGAGCAACGGTGATGACTACCGGGGTCTCTTGATCAAGGGTTTTGATTCGCCGCCGGTTTTACTGAACTCATATAATCCTCCCTTTTACATGGAATTTTTCGACGGCTTTGGTTTTGAAAAAGAGTTTGATCGGCATGCCTACTATTACGATCTGGCAAATGGCCCTTCGGATCGGTTGAAAAGAGGTGTGGAGGCGGCGCAAAAGCGCTATGGTTTCACCGTGCGGTCGATCAACCTGAAGTCGCTGCAAACCGAAATGTTGTTGATTAAAGATATTTTGGATCGATCCATGCCTGAATGGCCGGATATAATTCCGCCCAGCCTGGAAGAGATCGAGGCCGAGACAACCAAGTTGAAACAGTTGGCTGTGCCGGACTTGATTCTGATCATCGAGGGACCGGACGGAAAACCGGCCGGCTTTTCCGTGGCCTTACCCGATTACAACCAGGTTTTGCCCCTGATGAACGGCCGGCTCTTTCCCCTGGGGGCGATCAGGTTCCTGATGCTCAAAAAATCGATCACCGGGATACGGCTGTTTATCCTCTTCGTGACGCCGGCCTGGCGCAAGAAGGGCGTGGCCGCCGCGCTTTATTACTATACCATGCTCAACGCTTGCCGTTTGGGTTATACGTTCGGCGAGGGTTCGACTATACATGAATTTAACACGCAGATGAATCTCGACGCAAAAAAGGCCGGCGGTGAACTGTATAAAGTATACCGCATCTATCGTAAAGAGCTGTAATGATGAGGAGGAGGAGCGAAGATGCCTGACCAAGCTGCACATTTGAACAGAAAAACAGAACCTCTCGGACCCCGCCTGCGCCGGGTCGCGAAAGGCACCAACACGATTACCTTTGTCGGTTCCGCGGCCGGTCCCGGTGCCGCGCCGGATAAAATAACCTGGGCGCAGCTGCACCGGGATGCCCTGGCTGTGGCTGCCGCTTTACAGTCCCGGGGTGTCGTGCCCGGTGACCGTATTGCCATCTTGGGACCGACTACCCGCCCTCTGGTTACCGCCGTGCAGGGTATATGGCTGGCCGGCGCCTGTGTGATCATGCTGCCCTTGCCGATGCGCCTCAATTCCCTGGAAGAGTTCATGCTGCAAACCCGGGCGCACATGCGGCACGGCGAGGTTAACCTGCTGCTGCTCGATCCCGACCTGGCCGCTTACTACGAGTCGGCAGAGGGAGATCCGCCAATCGAATTGCTGACCGACATCCAGCCCGGGCCGGGCCGCCCGGCTGCCGAAGACTACCGGGAGGTCTCCGATGACCTGGAGCGCCTGGCGATCCTGCAATTTACCTCCGGCTCCACGGCGGATCCGAAAGGAGTCATGCTGCCGCACCATGTCCTCGGCTCCAATATCGACGGCATGATTACGGCGGCCGAGGTAGTGGAAGAGGATATATTTGTTTCCTGGCTGCCGCTCTATCATGATATGGGTTTAATCGGCCTGCTGACCGTGCCGATGACCATGGGCTGTTCCTTGGTGCTGGCTTCACCCCAGGATTTTCTTAACCGGCCGGGAGACTGGATGCGCTGGATGCACGATTTTCGCGGCACGGTTACCTCCGGACCCAATTTTTCGTGGGTTCTCGCTACCCGCGCCCTCAAACGGTTCAGTGATTCCGGCGAGCAGCTGGATCTCTCGGCTGTTCGGATTGCTCTCAACGGCGCCGAACCGGTTGATCCCGACGCCGTGGAGAAGTTTGTCGCGCAGGCGGCGCCGTTCGGCTTTAATCCGGGGGCGGTTTTTTGCGCTTTCGGTATGGCCGAGGTGGCAATCGGCGGCAGCTTTCCCCCGCCGCTGCGGGGGATGGCGTGTGATGCTGTGGACCGGGCGACTTTGGAAAGCGAAAAAGTGGCCCGCCGGGCTGACCCCAGGCTTTCCACTACCCGGCGTTTGCCTTTGCTCGGCCGTCCCATACCGGGGTTGGAGATGCGCGTCTGTGATCCGGCTACCGGCGAGGTGCGGGAAGAGCGGGAAGTGGGCGAGTTGGAAATCCGGGGCACATCGGTGACCACCGGTTACTACAAGCGCCCCGATTTGACCGCCGCCTTGTTTCACGATGGCTGGCTGCGCACCGGTGATTTGGCCTACTTTGTGGGAGGCCCCGACGGCGGGCCGCCGGAACTGGTCATCTGCGGCCGGATTAAAGATGTAATCATTGTCGGCGGCCGGAACATTTTCCCGGAAGATTTGGAACGGGCGATCGGCACCCTGGAAGGGGTGCGCGCCGGTAATGTAATCGCTTTCGGTGTTACGGGCAGCAAAGGGAAAGAGAATATCGTGGTTGTGGCCGAAGTGCGCGCGGAAAACCTAGCAGAGGTGCGCCGGGAGATTCGCAACCGGGTAATCGATGTGTGCGCCATTCCGCCGCGGGATATCATGCTGGTCCATCCGGGAACACTGCCTAAAACCAGTTCGGGCAAACTGCAAAGAAGCCTTTGCCGCAAGCAGTACCTGCAAGAGCAGTTAAAGCTGGTAGAGGCAGAGGAATAGAATATTCTGGACAGAGAGGGTTCCAGCAGGTGGATAAGTACCTTCCTCGCTGCATAATACCGCTTATACGCGCAGAATGTACGATCTGACCTCCGCGGCGCGTGACCTCACCGGCATGCTGGTGCCTGGAACAACGGCAAGTGGTAAATGATAGATTAAGCCGCGCAGTCTGCCCTGATCGTTGATTATTGCCAAGAGGAAGCATAGAAGCATACGGACGGTTCTCTGACACCTCTATGAATAAACGCGACGCAGCCTGACGGCTGCGTCTGATATATTAAAAGAGGGGTTATTTGAATTATAAAACCGCCGGATTTCAGCAATATTACAATGCGATTATATGTTTGTTACATCTGGATTTATTTCCGGCAGGTGCAGGAACAGGGTGTCGTGCCATGGAATAATACTTTTCAACCAATCCGGTTGAATGGGTATCTTCAGCACTGAACAAGGGGTGATTCTTTTTGAGTAAAACCGCAGTCGTCGTGGACGACACCGCTTTTATGAGACTAAGTTTGAAAAATATCCTGGAGAATAACGAGTACGAAGTTGTCGGGGAAGGAGCGGACGGGCAGCAAGCGCTTGAACTTTACAAACAGTACAAGCCGTCCCTGATGACCATGGATATCACGATGCCTAAAATCAACGGGATTAAAGCTGTCCAGGAAATTCTGGCTTACGACAGCAACGCCGTTATTATCATGGTCAGTGCAATGGGGCAAAAAGAATTGGTCATGGAAGCACTTAACGCGGGCGCCAAAGATTTTGTGCTGAAGCCGTTTCAACCGAAGCGGGTTGCGGAAGCCCTGGCCAAACTTGAAGAAAGCAGCGGTGGAGCTGAAGAAGACATTATTACCGGAGATCCGGAGGGTTGAATATGGATCAATTAGGCCGAAAGGCCATGACCTTGCAGGGGCGTAAAGGCGAGCTGAAGGTCAAACGAAATGAGCACGGCATACCGTGCATCAAGGCGGATTGCTTTGCGGATATGTATTTCGGACTGGGGTGGGTCCACGCCTATGATCGCCTGGTCGCGATGGAGCTGACCCGCTTGATCGCGAAGGGCAGCGCGGCCGAGCACCTCGATGCCGCGTTGCTGAACCTGGATATCACCATGCGCCGCTATAACCTGTGGGGCGATTCTTTGTCCCAGGCGGAGCGGCTGTCCGGGGAAGCAAAGGAGTTGTTAGAAGCCTATTGCGCCGGGGTGAACATGCGCCTTACCTCGATTAAGCCGCCCTTTGAGTTTAAGCTGATCGGCTACAAACCACGGCCCTGGACAGCGGCAGACTGCATAATGATGTCGAAAATGATCGGGATCGTCGATCTGACGGAGACTCAGGGCTGGATGGAAAGGTTTATCGTCCAGATGCTTCAAAAAGGGATTCCCCTGGCCCAGATCAGGGAGCTGTTCCCCTATCTGACCGATGATCCCGGGGAAGATTACCTGGAAATTATCCGCCGCGTGAAGCTTCCCGAACCGATGGTTCCGGAGACGGTGCATTGGGCGGCGATCCCGCGGCTGCAATGCAGCAACAACTGGGTAGTATCCGGCAAGAAAAGCGCTTCCGGCCGGCCGATTCTGTGCGGCGATCCCCACCTGGACACCAGCCGCCTGCCCGCGATCTGGCAAGAGGTAATCATGCAGGCCGGGGATTATTATTTTGCCGGGGCCACCGTACCGGGCACCCCCGGGCCGGCGCTGGGCCGCACCCGCGACCTGGCCTGGTCGCCGACATACGGTAATATGGATGTAATAGATTATTTTATCGAGGATGTAAAAGATGGCTGCTACCGTAAAGGCGACCGCTGGCTGCCTTTCAAGGTACGGGAAGAGACTATCGGCGTCAAGAAGGGGCGCCCGGTGACGGTTCGCTATTATGAAAATGAGCACGGTGTCCTCGAGCAAGAGCCGCTGGAGGACGGCTATTATTTATGCTTCGCCTGGTCGGCGGCAAGGGATTGCGGCGCGGAGACGGCGGAGAAGATGCTGGAGGCTTCCCGCTGCACCGGCGTAAAGGAAGCGATGGCTTGCTTCGCGGCGCTGGACTTTGCCGCTTTTAACTGGGTGATCGCCGACCGGGAGGGCAATATCGGTTACCAGATGAGCGGGCGCGCTCCCGTGCGCGAGGCGGGATGCAGCGGCCTGCTGCCGCTGCCGGGTTGGGATGAGCGCTCTGATTGGCGCGGCTTTCATGACCGGAGCAAGAATCCTTCTATTTACAACCCGCCGGAGCAGTTCATCGTCACTGCCAACCAGGATCTGAACCGATACGGCGCAATCAATGCAACCAACCTGGCCATGGCGCCTTACCGCACCGGGCGAATCGCTGAGCTATTGGCCGCCCGCGATGACCACAGCGTGGAATCCATGAAAAGGATGCACTACGACCTTTATTCCAAGCAGGCGGAGCAATTCATGGCTGTGCTGCAACCGCTGCTGCCTGATAACGAAAAAGGCAGGCTGCTGCGCGAATGGGATCTGTGCTACGATTCCGACTCCCTGGCGGCAACTCTGTTCGAACGCATCTACCGGGAAATGGGCAGAATTGTGTTCGGAGAACTCAACTTCGGCGCCGCTGTTTTTGAGTACCTGGTTACGGAAACGATCTTGTTCCACGACTATTATTGGAACTATGATCGGGTTATGTTGAGTGAGGATTCTGCCTGGTTTAAGGGAAAGAAACGGCAGGAAATCATGGCGCAAGCGGTAAAAAGGGGCTTGGCGGCTGAACCGAATCCTTATGGGAGCGGACGCAAGATTATGTTGAAAAACTTGTTTTTCGGCGGCCGGCTGCCCCAATTTCTCGGATTTGACTACGGGCCGGTCGAACTGGCCGGCGGCCGAGCCACGATCTCGATCAGCCAGATTTTTAAATCGGCCGGGCGCGAAGCCACTTTTTCACCGACTTACAAGTTTATTACCGATTTCCAGGAGGAAGCGATACATTCCACCATGGCCGGCGGTCCGTCGGACCGGCGTTTTTCCCGCTGGTATACCTCGGGGATCAAGGATTGGCTGGCCGGCAACTACCGGGTTTTGAAACCCTGGTAGGAGACGGTTTTACAGGAGAATTGTTATACATACGCGAATTATCCAATTGATCATTAAATTTCGGCGAAAAAGGAGAGGATCGGTTTTGGCGGCACAAAAAAAACTTACCTTTATAGAAGCCAGTTGTATCATTACGGGTTACGGGGTAGGCGGCGGCATTATGGCTGTGCCTTTCCTGGCTTCGTTGAACGGCGCCGCGTGGACTTTGCTGATCATGGTTGCGGCTTACCTGATTTCTGTAATCATGCACCTGATGATCGCCGAAATGTGCAGCGGCGATGAGCAATCCAGCCAGATCGTGGAGCTGTTCCGCAAATACCTGTTTAAAGGGCGCTTTGAGAATCTGTTGGTCTGGCTTTTTTTCGGTCTGCTGGTGGTGATTCTTTTTTCCAGCATGGCCGCGTATATTGTCGGCGCCGGTGAAATACTGGTGAACCTGATCGGTTTGCCCCTGTGGGCCGGCCAATTATTTTTTTACCTGATTGCCGCCGGCGTTGTCGCCTTTGGGCTCAAAATACTGGGCATCAGTGAAAAATACGCCATCGCCGCCATCGCTGTCATTTTTCTGGTTCTCTCCGCCGCTTCAACCACGGTTCCTTTCCGGGCGATTTCCGTGTTTGCACCGGCCGGCAACGCGACCCTTGCTCTTTTCGGCATGGTCATGTTCTGTTTCTCATCCTACTTCTCAATCCCCCAGGCGGTGGAAGGGCTGTCCTGGAATAAAAAGCTGATCCCGAAAGCGGTGCTGGCGGGCATTGGGCTGAACTTTATTTTTGTGTCGATCGTGACATTTTTTACCCTCTCTGTCTCCGAAGCGGTAACCGAGGTGGCTATAATCGGCTGGACCGGCGCCGTAGGCAACTGGGCGGTTATCTTGGGCTCAGTATTTGTCTTCCTGGCCATGCTTACCACCTACTGGTCGGTTTCATACGCCCTGGTGGTGATCATTAAGGAAAGGTTGGGCTGGTCGGAACGGCTGTCGTGGCTGGCGGCTACCCTGCCCACGCTGGGTATCGCCCTGGCCGGACTGACCACATTCCTCGGTTTTATGCGCATCGTGGGCGGCGGTATCGCCGTGGTTGTGTCGCTGCTGCTGGTGCCGGCCTTCCGTGCTTCCCGGGTTTACAAAGCTGTCGGGGGCATGCACGACTGGAACATCGGCCTTTGGGGCGGCACTGTTTTCCAGGTGCTGGTTGTCGCCGGCTACCTGCTGACCGCTGTCGGTTCCTTTGTCGAGCTGCCGCATTAATAAACTTATAACAAAAATAACAACCGCAAAAGGCTTCCCGGGTTTGGGAAGCCTTTCTGATTGAAAAAATGATGGAGCCGGTAGCGACTATCGCCGCTGCCGCCGCTGGTATAGTTGCCGCAGACTGTATTATACTCTATAATTACCCTATCTAAAACCGGTCATGGCGGCAGATAAATGGAAGAAGGAAGAAGTCACCGTTAAATTATCAGCCTGGATGGGGGAAGAGCTCATGGAAAGAGAATTAGCGTTGGAATTTGTTCGTGTTACTGAAGCGGCGGCATTGGCTTCCGGTCGGTTAATGGGGCGCGGCGACAAAGTGGCGGCCGATCAGGCCGCTGTGGATGCCATGCGTACCGTGTTTGACACTGTCCATATTAACGGCACTGTTGTAATCGGCGAAGGAGAAATGGATGAGGCCCCCATGCTCTATATTGGCGAAAAGGTGGGCATCGGGACCGAACCTTGTGTGGATGTGGCTGTGGATCCCCTGGAGGGGACCAACCTCGTGGCCAAGGGGCTGCCCAACGCGCTCGCTGTGGTGGCGGTGGCGCCCAAGGGGTGTCTCTTGCATGCGCCGGATATTTATATGGATAAAATTGCTGTGGGCCCCAGGGCACGCGGCTGCATCAACCTTGATGCACCGGTCGAGGAAAATCTTAAAGCCCTGGCTCGCGCCCTCGACCGGGATGTGCGTGATTTAACGGCCATAATACTTGAACGGCCGCGCCATGCCGAAATTATCAGCGCTATCCGAAAAACCGGTGCCCGGGTCAAGCTGATTACAGACGGCGACGTTTCTGCCGCAATCGCCACCGCCATTGACAATACCGGTGTGGATATTCTCTTTGGCAGCGGGGGCGCGCCCGAAGGCGTTATTGCCGCCGCCGCACTTAAGTGTCTTGGCGGTGAAATGCAAGGCCGCCTCTTGCCGGAGGATGACGAAGATCTGACCCGTATACGTAAAATGGGGTTGGCAGATCCGGACAAACTGCTGCTATTAGATGATTTGGTGAAAGGTGACGATGTTTTCTTTGCCGCTACCGGCATCACCGACGGCGATATGTTAAACGGTGTCCGCTACCGCGGCCAGACAGCGGAAACTCATTCCCTGGTAATGCGGGGGATTACCGGCACGATCCGAAACATTTACGCTACCCATATTATCGAGAAAAAGCCTCATTTTGTATTCAGGAAGAGCGGTTGCCGTCAAGGAACGTGGATTAAATAGTTGGCGCGCGGTTCTGTTTCGGGTGCATGAAAAGACAACAGGAGAGGTGACAAATATGATTACTGATTTTTCACTGGCAGGCAAGAGTTTCTTAATCATGGGCGTGGCAAATAAGCGCAGTATCGCCTGGGCGATCGCGCAAGCTTATGCCGCCGCCGGGGCGAAACTGGCGTTTACTTACCAGGATGAGCGCTTCAAAGAGAAAGTATAAATGCTGATCGATAGAGAGATCCCAGGATCATTACTTCTGCCCTGTAACGTCGCCGCAGACGAAGAAATTGACCGGTTAGCCGTTGTCCTGGAGAAGGAGTGGGGGAGACTGCATGGTTTTGTGCATAGTATCGCCTACGCCCGTAAATTAGAGCTGGAGGGCCGTTACGTTGACACCTCACGGGATGGTTTTAAACTGGCTCAAGATATCAGCGCCTATTCGCTTGCCGCCGTGTCCAGGCGGCTCGCCCCCTTAATGACGGAGGGAGGCAGTATCATCACATTGACCTTTCAGGGCTCCCAGCGGGTAGTGCCCAACTATAATGTAATGGGTGTGGCCAAAGCCGCTTTGGAAGCAAGCGTGCGCTACCTCGCGCATGACCTCGGCCCGCTCGGTATCCGGGTTAACGCCATTTCCGCCGGACCCATCCGCACCATCTCCGCCAAAGGGGTCCATGATTTCAACCGGATGTTGCACGGTGTAGCCGAAAAGGCTCCCCTGCGCCGCCTGACGGAAGCCCGCGATGTGGCCGGAACGGCCCTTTTCCTGGCCGGCGCCCTGGCCGGCGCCGTCACCGGAACAGTACTCTACGTAGACTGCGGCCACCACATCATGGGTTAAATGGGTCAAGGGACAGTTTCTTGTCTCATTGTATAATGATCATTAGCCTTAATTCGGCGTTGCCCAAATATTTTACAAGGGAAAGGAACCACTTAGCGGTAAAAGGTGTCTTTACTTTGAAAGGCACAAAAAAAGAGGGGTGTGTCCAATGAAAGGCAAGCTGTCTTTTATCCTGATCACTTTGCTGATTACCGCTTTAGCCGCGGCCGGCTGTTCTCAGCCGGAAAGCTCGACCCCACCAACCATTACCGGCATTGTTAACTCCGCGGAGCAAAACGTTATTCTCGTGATTGAAGGTCTTGATCGCGCCGGTGTTCCCGAAGGAGAATGGTTTGAGAGCGATAAGCGCGCGATCTACTTTACGCTTACCGCTGATACTGTAGTTGAGATGGACGGAAAGCCTGTTTCACCGGATGATTTCACCGGTTTAATAGTGGAGGTGTGGGCTGACGGAGCAATTGCCGAATCATATCCCGAGCAAGCAAAGGCCGGCCGGATTGTGATCCTGGAAGACCGCAGTGAAGCCATCGGTGAAGATAATGGTGAAGACAACGCTGAAGACGAAAGCCAAGACTTGCATATAGACTCGGGGAGATTTGCCGGGCTGGAAGGCGATACCATTGCGGTGAAAATCTCCGGAGTACCCGATGAAATCGGCCCAAAAGAATTCCGTCTCGCGGAAGAGCTGCGGGATAATTTCGCACAATACGCGCTCGAACCGGATGATGTGATCGAATTTTCCTACATCATCGACGAGCAAGGCGAAGCGGTAATCGTCGAACTCGAAAATTTCGGGACACAATAAAAATTATTGACTATTTTCGTAATTGATAATATAATGTATCTATGCCAAGAATAGCCAGAGTTGTGGTGCCGGGAATACCGCATCACGTTACGCAGCGCGGCAATCGCCGTCTTTCAACTTTTTTTTGTGACAATGATTACAAGCGATACATTGAGATTATGTCAGAGTTATGTGCGCAGAAAAAAGTTGAAATTTGGGCGTACTGCCTCATGCCCAACCATATTCATCTTATTGCCGTGCCGGAAACAGAAGAATCCCTGGCCGGTGCAATTGGTGAAGCACATCGCCGTTATACCTGGTTGATAAACTCGCGTCAAGGTTGGAAAGGTTATTTATGGCAGGGTCGTTTTACCTCATTCCCAATGGATGAGGCCCATTTATATTTGGCTGTCGCCTACGTTGAACTGAATCCTGTACGGGCCGGAATGGTCAAAGAAGCGTGGCAATACCGTTGGAGCAGTGCGGCCGCTCATATTTCCGGGCGCGACGATAATCTGGTGCGGGTCGAACCGCTGTTAAACATGTTTGGCGACTGGAGAAAATATCTGTCGTTGGATATACCTGCGGAAGATACAGAGATGATTAAGCAACACATAAAAACCGGGATGCCGCTTGGAAATGAGTCATTTATCTCTGAGCTTGAAGAAAGATATGATATGGATTTCCGGCCAGGCAAGCGGGGTCCGAAAGGACCTTGGAAACACAAAAAAGCCCTTGCGGAGTAGCCGTTGATCATGCCGGTGACGTTGACTCCAATTAATAAAAGTGCATAAAATTTTTATTGTGTCCCGAAAGGGAGTGTTGGCCAACTGCTTAACGAAAGAAGACTCTCTCGCTATTTTTGCAGGCACCTGGGTGAGTTTAATGACAAAAAGTTCGAAGCTGCTTTTATCGAGTACGAGACCAGCGGAACTTTTAAATATACCAGGCATGTTGTCCTGATATTGGGAATCCTGTTCTTTTTGTTTATTATCCCTGACTACTACCATAATTTTAACAGCCAGGCCTTCCGGATAATTCTACCGGTCAGAGGGTTATTTTTATTGCTGGTTTTACTTTTCTACCTAGTATCCGGATTACGGCCGGTTTACCGCTCACTGATCATTTGGATTACCGTTTTGGAATTAATCGTGTCGCTGACTTTTTTACTGATCTTCTATCTTTACGAATCACCCGATTTTTTTATTCAGTCTTTAGGCGTGATCGCTTTAATCGTCGTTTTCTTTTTTGTTGCAAACCGCTGGCTCTATGCTGTTTTAATATCCGTGTTCCTGGCCGCTGTTTTTCTTGTGATTGCCAACATTCGCTTTGATTATATTTCCCCTTCGGGGCTGGCGGCGGTTGGTGTATATCTAGCGCTGGTGTTGCTGATAAGCGCTATCTCTTCATACCGGATCAACTATTACAAGCGCATGCAGTACCTCTATAACCGTGAGCTGAAACTGGCCTCCGAGATCGATGCTTTAACCGGCATTTATATCAAGGCCAAGTTTAATGAAGAGTTGCATAAATGGATGGAACTGGCCAACCGGCATGATCAGGCCCTTTCCCTGGTCCTGTTCGACATCGATGATCTAAAGAGAATCAACGATGAATACGGCCATTTGACCGGTGAACAGGTTTTATCGACTTTAGCCGGAATTGTAAAGAGTGTCGTCAGGCAGTCGGATATTTTTGCCCGCTGGGGAGGGGATGAGTTCGCCATTTTGCTCCCGCATACTGATGAAGCTCGCGCCTATGAACTGGCAAAACGGATTCGCGCTGTCATCGCCTCGCATTGCTTTGAAGGGGTGGGTTCCATCAGTTGCAGTTTCGGCGTGGCGGTTTATCAAAAAGGTGATGACGGCAATTCTTTTCTTTCCCGAGCCGATCAAAAGCTATACCAGGCAAAAAGTACGGGTAAGAACCTGGTGATGTGAAAGCAAAACCGTCCGAAAAACTACTTATAACGGTGTGGGCATCCTGGATGCACTGGTAGAGCTCTACCAGGCAGGGATAAATGTTTAATCATTCGCTCCACCAGAACTTCCTGATACACTGCTTTACCCACCTGCAACATGCATTCAGTTAATTGACTGTCCCATGTTAATCGTTGACCGGTAATTTTTTTTATCTGTTCCGAAGTTAACTTCACGCCTTTGGGCGCTTGCAAGTAAGCGGCGATGTCAAAAAACCAGGGCTTGAAAGAGGTGCCGTACCTTTCAGCCAGCTGTTGGCCGATCTCTAGGCCCCGGGGATCAAAGTCCCCTCCATAGTATATAAAAAACTTTGCGTGTAATTGGAAGTAATTTCTTTTTCCAATCCCGCAAAGCCTTGATATATTCTTCTGGTGCCGAAGGTGGGACTTGAACCCACATGAGCGTAGCTCGCACGATTTTGAGTCGTGTGCGTCTGCCAATTCCGCCACTTCGGCTTGTTTTGTGAAGATATCTTAGCACAAAAAAGGAGCGGATGCAAGGTTCTAGCCCACCGTTCTCGATAATTAATCATTAAGTATTAATCTCACAGGCGTCTCATGAACACTTTTCGGCGTACGGCATATACTAACAAGGCACCCGACCGAGCAGGCTAAGAAAGGTGGGGGTTATTGATGGGTGCCAGGCGGATGCAGATGTTTTTTCGTAAAAGCGGCGGAGTAGTTCTGGCGGTGGGAGGAATTGCCCTGGTGGTGAAAGTCCTGCCTCTGTACCTGTGGCCTTTAGCTTTGGGGTTTATCTTGATCTGGATCGGTTGGCAGCTGTACATATATGATCGTTATTACTGGTAAGATAGATGAATAGCTTAATTAAGGATGAAGGGGGGAGCGTTTATGCGCTTTTACGTAATTAAGATACCGCGCGCTCTAAGAGGTATCGTAAGGGGTATCTTTGGAATGATGATGAAGAATTAGAAATTTTGCTTCTTTCTAACAGAAGACAGAGCATTGCCCTGGTGAAAACCGGGGTATATTTTTGATATATAGAATTATGCCGCAAGTTAAAAATTTCACAAAGCAGGTAAGAGTATTTAACTAGCGAAAATATTTACAGGTAAAAGTATTGCTTTTGCCTGATCAATTTCTGAAGGAGTGAATTTATCTGATGGCTGACTTAATTAAGGGAGGAGCTTTTCTGCTGGGCCCTGTTGATGAGAAAACGGTTTTTATACCGGAAGAATTTGACGACATGCACCTGATGGTTAAGAACATGTGTCTTGACTTCGCGTTAAACAAAGTTGCCGCCAAGGCAGATGAAATTGAAGAAAAGGCAGAGGGAGTCGCCGTCGGGTTGTTACGGGAAGCCGGTGAACTGGGGCTGTTGAGTAGCGACATTCCTGAAGAGTACGGCGGTGAAGAAGCCGACAAGATTACCACCATGCTCATTACTGAATCTATGTCCGCAAGCGGTTCATTTGCCACCACTTTCGGAGCCCATACCGGCATCGGCACTTTACCGATTGTTTATTTCGGCAATGAAGAACAGAAGAAAAAATACTTACCAGGTCTCGCTACAGGCGAGAAGGTAGCAGCCTATTGCCTGACAGAGCCGGAAGCGGGTTCCGACGCGATGAACAGCAAGACCAAGGCAGTTCTTTCCGACTGTGGTAAATACTACATTCTCAACGGAGTGAAAGCTTTTATTACCAATGCTGCCTGGGCCGATGTTTTTATTATTTACGCCAAAATAGACGGCGAAAAGTTCACCGCCTTTATCGTGGATGCCGATACCGAAGGCGTTTCAATTGACCCGGAAGAGAAAAAGATGGGAATAAAAGGTTCCTCAACTTGCAGCGTAATCCTGGAAAACGCCAAGGTGCCGGTGGAGAATATGCTCTGGAAAGAGGGTAAAGGACATCAGGTTGCCTTCAATATCTTAAATATCGGCCGCTTTAAGTTGGGCGCCGGCTCTGTCGGCGGCGGGAAGCGGTGCATCGAGTTGGCCGCAGAATACGCGCTGCAGCGGGTGCAGTTTAAACAGCCGATTGCATACTTCAATGCGATTAAAGAAAAAATTGCTAAAATGGCTCTTTTAACCTTTGCCATGGAAAGCCTGGTTTATCGCATTGGCGGTTTGATTGATGAAAAACTGGCCGAAGTGAAGGCTGAAGGCGCGGAAAGCTCCAAGATCGTTGAAGCGATCCAGGAGTACGCTATTGAATGTTCAATAGCCAAGGTCTACTGTTCCGAGGCTCTCGATTATATTGTAGATGAAGCGGTACAGATTCACGGCGGCTACGGCTACAGCCAGGAATATCCTGTTGAGCGGACCTACCGGGACAGCAGGATCAACCGCATTTTTGAAGGCACCAACGAAATAAACCGGATGCTCATTCCCGGCACCCTGATGCGCAAAGCACTCAAAGGCGAAGTGCCCTTTATGGAAGCGGTATTTGGCCTGAAAGATGAGCTGAAAAGATTGAAAGAAACTGAAATGCCTACCGAAAGCCTGGCGCGGGAAGAGTTCATCCTGGAGAAAATGAAAAAGCTTTTCCTAATGGCAGCCGGCAATGCCGCGCAGAAATTCAACGAGAATTTAGTGCAGGAACAGGAAGTCCTGTGCCGCCTGGCGGATATGGCCATGGAAATATATGCTGTTGAAAGCGTGCTTCTCCGGACCAAGAAGATTATTAACGCCAAAGGTGAAGCTGAAGGAAGATTGCCGCTGATCATGACCCAGTGCCTGGTCAATGATATGGTGCCAAAGATGGACGCCTGGGCCAAAGAGGTAATCGCCGGGACATTAGAAGGCGAAACACTTGGTAAAACCCTGGCCGGTGTGGCTTTGCTGAGCAGCTATACGCCGATTAATACCTATACATTAAAACGGGAAATTGCCGACGCGGTTTACGAAGGGAAACGTTACTTCTTGGATCGCCGGTAACGAAATCAGTGGCAATATCTGAAGAAGGGCGGCCTTATAATACCATGAGGACAGCCCTTCTTTTTTTTAAAATTTTTATAAAGCTCTTTTAATTCTGCCGGCCTTCATGCAGCGGGTGCAGACATTAAGCCGCTGAGGTGATCCGTCCACCAGTACTCTAATTTTATGGATATTGGGACGCCATCTCCTTTTAGTTTTAATATTAGAGTGGCTGACCTTCATCCCCGATGTTTTACACTTCCCACAGATTACGCATAGTTTGGCCATATTTAAACCTCCATTACACGAGCATAGTCACATCCCTCATTTTAACATAACGCTGTATTGACCACAACAACATTTGGAGAAAAAATATTTCCGCGTGCGCGAAGCGTGAGAAAAGTATTAAGTAGGCTGCAGTCGCGGGATTTGGATTACTAACCCTATTGCTCCACAAATATGTTCTGTACAAATATTACTTTGCCTTTATTTTTTTAGAGAGGCGGGGCTTTTAATTAAAATTACCAAATAATACCGTTGGAAAAAGAGGATTGATTTTAATCAATGAAGCAAAATATTATTTTTACTTGAAAACAATACTAAGTATATTACCGCTCCCGGGAGCCATACTAAGCTTGCGTCGGAAAGGAGGTGAAACAAATGCCGCGGAGAAATAATCGTATTTTAGTCAGGGAAGCTGCGCAAGCCCTGGAAAACTTCAAGTATGAAGTTGCCAGTGAGCTGGGAATTAATTACAATGGTGACTTGGGTGCCCTTCCCTCTCGTCAAAACGGATACGTTGGTGGTATCATGGTAAAAAGGATGATTCAAGCCGCCGAGAATCAATTGGCCGGCAAGGCGGGTGGTACCCAGGTTTAGTTAATCCCTCATACATTGGCGGGCTAATAATAGCCCGCCACTTTATTTTTTAAAAAAACCGCAGGTCCTGAGGCCTGCGGTAACTCACCGCATAGCGGTGATTGGGAGAGGAGAAACCGGAGGAAGAGCTTATGGGGAATTAAGTTGCTTCTTTCCTATTATGAAACAGATAAACATATTTTATACACTTCCCCTTACTTTAAGAATTTATTTTTTTAAGATGCCGGGGTACTTTGACGAGATATTTGATAATACGGTAAATGAAGTATTTTTCTTCAATATTTTTTGCAGGTTATTACAGATAGATGCAGAAAATTATTTTGTTGTCCTGCTTAATGGTATAAAAAGGGGGAAAAGGTAATTGTCGAAGGCTATCTATCCCGGCAGTTTTGATCCGGTCACAAAGGGACACCTGGATATTATCAAACGGACCAGTCATATCATGGAGCAGCTTACTGTTACTGTACTGGAAAACCCGCGTAAACAGGCTGTTTTTAATGTCGAAGAAAGGTTGCAAATGCTGCGGCTGATTACGGAACCATATGCTAATGTGCAGGTGGATTACTTTGAGGGTCTTTTAATTGAGTATGCGAAGCAAAAGAATATCCGTATTATCGTAAAGGGTTTGCGCGCTATTTCCGATTTTGAATTCGAATTTCAAATGGCTTTGGTAAACCGTAAATTAAACCCGCATATAGAAACCATGTTTATGATGACGAATAGTAAATATTCATACTTAAGTTCAAGTATTGTTAGAGAAATCGCCAGTTTCGGCGGTGATATCAGCGATCTGGTTCCTCCGGAAGTATATGAAATGATCGTCGGTAAATACCGTTAAGCCCTGCTGTTATGATTCCAGCAGCGGTTTTAGTTTTGCTTTACGCAGATCTTGAAGCTTTTGCATCAATTTTTCACCGTCAAGCACGGTAATTTTAAAACTTACAGGTAAGGTTTCAATATACCGGCGGGCTTCATCAGTGAGCTCGCCGGTTGTGATGATCATGCCTTTTTTTATCCGGTCACCGACCATGGCCCCCACCAGTTTTTGCACGTCGGTTCGGTTGAGCGGTTCTTCGAACCCGCCGGCTTTAATAAATGAACAAACGACATATGTTTTTTGTCCTTTTTCAGTACAGGTAAAATCATAGCCGTCATCTTCATGCAGCAGGTTCCGGTGAATATCGGTGTAGCCGAGCATAGCCAGCAGGCGGCTGATCCAACGGGTAACTCGTTCAGGGCTCTCCAATTTAAATAGTTCTTGTTTTGTAATAATTTTCAACACATCCAATTGGGCTTCTTTTTCTTCGCGTGATGCTTCAGCGCGGCGTTGCAGGATATTCTGGACCCGGTCCAGGATCAGGAATATAATCAGAAGGGAAGCGGCAATCCAAAGAGCACTCATTTTTGATGCCTTCCTTATGAAGATAAATTTGGTAAATGTTATTTTATACCAAACAGTGCCGGATTATGCTTTATGAAATAAAGGAATTTAGAAGGGCAAAGGGAAAAGATAAGCAGTAAAAAAATATAATTGGCAAATGAGGCATAGATATGAATAAGAAACATGAAAAACATAATCTTAAGCATGCGTGGTTACTGCCGGCCGCCTCGGCCGCAACGCCAGTACCGCCAGGCGCCCAAAACAGTATCCTCTTCTTCGGTCTTTTCATGCTGGCGATCGGTTTGCTGACCATTATTTATCCCCGGTTGTTTTGGTATTTGCGAGTTGGTCGTAAGATTGCCGTTGCAGGGGCCGCTCCGAGCCGGCTTTATTTGCTGGTGCTGCGATTCGGCGGTATTCTGTTGTGTGTTTTAGCGGGATGGATGATTTGGTATTCTCGTTAATCCAATTACCATGAGGTGAATAATGAGCCTGGACAGGAAAATCGGGCTGGCTCTGGGTAGCGGTTTGGCCCGCGGCCTTGCACACATCGGAGTGCTTAAGGTTCTGCTGCAGGCAGGTGTCAGGATCGACTATATTGCCGGGACCAGTATGGGCAGCGTTGTCGCTGCTCTTTTTGCCGGTGGTCTGAAGATGAAATTTATTGAACGGCTGGCCCTGCGTATATCGAGGCAAATTTGGATGGATTTTACACTACCGCGTATGGGCTTAATTGCCGGTGACCGGTTGGAAGAGTTGCTCTACCTGTTAACCGGCCGCCGTAATATTGAAGAGTTTTCCCTGCCCCTGGCAGTTGTAGCTGTTGACCTGGAATCGGGTAAAAGAGTAGTCTTACGCAGCGGACCCGCCGCCCGTTCAGTACGTGCATCCTGTTCTATTCCCGGTATTTTTAGCCCGGTGGAACTGGGAGGTAAGCTGTTGGTTGACGGTGGTGTCCTGGAACGTGTGCCATCCAGTGTTGTACGAGAAATGGGAGCGGACCTGGTGATCGCGGTTGATGTAGACTATGATGCGGCAGAATATAAAATAAACAATATATTTGACGTTTTATCCAAGACACTCGACATTATGTCCAGGGAAATTTGCCGCTCGCAATATCAGGAGGCCAATATCTTAATCACTCCGGCAATGAAAGATCTGGCCCCCTTTCATTTCCACAGGGCCAAAGAAGCGATTGCCAGGGGGGAGGAAGCGGCCAGGCAGGCGCTGCCTCTTTTAAAATTAATGATCTAAATGGAAAGAAGGTTCTTTTTTTGTATAAATTTAAAAAAACCGCAGTAGTTATTCTGACCATAGCCGCTTTACTGGCTTTGTCGCTGATAATTAGGACCCAATTTGTCTTAATTAAGCCGGGTAGTGCCCAGGAGCTGCGTTCCCTGGTTATGGTAGAAGGAGCAGACCCGGATGACAGCGGTAATTTCTATTTGGTTACGGTTGCCCAACAGCGTGCCAACCTATTTTCGTTAATCTATGGTTACCTGCATCCTCATGTTGCAATCCAACGTCTGACCGACGTGATCCCGCAAGGAATGTCTCAACAAGATTACCGGCAGCTTCTTAATCAATGGATGCGCGAAAGCCAGTTATTGGCCCAGATAATCGCTTTACGGCGCATGGGCTACGAGGTGGAAATACCTAGTCAAGGCACGGTTATCGTCGGATTTTTGGACGACAGCCCCTCACAGGAGATCCTGCGCCAGGGTGACGTAATTATTGCTGTAGACGGAACCGCTGTTTCCATGGCCAACGAGGTAATATCTGCTGTACAGAACCGCGCGGTTGGCGCGGCGGTAACATTGACCGTGATCCGGGAGGAGCAGGAATATGAGTTGAAGGTCATTACCGCGCCTCATCCCGGTAATCCCGATCAGCCCGCCCTTGGCGTTTATATCCGCACGTTGCACGGGGATCCGGTTTTGCCGATTGAGGTGCGCATGGAAACGGGTGAAATCGGCGGCCCTTCCGCGGGAATGATGTTCGTGTTGGAAATTTTAAACCAGCTTACCCCGGGAGACATTACCGGCGGGCAATTAATCGCCGGCACAGGCACAATTGATATTAACGAAAACGTGGGGCGGATCGGCGGTGTTTTTCAGAAGGTGATCGCCGCGGAAAACTCCGGTGCCCAGTATTTCATTGTTCCGGAAAGCAATTACGATGAAGCCCGCAAGGCAGCGCACCGGATCGAGCTTGTTCCTGTAAGCACTTTGCAGGATGTTCTGGAGTTTCTGGACACGCTTTCATTTTCATCCGAACAAAAAACGGAAGGTGAGCTGTTTTCTGCGGCAGAACAATTAGCGGTTATTCAAGCGGCTTATTAGGAACAGCCTGGCTAATCTGACCTGAGCATTCGGGAAACGCTAACGGCCTGCGTGATCTTGATACAGAGGGAGAAACTGGAGATGTTCCGAGGTCTCTCTCAAAATACCCTGGAGTTGCTCATAACTGCCCATATCAAGCGACGGGTCTTTTCCCTGCCGGTATTTTTCAAGGGCTTGCGGAATCGGGATGACCCGGTACTGCAGGCGCCCCTGGTGGTAGTGTTTATGCACCCAGGTCGGTATGAAGGATACTTCACCCGGGGCGAGCCTGGTTGTTGCCGGATCAGAAACGATATCCACAAAGAGGATAATGCCGGTATCGGTAAAAGGCATTCGCTGGTCGCTGATAAAGTTTCCCAGGGAATAGGCCACCGGCTTTTCAAGCATCTTCTTGCCGTCAACTATTTTGAAAAATTCGACGGGCTGCACAACATGCGGGTGGCTGCCGATTACCATGTCCGCTCCCGCTGATAAAAAACGCTCCGCCATCTCCGACTGTTCCGCGGAGGGAAAACGCTGGTATTCGTTTCCCCAGTGCAGGTAAAGGATTACCAGGTCCGCGCTCTGTCTCGCTTTGGCCAGGTCGGCTAAAATCACTGCTTCTTCCAGCATGTTCACAATGTATAATCTACCTTCCGGCAGCGGAATACCATTGGTGCAGTAGGTATAGCCCAGAAAGGCCATTTTAATCCCTTTCACTGTAACCAGCAGGGGAGTGTCTCTTTCCACCCGGGAGCGATATGTTCCAAAAGAGAGCAAACCGGCTTCCTCCAGATGATCGAGTGTCCGGTATACTCCTGCTTCGCCGCGATCCATGCAGTGATTGTTCACGGTGGAGACAAGGTCAAAACCGGCCTCTTTCAGAGCCGCAGCCAGGCTTTCCGGCGCGTTGAAACAGGGATAGCCTGTATAGCCGGTTTCTTCACCGGCCAGGACTACTTCCAGGTCGCAGAAAGCAAGGTCGACTGTTTCCAAAAGCGGTCCAATCTCTCTAAAACAGCCGCTGAAGTCATAACTGCCGTCCTCAGCGTTATAAGCGGCGTCGATCTGCTCCTGGTGCGTCAAGATATCACCGGCGAATGCAAGGCGTAGTACGGTCGTTCCGTAAGAAGAATTTATGGGGGTGGACCGGGGAAATAACAGTGCCGGCGCCAGGGCCAACAGGGTCGCCGTCGCAATAAACGCCGCCAGGATAAAACGCGCTTGTTTGCCCATCTGTTCTCCCGCCTTTTAGTTAAAATATATGCCTGATTAATCTCTTAAAATGCCGCAATAGGCGGATATAATAGTTCATGCTGGGTAATTTATAAAAAAGGTGTGCGAAAAATATATTGTCGAGGAGGTATGATCATGAAACAGAACATGGGAACGATCGATCGGGCGATCAGAATCGGCAGCGGGCTGGCTCTGGTCAGTATGGCGATGAACCGAAACAACGGTCTAATGAGTTATGTTCTTCCTGTGGTAGGCGGCATGCTGGTTGTGGAGGGGTTGACTTCCTATTCACTTGCTTATGACAAGATGGGCATATCCACCAGGGGGCAAAACTAGCCCGTTTTGTCAGTACGCAACATATTGCCTTGTAAAAGCGCGTTTTTGACAAGACTGCCGGCCTATGTTATACTATGGATCCCAACAACTGAATCGGGCCCCGAGTAAATGAGGCGGTCGCGAGAACATGTCCGCAAGGCGGTTTTCGAGGAAAGTCCGAGCTCCGCAGGGCAGGGTGCTGGGTAACGCCCAGTGGGGGTGACCCTAAGGCCAGTGCCACAGAAAAGATACCGCCCCGCATACAGCGGGGTAAGGGTGCAACGGTGCGGTAAGAGCGTACCAGAGGCCGGGAGACCGGTCTGCTAGGTAAACCCCACCCGGAGCAAGACCAAATAGGAGGAGGATGAAGTTGCCCGCTGACTCCTCGGGTTAGGTCGCTGGAGACGTCAGGCAACTGGCGCCCTAGATAGATGGCTGCCGCTTCCCGCGGCCCGGTGATAGCCGGGCCGCGGGAAGAACAGAACTCGGCTTACAAGTTTGCTCGGGCCCGGTTAGTATTTAAAGAAGGCAAAAGAGGGACACAGGTGTGTTTGTGTCCCTCTTTTTTTATTTCTATCAAATGAAAAGCTCTCTGTGTTTTATGAAGGAGTCTACCAGGTGTTTGCGTCCCCAGTTTAACTGCGAGAGGTAGTAAAACGGCAGTTCGCCCTCCAATAGGCGGCGACGGATCTGGTTGGCGGAGAGACCGCTTTCGTAAAGCTGCCTTATTTTTACCCCAAGGTTCCACCAGTAACTGTGTTTGCGCTTAAGCCGCTCAACTGCGTCTGTCAGCTTGCCTTTGAGGCTGCAAAATAGTAGTAACGGTTCTTTTTTGATTATCTTTTCCAGACTGCTCAGGTGATCGGCGATATCTTCCCCTTCCATGAAACCGGTCAACTTTTCACCCAGGTAGAAATCGCCGCAGAAAAGCCACTTTTGGTCTGGTTCGAAAAAGCTTACGTGATCGTGGCTGTGACCTGGTGTATGGATTACTTCGAAACAGTAACGGTTGGTCCGGATCGTTTTAGTTAAAGGCAACCCTGCAGCGGGAGCGGCGTCACCCCACATATATTTGCGATAGAGTTGAATCTTGGGAGGAGCGGCCATAACAGCCAGGGTTCCAGGATGAGCGTAAATGGGGACGCCAAGCTTATTTTGAATAAGAGAGCAATTGCCGTAATGATCCTCGTGCTGATGAGTGATCGCCGCTGTTTCGATGGGCAGGCGCCGGATCAGCTCCGCCACTTCCGGGGCGACATGCGGCGGGCCGGTATCAATGAGCAGGCCGTCCACATAATAAAAGGAATTAAAGTAGACCGGGCGGCGCATGATTGTTCGGGAAACCTTAATTTCAGTTACAGCACCGTGAGTAATTGTTTTCAGCATAGCGGTCTCCTCCGCTCTTATATATTCGCCTGGTCCGGCCGCTTTGCTTATATGATTGGACCACTGTCGCCACAACTATTGTAGCATAACTACTGGACTAGAGCAGGAAAACAAACCTTCGTTTGAGAAATTATTAGCTTGACCTGGCCGTTGAACCTTAGTACAACGGAATATTTGAAAAGGGCAATAAAACGAAAGCGGGTGTAACGCATGTCGAATCATAAACTAAAAAAAGAAGTAACCAGGAAGGAAGACGGGCGCTACCTGATTTATTATTCATTGGCAAAGGATGAATTGCCGGCTGAAGCAGAAAAAGAAAATTGCAGGGGAGCGAGCGAGGTTGTCTGAACTGAGATGGGATCCGGTACGACGGGAATGGACCGTTACAGCCACGCACCGTATGGGCCGGGTATTCCTGCCGCCCAGGGATTTTTGCCCGTTGTGTCCCACCGTCCCCGGCGGCTTTGAAACAGAGATACCGCGATCTTATTTTGAAATCGCGGTTTTTGAAAACCGCTTTCCCAGTTTTCAGACAAGCCCGCCGCCGCCCGGTGTCGAAGGGATCCCGCTGCATCCCGTTAAACCGGCCTTCGGTGTCTGTGAAGTGGTGGTTTACACACCGGACCATGAAGGTTCGCTGGCCACCCTGCCCGGAGAGCGGCTGATCCAACTGATCCGGGTCTGGCAGGATCGTTACCTTGAGATCGGCCGGCGAGATCAGATCGAGTATGTCCTTATATTTGAAAACCGCGGCGCTGAAGTTGGCGTAACTCTGCATCATCCCCACGGCCAAATCTACGGCTTCTCTTACTTGCCACCTGTTCCGGCTCGCGAGTTCGCTTCGGCCCGGCGCTACCGCTCTGATCACGGCCGCTGCCTCTTCTGCGACCTCGTGGAAAGCGAGCAGCAGGACGGCCGGCGCGTGATCATGGAGGACGCCGCATTTACCGCTTTTATTCCTTTTGCCGCCCGTTACCCTTTCGAAGTTCACCTTTATATCCGCCGCCATTGCGCTTCGCTGCTTGAGCTGACCGGCTTGGAAATATCCTTGCTGGCTGCCTCGCTGCAGCGATTGGTAAAAGCCTTCGATCGCTTGCTTGAAGCTCCCTTCCCCTATATAATGATTTTGCATCAGGAGCCTACCGGGAAAAAAGAAGGGCTGGGCCATCTGCATTTTGAATTTTACCCGCCCTTGCGTGACCGGCATAAACTTAAATTCCTGGCCGGCTGTGAACAGGGGGCCGGCACATTTATTAATGACTCCATGCCCGAAGAAAAAGCGGCTCAGCTGCGAAAATGCCTGAATTAAACTACTCTGGATGGGTATTTCCCCCTACATTCGCACCCTGATTACCGGCAATACGCTAAGATTTCTACTGCTTTGTTGTGGTTCTGAATTCTTGTCGTAGGAGTGTTGTCAATGACACAGGTACATGTTACCGCTCCGGGGCGGGTCAACCTAATTGGGGAGCATACCGACTATAACGAAGGCTTTGTTATGCCGGCGGCAATTGAACAGGCGATCGAAATCAGCGCGCACTCCCGTTCCGACCGGCAGATCATTGCCGGCGCGGCCGGGTTCGGGCCGCGGCTCTCATTTTCGCTTGATCAGCTTGAGCCCCCGCGGGGAAAGCCGGCCTGGCTCGATTACTTGAAGGCAGTTTGCTGGGCCCTCGGAGAACCCGGCTACACGGTGCACGGCGCCGATCTCTCTATCGAAAGCAGTATCCCCATCGGAGCGGGTTTGAGCTCTTCCGCTGCCCTGGAGGTGGCGGTAGCGGCGGCGCTGGCCGCGTTGTCCGGCTTGACGATTCCGCCGACAGAACTGGCGCTGCTCTGTCAGAAAGCGGAGAGCGAATTTGTGGGTGTCCACTGCGGGATCATGGATCAATTTGCGGTAACATTGGGGTTGGAAAATCATGCTTTGTTGCTCGACTGCCGCAGCCTGGAATACAGCCAGATTCCCCTGGAGTTGGGTGAACAAAGGCTGCTGATTGTGGACAGCCGGGTCGAGCGTACGCTCAGCGGCTCGGCATACAACCGCCGGCGTGCGGAATGTGAAGCGGCGGTGCGGCGTTTGGCTGATTGCGCGGGATGGCCGATCCGTTCTTTAAGAGACGTAGCCCTGGAAGAGGTAAAAGAGGCGCGGCGTTTTTTACCGAAAACGCTCTATCAGCGCAGCCGCTATGTTGTTGAAGAAAATTCACGGGTGCGGGAAGCGGCGGCCGCTCTGTGCGGCGGGGACCTTGCATCATTCGGTTATTTTATGAGCCGTTCTCACGCGGGACTGCGCGACCTCTACCAGGTCAGCTGTCCCGAACTTGATCTGATCGTGGAAACGGCGCTTGCGGTGCCGGGCGTTATGGGCGCCAGGATGACCGGGGCCGGCTTCGGCGGCTGCGCCGTGGCCTTATTGCATAAAGACTGCATCGAAGATACGACCGCCAGCATCACGGCCGCTTTTTTAGACCGGGGATGGGCGGAACCCCATTATTACCGGACTACCGCCGCAAACGGTGTCCGCGTGAAATCTCCCCCGAATTAATAGCCGTTCGGGTGGTGCAGGTGCCATTCCCAGGCGGTAGCGATGATCTTTGCCAGCGCGGTAAAACGCGGTTTCCAACCCAGCTCTTTTTTGATTTTATCCGAAGCGGCAATTAACGTGGACGGATCTCCCGGCCGGCGTGAGGCCATCTCGAGGGGAATTTCCCGCTTTGTGATCCGGCGGGCGGTCTCAATAACCTCCAGCACTGAGTAGCCTTTTTGGTGGCCCAGGTTATAAACCGCCTGGACCGGGCGATCTTTTTCCAGGAGGTGCATGGCCAGGAGGTGGGCTTCGACCAGGTCTGAAACGTGGATATAGTCACGCACGGCAGTGCCGTCTTCAGTCGGATAGTCCGAGCCGTAGACGAAGATTTTTTCACGCTGCCCGAGAGCTGTTTTCAAGACCAGCGGGATCAGGTGGGTTTCCGGGTGGTGATCTTCGCCTAGCGCGCCGTCGGGGTCTGCGCCGGCGGCATTAAAATAGCGCAGCGAAACATAGTTCAAACCTGCAGCACGGTGCAGCCGGGCCAGCATCGATTCCAGACAGGCTTTTGACTCTCCGTACGGATTGGTTGGATTGATCGGGTGGTCCTCTTCAATCGGCAGTTTTACCGGTTCACCGTACACCGCCGCGGTAGAAGAAAACACTAACCGTTTGACCCCGCTTTCGGCCATCGCGGAAAGCAGGTTTACCGTCGCGCTGACATTGCGGTAGCTTAGCAGCGGTTTGAGTACCGACTCCGGCACAATGCTGTGGGCTGCAAAGTGCATTACCAGGCGGATCGGATAACGCTGCAAGGTTTCACGAATGGCCGGCGGATCCTGCAGGTCGCCCCTGATGAATTCAGCCCGCTGATCAATTGCCCCGGCGTGGCCGTAGCTTAAGTTATCAAACACCGCTACGGCACAACCTTTGTCCAGCAGTGCCTTCACGGCATGGCTGCCGATGTATCCCGCGCCTCCGGTAACCAGGATCATCGTACGGTCACCTCCAATTTATCATAATCATCTTCTATATTTTACCGGAAAAATCCTGCCCGGCCGTGAACAAAGTAATACTGCCGGCCACCGTGATATGATAGAATAGTTAAAGGTGGAAAAAATCACTACTCAAGGGGTTATGCTGAGGTTGGCTGACTGGATTAAATTTTTGGGTACCGCCGGGGCGCGTTTTGTCGTCTCGAAACAGCTTCGTTCTTCAGCAGGAATATGGTGCAACATGCAAGGTCAAGATATCCTGATTGATCCAGGGCCGGGCACCTTGAGCCGCTGCTTTTCGGTCCGGCCCAAGCTGAACCCGGAACAGTTGGATGCCCTGATTTTAACGCACCGGCACCTGGACCATTCAACGGATATTAATGTCATGATCGAAGCGATGACGCAGGGTACTTTCAACCACCGCGGGGTGCTGTTTGCTCCGGCTGATGCGGTGGAGGCCGGCGGCGAGCCGGTTGTTTTCCGCCATACCCGGCGTTCCATGGAAAAATTGGAACTTCTGGAGAGCGGCAAGGAATACACCCTCGGGCCGCTAGACTTTACGACGCCAATTCGCCATATTCATCCCGTGGAAACTTACGGCCTGGTGTTTAATTTGCCGGCGGGGCGGTTATCCTTTATTAGCGACACCGCCTTTTTCCCGGAACTGGTGGAAAGCTACCGGCAAAGCGATATCATCATCGTGAATGTGGTTTTCCACGAGACACCCGCAGTCAAACAGATCCAGCACCTCGATCTGTGCGGTATGAAAAAACTGCTCAACGGCATCCGGCCGCGCCTGGCGGTGATGACGCATTTCGGCTTGACCATGCTCTACCATAAGCCTTACTTGCTGGCGAAGCAGCTGACGGCGGAAACCGGCATTAAAGTGCAGGCGGCATCGGATGGGATGATGCTTGACCTGGATGCCTGCCTGGCTGATTGATTGTTGTTGGATTGTGCTGGTGTGATAAAATAACAGCGACCGGAAATTTAGAGGATGGACAAGCAAGCAGGAGGGAAAAGCTATGCAGAAGATGTTACCGGCTGATGAGCAACTGGCGCGAATCAAGGAGAACACGGCTGAAATTATTGTGGAAGAAGAACTTCTGGCCAAGCTTAAACGAAGCGTGATCCAGAATAAACCGCTGCGCTGCAAGTTGGGGATCGATCCTTCGGCACCGGATTTACACCTCGGTCATGCCGTGGTCTTACATAAACTGAAGCTGTTTCAGGAACTGGGCCATCATGTGATCATCATCCTGGGCGATTTTACGGGCCGGGTCGGCGATCCCACCGGCCGCTCGGAAACGCGCAAGCAGCTTTCGGAAGAGGAAGTGCTGGCCAACGCCCGCACCTACCAAGACCAGATCTTCCATGTATTGGATCCGGAGCACACGGAGCTGGTTTTCAACAGCCAGTGGTTGGCCAAATTGAACTTTGCCGATGTGATCAAGCTGGCCTCCACCCTTACGGTGGCGCGCATGATGGAGCGGGAAGACTTCTCGCGCCGCTACCGGGATAATCTTCCGATCAGTATCCACGAATTTTTCTATCCTTTAATGCAGGGGTACGATTCGATCGCTATCCGCGCCGACATCGAATTTGGGGCCACCGAACAAAAATTTAACCTGCTCATGGGGCGCCACCTGCAGCGCGAATACGGGCAGGAGCCCCAGGTTGCGCTGACCATGCCGATCCTGGTCGGTACCGACGGGGAGCAGAAGATGAGCAAGAGCCTGGGCAACTATATCGGCATCACCGAACCGCCGGAAGAAATCTACGGTAAGGCGATGTCCATTTCAGACGAGATCATGCCCGAGTATTTTCGCCTGGCTACCGCGCTCAGTTTGCCGGAGGCGGAAAGGGTCATCGGCGACCTGCAAACCGGCCGGCTGCACCCGCGGGACGGCAAGATGCGCCTGGCGCGTGAAATCGTTACACTTTACCACGGGACGGATGCGGCCGGGCAGGCTGAAGAAGCCTTTAAGCGCGTTTTTCAAAAGGGAGAGCCGCCCGCGGCTATGCCGCTGCTTCGGCTCGGCGCGGACGGGCCGCTGGACCTGGTCTCAATCATGGTCAGAGCCGGTCTTGCCGCCAGCAACAGCGAGGCGCGCCGCCTGATCCAGCAGGGTGGAGTAAAAATCGAAGGGGCAACAATTCGCGCCATCGACCATACTGTGCAGCCGCGGGGCGAACAGGTTCTGCAGGTGGGCAAGCGCCGTTTCGCCCGGATTTTATTCGGCTAAGTAGAATTTAATCTTCACTTTTACTGTAAGGCATTTTTCCTCCTAGTTAATTCTAATATTGTCGAATCTTTTTTATCATAACCTTGCGCCGCCCGCCACTGCCGGGCGGCTTAAAAATCAATTCTATTGGCTAAGCAATAGTAATAATCATAAGCAGGGGGATTAAACATGAGGTACAGGCGGCGCCAAAGGAGAAATCCGCCGGGCAGTATTTTCTCTTTCTTTGTTCTGGCGGCACTGCTGTATCTCATTGTCCATCTGTTTTTTATAATTGAGCGGAACTTGCGTCCGGCAGTACTGGCCATCGCGGAAATCAAAGCGGACGGATTGGCGACAGACGCGATCAACATTGCGATCCTGGAGAATGTAGCCCGCGGCATTCATTATAAAGACCTGATTGTTATTGAACAAGACGATCAGGGCCGCATCGTTATGGCGCAGATAAACTCCATGGAAGTGAACCGGATTATGGCGGAAACGACCATCGCCACCCGGGAGGCGCTGCATGATTTAGAAGACAGTCCTTTTGAAATTCCGTTGGGCGAAGTGATGGATAGTTTTCTACTCGCGACATACGGGCCGAAGATACCGGTACGCATGTCGCCCCTGGGCCGGGTTAATACTGATCTGGTGGATTCGTTTGAGGACGCGGGAATCAACCAAACCAGGCATAAAATTTACCTGCGCGTACATACTGAAGTACAGATTATCATTCCATTCATCGCCGATTCGGTTGAGGTGATTACCACGGTACCGGTTGCGGATGCCATCTATATGGGGGATGTGCCGGATACGGTAATCAATCTGCAGCTCCCAGGCGGTTCGTTTACGTATCCAAATTCTTAAATTGTTTAGTGGCAATCCGGTTGGTTGAAAAATATTATGCACAAAAGGTTAAAAAAGGTTTAGAGAAAAGCATATTTGGTCGAGATTTATCTGTCACTAGATAATCCGAATGCGGTTATTCCCGGTTATTCGACCTGTTTGCGGTTAGGCTTGACATGGCTACTAACCCGTGTTAAGATAGGTCTTGCCCCATTGAGGGCAGCACGAAAAGGCAGCACGAAAAGCGTTCTTTGAAAACTGAACAGGGTAAGATTAGGTTTAGCAAGCGGTCTCTTTGAGGCTTTGAGTTTTGTAAGAGGCTTGTGATTTGAGCTAAAGGTTTAATTTGAAAGTTTGCAAGGTGTAAACT
>JBFMGD010000022.1:0-44066 GCA_040751775.1 Bacillota bacterium | reverse complement strand
AGAAGTACCATAACAGCTTTAACAGGGCATGCCCTATAAAAAATATTGATGCGAGGCGGAAAATATGCTTGAAATAATCGACTTCCATGTGCACCTGCCCGTAGCGGGCCTTGACCGGCAGTTTACCGATTTCAACCGGCGCTATGAGGCGGCACGCGGCCGGGAAAAGCTGGCGATAATTCAAAACTGGGGAAAGGTTTATGAAGAACAGTGGCTTACGGCCTGGAGCTTTCCCGAACCCGGTCCTTCCTGCGAACCGGGGGAAGCCGCGGCCCTCTGGCACAATGAAGCCCGTAAAGCGGGTTTACATGGGGTCGTTTTTGTCACCGGGGGCGGCAACGCGGTTCTGGCGGATGCGCTCGCTCCCTACGGCGGGTATTTTGCCGCTTTCGCCCACCACCACCCGGAAGAAGAAGCGGCTGACGCGTTACTGGAGGAGGCGATCCTGACACATGGTTTGAAAGGGTACAAAATATTCGCTCCCCTGGTGGAAAAACCGCTGGCGGATCGCTCCTTTGAGCCGCTCTGGCGAGTCGCGGAGAGGACAAACATCCCGGTGCTGGTTCACTGCGGCATCCTCGGCGGAGGCGGCGGCATCGCTTCCGGTGTCAATATCAGCCCCTTGAGCCTGGAGCCGGTAGCGAGGGCTTTCCCCACGGTGCCGTTTATCATCCCTCATTTCGGCTGCGGCTACGTCAGAGACCTTTTGCAGCTCTGCTGGGCTTGCGCCAACGTGCATGTCGATACGTCCGGCAACAATGAATGGACCCGCTGGCATCCCTACCCGCTCACCCTGGAGGATCTTTTCCGGCGCTTCTACGAGACGGTCGGTGCCGCGCGGATCATTTTCGGCAGCGATTCATCCTGGTTTCCAAGGGGTTTTGCCCGGCGTTACCTTGAAGACCAACTGCGCGCCTGCCGCCGGCTCCGTCTTCCGGAAGAAGATTTAAGCTTAATCTTCGGCGGCAACGCCCGACGCCTTTTGGCCGGGGTGCGCCATGACTGAGGGAAAAAGCCCAAATAACCCCCTGCTGACAACACCACCCCCGATTTTAGAGCACCGCCCTTTTTATCTTACCGGCAACGAATACCTGTCGCTGCCGCAAATCGGGCCGGCCGGAGAGTTTCATTCAATTAATGCCCTGCACCTGGGCGCGCGCGGCCTGTTGGAGTTCAGCGGCGGCGAGGAAAGCCCTTTGCTCGCCCCTTTTCTTTTGGTTGACGGCCGCAAGGTTAACCTGGCGGAGATTGCAAGCTGGAGCTACAACCTCGATTGGCTGCCCCGTTTCGAAGGCCGTACGGCGGAAGGCCTGTTCATAACCGGTGAAACGGCGCTTCCCCCGGGCAGGCGCGGCGGCTGCTGTTGCATTACCCTGGTTAACCGGTCGCGGTACGCGCGCAGAGTGCGTGCCGGCTGGCAGGGCTGCTGGAGCGGTTTCAATCATATTATTTTTAACCGGCGGGAGATCAAAGGTGAACGGTCAATCGTTTTCAACGAGTGGACCAAGAGCCTGATCCTGGAAGCGCGCAGCGGGCTTCCCCTGGCCGCCCTGGCCCTGGCCCTGGATCCCCGGATGCAATGGCTGCTCAATGAGGCTGAACCGGGTTCTTTTAGCAGCGCCCTCGAAATTGATCTTGAGCCGGATCAATCCACCCGGCTAACCTTATTTTTTGCCGTTAACCTGGAGGGGGACGGCGCCGGCACCACCGCCGTGGACTTGATGCGCCGCGGCGCGGCGAGCCTGATCCGGGAAACCGCGGCCTGGCTGGAACAGCACCGTTTAACCCCGCCGCAGAAGGACCTGGAGCAGGTTTTAAACCGCAATCTCTTTTTCAACTATTTCTATGCCCTCGGACGGGCGCTGGATACAGACGGCCTGGTCCCGGTCACTTCACGCAGCCCCCGCTATTACGTCAGCGCGGCCTTCTGGAGCCGCGACACCCTGCTCTGGAGCTTCCCCGGCCTGCTGCTGGTCGATACTGCCATTGCGCGCGAGCTTTTATTGGCCGTCTTCGAGCGCCACCTGGCCCGGCCCGGCGAGCACGCCCACTATATTAACGGCGTGGTGCTCTACCCCGGTTTTGAACTCGACCAGCTGGCCGCCTATCTCCTGGCGCTGGAGCGGTACGAGCTATCTACCGGTGACTGTTCCTTGCTTGACGAGGCACGGGTCCGCCGCGGGCTGGAGATGCTGGTAACGAAAGCGGACGAGCAATACGATCCCTTGACAGAACTGTACCGCACGTTTCTGGATCCTTCGGACGATCCGGTGCCCTATCCTTTTCTCGTTTATGACAACGCCCTGCTGCAGCGGGGGTTTGCCTACCTGGGCAGCCTCCAGGCCGCGGGCCGGTGGCGGCACGACCACGATTTTAATGCCCGCTCCGAGGCGCTGCGCAAATCGATCTACCGGCACGGCACCGTGAAAGGGCCGTGCGGCCCGATGTTCGCCTGGGCCGTGGACGGAGCAGGGCGGTTCCAGTTATACGACAATCCGCCGGGGAGCCTGCAGCTGCTCTCTTTTTACCGCTTCTGTTCACCGCAGGACACAATCTATAAAAATACCGTGGCCTGGATTCGCTCCGCGAATAATGCTTATTTCCATCAGAACTGCGCTTTCGAGGAAGCGGGCTCTCTGCACTGCGGCAATCCATGGCCGCTGGCCGCCGCCAACGATCTCCTGGCCCTCGGGGCCGGCGGAGCCGATTTTTTGAAAGAAGCGCCGATGGACAACGGCTTCTGTTGTGAAACAGTCGATCCGCACAGCGGCCGGGTGAGCACCGGTGCGGCATTCGCCTCGGCGGCCGGTTTCCTGGCATACGCGCTCTGGCATGCAAGAAGCAAGACGCAAGAACAAGGCAGCAAGAAAGATGAGTAGTAAATAGAGGGAATTTGCTAGCCAAAGCGAATAAATAGACAGGATTTCTAAATTAATGACAAAGGAGTCTGTGCTATGGCCAAAAAGCTGCCGTTTTGGGGCAAACTGGTTTACGGTATCGGATCAGGCGGGTTCGGCCTGATCGACCGTGTCTTGATTACCTATTTGCTGTACTATTACGTAATCAAGCCTATCCGGGGAGATGAAATGCTGGTTTCGGCGATCGCCTTCGGGGTGATCATGTTTTTAGGCCGGGTGGTTGACGCGGTAGCCGACCCGGTTATCGCCCGCTGGTCCGACAATTTCAACGGCCGACTCGGCCGCCGGATCCCTTTCATGCTCTACAGCGGCGTCCTCTACATAGCCGTATTTGTCGCCCTTTTCTACCCGCCGGTTGCCGGCACATCTGTCGTCAACAGTATCTACCTGACGCTGATGCTGGGGCTCTATTTCGCCTTCTTCACCGCCTATGTTTGCCCCTACCTGGCGCTTCTGCCGGAGCTGGCCCGCTCCAACCGCGACCGGGTTGACCTGGCCACCTCGAAGGCTTTGTTCAGCATCATCGGCGTGGCTGTCGCCTTTATCGTCGGGGCTTTACTGGTCGGCGCGATCGGACCGCGCGGCATGGTCTGGGTAATCGCCGCCCTCGGCCTGGTGATGATGTACCTGCCGATGTTGATCAAGGAGAAAGAGTACGCGGAGTCAAAACCGGCTACCTTAGGACTGGTCGATGCCCTGAAAACGACCTTCAGAAACCGGCCCTTCGTAATCTACCTGATCGGAAATGTAACCTTCTGGCTCGGCTTCAATATTATTACTCTAAACATTCCAGGCTACGTCGAGGTGCTGCTCGGTAAACCGGAAGAAGATATCGCCCTCTATTTCGGAGCCGTGCTGGGAGTCGCGTTCGTCTGCTTTCCCCTAATTAACATGCTCTGCAAGAAATTCGGGTTGAAAGCGATCATGATGGGCTCGCTGGTATTTTTCGCAGTCATCCTGCCGTTTATCTACTTCCTCGGCCGGCCGATGTTCTCCCTTTCCCCCGAGACTTTCGCCCTGGTGCTGATGGCTTTGATGGGGCTCCCGGTTGCAGCTATCTTTGTGGTGCCCGATGCTATCGTCGCCGCCGTCTCAGACCTTGAGGAAAAGCTTTCCGGGCAACGGCGGGAAGCAATGTATTTCGGAGCGCAGGGCTTTGTTATGAAACTGGCCCTCGGTGTTTCCACCATCATCACCGGCGGATTGCTGCAGTATTTTGGGAGCACCACCGCCATGCCGCTGGGCATCCAACTCACCGGTCCGGTGTCATCCTGCTTCATCTTAATCGGTATAATCGCCTTTGCCCGTTACCCTGAACATGAAGTAACCTTATACCAGCATGAATCCGTTGGAGCCTGATTAACCCTAAATACCGGAATAGAAGAAGCCCGGGGGCAATAACAAACCCGGGCTTCTTTCTGCTTGCATCAGTATGTTATTCGATCTTCTATTCCGCGTCGATCGGTTGCCCCCCGGTGACGGCTTGCAGCTGGGCGAAGGTCACCGGCAAAACAGTATGGCTCGAACCCGCCGCCGCGTAAATGCTCTCGAAGCGCTGCATGGAGCGGTCCAGAAAGATCGGCACCGTACTGTACAGGGCAAAGGGACAGACACCGCCGACCTTGAAGCCGGTGATCGCTTCGACTTCCGCCGGAGCGGCGATGCGTGTTTTCCCGTCGCCCAACAGCTCCTTGACTTTTATTGGCGACATGCGCCTGTCACCGGCCAGGACAAAGAGGCCGTAGCGTTCACCGCAGCGGAAAAGGATGGACTTGGCAATCTGACCCAACTCGACCCCGAGAACCCGGGCGGCATCGGCCGCGGTCTCCGTTGTATCGGGATATTCGATTGGGTTTAAAGACGGGTCCCTTGATTGGACATAAGCGCGGACTTTTTCCACGGGGTTGTCGTAGAGCATCTTCATATTCCTCCCACATTTTCGTAGACCCGGGGAAAGTAGCGCTGGTACAGGGTTTCATTTGTATCGCGCCAGGGGTGATCGGCGCGCAGCCGCCGCAAAGCTTCCAGGTCCAGCTCGGCCACGGCCATCCCTTCTTTCTCGGGCGACTCGACCTCGGCCAGCACGCCGTCCCGCCGTGGGGTCAGTTCCAGGGGCGCGTATATGCCGGCCCGGCCGGTAAAAGTAAAACCGAGCAACCGCCCGACCAGGGCACTTTTGATCCCGTAGACAGGGCTTTCCTGAACCCGCGGCCAGATGCCGCGCAGCGCCATCCAGAAATTATACGGCTCGGGGTTGGCTATGGGCAACATTACTATTTCAGCGCCCAACCGCTCGAGAATGCGAAACGTTTCAAAATAGGTGGCATCCATACATACCGGTAAAGCCAGTTTACCGAGCGCCGTATCGTGCACTGTAAAACGCTCGCCGCGGGCGATCCCCCACTCCCGTTCGATCGGCATTAAGTGGACCTTATCATGAAAGCCGATCCGTTCTCCTTGCGGGTTATAGAGGAAAGCCCGGTTGACGACGTTTCCACCGTCAGAGAGCAAGTAGCTGCCGGCCATCAGGTAAAGGCCGTACGCGGCGGCCAGCCGCGAAAATACAGCATGGATCAGCGGCTCCATGGCCGGCGCCGCGTAATGAATCACGTCGGCCAGAGTGATGGCCGGCGCCGTTTGCGTCGCCGCCGCGTCCGGGCCGGAGCCCTCGTTTTCAGCCATCTGCTCGATGCCGGGCAGCATGCCCAACAGCTGCAGGTTGTTATCTTCCGGAAAAACCACCAGCTGCGCCCCTGCCGCCGCGGCTTCGCCGGCCCGGCGCGCCATCTCAGCCGCGTAGTCGAGCGGGTTTTGATACAGTTTAATCTCCAACTGAAGGGCGGCCGCCTTTACCCGGCAATCTTTGATCGGGCCTGCAGGATGAATCTGCCGGGGCAACACTTTTTGCATATGCCCGGCCACGCGGCCGGGGCGGCAGATCCAAAAGAGATAGCGCCGGAACAGTTTTTCTTTCCAACCGTCCAAAACCACGGTATTTACTCCCTTCTACCTTATCTTCGCAGATCCGCGGCGTAAGCCTTTGGATTGAGCAGCTCAAGCATCGGTAAACTCTTTTTAATTTTGGCGCGGGCTTCCTGATCCAGCGCGGCGCTGACCGCCGGTGCGGCGGCACCGCCGCGGGCCAGGTAACCGCTCAGGGCGGGGGTAGCTTCACAGGGCCCGATAACGGCGCTTTCCGCGGCAAATGACCGGCCCGCGATAGCCGCGCACAGCTGGGCCTCAACAGCCCAAAACTGGTTTTGCTGAACCTGCGCCCAGACACCCGCCGCCTGGGCCCAGCAGTTAAACCCGGCTTCCATCGCCCCGGGATGCAGCAGGATATCGGCCCCCTGTAAGGCGAGGATGCGCCCCGTTTCCGGATGGCGGCAGTCCGTACCGCTAATTATCCCCGCACTAATCCCTTCGATGGAGAACAAAGCCAGTTCTGTCCCCCTGCTCAAACCAAGTTGCCGTTCTTCCCGGTTAAGATGCGTTTGCCGTTGCGAACCGCAGATTTCGCCTCGCGGGTTGAATAAGTATGCGGTCTGATAAAAACGGCCCTGATCGCTTTCCAAAACAGTGCCGGCTAACAGGTAAACGCCGGTTTCTTTGGCCAGGGCGCCGTGCAACTCGGTAAATATGCTATGCCAATCCGAGACCTTTTTCTGGAATAATCGAAAAACTTCACTGAAATTCGCCGCTTCTGCCAGGATTCCCGTATGCCAGGCTAAAAGCAGGCCGGTATGCGCCGGAAGAACCGCCAGCTGCACATTGAGCCCACGCAGCAGGCCCGCCAGGTCTTCGCTGTAACGGCTCAAGCCGTCGAGCCTCACACCGGCCAGGGATAACGCCGCCACGCGCATTGGTTACAGCACCTCCTTGAAAAAACCTGATTTTACTGGTGCTGCAACGGTATTCTCTGCATCAACCGGAATTTCCTGCTGTACGCTGGAAGCCTGTCAAGGGGACGGAGGAATTGACATTAATGTCAATTCCTCCGTCCCCTTGACAGATAAATTCATGGGAGAGAATAAATCAGGATTGGACGTCAACATTTTTCCGGGCAAACAGGTAATAGACATTATACCCGGCTACCACCAATCCCAGGATGAAGTTGTTCCAAAGCAAACTGCTTCCGGTCAGAATATTTGTGACGTTGACCAGTGCGAGCCAGAGGCCGACGGCGATATGGATAACATGAAAAGTAGTCATCATGGTGCTCCCCCCCTTTCGTTTTGGATAAGCAAGTCCGGATTGCCGAATAGCTACCCCGGCAACAAAACGGCCCCTTTCCTAAAACAGCGATTGTATAAAGGGAAAGAGATGGCGGGATAAGAAAAACAGCACTATGATCAAACCGATCAGCCATGCCCCATATTTTATGGCCGCATGTCCAAGACCAATCAGCCTTGATTCATCCAGGTCAGCCACGGTTTATCACCTCGACTTATTTTAGCTATAGTTTGCAGATTCTAGCCTTAAATTATACCGGCCGAGGGGATAATAGTAACAAATGGAGCAAAGAATAAAGTAAAGCGACACTCGAAAGGAGGGTCAAAAGATGGCAAAAAAATTTAACCGGGCGCGGCCGCAGAAACGGAATATTGATCGGAACAAACTGGATAAATATCGGGAAGAAATTGCCAAGGAGTTGGGCGTGAATTTGCCGGAAAAGAAGAAAACTACCGGCCCGGCGATAGGCAGGGATGCCGCCCCCACTTTCACTTTTAAAGACGACACCCCATTATTCTAATTTCGCTGCGTCTCACAGCCGTTTCAGGTCGCCGGGCGAGGCAAAGCATAATTCTCCTGCATCAGAACTGGTGCAGGAGAATTATCTAATTACTTGCTCACCGGTTTTGCATTTCGCGGACAACGGCCTCGGCCATCTCCGCCGTCCCGGCGGCGCCGCCCAGATCGTAGGTAACGCGCTTCCCTTCACTGATCACCGCGGCCAGGGCCGACTCAACGCGATCCGCCGCTGCCGTTTCACCGAGATGGCGCAGCATTAAAACAGCCGATAAGATCATCGCCGATGGATTAACTTTATTTAAACCGCTATATTTCGGCGCACTACCGTGCACCGGTTCAAACAGGGCCGTACTCTCCCCGATATTGGCTCCAGGGGCCAGCCCTAAACCGCCCACCAAACCGGCGCAAAGATCGGAAAGAATGTCACCGTACAAATTCGGCGCCACCAATATGTCGTATGCCTGCGGCTTTTGCACCAACTGCATCGCCATATTATCCACAATCCGGTCTTCAAATACAATTTGCGGGTAATCGCCCGCAACGCGCCGGGCCGTTTCCAGGAAGAGTCCGTCACTTAACTTCATAATATTGGCCTTGTGCACCGCGGTTACTTTTTGCCTGTTGTGCCGGGAAGCGTATTCGAAGGCATAGCGCACAACCCGTTCCGAAGCGCGGCGGGTTATGATTTTGATGCTCTCGGCGGCATCGTGGCCGACCATATGTTCCACGCCGGCATAAAGGTCCTCCGTGTTTTCGCGTACCACAACCAGGTCTATTGCCGCAAACGGGGACGGCACTCCGGGAAAACTGCGCGCCGGGCGCAGGTTGACATAGAGATCCAGTTCTTTACGCAAAGCGACGTTGACACTGCGAAAGCCGGAGCCGATCGGTGTAGTCAAAGGGCCTTTCAACCCAACCTTGTTTTTGCGGATTGACGCAACCGTCTCCTCCGGTAAAGGTGTGCCGCACTGATCCAGGGCCTCCTGGCCGGCCGGCATCTCTTCCCAGTTGATGTTCACTCCCGCGGCTGCAAGAACAGCGAGGGTAGCCGCGCTGATTTCGGGGCCCACCCCGTCACCTCTGATTAACGTTACTGTATACATGAGCAACCTCCTTTAGTTGATAGATTTGCCTGTAGTTGCTGTATGCCTTGAGCACCCGCCGGATAAAGGAACGGGTTTCAGCGAAGGGGATTTGCTCAAGATTGGCCTCGGTGCCGTCCCAAATTCCCTGTTCCAGCCAGCGGTTTACTTCTCCCCTACCCCCGTTATAAGCCGCCAGGGCAGTGACCAGGTCTCCGGAAAATGCGCGCAGCAGATCAGCCAGGTACCAGGTGCCGAGTTCAATATTGCAGCGCGGCTCAAAGAGCATCTCCGCCGAAAAAGCGCTGTAGCCGATTTCCGCGGCAATCCATTCCGCCGTCTGCGGCATCACCTGCATCAGGCCGCGGGCGCCCCGGGGTGAAACCGCGCCCGGTTTAAACCCGCTCTCCGTATGGATCACCGCCGCTACCAGCAGCGGGTCGACCTGGCTTTCGGCAGCGGCCGCGCGAATGTAAGTTTCATAATGCAAGGGATAAAAGAAACGGCCGATCAAAGGGCTGGTTAAAAGATAGCATGCTAAAATAAATAAGAACAGGAAAGAGATAATGTAGACCCAGTTCTTAATCAGCCTCAGCACGGCTTCTCTCGCCTTTCTAATCGCGGCGCATCTTCAGCCGCGCTTTCAGGCAGGCGGTGGCACTGCCAGAACAGATCAACCTGGTTCCCGGTATCCCTGGTGGTTCCGCTGTTGTCGATAATAAAATGGGCGTATTGCTTCTTCTGTTCGAGAGGCATTTGAGCATGAATCCGGCTCAGCGCCTCTTCCCGGGAGAGATTGTCCCTCTGCTGCAGTCGCTCCAGCTGGATGAAAGGGTTGACATAAACCAGAAGCACCAGATCGACGGTCTTTTCCAGACCCGCCTCGATTAGAAGAGGAATATCCTGCACCAGGACCGCGTGCGGGCTTGTCCGCCTGATTGCCGCCGTACGGGCCAACATCTCTTCCCCCACCCGGGGGTGGACAATCGCGTTCAGCTTTTGCCGCCGCGCGGCGTCGTTAAAGATCAGCCGGCCGAGGGCGGCACGGTCAAGCGAACCGTCTTCCAGCAAGATTCTATCCCCCAGCCAATCAACGATTTCCCGCCATGCCTCCCGACCCGGTAAAACCGTTTCCCGGGCGATTTGATCCGCATCAAGGATCAGAGCTCCTTTTGATTGCAACATCAGGGCGACGGTACTTTTCCCTGAAGCGATACCTCCGGTTAAACCGATGATGATCATATGGCGACCTTTCGCTAAAAGATTGTAATCATGCCGATGAAAATAAGTATTAAGCCGCCCAAAAAACCGGGATAGCGCATGGGCAAATTCGCCGCGACTAACCGGCCGCAAAACACACCGAGCGGGAATAAAACCAGTTTGGCCAGGCCCACTGCCAGTACTGTCGCCGGTAGCGGCGCGCCGATCAGCGCCGCTCCAAAACCAGCTCCGAAAGCATCCGCAGCGAGCGCCGCTCCTAAAATCAGCGCTTCCTTCATACTGAGAGCACCCGAGTGATCCAGATCGGCTTTTTCCGGCTTGAGGACAAGGCTGAACGGCGGGCCGGCCGTATCGGCCTTATTTGATTCTACAACATTCTGATAAATCACGTAAAGGCCGATCACAATCAGGAGTAAACCGCCGAAAACAGCCAGGTATCGCCCGGGAATCAGCTGTGCAATCCCGCCCCCCAGAAGCATTGAAGCAGCTACCGCGGTTGCCGAGGAGCAGCAGATAACCATCAGTGATGGAAAAGGAATCACCAGTTTCCGCAAACCGCAAGACAACCCCGCACTGAAACCGTCAATGCTTACAGCCAGGGCCAACAGCCAGACAATTCCCGACAACACTTCCCAAGCCGCCTCCCAACGATAACTTCTACCCTGTTATCATATGGGAACGGCGGAAGGCGGGTGATTCATTCTTTCTGGCATTGCGGGCAATAGTAGGTGCCCCGGCCGGCTACCGTGATCCGGGTTACCGCCGTGCCGCAGTTGCAGAGCCGGCCTTTATGCCCATACACCGACAACCGGTTTTGAAAATCCCCTTGTTCCCCCCGGGCGTCAACATAATCCCGGGCGCTCGTGCCGCCGCAGCCGATGCCTTCCTCCAACACCGACCGGATCGCCTCGTATAGACGCGCTATCTCCTCACGCGACAGGGTCGAGACCGCGCGGCAGGGGTGCAGGCGGCTGCGAAAGAGGCTTTCATCCACATAAATATTACCCAGGCCGGCGACAAAACGCTGATCGAGCAACAGCGGCTTTAACCGGGCGCGGCAACGGCTCCGCATGAGCACTTCGAAGCGGTGCCGGTCGACCTGCTCGTAGATATCCGGCCCCAGCCGGCCAAGCCCGGTCAGGTCCCGCTCGGCGGCGCTCTCCAGGAGCCAGAGCCCCCCAAACTTGCGCATATCGCTGAAATAGAGCATTGACCCGTCGGAAAAAGGCAGCGCCGCCCGGAGATGGCGCGCGGGCGGTTTTCCCCGCTCCAGGAAAACCAGGCGACCCGTCATGCGCAGGTGGACCACCAGTTCTCCGCAATCCAGGCCGATGATCAGGTATTTACCGATTCTTCCCAGGCCGTCAATCCGGCGGCCCGGCAGGCGGCGGCGGAACTGGGCCGCTGAGGGGTGGCGGATCGACCCTGCAAACAGGATCCGGGGCGCCGCGAATGTTTTGGCCGCTAGCAGCGGTTCCAAACCGCGCCGGATCACTTCCACTTCGGGTAGTTCTGGCATAACGCGGCAAACCTTCTTTAACTGTAATCATTACTGTATTCGTTCATAGCTTGAGGGGGTCCGCAAACCTTTCTCACGTTCAGTTCTCCAGCGGCTCCAGCTCGGCCCAGTTGCATCCCCATTTTAAGTCTACCCTTAACGGCACGGACAACTCCACTGCTTCTTCCATCTCTCGCCGCACCACGGGGGCGAAAAAGGCCAGCTCGTTTTGATCCACTTCGAAGAGCAGGTCGTCGTGGATCTGTAAAAGCATCCGCGCCTTGAACCCGCCTTCCCGGATCAGTTTGTCAATCTGCAGCATCGCCAGCTTGATGATATCGGCGGCGGATCCCTGGATCGGGGCATTCCGGGCCACCCGCTCGGCAAAACCGCGCCGGCCGTAATTTGCGGAGCGCAGCTCCGGCAGGTAACGGCGCCGGTTCATCAGGGTGGCCACGTAACCGGTCTGCCGCGCGGACTCCACCATTTCTTCAACGTACCGCTTTACCCCGGTATAACGGTCAAAGTAGCTTTCAATATACTGCCGCGCCTCCTGGCGCGAAACAGCGAGGCTTTGCGCCAGACCGTAATCGCTGATCCCGTAGATAATGCCGAAGTTAACCGCCTTCGCTTTATTGCGCATGGCCCCGGTAACCGCTTCGGGAGCGACGCTGAACACCTCCGCTGCGGTGCGGCGGTGAATGTCTTCGTCATGCCGGAACGCCTCCAGCAAAATCGGATCTTGAGAGAGGTGGGCCATGATCCGCAGTTCAATCTGGGAATAGTCGGCGGTTAAGAAAACCTGCTCTTTGGCCGAGGGGATAAAGGCCAGCCGGATTCGCCTCCCCTCTTCGAGGCGGATCGGGATATTCTGCAAGTTCGGTTCGCTGCTGCTCAGGCGGCCCGTGGCGGTTACCGTTTGATTCAAGGTGGTATATATTTTTTTCTCCACCGGATCCACGAGCGGCGCCAGCCCGGAAAGATAAGTGCCCTCCAATTTAATTAATTGGCGGTAATGCAACAACTTCGCTACAATCTCGTGCCGCGGGGCCAGTTCCTCCAGCACCCGGGCGTCGGTGGAGCGTCCTGTCTTGGTCTTGCGCACCACGGGCAGCTGCAGCTTCTCAAATAAGATAGCGGAAAGCTGCTGCGGCGAATTAAGGTTAAACCGTTCCCCGGCCAGGGCGTAAATCTCTTCTTCCAGGCTTTCGAGGCGGCCGCGGATTTCTAACGCCAGTTCGCCGAGGAAGGCCTGATCAACGGCCAGCCCTTGCCGCTCCATGCGGGCCAATACCGCCGAGATGGGCAGTTCAAGCCGATGGTAGAGCTCAAGCTGCGAGCGTTCCGCCAACAGGCTTTTTAGTTTCTCGCGCAAGGGGTGCAGGCTGCAGGCCCACGTGGCCAGCCGGTTGCCCTGCTGCTCCGGAGTGAGCGGGCATTTTCCCCTTTCCGGCGGATCGGCCGGCAAAGGCAGGCCGAGATATTCTTTCAGCAGCTGCGGCAAGTCATAGCTGCCGCGAGTCGGTTCCAGCAGGTAAGCGGCCAGGCGCACGTCAAAAAGGATCTCCGGTGCGCGCACGCCGCGGTGCTCCAGGTAATTGTAAAGAAACTTGGCATCGCTGCAAATCAGATCCACCCCTCTGGCCCAGGTCTGGGCCAGGAGGTTCCAGGCCGCCGTTTCACCGGGTTTAAAGCTCTCCGGATAGAGGTAGAACCCGTGATCCTCACCGGCGGCCAGCGCGATCAGCGGCAGCTGTTCCCGCCAGTACGGGCGGCCCGGCGGGCTTTCAAACAGCAGGGAGAGGTTGTCGCCGGCCGCCAGAGCGCCCAACAACTGGCCCAGCCGGGCTTGATCCAAAACAAGCTCACCCCGCAGCGGCTCGTCCACCCCGGCCGGCTGTTGCGGCAGAAAATTACGGACCCGGGCGGCGAGGCTTTTAAACTCCAGGTCGTCGAACAACTCCAGCAGGCGGCTATAATCGGGCTGAAAGCGGCACTTTTCCCACGATATATCGAGCGGCACCTTATTGCAGAGCGTGACCAGTTCCCGCCCCGTAAAGAGCTGTTCCCGGTAGAGATCCAGGTTTTCAGCAACTTTACCGCTCAGTTCGCCGCGGGCGGCATAAAGCCTTTCCAGGCTGCCGTACTGTTCGAGCAGGCGGCGCGCGGTTTTATCACCGATACCGGGGACACCCGGTATATTATCCGAGGGGTCTCCTTTCAGCGCCTTAAAGTCGATCATCTGGGACGGTTCCAGGCCGAACCGCTCCAGCAGGCTTTCCCGGTCGTAGCGGTCCATCTGGCTGATCCCCTTGCGGGTGAGCATAACCGTTACCGGGCCGCCGACCAGTTGCAGCAAATCGGCGTCACCGGTGACAACCGTGATTTGCATCGCGCGTTCCGCAGCCAGGCCGGCTAGGGTGCCGATAATATCATCGGCTTCAAAACCTTCCACTTCGAAAACCGGTATGCAGAGCGCATCCATGATCTCCCGAATTCTTAATACCTGCTCTCCCAGCTCGGCGGGTGTCTTTTCCCGGTGCCCCTTGTAATGCTCATAGATCCTGTTCCGAAAAGAGGGCGCCGGATAATCCATGGCTACGGCGATATAAGCCGGTTTTTCGTCCTCCAAAAGCTTGAGCAGCATACCGGTAAAACCGTAAACGGCGTTGGTATGCTCTCCCCTGCTGTTTTGGAGCAGCGGCAGGGCGTAAAAAGCGCGGTAGATCAGGCTGTTACCATCAACAACAATCAGTTTATCCGGCGTTTCCAGTTTCAAAAGGCATCCTCTCCCAAGCTGATACTAACTCTTATCTTAACACAGCAACACAGTTTTTACCAGTGCCGGCCTTAAAAATACCGAGTGCCCTGTCAGGGGGTTGTATCCAGGTGTCTGTAACCGATACTGCACAGCCGAGGATAGCATATTAGGGCGAGCATAAAAGTTCGTTGCCAGTAGAACCGTCCCAGCGACAACAAGAAAAGGAACGGGGTTGATATCTCCCGTTCCCGGCCGATCTTATTCTTGATCCAGCTTACTTGTCCCGTCTACGGACCGATCTTTTTTCGTTTCGGGGCAGGTAGCTTATACACTGGTTAACCGGATCCCATTCTTTGCCGAATTCAACCCTGCTCTGCTTTATTCTTTCGTCATCCAACTGGCACTGGTTATTGCGTTGATTCATACAGCGCGCACTACACGGACCGCCCAAGCCATCTCACCTCCGTAAAAGTTGGTGGTTTTATTCTCCCCCGAAAAGGGAACAATAAAAGCTGGGATTTACTGTAGCCCGCTGCCCACTTTTACATCTGCAGGAGGATGGCGCCTTTGAACCCGCAGAGCCAGCATTTACTGGATGAACACTTTGAAAAAGGCAAGGCTTTTTTACAGGCACAGGACGCCCTTTTAAACGAACTTGCCGGCACCTTTGAAGAGGAGCTGTGGGACTGCCTGGAGCAGGGCTCCCTGTTCCGCCTGGGACAAAAAATGGTCTTGGAGACACAGCCGCCGTTACAGGAAATCCTGATCCGCCAGATCTTGTTTACCTGGGCACTGGGCTACGCGGTCGGCTCCAGTTTCATCAGCAAGAAGCACCCGCGTTGAAACTGCGGTTGAGCGCGGCCATTTCGATGGCGCTCATGGCGGCGTCCCAACCCTTGTTGCCCGCCTTGGTGCCGGCTCTTTCAATAGCCTGCTCCAGGGTATCGCTGGTGATAACGCCGAAGATAACGGGCACACCGGTATCCAGGCTGACCTTGGCCACGCCTTTGGCTACTTCGGCGGCAACATATTCAAAATGCGGTGTACCGCCCCTGATTACGGCACCCAGGCAGATCACCGCGTCGTAACGGCCGCTGGCCGCCGCCTTTTGCGCCATCAGGGGGATTTCAAAGGCACCGGGCACCCAGATCACCTCAATATTATCTTCCACCGTTTCATGGCGTTTCAGCGCGTCCAGCGCACCGCCCAGCAGGCGGTTGGAAATAAATTCGTTAAAGCGGCTCACGACCAGGGCAAACCGAAAATCTCTGGCCACCAGTTGTCCTTCGTACGTTTTCAAATCGGACTCCTCCTCACTCTTTTTACTTGGTCAGCTCCAAAATATGGCCCATCTTGTTCTTCTTTGTAGCCAGGTAATCACAGTTGTAATCGCCGGGTGCGATTTCCAAAGGGACCCGTTCGACGATATTAAGGCCGTAACCTTCCAAACCCTTAATCTTGCGCGGGTTGTTCGTTAAAAGACGGATTTTGCGCACGCCCAGGTCGACCAGGATTTGTGCGCCTACCCCGTAATCGCGTAAGTCAGCCGCGAATCCCAGCGCTTCATTGGCCTCAACGGTATCTTTTCCCTGATCCTGCAGCTCATAAGCGCGCAGCTTATTTAAAAGACCGATCCCCCGGCCTTCCTGGCGCATATAGACAAGAACACCGCTGCCGTTATCGCTGATCTGTTTCAGGGCCTGGTTGAGCTGGTTGCCGCAGTCACAGCGCAGCGAACCAAAGACATCTCCTGTCAGGCACTCCGAGTGAACCCGGACCAACACCGGTGCGTCATCGTTGATTTCACCCATGATCATGGCCAGGTGGGCCTGGTTGTCGATGCTGTTTTCGTAGGCAACCAGGTCGAAGTTGCCGTAAGCGGTGGGCAGCACCGCCTGCGCCGAACGCCAGACCAGTTTTTCTTTTTTCATGCGGTACTGAATCAGGTCGACGATCGTAATGATCTTCAGTTGATGCCGCTTGCAGAATTCCATTAATTGCGGCACCCGCGCCATGGTGCCGTCCTCATTCATCACTTCACAGATCACCCCGGCCGCTTCGAGACCGGCCAGTTTGGCCAGATCCACCGCCGCCTCGGTATGGCCGGCCCGGCGCAGCACGCCTCCTTCCATGGCCTGAAGCGGAAAGATATGCCCCGGCCGCCGCAGGTCCGCCGGTTTGGCCGCCGGATCAATCAGTACCTGCACCGTCGCCGCCCGCTCATGCGCGGCAATACCGGTGCTGACCGAGTTCGCGTCCACCGAAACCGTAAAAGCGGTGCAATGGCTGTCGGTATTGCGCGAAACCATTTGCGGCAAATCGAGCTCCCGCACCCGCTCCCCGGTCAGCGGCACGCAGACCAACCCGCGGGCGTAACGGACCATGAAATTGATCGCTTCCGGGGTCACCTTGGCCGCGGCCATCACTACGTCGCCTTCGTTTTCCCTGTCTTCGTCATCCACAACTATGATCATGCGCCCCGCTTTCAGGTCTGCCAGGGCTTCTTCTACTGTGTTGAATTGCATCGAATTTCACTCCTCCTACTTAGATAAAGCCTTTCTCTTGTAAAAACGCGGTCGTAATGCTTCGCTCCGCCGGGCGGCCGCCCGCCGTGTGCGGTTGAAGCAGTTTTTCCACGTACTTGCCGATCAGGTCGCATTCGAGATTAACCATTGCGCCGGGCTGTTTGCGGCCAAGAGTGGTTTCCGCGGCGGTGTGCGGGATCAGCGAAACGCTAAAACCATCCTGATCCACCCCGGCCACGGTGAGGCTGATCCCGTCCACCGCGATCGACCCCTTGGATATGACGTAGCGCAGGATCTCCGGCGGAGCCCGGAAATGGATAATCAGCGCGTTTCCCTCGGTACGGCGCCTCTCCAGCGTACCGGTGCCGTCAATATGGCCGCTCACCAGGTGGCCGCCCAGGCGGCCGCCCAAAGCCAGGGCCCGCTCCAGGTTGACATGTTGTCCCGGCAACAATGCAATCAGGTCCGTTTTGCGCAGCGTTTCCGGCATTACCTGGGCGGTAAAACTATCCCGTCCCGTTTGCACCGCGGTGAGGCAGACCCCGTTAACGGCGACGCTGTCTCCGATCTTTAAGTCCTCGAGGATCAACCGGGCGCTAATGGTTAAATCCACTCCTTCCCGGGAGCCCTGCCGGCTTTGCAATCGCCCCAACTCTTCAACAATTCCGGTGAACAATTCAAGAAACCCCCTTGCCAGATTACCGCTTTTTATGAATCCCGCCGGGCGACTGCCGGTCGCTGTGCCCCGGGATAGCCGATCAGGAGCAGGTCTTGATCGAACTGTTTCATTTCCAGATGCTCCACCGGCCAGGCCCGGTCAACCGAAACGATACCCTCGCCGCCGAAAGCGGTCGGGCTTTGTCTGCCGCCAAAGATCAGCGGCGCGATAAAGATGAAGAGCTTATCGACCAGCCCCGCCTGCAGCAGGCTGTAATTCAGCGTGCCGCCTCCTTCCGCCAGAACCGCGGTTATCTCCATCTCGCCCAGTTTGCGCAGTAGCGCCGCCAAATCGACGCGCCCTTCCCGGTCCGGCAGGATGGCGATCTCCACCCCTTTTTCCCGCAAAGCGGCGCATTTTTCCGGTGATGCCGCCCCGGTTACGGCGAGGAGCGTGCGCGCGCGTGAGCCGGGGTTAATCAGCCGCGCATCCAGGGGCAGGCGGGCGGTGCTGTCGACGATCACCCGCAGGGGGTCCCGCCCGCCGCCGCCTTCCAGGCGCGTGGTCAGGAGAGGATTATCCTGCAGGACGGTTTCAATGCCAACCATGACGGCGTCGTAATTGTGCCGCAGGCGGTGGACAAATTGCCGTGATTTTTCGCCGCTGATCCAGTGCGATTCGCCGCTGCGGGTGGCGATTTTACCATCCAGGCTCATCGCCGCCTTGATCGCGGTAAAAGGGGTGCCGGTTGTGATATATTTGACAAAGACCTCGTTCAGCCGGCGGGCTTTTTCCTCCAAAACCCCTGTTTTGATCTTGATTCCCGCTGCCGCCAGTTTTTGAAAACCGCGTCCCGCGACCAGGGGATTGGGATCTTCCATGGCCGCCACCACCTTGATCACCCCGGCCTTGATCAGCGCGTCGGCACAGGGCGCGGTGCGGCCGTGGTGCGCGCACGGCTCCAGGTTCACATAGAGCACCGCGTTCCGGGCTTTCTCCGCCGCTTTGCGCAAGGCGATCACTTCCGCGTGCGGCCCGCCGGCCGCCTGGTGATAACCGGTTCCGACAACCTCGCCGTTTTGCACCAGAACCGCTCCCACCATCGGATTGGGGTTGGTACCGCCCCGGCCCTGGCGGGCCAGGTCCAGAGCCATCCACATAAACCGTTCGTCAACGTCCAACAGCGCTTCACCTCGCCATAGATCATCCGGACATAGAAAAAACCCTGAAAACACTTACCTTTTCAGGGTCTGGGGTTACACGACTGCAACCGCCGTTTCTTCTCCCATCCAGACTGTACTGTCGGCCCTGGATTCGCACCAGGTCAGCCTTTAAGGCTCGCGGGCTAACTCCGCGTTTGGCGCGAAGTATCACCGCCGGTTCGGAATTGAAGGACTCGCCTTCTCACCGGACCCTGAAGAATACGGTATATTAAATTATAGCATAAACTTAAGTGTTTTTAAACTGCCCTGAAAGAACCTTTGATCAATTTAAATGCCTGGATTGTATTTACCGCCGCGTCACCGTTGAAAACAGCCGAGCCGGCTACCAGAACGGTAGCGCCTGCCTCCACGATCCGGGCGGCGGTATCTTCATTGATGCCGCCGTCCACCTGGAGTTCAACCGGAATCTTACGGGCGCGGATTTGCGCGGCTAGATAGCTGATCTTGGGCAGCACCGCGGGTATAAACGGCTGCCCGCCCGCTCCCGGATTAACGCTCATCACCAGGATCAGGTCCAGGAGCGGCCAAACGTATTCCAGGGCTGCCGGTGGTGTGGCCGGATTGAGGGCAACCCCGGCTTTGAGACCGAAAGCCTTGATCTTGCGCAAGACCCGGTCGAGATGGGCCGTCGCCTCGACATGGACGGTAATCAAATCTGCTCCCGCGGCGGCAAATGCCGCGAGGTGTTCCTCCGGGTTTGCCACCATCAAGTGCGCGTCCAAAAGCAGGCGGGTGTGCGGGCGCAGCGATTTTACTACCGGCGGTCCGATCGTGATCAGCGGGACAAAGTGGCCGTCCATGATATCCAGGTGGATCCAGTCCGCGCCGTTTTCCTCAACCAACCGGACCGCTTCACGCAGCTTCCCGAAATCGGCGGCCAGTAACGATGGGGCTACCAGTACCGTCATGACTTTTCGTCTCTCCTGTCCATCAGCTCTTGGAAAAAGGCTTTGTAATGTTGAAAACGCATGAAATTGATCTCGCCGGCATCGACTGCTTTCCGAATCGCACAACCCGGCTCGGCAATATGGCGGCAGTCCCGAAAGGCGCATTGGCCGGTAAAAGGCTCCATCTCCGGAAAGAGGCCGGGCAGGCTCTGCGGCTCCAGGTCGACGAAATCAAGCCTGGAAAAGCCCGGTGTATCGACCACCGAGCCCCCTCCCGGCAGCGCCAGCAACTCCGCGACGCGGGTGGTATGGCGGCCGCGCCCGATTTTGTCGCTGACCGATCCGGTTTTCAGCAATAAATCCGGTTGAATCGCGTTCAACAGGGAAGATTTGCCTGCTCCGGAGGGACCGGCAAAAACGGAGCAGTGGCCCGGCAACGCTTGCTCAAGCTCATCCAGACCCTGCCCCGTCTTGACGCTCGTAAAGATACGCTGATAAGGAAACAGTTTCAGCAAACGCGCTGTTTCAGCCAATTCGGCCGGTGTAAGCAGGTCGGTCTTGTTTAAACACAATATTGCCGCCATCTCCTGCCGCTCCGCCAAAGCCAGCAGGCGGCTGGCCAGCAGCCAGTCGGGAGCGGGATCTCGCAGCGCCGTCACTAGAATAAGCTGATCAACGTTGGCTGCCGTAGGGCGATAAAGCGCGTTAAATCGGGGCAACACTGTTTCGATTACCCCTTCTTTTTCCCGCCCCGCGGATCCGGCTGCCGGCTGGAATAAGACCCGGTCACCCACCAGGAGCGAAGCTTTCGACTGATTTAACCTGCCCCGCGCGCGGCACAAGAACTGATCGCCCTTGCCGTCCCGAACCAGGAAAAAACCGCCCGCGGCCCTGACTACCGTACCTTCCAGAAGGGGAAAACCTCCTTAATAATAGTCATACTTCGCAGCCCGCCGGGTTCGCTGTGCGCCATTGGTCAGGCTTCATTCGCCTTTACTGACCACGAGATCCACAGACTGCCCTTTTTTGACGCTCTGCCCGGGCTCGGGATACTGCCCGATCACCGTGCCGGCGGGGCTGTCTGATCTTTCCAAACGCGGGCGCACTTTTAAACCTTCCCGCTCCAGGTATTCTATCGCTTGATCCTGTGTCTGCCCAATTAGGTTGGCAATCGGAAAGGGGGGGGCTCCCCGGCTGATATAGATAACCACCTGTTCCCCCCTGGCCAGGCGGAAGCCTTCACCGGGAACCTGGCGAAACACTTTTCCCTCCGGTACTGTATCATGATTCTCCAACACTATTTCGGGTTTCAAACCAAGCTCCTGCAGCAGGATCCTCGCTTCCATCTCCGTGCGCAGGTAAAGGTTGGGCGTGAGAATAGTTTCGGGCCCCATGCTGATATAGAGATCCACGACCCGGTTTTTACGCACTACTCTTCCCTGGACCGGATCGGTGCGCACTACAAAGCCCTGGGGGATTGTATCATCGTACACATACTCCACCGCCGCGTTGGGAACCAGGCCGGTATCTTTCAACACTTCCACCGCGTCGCTTTGGGACAACTCCCGTACCGCGGGCACGGTTACCTCGGGGACAAAGATCAGGTTCCGGAAAGCGATAAACCCGACCAGGAGAGTGCTGCTTAAAAAGAAGACAATCAGTAAAGGCATAAACCAGCTTCGCTTCGTGATAGGCACAGCTTTCTGTTTGCTGCTTTCAGTATCTTTTCCCACCGGTTTCATCACCTTGGTCTCTTCATCGTCAGCGGCGTCCGTTTCAGGCACCGCCCGGGCCGCTCCCTTGTGCTGAAAGAGGATTAAATCTTCCAGAAAGCTCCCGACATCCGGGTAGCGCCGGGCGGGATCTTTTTGCACGGCCTTTAAAATAATCCGTTCAAGTGGTTCGGGAATATCGCCGGCCACCTGACGGGGCGGTTGAATCTGTTCCTGGACGTGTTTGATCGCAATGGAAACGGGGCTTTCCCCGGAAAACGGCACCCGGCCGGTTACCATTTCATAGAGGATTACCCCCAACGAATACAGATCCGACTGTTTGTCGGCCAGGCTGCCCTTGGCCTGTTCCGGAGAAAAGTAGTGCACCGAGCCGACGATATCGTCGCTGCAGGTCAGGGTGGATCCGTCGGCGGCGATGGCGATGCCGAAATCAGCCACCTTAACTTGCCCCTCCCTGGAAAAAAGAATGTTTTGCGGTTTAATATCGCGGTGGATCACCCCGGCGGCATGAGCCTGCACCAGGGCTTCGGCAATCTGGCGGCTGATCCCCACCGCCTCGTGGGCTGTAAGGCGTTCTTTTTCCTTAATGTATTGTTTTAAATTTTTCCCGTCCACATATTCCATCACGATATAATAGATCTCATTTTCTTCACCGACATCGTAAATATTGACGATATGGGGATGGGACAGGCCGGCCGCCGCCTGCGCCTCACGCCGGAAGCGCCTCACGAAATCGGCATCACCGGTCATCTGATCTTTTAAAATTTTTACGGCCACGGTACGCTTCAGGAGGAGATCCCGGCCGCGGTAGACCCGGGCCATGCCTCCCTCGCCGATTTTTTCGATCAGTTCGTAGCGCCCCGCCAGTGTTTTCTCCACCATTAAACCGCCTGCCTCCCGATACCAGCGGCAAGTACCACTGTGATATTATCATGACCGCCCCGGTCATTGGCCAACTGTATTAATGACTCGACCGCCTCTCCGGAGGTTTCCTTCGCCAAAACGATCTGCCATATTTCTTGATCTTGAACCATGGTAGTCAGCCCGTCGGAACATAACAGCACCCTGTAGTCCTCTGTCAGTTCGCGCTCGATCAGATCGATTTCGACCGCCGGACCGGTACCCAGGGCCCTGGTCAGAATATGACGCTGCGGATGCCCCTGGGCTTCTGCGGCGCTGATGCTTCCCTGCTGAATTAACTGTTCCAACAAGGAGTGGTCCGCGGTCAACAGTGTGATCGCGCTGTCACTGATCAGATAAGCCCGGCTGTCCCCCACATGCCCGATGGTCAGCCGACAGCCGTTCAGCAACCCCATGGTTAAAGTGGTTCCCATACCCTGTTTGCCGCTTTCACCGGCCGATTCAGCCAGGATCAGTTTATTGGCTTCGCAGATCATCTTTTGCACAATTCCCGCAAATTGGCCGTCACCGGGCAGGCTGCCTCGCTTTAGCGCGGGCCAGCTTTTCTCCAGTACGGCTATGGCGATGGCGCTGGCGACATCACCGGCAACATGCCCGCCCATGCCGTCGGCCACGGCAAATAAAGCTATTGCACCATCGGTCCGCACCAGGAAGCTGTCTTCGTTGCGAGAGCGTTCCCGGCCCGGGTCTGTTTGACCGATTACATGCATAGCGCCACCTCCATTGATATGGCTCTCCATGATCAGTATAGCAAAAAAGGTTTACAATAACAACGGCTTCCGCCAGAGGGCCATGTAGAAGCCGTCCACACCGTGCCGGTGGGGCAGGAGCTCCAGTATTCCCCCTGCCTGAGCTGCCGCCAGGTTGGCGGGCACGGCCGGAAACTCGTCCTGCAAGACCAGGCCGGGGTGAGTCCGGGAAAGAGCTTTGACCACGGCGGTGGTTTCCTCTGCCTCATTGCTGCAAACACTATAGAGCAATCGCCCTCCCGGCGTTAAAAGGACCGCCGCCGCCTGCAGCAGCGACAACTGCTGTTTCTGCATCGCCGCCAGATCCGATTCGCGCCGGCGCCACTTAATCTCGGGGAGACGGCGGATCACACCGAGGCCGGAACAGGGAGCGTCCACCAGGATGCGGTCCTGCGGCGGCAGCATCTCATTACTGAGGCTTCTTCCGTCAGCCGGTATCAGGTTAATGCTTGAAAGCCCCAGGCGCCGCGCCGCCTGCTCCACCAGGCGCAGGCGCTGGGGATGGATATCAACGGCATGGACCCTGCCGCAATCCGAGATCAGCTCGGCCAGGTGCGTGGTTTTACCGCCGGGAGCGCTGCATAAATCCAATATCTCTTCGCCCGGTTGCGGATCCAGGTTCGGCGCGACCAGTGCGGAGCTGTCGCCCTGGACGGTAAAAAGCCCCTCCCTGAAAGCCTTCAGTTGAGCCACGGCCTGGCGCGATTTAATCTGGAGCATACCCGGCACATGCCTGCTGGATACCGCTTCAACACCTTCGGCAAGCAGCTTTTGCCGCAGCTCTTCCGCCGTTACCCTGAGGCGGTTCGGGCGCAGGGACAGCGGAGCGACCTCGTTGTCGGCGCGGCAAAGCGCTTCGGCTTCCTCCAGCCCGTAGCGCTCCAGGCGGCGCCGCGCCAACCAGGCTGGTTGGCTGTATTCTAAGGCCAGGTATTCCACCGGCTGCTTCATTTTGCCGGGCCAGGGCAGATCAAGGCTGCCGCGAGCCAGGCGGCGCAAGACCGCGTTGACCAGGCCGGTGACACCGCGGTGGCCGTAGCGGCCGGCCAGGCGCGCGGCGGCATCGACGGCGGCATGGGCGGGTATCCGTTCCAGGTAATAGAGTTGGTAAGCGCTGAGGCGCATGATATTGCGGATCCAGGGTGTCAGGCCGGAGAGGGGGCGGTTCAGAAGATGATCGAGAATCCAGTCAATGGTGTTCAATCGCTGCACGGTCCCGTAAGCGATCCGGACAGCCAATGTTTTATCCCGCGGCGAAAGCTCCCGCAGCAGCGGTTCCAGGGCCAGGTTCAGGTAGGCGTTATCTTTTTCCAGCCTGACCAGGGCTTTCAACGCTGCTTCCCGGGCTGTCAGCTTTGCTTCCGGCTTGGCATTCACATCAAGTTCCCAACCGGCATCCGGGTTCAAAACGGCGGCCGCAATAAAATTCTCCCCCGCTCATCGGCCGCTTGCCGTCGGGCTGTACTTCTAAAAGCGCCAGGGGGCCGTCGCCGGTGGCCGCATACAGGGTTTTCCCGCCGGTGCAGAAGATGGTTCCCGGCGGAGCCGGGGGAAAGGCTTTCTCGGGGAGCTGTTCGGGCAGCGCAGTCCGGCGGACCTTGAGCCGCTTGCCGCCACAGATTGTATAAGCGCCCGGCCAGGGGTTCATACCCCGGACCTGGTTGTGCAGCGAGACAGCGCCGCGGTGCCAGTCAATGATCTCTTCTTCCGGGCGCAGGGGAGGCGCATAGCTTATTGCCGCCGGGTCCTGGGGCCGCGAAGTCGCGGTGCCGGCAGCCAAAGCGTCTACAGCCTGCAAGAGCAGGCGGGCGCCGGCTTCAGCCAGGCGATCGTGCAGCGTTCCGGCGGTATCGTCAAGCGCAATCGGCTCCTCCATTTGCATGATGATGTTGCCCGCGTCCATCTCGGGGGCCATCTCCATCACCGTTACGCCGCTGCGAGCCGCCCCTTCCATGACCGCGCGGTGTATCGGCGCGGCGCCCCGGTAGGCCGGCAGCAGCGAAGCATGGAGGTTGATGCAGCCCAGGGGAGGATACTGCAGCAGTTTGGGCGGCAACAGCTTTCCATAAGCGGCGGTTACGATCAGGGCGGGGTTGATCGCCCTGAGGCGTTCCCAAAAGTGATCGTCAAGCAGCCGGGCCGGCTGCAGCACTTCCACGCCGTGCCGCACAGCCCATTCCTTCACCGGCGAAAAGCAGATGCGGCGCCCCCGGGCCCGCGGCCGGTCCGGTTGAGTAACCACGGCCGCCAGGTGGTGGCGGCTTGTCCGGAGCAGCTCCAGGACGGGCACGGCAAATAGAGGGGTGCCCATAAAAACGAGGTGCAGCGCTTTCATTTGGCTTCCTCCCGCTTCAGCTCGGAAGGATCAACCAGGCGGATCGTTTTGTCGATAAAGAGAATTCCGTCCAGGTGGTCAATCTCATGCTGCAGGATCCGGGCGGGCCATCCTTCCAGCGTCAGTTTCACTTCCTGCCCGGCGCGATCCAGTGCCGCAAATGTAATCCGCGCAGCCCGGGACACTTCACCGTAAACGCCGGGCACGCTTAAACAGCCTTCGACATCGACGCAGCTACCCTCTGTCATTAATATGACGGGATTGATTAACTGCAGCAACTTATCGTCTCCGGCATCCACGACAATGATCCGCTTGGCGATACCGATCTGGGGAGCGGCCAGGCCGGCGCCGTTCGCCTCGCGCATGGTTTCAACCATATCATCGAGCAGTTGTAAAATAACGTGATTCACTTTTGGGACCGGTTTGGCCCGTTCACGCAGCGCCGGGTGACTATCTCTTAAAATCCGTCTCAAAGTCATGGACAACACCTCCACTGCTAGCTATTATAGCACCACCTGCGGGTTGAAATCCACCGTCAGGCGAACCGGTCGGGGCGGTTTCCGGGCCCGGAAATGACGGGCCGCGTTGCGGATAAAGCGGGCTTGCGCCGGCAACCGCTCTCCTTTGAGGATAGTATGGACACGGAAGTAGTTTTTCAGCCGGAACAGGGGTGCCGGAGCCGGGCCCAGCAGCTCCCCCGCCGCTTGAAGCGGTTTCAGCAAGGCTGTAAATTCAACCGCGGCCTCCCATACCGCCGCCTCGTCGGCGCCGGCGAAAACAAAACGAACCAGGTCGGAGAAGGGAGGATAAGCCAACTGGCGGCGGTTCTCCAGTTCAGCCTCGTAAAAAGCGCCGTAGTTGTGATCCGCCGCTGCCAATATACTGTAATGGGCCGGGTGATAGGTCTGGACGATCACCTCGCCGCCGAGAGGACCGCGGCCGGCGCGGCCGGAAACCTGTGTCAGCAGCTGGAAGGTACGCTCCGCGGCGCGGAAATCGGGTAAGTTCAGGGCTGTATCGGCGGTTACCACCCCGACCAGGGTTACGCCGGGGAAATTAAACCCTTTTGCCACCATCTGGGTGCCGATCAGGATGCGGGCCTGTCCCTTCCGGAACGCCTGGTAGAAACGCTGGTGGGTGCCCCGGCTGGTGGTGGTGTCGCTGTCCATCCGGATCGTCGGCACACCGGGATAGAGCTTCTGCACCTCTGTTTCGACCCGTTGGGTCCCCGCGCCGAAGTGGCGGATTTGCGTGCCGCCGCAAGAGGGGCAGGCCTGGGGAACCTTTTCCTGGTGGGAACAGTAGTGACAGACCATCCGCTCCTGGACGGTATGCAAGGTCAAGGAGACGGCGCACGCGGGACAGCGCACCACGTAACCGCACTCCCGGCAGAGCACGAAGCTGGCGAAACCGCGCCGGTTTAAGAAGAGAAGCGCCTGTTCATCCCGCTCCAGGACGCCTTGCAGCGCCGCCAGGAGAGGGCGGCTGAAGATCTGCCGGTGCCCTTGCTTCAGCTCTTCGCGCATATCCACGATTCGCACCGGCGGCAGCCGGGACGGGGTTACCCGGGAAGCCATCTCCAGCAGAGTGCCGCGGCCCGAAACGCTTTCATGGTAACTTTCCAGGGAGGGGGTTGCGCTGCCAAGCAGCAATACGGCCTTGTGGTAACGGGCGCGCCACCAGGCCACCTCCCGGGCGTGGTAGCGGGGCGCCTCTTCCTGCTTGTAGCTGGTTTCATGCTCTTCGTCGAGGACGATCAACCCCACATTTTCAAGGGGAGCGAATACGGCGGAACGGGCCCCGAGAACCACACGGGCCGCCCCTTCGGAAATACGACGCCACTGGCTGCTCTTCTCCGCCGGTGTGAGCCGGCTGTGCAGTACTGCCGCCTCTCCCGGAAAGCGCCCCTGGAACATCTCAATCATCTGGGGGGTCAAAGCGATCTCCGGCACCAGCACAAGGGCGCTTTCGCCGCGCGCCAGGCACCTGTCAATACCCTGCAGGTAGATTTCGGTTTTGCCGCTGGCGGTGATGCCATGCAGCAGCAGCCTGCGGGGCCGTTTCTCGTCCATGGCGCCGCACAGTGCTTCGTAACAACGCCGCTGTTCATCTTTTAACAGCAAAGGCGGTTCCAAGGCGGCGCCGGTTTGAGCGGGGCTGCGATCCCGGGGCCCCGCAAAGGCCCGGATCAACCCTTTTCGCTCCAGGCCGCGCAGGGTTTCAGAGCGTACTCCCAGGCGGGCCAGCTCTTCCCTTGACAGAGAGACGTTCGCCCGGATCAACTCGACAGCCTGTCGCTGCGCCGGCGCCCTGGCCAGATCCGCCTGCCCCGCGGCCGGGGTTAACGCGAATACCTTTTTAACGGCCGTGGCGCGGCTTTGCCGGCAAGACGCGGGCACGAGGGCGTGGATGGCTTCGATATGACGGCAGTAATAACGATGCACCATCCAGGGGACCAGAGCAAGCTGCTCTCTGTTCAGCAGCGGCCCGGTTCCCGCCAGGGCGGCAATATCACGCACCGCCGTCACATCCGGTTGTTTCAGCAAGCGCATCACAAACCCCTGGTAGGCGCGGTTGCCGAAAGGGACTGTAACCATCGCCCCCGGCTTAACCAAACCCTGCAGATCCGGGAGGATCCGGTAATGAAAAGGCCTGTCCACGGCATCACTGATTAAATCAATAATAATTTCAGCATATTGGTCCATCGCTTTACCACGCTACCATTATTTGATAGAATAAAGAAGTGCTGCTCGAAAATTTTGTCAGGAGAGGTTGATCCGCGTTGTTGCAACTTTTTATGCCTGCTGGACAGGTAATCAAGCAAAACAGAAGTTGGCTTATTTTAGCAATACTGATTTTTTTGATCAGCGGCGCTTTTTTTTACACTGCTGCGCTGTTCAACCAGGAGCCGCTGGGCCAGTTAATCGGTGCGCAATCTGAACAGCTGCAGGGTCTTATAACCTTGATCTTGGAGAGCAATCCGCTGATTGCCGTTTTAATGATCTTTTTGAATAATTTTATATCGATCAGCCAAATGCTGCTGCTCGGCGTCTTAGCCGGGGTTTCCCCACTGATTACCCTCTCTTTTAACGGCGCCCTGGTCGGTTTTTTTGCCGCCCTGGCCGCTGCTCAAGGGACGCCGCTGCTGCCCTTAATCTTGTTGGGGATCTTGCCGCACGGGGTATTCGAACTTTTTGCTTTATTCCTCTGCGGTGCCCTGGGGCTGAAGTTCGGTTACCACTGCCTGGCTGCGCCGCTGGCGGGCAAAACCCGCCTGCAAAGCTTCAAACATATCTGGAAAGAAACGATCTCCGTGCTGCCCCTGGTTGTCCTGCTGCTGCTGGCTGCCGCCTTTATCGAAATCCTGATCACCCCGCGCCTGCTGGGCCTGATCCACTAATGGTTCCTTGTCCCACTTAGGGTTGCGATGCGGTCGAGGATGCGGTGCGCCAGCGTTTCCTTCTCCATCAGGGGCAGCTCTTCGACCTGGCCGAGTTTGTCAATCAGCTTGACCCGGTTGGTGGTAACGGCAAAACCGGCGCCGGCCATGGTCAGATCATTTAAGACGATCAGATCGAGGTTTTTCTCCTCCAGCTTACGCCTGGCGTAGTGCAAGCCGTTTTCGGTTTCAGCGGCAAATCCTACCAGCAGGCGGTCGCCTTTTAAAGCGCCCAGTTCCTTTAATATATCGGGGTTGGCCGCGAGCTCGAGGGTAACCCGGGAAGCGCCCTTCTTCATTTTTTGCGGCGCCGTCTCCGCGGGCCGGTAATCGGAAACCGCCGCCGCTTTAATTACCAGGCCGCAGCCGGCGTAACGCCGCATTACCGCGCCGTGCATCTCCCGGGCCGTGGTCACAGTGAGCCGTTCCACCCCCACCGGACAGGGCAGCCCGGTCGGACCGCTCACAAGGAGCACTTGCGCGCCCCGTTCAGCCAGGGCCCGCGCCAGGGCGTATCCCATCAAGCCCGAAGAAGGATTGCTTAAAAAACGCACCGGGTCCAGCGGCTCCCGGGTTGGACCGGCGGTCACCAGGGCAGTTTCGCCGGCAAAATCTTTTTTTGTTAAAACCGCGCGGATCATCGCGAATATCTCCGGCGGTTCGGGCATGCGCCCTTTCCCGACGGTGCCGCAGGCCAGTTCTCCCGCCGCCGGCTCCATCACCAGGCAGCCCCGCGCCGCGAGCCTCTCCAGATTATCCCGCACCGCGGGGTGCGCGTACATGGCATCATTCATGGACGGCACCAGGATCACCGGGCAGGCGGCGGCCAGGTAAAGGGTGGTCAGCAGATTGTCGGCGATACCGCAGGCCATTTTGCCCAGTGTATTGGCCGAAGCGGGCGCCACAACGAGCAGGTCGGCCTGTTCGGCCAACCCCACGTGGCGTACTCCGGCCTCACTAGGAGCAAACAGATCCGTCAGGGCTGGACGGCCGGTGAGAGTCTGAAATGTCAGGGGCGTTACAAATTCAGCCGCGCCCGCGGTCATCACCACCTGTACAGTAAAACCGCCGCGGATTAACAATCTGGCCAACTCCGCGGCTTTATAAGCGGCGATCCCCCCGGTAACACCCAGCACAACCGTCTGCAAGCTGCCCCCCCCTACTTGATCCCGTCGCGGATCCGTTCATATTCAATGACCCCATCGGCAATCTCATGCAGCGCGATGGTCACCTCTTTACGGGAACCGCAGGCCACGACCGGTTTGCTGCCGTCGCGTATCTGGCGGCCCCGTTTCGCCGCGGTAATCACCAGGGTATATTTACTGTCCACCCTGGACAGCAGTTGGTCAATAGACGGATAAATCATCTTCATTCACCTCCCCAACCCGGCGGACGGGCGCCCCGGCTTACCTTACATTTTTCAGCGTTAATAATCGCGCTCAAGGCCGCCGCCGCCGTCTCCACCCGGTCGTTAACCACCAGGTAATCATAGCTATCGTAGACCGCCATCTCCCGGTGAGCCACGGCCAGCCGCTGCCGGATTACGGACGCCTCTTCTGTGCCGCGCCCGGCAATCCGCTGCTCCAGCACCTCCATGGAGGGCGGAGCAAGGAATATGGAAACAGCGCCGGGAAGCTGCCGCCTCACCTGGGCGGCGCCCTGGATATCGATTTCTAGAAGCAGATCGCCTCCCGCGGCAATTGCTTCCAGCGCCTTGGCTTTCAGAGTCCCGTAATAGTGGCCGTGCACTATCGCCCATTCCAAAAACGCGCCTGATTCAGCCAGCTCAGTGAAGCGGGCTTTGGTCATGAAATAATATTCCCGCCCGTCCGCTTCTCCCGAGCGAGGCGACCGCGTGGTGGCGGATATGGACAGGTTTAACCGCGGCTGCAAGGATGTCAATGAACGGCAGACCGTGCCTTTCCCGACACCCGAAGGTCCGGACAATATCACGAGCAGACCTTCCGCCATGGCTATTCCGCCGCGTCTTCGCCTCCGCTGGTATCCCGGACCTGCAGGCGGTGTTTCACCGTCTCCGGTTGGACAGCGGAAAGGATGATGTGGCCGCTGTCGGCCACGATCACCGCTCTGGTCCGGCGGCCGTATGTAGCGTCGATGAGCATTCCCCGGTCCCGGGCCTCGCCGATGACCCGTTTAATGGGAGCAGATTCGGGACTGACAATCGAGATAATTCTGCCAGCCGATACAATATTGCCGAATCCGATATTGATAAGTTTGATGGTCATAATCGAACCTCCTCATTCGATATTTTGGATTTGCTCCCTCATTCTTTCCAGCTCGGCTTTAATTTCCACAACCAGGCTGGAAAGCCCGTAATTCGAGGACTTCGAGCCGATTGTATTTACTTCCCGAAACATTTCCTGGGCGATAAAATCAAGTTTACGCCCGGCGGAACTTCCCGCCGCAAGCGTTTTTCCAAATGCTTCCAGATGGCTGTCCAGCCGCACCAGTTCTTCGTCTATTCCCATCCGCTCCAACACCATGGCGCACTCCATCAAAACCCGGTTTTCTTCATAATAGCCGGTCAGGAGTTCTTTAAATTTTTGTTCCACGCGCACCCGGCACTCTTCACGAGCCAGGGGCGCCATCTCGTTGGCCGCCTGAACCATCTCCCGCACCCGGCTGCAGCGCCCCCGCAGATCGCGGGAAAGGTTGTCCCCCTCTTCCCGCCGCCTTTGCACCAGTTGGGTCAACGCTTCAGTGAGCGCTTCATGGAGCGCAGGCCAGGCCAAATTCTCCGGGTAGTTCGTAGCGGGCGAGTTCATGATCGCAGGCAGCTGCACCAGGTGATCCAGGCTTATTTGCCTGGGCAGCGAGAGGCGCTTGGCCAGATCTTGCAGCGCCTGGTAGTATGACTCCGCCAGCGCATAGTTCATACTGACGGCACTGGAGCCGGCGGGAACCTGGCAGAGCACGACGCCGGCTTCAACTCGCCCCCGTTTGATCGTGTCTGCCAGCTGGCGGCGGATCCGGTCCTCCAGGTGATAGAGTTCTCTGGGTAGGCGCAGGTTGATATCGGCGTAACGATGGTTGACCGAGCGCAGCTCCACCGTAAAGCCAAAACCGTTCGCCGAGCCGCTGCCCCGGCCGTAGCCGGTCATGCTGCTAATCAAGGCCAAACCTTCTTTTCCATTATTTTTCGCATGCTTAGTTAATATTAACATCAAGTTAAGCTGAATTCAAGCAGACTTAGCGTAATTTAGCTGTTTTCTTCTTCGTGCGGGCCAATGCGCCTTTTAACAGCAGCAGCATGCCGTCCAGCAGGCTCGGCAGCAGACCGGCCGCGACGATCACAGCCCAGTCACCGCCGAGCAGGAAATCCGTATAAAAAAAATTACTCAACAGCGGATGGTAGATTACGAGAAACATCAACAGGCAGGAGGAGGCGACAGCCGCGCCCAGGTACCAGTTCGGCGCTCTTGATTCGGCCCAAAAAGGCTTACCGTCGCCGCGGCAGTCGAATACGTACGCCAGCTGGGCCGTAATCAGGGTGGCAAAAGCCATGGTCTGGGCTTTGATCAGGCTCTCTCCCGCGGTCAAGACAAACCTAAACACCGCAACTGTGACGGCCGCAATCATGATCCCCCGTGCGATCAGCTGGCTCCATAACCCGCCGCTGAAAATACTTTCTTTGCGCTGCCGGGGCGGTTGCTGCATCTGGAACCGGTCCGGCCTGTCGACCCCAAGCGCGATTGCCGGCAACCCGTCGGTGACCAGGTTGATCCAGAGAATTTGAATCGGACGCAGCGGCAGGGGCAGCCCGGCGACGATCGCCAGGACCATGGTTAAAACCTCCCCGGTGTTGCAGCCCAGTAAAAAGCGGATAAACTTGCGGATATTGCCGTATATGTTGCGCCCTTCCTCGACGGCGGAGGCGATCGTGCTGAAATTGTCATCGCTTAACACCAGGGCCGCCGCCTCCCGGGTTACATCGGTCCCCGTCAAACCCATGGCGATACCGATATCGGCTTCTTTAACGGCCGGGGCATCATTGATCCCGTCACCGGTCATCGCCACAACTTCACCGGCCCGGCGCAGCAGCCGCACAATCCGCAGTTTATGGACCGGGCTGACGCGGGCAAAAACCTGCACCCGTCCGATTAGCCGCTGCAGGCTCAGTTCATCCATGGCTTCGAGGTCCCGGCCGGTCAACACCACACCGTCCCCCTGCAGTATTTCCAGGCGCCGGGCGATCGCTTCCGCCGTGGCCCGGTGATCGCCGGTAATCATGATCACGCGGATACCGGCCCGGCGGCAGAGGCGGATTGCCGGCAGCACTTCCGGCCGGGGCGGATCTTCCAATCCAAGCAGCCCGACCCAGGTCAGCTCTTTTTCAGCTTCTTCAGCCGTCGACACCCCGGTGGCTGGTAAATCGCGATAAGCAACGGCAAGGGCGCGCAAGCCAAGTGCAGCCATCCGCTCAACCTGATCCAGCAGCTCCCGTCGGCGCCCCCGGGTCAAAGTTACCGCTCTCTCCCCGGACCATATAGAGCGGCACCGTTCGAGGACTATTTCGGGCGCACCTTTAAGCAAAAGACGGCGGCTTAGCGAATCGCGCCAGATTATACTCATCATTTTCCGCTCAGAAGAGAATGGGAACTCACTTTCTCTACCTTGAGCACGGCCGGGCAACTTGAGCCCCATTGATCGGGACGCTTCCATCAAGGCTACCTCCGTCGGATCGCCCCGAAAAGAGTGCTTAACCTCATAGGCATTATTGCAGCAGGCGGCGATGGAAAGGGTGAGCCGCAAATCGCCGGCGCCGTTCCGACCCACATTGAGCCAACCTTCTTCCCCCTGCACCTGAAAATGCCCGCCTGCCGCCCGGTAGAGCCGCCCACCACTGTACAACTGGCTCACGCTCATCCGGTTTTCTGTGAGGGTGCCGGTCTTATCGGTACAGATCACCGTGGCGGAACCGAGCGTTTCCACCGCCGGCAAACGGCGCACGATAGCCCGGCGGCGAATCATCCGCTGCACGCCCAGGGCCAGCGCCACGGTCACGATCGCCGGCAAACCTTCCGGGATGGCCGCGACCGCCAGGCTGACGCCGGCCATGAACATGGCATAGAGTGGTTGTCCCTGGAAAACCCCGAGCAGGGTTACTCCAAAACAGATCACCAGGCACACGGCAACCAGCGTTTTGCCCAGCCTGGTCAAGCGCTCTTGCAGCGGTGTGGCTGCCTGTGCCGCCCCTTCAATCAAGTGGGCAATGCGGCCCAGCTCTGTTTGCATCGCGGTAGCCACGACCACTCCCTCTCCGCGGCCGGCCACCACTGTCGTGCCGCTGAAGGCCATGTTCAGTGCATCCCCCGGGGTGGCGGCGGCCACGGGGAGGCGGGCGGTTCTTTTCAGCACCGCCTCGGATTCCCCGGTTAAAGCGGCTTCGTTGACAGCCAGGGACTGTGCCGACAGCAGTCTTAAGTCGGCGCTGATCCGGTCACCCGCTTCCAGAAAAACCAGATCGCCCGGTACAACCTCGCGAGCCGGGATCACCACAATCTCACCGGCCCGCAATACCCTTGACCGGGGCGCGGCCAGTTTATGCAGCGCCTCCAGGGAGCGCTCCGCGCGGTACTCCTGGACCAACCCTAAGACGGCATTGATCAGTACTATCACCATGATCGTCAGGGCGTCACCGTATTCGCCCAGCAGGCCCGACAGAAGCGTTGCTCCCAAAAGCACCAGCACCATGAAATCTTTAAACTGGTTGATAAAAAGAACCGGCAGAGAAAGACGGGTTGCTTCAGCCAGGATGTTCTCCCCCCAGCGCCTGCGGCGTGACTCCACCTCGCTCCCTGCCAGTCCCACTCCCGGGTTGGTCCCCAGGTTGCGGCAAACTTCCTCCCCGGTCAAGTTAGTCCACTGTAAATGCACAATCGGCCCCCTTCCAGCATCAGGCTGGTACCATTCTTATGCCCGGGAAAGCGGCTTCATGATAAAACGGGGCTTGCAAACCGGTTACTTTTTAATTGTCGTAACAGTAAAAACCGCGGCCGGCCTTACGGCCCCATTCTCCTTTCACGTATTTTTCCACCACCGTGGGAGACGGCTTGTCCGCGGGATTGCCGGTATCACGGTAGAGTTCCATGGCGATATGGTAACTGAGGTCCACACCGGTCAAGTCCATTAAACGGAACGGTCCCATCGGGTGCCCCAGGGCGTTAACCACCGCGCTGTCGATATCTTCAACTGAAGCGACCCCGGTATCCAGAAGAAACAAGGCTTCATCAATCAGCCGGGCCAGGATCCTGTTTACCAGGAAGCCGTATATTTCCTTGTTTAATAGAACCGGTTCCTTACCCAGCTTCCGGGCCAGTTCCATGGTTACCGCGGCTGTTTCCGGCGCGGTATGCGGCCCCCTGACCACCTCAACACATTTCATGACCAGCGCCGGGTTGAAAAAATGCATGTTGCAGACCTGGGCCGGCCGGCCGGTCTCGCAAGCGACCAGGGAACTCACCAAAAATGAGCTGTTCGTGGTCAGGATGGCATGGGCGGGGCACAGTTCACCCAGTTGGTGAAAAATCTTCTTTTTCAGATCCAGATTCTCCGTGGCCGCTTCAATGGCGAAATCGGCTTTCCCTGCCGCTTCCTCAAAGCAGCCGGTAAAATGCAGCTTCTCCGCGACAGCGCCGGCTTCCGCTGCAGTAATTTTCTCTTTGGCCACGCGCCCGGAGAGGTAACTTTTCATAAACGCTGCCGCTTTTGCCAACTGTGCCTCACTGACATCGGTGCAGGTTGTCTCATAACCGGCCAGGGCGCAGGCTAAGGCGATCTGATGTCCCATGTTGCCGGCCCCGATCACCATAATCCGTTTTATTTGCTCCACTTGCATCTGTTGATTAAACCTCCCTTTTCCCCGGTAAAAAAACCGGTTTCCGCCTGCCTGTTTTGGCAGGCGGAATTGTCAATATTATAACACAAGAGCAATTATTCCGAACAGGTCATCAGCCCGGCCGCTGGAGACCTGCATTAATCGGACCGGGATAAGCCGCGCCAGATCACCCCTTCATATACGGGGGAGCTACTTTCCGGCTGCCCCTGCTTTCTATACCACCGCAAAGCAATATGGAATTTTTCACGGCTAACTGCGCGCGGTTCTTCCATCGCCGGCCATCCGCCAAAGATAAAGGCTTCTGGATAACCCCAATCGGTCAGCGCCAGGTCGCCCAGGTCAACCGAACCCTGGTTTAAGAGGCGGATCGCTTCGCTGTAAGCACGATAAAATGATGCCACCTGCTCTTCCTTTTGCTGAAGGGCTTCACCGCTAAAGGTGATCACACCGCCGCATAAATCCGTTGCACGACTGCCGCTGATCACGACCGCTCCTTCAGCGAGCGCCTCCGGTTCCAGGTGCCGGGGCAGCAACACCGCTGCCGCAGCATTACCTAAAAATGCTCCGAGGGCCAGGGTTGAGTCGGCGGCGATTTCAAGCTGCAAATCCGTCAGCGCTAAATCATATTCCAGCAACAGCTCTTCTAAGAAGAACAGTTCCTCCGGATTATCCGAGAGGGCCACTTTCATGTTGGGCAGCGCGTTTAAAGAATCGCCCTGCTCCGGCGCCGCCAACAGGCTGTAGGCGGCGCCGGATTCGGATGCCGCCATCACCAGAAAACCCTGTTCCTGAAGCCGGAACAGGCTGCTCAGGCCGGTCAGCGCTCCATGCACAGCCCCGGATTGCAGGTAGAGATCGGTTTCCCGCCAGCCGGCCGTTTTGATCAGCTCCACGGTGATGCCTTCAGCTGGAAAAAGCCCCAATTCACCGGCGGCGATCAGCGGAATCGTCTCCACACCCCCCGTAACAGCGATGCGCAAATCCGCCGGAGCCTGTCCCTGCTCCACGGGAACGCTGCATCCCGCTACTGCTAGGGAGATTAGCGCCGCCGCCAACCACCCCACCAGCAGGACAATTTTACGCTTGCCAAAGTACATGATTAGCTCCTCCGTTCTCGCTAAAAAAGTATATCTATGGTTATGCCAAACCGGCGGCTTGTATACGTGATCGGCTTATTACCTATTTCTCACTTCTCACATCCCACCTCTCACCTCTCAATATGTTGCCCTCAACCAGGGAAAGAGTTATACTGAAAAACGAGAGGTGGAAAGGCATGGCTTTCGACAGTTTGATGGTTACCGCGGTAACAAGCGAGTTGCAGGAAAAAGCGGTTGGGGCGCGGATACAGCGTATTTATCAGCCCGACCGCTTCACGGTAATCTTCTACCTGCATCTGCGCGGTGAGCAGCTCGGCTTGATCTTTTCGTGTCATCCCCAATGGGCGAGGGTGCATTTAACAGGGGAGCGTTACCGCAATCCGGAGCAGCCGGCCCCGTTTTGCATGCTGCTGCGTAAATATTTAGTCGGCGGTTCAATAGCCGGTTTCAGGCAATCGCCTCCGGAGCGGGTAGTGGAAATAGAATTCAGAGCCCCTGAAGGGCTGCCCGCGGTCAGATTAATCGCGGAAATCATGGACCGCCGCAGCAACCTGATCCTGGTTGACGGCAAAGGCACTGTCCTCGGCGCGATTCGCACCGCCGGGAAAGAGCAGAATCCGGTCCGCACAGTGCTGCCCGGAGAGCCGTATCAACCGGTACCGCCGCAAAACAAGAAAAGCCCCCTCGGTCTCAACCCGGTGGAGCTCTCTGAAATAATGCTGCCGCTGCTCCGTAACGGCGCCGGCCCGCAGCAAGCGTTGCTTAAATCGGTAGCCGGCATCAGCCCCCTGGCTGCGACGGAACTTATTTTCCGCAGCCGCTGGGCCGATACCGCGCCGGAGGCTTCAATCGACCGCCTCTGCGGGGAACTGCGCGCTCTTTTTAACCGTGTTTTAGGCGGGGAAAGCGAGCCCACGCTCTCCAAAACAGAGCCGGTTTACGCCGTCTACTCTCTGACGCATCTTCCCCCGGAGGACCGCCGGACCTGCCCCGGGGTTAACGAGATGCTGGACTACTACTACGGGACTGTGGTCAAAAATGAAAAGACAGATCAATTGCGTGCGCGATTCGGTTCCGCTGTCAGGCGGCAGTTGGAACGGCTCAAACACAAATACGAAGCACAACAAATAGAGCTGCAAAGCGCGGAGGATGCGCCGCTCTACCGCTTATGCGGTGAGCTTTTGCTTACCTACGGCAGCCGGGTGCCCCGCGGGGCGAAACAGGTTGAGCTGCCGGATTCGTTCCAGCCCGGTTGCACGGTAAAGATCGAGCTCGATCCCGGCTTAACCGCCGCCAGTAATGCTCAAAAGTATTTTTCCCGTTACCGCAAAGCCCAAAAAGGGCAGAACCGCATCAGCGAGCAGCTCGCCCGCACCAGGTCTGAAATTGATTACTGTGAAAGTCTCCTTTTTTCGATCGAACACGGTGCCGCGGGCTCCCTGGAAGACACCGGTCGGGAACTGGTCGAGGCAGGCCTGATCAAGCCGGAAAAGAAAGCACACAAACAAAAAGAACCGCCGCCTCAACCGCATGTCTACCGGGCAACTTCAGGGCGAAGCATCCTGGTCGGGCAAAACAACCGGCAAAATGACTATATCACTTTCAAAATCGCTTCCCGGCGGGATACCTGGCTGCACGTCAGGGATTTACCCGGCAGCCACGTGCTGATCAAAGAAGCGCCCTATCCGCCTCCTGAGGAAGATCTCGAGGAAGCGGCTCTCCTGGCGGCTTACTTCAGCCGGGGCAAAGAAAGTTCCGCCACGGCGGTAGACTATACCCAGGTGCGCCACGTGCGGCGCGGCCCGGGCGGCAAGCCGGGCTTTGTCCTCTACGAGAACTACCGCACCATCACCGTCAATCCGAGCGGCGAGCGGATGCGGCAGCTGCTGGCGCAACAAAGCAATAAAATTTAGGGACACAATAAAAATTTTGCAACTACTTGCCTAATCACTTATGCTCGAGTCAGCATTACCAGGCACCTTCAAACAAGCAAACGGGAACTGTCTTTACGCGAAATTTCTTGATGAACTGGAAACTCTTTTTTCAGCCGCTTGGCCAACCGGTAAAATGCTTTCAATTCGCAGTCCTGTTTCCATTCTTCGTTATCTTCGATTTTCTCCAGCTCCGCGCTGTTCTCCAGTAAAAGCAATTTTATTGACACAAGACTGTTTCAACTGCGGCCACCTGCCGCCCGGCGGAAGAGATATCGTCTAAGGCAATTTGCTCCTCGGTGGTCAGGATCCGCTCCAGGTTTAAAATAATCAGCAGCCGCTCATCGATTTTGCCAACTCCCACAATCAAGTGCGTGCGGCTACCCGCAACCTGGTTGGGGGCTTCCTGAATCTGCTTGTTCGGCAAGCGGATCACCTCGCTGACCGAATCAACGATCAGCCCGACCATTCGTGACTGGACTTCAACAATGATGATGCGGCTTTGTTCGGTGCGCTCAGATCCGGGCAAGCCGAAGCGCTTGCGCAGGTCCAAAACCGGGATCACCTCGCCTCGCAGGTTGATTACCCCTTCAACATAATCCAGCGAACGGGGCAGCGGAGTTACCCGGACCATCTTCAGCACTTCCCGCACATCGGCTATTTTACAAGCAAACTCTTCCTGCTCCAGGACACAGACCACCAGTTGGGTTTCTGCATCTTTTTTAATTTCCACTTCGGGTTCCCTCCATTCATAAATTTTGCTAAATCTGCCCTCTTCGCCCGGGCCAGTTGCGCAACCTCAAGAAAAGAGGGCATGATTTTTAAGCATTTACGCTACTGGTACTTAAATTTCTGCAGCTCCTGGAAGAGCCGCTCCGCGGAAGCGCGCAGCTCTTCGGCGGTAGCCGCCACTTCTTCCATGGTTGAAGACTGCTCTTCCACCGAGGCGGCCATCTCTTCACTGCCTGAGGAAAGCTCCTCGGCGGCGGAAGCGGTTTCTTCGACCTGCTTGGCAATTACAGAAACGTCGGACAGTATTTCTGCAAAGGTGGCGCCGGTCTTTGAAACTACCTCCGTGCCGGTCTCGACATCTTTGACTCCCAGGGTCATGCTTTCCAGCGCCTTACTGCTCTCCTCCTGGGTGGCCTTGATCAACTGCCCGATCTCTTTGGCCGCCCTGGCGGACTGCTCGGCCAGCTTTCGCACCTCTTCGGCCACCACGGCAAAGCCGCGCCCCTGCTCACCGGCCCTGGCTGCTTCAATGGCCGCATTTAAGGCCAAAAGGTTGGTCTGATTGGCGATATCGGTAATTACGCTCAAGATTTGACCAATATCACGGGAGCGCTGGTCAACCTCTGTAATCACATGCTGAAGCTCACTTACACGGCTGTTAATCACTCGCATCTGCATCACCGCGGCTTCAATGGCTTTGTTGCCTTCTTCAGCGCGGCTTAAAATGCGCGCGTTGGTTTCCGCCATGGTTTGCGAGCTGGCGCTCAACTGCTGGGCATTACCGGCAAACTCATTGGTGGAAGCAGAAACCTCTTCCAACGAAGAGCTCATCTCTTCCGAAGCGGCCGAAACCGCTTCGCTGCCGCTGTTCACCCCTGTGGACATCTCCACCGCCTGGCTGATCAGAGCGCGCAGGCTCTCGCTCATGGTATTGAAGGCTCTGGCCAGCTGCCCGATCTCGTCTTTGCGGTTAACCTTTGACTCCACAGTGAAATCGCCCTTGGCGATTTGTCCGGCCACCTGGGCCATCTCCCGCACCGGGCGGGAGATGGCCGTAGCGACAAAGAAGCCGGTAAATACAACGGCAATTAAGGCCACCGCGCCGATAAGCAGCATGTAGTTACGCATGGCGTTCACTGCGGCAAAGGTTTCCGCGGATTCAACCTCCACCACCAGGCCCACCGGAGTATCACCCAAGGTCATTACTTCCAGGGAACCTAGAACCCGATTACCCATATAGTTAAGGTACTCTTCCTGGTGGAAAAAGTCCAGGTTGCCGTTGCGGATGGGCCCGCTTAAAATCTCCACCACCCGGGTGCTGATGCTTACATTTAATGCGGCCCCGCTGGCATACTCTCCTAGCATGGTATCTGTCAGCAGGAGGCCGTCGGCGTTAATCAGGTAAGCATCGGCACTTGTCCCCAACTCCCGCAGTCCCATATGAACTACGCCGGTGATAAAATCTCCTGTAAATAAAATGTTAACGGTTCCGACCAGCTCGCCCGATAACCCCCCGCTGTAGACCGGAGAAGAAACTACCAGAGCATTGCGGTTGATCACGTTAGAGAAGAAAAGCTCCGACCAGGTGGTCCGCCCCCCCAGGGACCCCTGAACATAATCGCGGTCGGAAAGATCAGCTCCCTCAATCTCATCATTACTATCATAAACGCAAATACCGTCTGGATCCGTCAGGTAGATAAAGCCGAAACCATACTCCTGCACAGCAAGGGGGATAAATTGATCTAGATTCTCTTCCCAGGCCCGCCACTCGGAGGCCGCGGTATCCCCACCCACCCTGCGCAGCAAGGCCAGCCCTTCGTAGACTTCACGAGTGTTGGCAAAAACGCGGCTGTCGGACGCCCACTCATTAAAACAATCCTGCAGCTGCTGTTCGGTGAGCTCGACGTACATGCCCTTTGCTTTATATTCTTCTTCTTCGACATTTTGGCTGGCAATATTGTAACTCAACAGCCCGACCACCATGATAGGGACGATACCGACCAGTAAAAAGATGAGAATTAACCTGAATTTTAGGTTCATTATTACAACTCCCTTACAATTTTTGATAGCTGCCTTTCTGGGATTCATATCCAAAAGAGGAACGGGCGTCAATTGGGATTAAGGGTCTTCGCATAGCCCCGGTTCATGTTTTTGGCACATCAGAGCATCAACCATCTCCTTCAATGTAATGAAACATTTTTTCAATCGTTTCCTGGCACGAACTGATCAGCGGAATGAGGGTATCTGTACACAGGTTATGGACATTACTTGACGAAGTAATCTTACGTTAAGTTTACGCGACAGCGCCCGGCCCATCTATGGGGATATTCCCCAAAATCCGACAAATATTTCCCCAAAAATTTCTTTTTTTCCCTTAAATAAAATAGGATCATTACGAGACCCACTTGCTCAACTCTTTTTGACCCAGAGAGAACAATGATTGGAACACGGATTTGGAAAACGGCTGAGTTTATAAAACGCAGCAGTTGATAAGCGTATACCTCAGAAGTTCGGTATTGAAGAAAAAGGATGGTCGGCCTCAGGGTTAACACTAGCGTATAAAAAAGCAAAAAGGGCTCCGCCGTTTTGTTGATGAATCGCAGACCCTTTTTAAAAAATAGTCGTGATCATTCAGCAGCCATACAATTTTCCCGGATTACCTGTTAGACGGTGCTGCTGGACCTATTTAGACGGTTACTCTGCATTTTTCCGGCTCTTTGTTCAGCGATTCCGCGGTAGCACGCAGCTCTTCGGCAGTGGCGGCAACTTCTTCCATAGTGTGAAGGCGACCTCCTTTCCGCGGCTAACCCTGGCGGCGGTCCGCTTCCATGATGAAAGCAAAAATAACCGCCACTGCCTCAAATAGATCTTCAGGGATCTCTTCGCCCGGGTTAAGACCGCTCAGCACATCCGCCAGAGTCCGATCCTCGATTACAGGAACGCGGTATTCCCGGGCCAGGCACTCAATTCTTTCCGCAAGCCAGCCCCGCCCGGCTGCCGTAACCACAGGGGCACTGTTTTGAACGGGAAGGTAACGCAGGGCAACCGCTTTACGTAATCCAGTCTTTGGTTCTTTACGCTCTCCAGTCACTGCCGGCCCACCTTTTATGCCCTGGTATTAACAGCATGTCTGCTATTTTGTATGATCGTTTCCGCTTCTCTGCGCAGGTCGCTTACCGACCAGCGCAGAAGTACAGTGCCATCAACAGGCGTACCGGCGGCGCCGGCAATCCGTCGGGCTTCTCTTTCCAGCGCTTCCCCGGCCCCGGCGGTTTCCACAAAAAAATGGCAGCCCAGGCGCCCCTTTTTTTGGGTAAACCGAACCGCAACCAAACCGATATTTTCTGTTTCTACAAATAGCTCCAATATGGGATCATTATCCCCGGTAAGGTTTTCCGGCCGCATATTTCGGGGATGATAGCGCAGCAACGCCGGCGCCGGGTGATCTCCATCGAAGCCAAGAATCAAGCCAAATATAAGCGGCGCCTGGTTATCCCGGGAACTTGACTCCCCTGCGGCGGCGGAAGTATAACGGGACAAGATCCGGTAATGGCAGCGCTCTTGCTTCAGCCCAAGGTATTCTAATAACACGGTTTCTCCGGGAACGACAGGTGCATTCAACAAGGCAGTAAAGGTTCCCCCATCCCACCGCAACAGGGCCAGCTCCCCTTTTACTGAAACAACCCGGGCTTCCAGGCTTGCCGGATAACCCTCCCGCGGCAAAGACGGTTCCGCCATCCGGTTAGTGGAAAGCAGGTTTTGCAGCAATGCATATAAAATGTTCACTTCCACGGCCAACACTCCGTTCAAGAAGCAAGATGCGGAAAGCAAGAGGCAAGAAAAGTAAGCTATAAGAAGCGGGAGGCAAGATTGGGTTCTTTCCAGTGATTCAGATCCCGCGGGGTAGATTATCGTCTGGCCCAGCCCGCCGGGCTGAACCCGTTCAAAAGTAAGCGCTTCATGAAGATCGATGACCCAGTGGGGTTCAAATTCAAGCATCACCCCGTAAATTGCCGCGGCAAGCTGCCGGGTCGGGCTGCCCGCAGCACGGCCGGGAAATGAACGGTCTAAATCAAGCAGATCCGCCCCCAGCCGGTGCTACCTCTGAATCGCGGAAATATTTGCCCGGGGAATCACGATTAATGTGCCCCGGTCGACCACCCATGATTAAGATAATTGATACCGCCTTCATCTGCGTCAAAGATTATTGCTGGACTTTCAATCGATAATTCTGGTTAAGGACGAGGGAACAGGTTCCTCGTCCCATTGTTGTATTATCATATACGGGAGCCCAATATGCCGGGTGTCGCTTCGTGTGGGCAATCGCCACAATAACAATCCGCTCAGTCATCCGATAATAAATAACCAATCCGTTCAAGAGCTTCGGCGCGAACGACCTCCCATGGAACGGTTGTCTCAGTGCCATTTTTAATCGCCGCTACTCGGCGCTCCAACTCGGATGCCCAATCCTTATAAAGCATGATATGCGCATCGGGCGGAATAAATCCCATCAAGCGTCAATCAAACGTAGCCTTTCCTCGGGAGAAAGCTGCCGCGCTTCATGGAGTATCATTATACCGTCTGAATAATACATTCACTTGAGGTCACTCTTACCATGATTGGATAACAGGTGCTTTTATTATACTTTATTAAAAAAATAGATACAATTACGGGGCACAATAAAAATTTTGAACACCATTCATTAATAATTGGAGCACAAACCACCCTAATGTCACCCGCATGAT
>JBFMGD010000021.1:5996-44331 GCA_040751775.1 Bacillota bacterium | reverse complement strand
GCAGGTATCGCATGGTCACCTCCAGGGTGAGCCCTTAAAAGGGCAATTTTACCTCGATACCTTAATTATACTATATATTACGGCTTATTGCTAGCTATTTTAACATGCTGTAATCACGGATTCAGGACCTCTTTAGTGAACCAGATATTACCTTTTTATTCAACAACTGCTAATGGTTTATCCGAAAAACGGGCTGGGAAAAAATATCTAAGAAAACGGCAGCGGTGGTTGTGGATATGTGGTCAAAGCTTTAGCTTTGTCCAAGCAGTTGTGGAGTCTGTGGGTAACTCCTTGGAGTTATCCATCAGAATCCATAACTGCGGCATATCCACAACCAGGCTCCAATGGATTGGCAGGAACAACTTAAGCATAATTACTGTTGTTGCAAGAAGTCAGGCGGCCTCAGTGCAAGTCCAGTCTCTTTTGATACACCTGACCAGTGTAATACAGACCAGACCTTCCTGGCGGCAGGTACGGGGTTTGGGCGGTGCCCCAACATTCATTTAGGCCGCCGATCTTCCCAGAAAAACTTTGCTTGGAGTCAGGTAACCATGTGTTTGATGTGGCCTTTCGGTGTTGTATTCTAAGACGTATTCCCGGATCCCAATCCTTAATTCTCTTGGTGTAACATACTCATAGGGATAGATACGTTCAATTTTTAAGCTCCGGAACCACCGCTCAATAACGACATTGTCAATCCAGCGTCCTTTACTATCCATGCTCTGTTTGATATTTTCGCTTTTTAAGTACCCTGTGTAGTCCTCGCTTGTAAATTGCTACCCTGGTCGGAATTGATAATCTCCGGCTTACCATGCTTGCTAATAGCCTTCTTGATCGCAGCAAGAACCGGCGCAGTGTCGAGCGTGTCTGAAAGCTCCCAGCCTACTATGTAACGACTATACCAGTCTATGATGGCTGTTAAATACATATGGCTCCGACCCATGCTGATATAAGTGATGTCGATCGCCCAGACCTGGTTCGCCCGGTTAATATCAAGGTTTCGCAGTAAGTACGGGTATATCTTATGCTGCTTGTTTCGTTTTGAAAGGTCGGGTTTTGGGCACATAGCATAAATGCCCATCTCTTCCATGTATCGTTTAATCAACTTACGTCCGACTGGAAGGTGATCTTCTTTCTGCAGCTTATCCCGTAATTTTCGAACCCCCAGGTACGGCATTTTTGTATGCCAGTAATCAAGCCTGTTTTTGATTGTATTTTCAAGGTCACGGTCAGGTCCTACAGGCGTGTAATAAACACTTGTCCTATTCACTTCAAGTAACTCGCATTGCCGGCTAACCGGCAGTTTATCGTCTTTTGAAACCAGGCTTAGTCTCCCAGTCGTACCCAAACACTTCTTTAGATTTTTTTTTCAGCCAGTCATTCTCAATTGTGAGTTGACCGACTTTTGCCATTAATTGATTTCGTTCTTCATCCAATACTCTTTCTTTATCATTCAGCTCTTTCTCATATTTGCTTTCAGAAAAGACTTTGACGGCATTTTCCAGGAATTCTTTTTTCCAGTTTCTTAATTGATTTGGACTTATACCATGTTCATGAGCAATATCGCCGAGTTGCTTTTCTTCCCGGAGCAGTTCCAGTACAATCTTCGTTTTAAATTCAGCTGAAAATTTTCTTCTCCCCATCTTATGTGAACCTTCTTTCCTGGCAGTTTCCTGCCTTTTATTATATCAGGTTCACTTAGGATTTCGAAAATTTTGTCTGGTTTCATGGGGACATTATAGGCAGCTTTGCCGTTATCATCAAAGTAAGTAACCACGATCTTAGCCATTGTAAAGCAACACCCCTTTAAGTTAATGTGAGAGTTGAAAACCTCTCGATAGTATTGCCGGACAGAACGACTAAACCCGTAAAAATACTTTTCGACAAATTTTGACACAATTACTTCTGTAGTCGCCTGTATTACTCTAAGTATTTCTGGTGAGATTCCGGCCGGTGTTCTTGGCGAAGGTATAGTTGGTGGCGGGCAGGACCGCCACGAAGATATGGGCTTGCCAGATATATCCCGTCACGGGCTCAGTGATGGGCACTGTCTGTCCGGCATAGTCGACCATGGTTTTCTCCCCGGCCTTGTGGTGCTGGCGCATGCTGACATCCAGAGTACCCCGCCATTTCTGGTAGAGCTCGCAGAAGTAGCTGTACTGGTATCCGTTGGGGTGGGCTGTCTTGTATTCTTCCCACAGGAGGTGCAAGGTGACGCTTTTGCGGCGCAGTTATCTGCCGTTGAACAGTTAAACGGACAAAATGACGTATCTTAATTATGTTGTGGGATCATTTATGTTGTATGAGCAGGGAAGGCTCCAGTAAAACCGAAGCCCTCCCTTTAATTGGCACAACATAAATTACAGTGACTTTAGAAAAGACATCAAGTCAGGTTTTTTAGTCCAATGCTTGGTATTTACATCAGAACCAATTTCACAATGAGCGAGCGCCTTAGCCTTCATCTCAAGATCGACCTCTGCATAAATATTTGTAGTATCAAGAGATACATGTCCCAGCCAGGCTCTGATGGTGTTAATGTCCACGCCGGCGCGCAGAAGATGTACGGCAGTTGTATGTCGAATTGTATGGGGGCTGATCTGCTTGGCTAATAGTGATGGCATTTGATAGCCCGCTTTGATTACGCAGCGTTTAACTAAGGAGTAGATACCGAAACGAGTAATAGCTTCTCCGCGACAATTGAGGAAGACGGGATCACCGTCATTTCTGCTGGCAACAATATTCCGTAGGCTTTTTGCAGTTGAAGGCCACAAAGGACAAAGACGCCTTTTACCACCCTTGCCCATTATCTGAACCGATAACGAACCGTTTAGAGAAAGATCAGACAGGGCTACCCGTGCCGCCTCATCGGCACGGGCTCCTGTATTGTAGAGAAACAGTAACAGCGTATGATCCTTGAAACCTTGTAAGGTTTTCCTGTCCGGAGCGTTAAGGATGGCATCCATTTCCGGTTTATCAAGATAGATGACGGAGGGTTTTGAGGTCTTTTTAAACGGCACTGTGCAAATCTCTGTACACCAGGCGAGATGCTCCGGGCTGTGTTCCCCGATAAATTTGGCCAATGCATGGATCGCTGCCAGACGCTGATTTCTGGTGGAAATCGAACAACCCCTTTTTTGCTCCAGGTGCTGCAAAAAAGTACGTATAATGTCCGGTGTAATATCAAGAATACAGAGACGATCGATTGATCTTCTGGACATCGTTGCTATAAACGGGAGCAGCAAGGCCAATGTGTCTCGATAGCTCACCTGAGTGTTGCGAGCGAGGTTGCGCTCACTAACCAGGTACTCCAAAAGGAAGCGGCGGATCCAGGAGCCTATTGGTTTATTGTCAGACATGAGGCACCTCCGTTAGCATAGTGTTCAAATCGCAGGCTGGCTTCTTGCAACAGATCTGGTGTCATTTCCAGGTAACTCTGCGTTTCAGCGATATCAACGTGCCCCAGGTAAGTAGATAACTTAGGTAATAGGCGTTGCACGTCTTTGCCTTCTTGATACCATGCTGTAAGGCGGTGAACGGCGAAAGTGGCCCTGAGATCGTGGATTCGAGGCTGGTAGCTTGCAGTGCTTTCCCGGTGAATTCCGGCAAGGGAGCGCAATGCCCGAAATTTTTTACCAACTCTATGATATGACAGGGCATTGCCGGTACGGGTAGCGAAAAAGGCGGACTTCTCGCCTGCCGGGCAATTCAGCTTTAACCGCTTGGCTGCATAAGAACAGAGCCTGTCAGTTAGCTGGGAGCATGTGGGAACCATTCTGGATTTGTAGAACTTACTGCTATGAACGAGGATTAACCCTTCATCAATATTGATGTCGGCCAATTCAAGACCAAGCGCCTCACTGATGCGCAGACCTGTGCCGTATAGCGTGAGCAGCAGGGTGTGGAATGTAGTTGCCTGAAGAGGGCTCAGCGGGGTTTCCAGCGATTCTGTGGCCAGCAAAAGCCTGCGGACTTCATCTGCTGTGTAGATATAGGGCTTCATGGATTCAGGGCATTTAGGGGCTGTTGATGGAAGCGGTGATGAAGCGACATAGCCGCGGCTGATGCAAAAACGGTAGAAGCCGCCAAGTATCTTAAATTTTAAGTAGCAGTATGCCGTGACTTTGCCTGCTGTGCCAGAGATAAACTTCTGAGCGAGATCGGGCTTGATTTCCTTGATGTTTATGTCTCCAATCGCTCGGCAGAAAGACCTCAGCGTTGAAGCCTCATTATCAAAACGCATCCCAATGGACTGTTTGAATGTCACATATTCGTTAATGGCTTTAGAGAGTTTCATAAGATCCCTCCTAGGTCAAAATCTGCTACTTGGCGCAGCCCTTGGAGATCAACTTTGGCATATATTCTGGTCGAAGCTGATGAACAATGTCCGAGATGATCGCCAATCTCCTTGAGAGTGAAATTTTCCGATACAAGATGGGAGGCACATGCATGGCGCAGCGAATGAGGGCCGATGTGCCTTGTATTAACTCCAATCTGAGCCAGACGTCTACTGGTTAAGCTATAGATAGTACTGCGGGAAATCGGTCTGAAGGGGGGAGTGAGGGTAAGAAACACCTCACGAAAAGAGGATTGAGGGCGAACCGTACGTAAATAGTGAATGATAGCATTACCAACTACCGGCACCAGGGGATAGGTTTGACCGCCCCTTCTCTTACAGCGCTCTACAACGATAAGGCTCTGTTCCCAATCTATATTTTCAAGTTTGAGGCGTGCAACTTCTGTCTCACGAAAGCCATAAATTGCACAAAGCATGATGATCGGCAGATCTCGTATATCACAGCGCCGGTCTGTCTCCATGCTCGCCAAGAGGGTTTTTACTTGATCCCAGGATGGGCCGGCCGGCAGGTTCTCTAGCCTATAAACGCGCGGTGCGCAGATGGCGGCTGCAATAGATGAATCGCACCACCCTTTTGTTCCAGCGTACTTCATGAATGATCGGATAATTGTGGCAACATTTTTAACCGAGACCCGCGTACATCCATTTGTACCGCATACGGTTAGATATGCGTCGATATCCGTAATGCGTATGGAGTCAAAAGACTGTTTTTTCTCCCCATACCAGCATAGAAATTGGGTCAAGCAGCCCTTTCGTCTTTGAATCGTGCTTGACTCCAGGCCACGCTCTTCCTCCATCCACACAGAGAATTGATCGAGGAGATGGGTAAAAGGTATCGGATCTGTTGGCTCGCACCAGCAGCCTAAAAAACGGAGCCATTGTCTTGCCACCTGAATAAAGCGTGTTTTGGTCCACTTGGCATTAAGTGATCTGCCACAGCAATGTTCACGTTCATCCCATTTGTTGGCAACAGCCTCAACCTGCCCTAGGGTCAATCTAAGATCAGGATAAACATTCAACTTGCTTGCAACCCAAAAAAGCTCCTTTGCAATCAGGAACAGGGATTCTTGCGTATACCCATTGTCCAAGCAATGCGAGAGGTATTGCTCCCTCTCCTCCAAGTACGGTGCATTTTGGTGCCACGCAATGGCTCTCGGGCTAGAATAGAGTTTCTCGAACATGATCGGCTCCCCCTTTTTTGTTGGAATGCCTGATCATGTTAGAAGATATATTTATGTTGTGTCAACCAGGAAATATTGGCTAGTTTCAAGGAACTTTTTGTATGCACTCACAACATAAGTGATCCCACAACATAATCCCAGTATGCCGGATTAATCACAGGGTCATAGTAATTGGGTTTGCTGACCGCGGTTTTACAGTTGTCCGGCACAATGATGAGAGGCACACCACCATAGTAGGTGAGGCAGTGTGAATTGCCAAGTAACCAGCTCTTTAGCTTCTCATCGGGAAATGCTTCCGCATATGGGTAACCGCTGTTACCCAGAGTGCTGACAAAGAAATGGGCCTCAAGTAACTCACCTGTTGACTGGTCTATAACTACAGGCAGTTTATCACCCATCCAGTCTACAAATAATTCCTTGCCGGCTTCACGTTCCTGATGCATCGTCACGTTTTGACCGGTATTGCCTTGCCACCGGTTATAACGTTCACAGAATTGACTATATCCCAGTCCATCCGGGTTCTTCTTTCTGTATTCCTCCCACAAAAACTGCAGGTTTAGGTTCGAGTGTTTCTGAAGTTCCAGATGGATATACTCATAATCGGGCTCAGGCTTGATATATGTCCTTGCCGTGTAAACAGGGTACAGGTGTTTCTGTAGAGCTTCATTGGTCATACCTGATGCCTGTTCATAGCAAAGGTCAAACTCCCGGCAACGACGCTGTACCTCGCCGACGGTCGATTTGGCACAACCTACACTTGCAGCAATTTTACGTTGGCTATATCCAAATTCGGATAACCGCAGTATTTCTAGTATTCTCACTGGTTCCTCACACCTCACAGTTTCTCCCCCTACAATTTTTTCCCAGACTATTGTAGGGGTTGTTCCTCACGAGGTGGCAGAACCCTTTAACTGGCCGCATGTGGCCGGAACGGGTGGCCGGATGTCACCGGAATCACTGGCCGAATGACGTCGGAATGAGTGGCCGAGTCAGGCCGGAATATGCATTATTGCGGCAAGCACCGGTATGAGGCTGAGTGAAGTTCTCGGGCTGACCTGGAAAAACGTTGATTTGAGTGAAAAGACCATCACTGTCGCCCAAGGGCTGCACTGGAAAAAAGACGGCACGTGGCATATCGCATATCCAAAAAGCAAGCGGTCAAAACGGACCATTGATATCGATGATGCCGATGTCGCAGTGCTAAAAGCCCAAAAGGCGAAGCAGGCGCAGGAAAAGCTGCTGCTGGGCGATCAATACCACGATCACGGCTTTGTTTGTGCGAAGCCCGATGGGAGCCCGATGAAACATAACACGATCAGCAACAGGTTTAAAAGGTTTGCCGGGGGGCTGGGGCTGCCTGTCAATTACCACTGTTTAAGGCATACGCACGCCAAGCTGCTTATCGAGAATGGGATGGAGATGAGGACCGTTTCCGAAAAGCTGGGCTACTACAAGCCGTCTTTTACCTGGGACCGGTATACTCATTTTGAGCGCTCAAAGCATAAACAGGCAGCCAAGGTATTTCATGCGGTACTCGCCGGTTGCGGTAGCGGGAACTCCCAGGCGGTACCTCTGGCCGGCTCAGACGACCGGTAGTTTATTTGGGTTTTTGATTTTGGAGGAATAATGGAGGAATGGCGGGCAAGCGCACGTGAAAAGAGAAATGGATAAAAAAGGATCTGCCCAAAAACCCTTGTACCATGGGCAAATCCAGCTTTGTAAATGGTGCGCCTGGCAGGATTCGAACCTGCGGCCTGCGGATTAGGAATCCGTCGCTCTATCCCCTGAGCTACAGGCGCATGACACCTTATTATAGCCGGATTTTGAGGGCAAAATCAAGGGGGAGAGCAGGAAAATGAGGCGATGGTCTTGAACTTTGTCCCGGAGGTGATCGCGGATGAGCGTTGCTTCTAGAAATGTCGGTTCCGCCCGGATCGAGCTCGTGGTCGGGGATATCACGCTCCAGGACACCGGGGCGATCGTAAACGCCGCCAACAATCAGTTGTCACCGGGCGGCGGGGTTTCCGGGGCGATTCACCGCAAGGCCGGCCCCGGGCTGTGGGCTGAATGCCGGGAGTTGGGTGGTTGCGCTACCGGAGATGCGAAACTGACCAAAGGTTACGATCTAAAGGCAAAGTATGTCATCCATACCGTCGGCCCCGTTTATCACGGCTCGCCCGAAAACCCCCTGCAACTGGAGAGTAGTTACCACAGCAGTATGCAGGTGGCGCTGCAAAACGGTATTAAGTCGATTGCCTTTCCGTCGATCAGCACAGGTATTTTCGGTTACCCGGTTGCCGAAGCCGCCGCAATAGCCTTGAAAACAGTGCGCGATTTTTTGACAGCGCATCCCCGGGTTGAACTGGTTCGCTTTGTTCTCTTCAGCGAGCCTGATTTTAAAATCTACCGGGATGTCATGGATGAGTTGTTCAGGTAAACGTATCATCTGCAGTTGAGCTGCCGCTCCTTGCGTATTGCAGCGCATTAAATAAAAGATACGGAGCGGAAAAAGCTCCGTATTTGTAAGTTTGCCTGGTGCGCTCGACAAGATTTGAACTTGTGGCCTCCTGCGTGTCAAGCAGGCGCTCTCCCCCTGAGCTACGAGCGCATTGATTGATGTTGCTTAAGTATTTTAGCATCAGCCGTCCTCTCCTGTCAAGTAAGATCAACCTTACCAACCTTACCAACCTTACCCATGGTAAGTGCCCGGGCCAGATTGTAATCCGTCAGGTCGTCTAAGCTGACCCCTTTCATCGATGGTCTTACCGATGCACAGCTCGTCGTACAGGGACTTTTAGGTTCTTTACAAGCTAACCCCACTCCCTGCTTGCGGGACCTGGTCCCTTTGGTATTGACATCACCCTTTTTGATAATTCGGGTACCAAAAAGGAAGGGGTTAAACGCATATACACAGGCATAGACGGCTATGCTCCCATCTTTGCTTACCTGGGCGAAGAAGGGTACGGTGTCAATGTGGGACTAAGAGAAGGCAAAGACCACAGCCAAAGCGACACCCCTTCTTTTCTATCCCAAAAAAGAGGGCGCATAGAGCCCCTAAGGGTCGTCTTTAAAGTGATTAAAAGAACCATAGACAACAAGGGCCAGTTTCTTTTGATGCCTGAGCTGGAAGTAGACACGTACTGGACGTCGCTGCCGGCCCCACCGGAGGTGGTCATATCAAAATCACGGCACCAGCGAGCAGTTTCACAGCGAGATTAAAAGCGAGCTGGACTTGCAACGGCTGCCTTCAGGAAAGTTCGCGACGAACAACTTGGTTTTGCACCTGGGGTTAGCCGCCTACAACATATTGCGCTTTATCGGCCAGGAGAGCTTAAAAGTATCTGACTCGCCGCTGCGTAAAAAAGCGCAGCGCAGGCGTATTCGCACGGTCATCTAGAATCTAATCACCTTGGCATCGCGGCTGGTATACCATGCCCGGCGCTACAAGTTAAGTTTTGGGCGACATTGCCCTTGGTTTCTAACGTTTCGAAGAATTTATGAGTCGCTTTTTGTTGTGTAAATAAACAGTGCCAAGACCGCGAGCGCTACCTTTGTAGAACTTACTAAAAAAGGCTTTTTATAGAATTGTCACAGAGCAAAATAAAAAGCCTGATTTTTGGGTAACAAATCACCGAAATCTCCGGTTCCAAAGCTATTTTTCGCCTTAGCACAGCCTTAAACTACTGCTAATGGACTGTAATCACGGATTCAGGTGTATTGTTCTACGAGAAAATTCTAGATAATCTGGAATCAATAGGAAGCTGTACAATAGCCTTTGCCGAACAGATATTTTTTATTATGAAAAAAATAAACCGTAACTAATTGTCAATTTGAAAATCGATTGCTTCTGTTATAAGTTGTAAATTAAGCACTGTCAACACTACTCTCAATAATTCTTTCATATTGTATTGAAACTTTAAACTGTTAAAAATAGTTGGTACAGTTTTTGCATTTTTGATGATACAATGATCGACATTACATCCCTAAGGGAGGGATAGCTTGATGTAATACTTAATAAGATTTGAAAATAGAAGTTTATTGTACCAGATTAATAAATTTTTCAAAAGGAGAAAAAGCCATGAAAATCCGTTTGCTAGATTTTGGAGCGTTAACTGCCGATCTCGGTTGGACCATTGAAGCGGCAGGGGTATCTACTCACAGCAATGTATCATGTGAGAATATACGCCGTAATTTTCAGATGATCGGTGCAATAATTGAACATCCAAAACATGGAGTTATTCTTTACGAAGTAGGTCCTGCCCCCAACTGGGAGGAATTATGGCCGGAACCAGTTAAAGAGGTATTCGGTATTACCCGCTACGCTAATGAAAACAGGCTTGATAAGCAATTGGAAAAAGCAGGATACTCGTTGAAAGATGTATCGGCAATCGTTATTGGGCATCTGCATTTAGATCATGCCGGGGGCCTTGAACTGTTCAGGGGAATGAATACACCCGTTTATGCCCATGAAGAGGAACTAAAATACGCCTTTTATGCTATTGCTACAAAGCAGGATTTCGGCGCATATCTCCCACATTATATTGACTCAGCATTTAACTGGAAACCAATCTACGGTAGTGAATTTGAACTGTTTAAGGGAATTACTTTCTACAATACTCCGGGACATACTCCCGGCATGCTGTCGATGAAAGTAGACCTCAAGAACTCAGGATCATTTTTATTTACATCCGATACAATGTTCTTTAAAGAAAACTACTACGAAGAAAAGCCTCCCGGGTGGCTGATTAGGGATATGGCTGGTTGGTGGAAAAGCCTAGCCAAGTTAAAATCTATTGCCTTATTAAACGATTCGCATGTTATCTTAGGGCATGATGGTGAAATATTTGCAGAATACACCAAGCAGGAATATTACGACTAAACATTATTAGCCACATCGATAAAATGTTTGCCTGTCTAAAAGAATACTCTGGGCCTGGCTTCCAAACAAATAACAAAACATAACCAGGTCCAGATATAAAAGTGAGGAGATACTAATGCCTGCTAACGACTATATCTTAATGACAACGAGGCAAAAATATCCTGATATTTATTGCAATGACGAGGAGGTTATGCTGGCCGAGAACATTAAAAAATTCGTTGATAAAGAAGTTATGCCCGAGAGGCATAATCTCGAAGGAGGCTGGAAAAGGGACGTAAACCTTGGCCTTGAAACCCTCCACCGATTGTACTCCCGTCTGGTGGACCTGGGAGTAACCAAAACCAACATGCCTGAGAAGTATGGTGGACTTGACTTCAGACCTACCGCCAGACAAATTGTAAACGAAGAATTATCGCGAGGTGATATCGGCCTTGCTACGATGGTCGGTAAAATCCATTGGATCGTTTCAATTATGGCTGGAGCCAAGAGGGAAGATTTACTGGAAGAATTCGCCCCCCGCATAGTTGGTAAGGAATCATGGACAGCGTGCTTAGCCATTACTGAACCCGCCGGAGGAGCAAATTTGGAAGATCCGGCTTTTGAAGGCCGATCTATTCGTACTATAGCCAAAAAGGACGGCGATTCATATATTCTTAAAGGGCATAAGATTTGGCCCGGCCCAGCCGGTTGGGCAAAGCGTTTCCAGAGCGAGCATCTAAAAGGCCATATGGGTTACTGGACTATTGCTACTACAGATCCATCTCTTGGTAACAATGGCATCGGAATTTTTTACGTTCCGGCAGAAAATGAAGGTTTAAGCTTCTCCAATCCCTATGAAAAGATGGGGATGGTTTGGAGCGACGAAAACGTTGAAATATGGTACGATAACGTCAAAATCCCGGAACGCTACCGCATTGATACCGAACCGGGGCAAGGAGCAAAGCTGACTAAAGGCTTCGTAATAGGCCTAGGACGCCTCGCTGGAGCCGCCCGCCTTACCGGGCTTTCCCAGGCAGTTTTGGAAATTGTTCTCGATTACACCAAGAAGCGTGAGATAGCCGGAACTCCGGTAAGAGAACGTTCTATGTTCGCAGGAATGATCGCGGAGATGTTCCGGGCTGTCGAACTGTCAAGGCAGTACTACCTGGCGGCAACCTGGATGGTCACCAAGCCGGAAGTTTACGGTTATCCATGGGAACCGCACATGTTGGCCCGTTTCTCTTCTGCACGCTCCTTTGCTGCAGACACAGCTGAAATGGTTACCAACCGTGCTATGGAATTAATGGGTTCGTACGGCTACGCATACGAGTTCCACGTAGAAAAATATCTGCGTGACTTCAAGATCGTCAAGCTCTGGCTAGGTGGGCCGCAAAGAGATCGCCTTGATATCGCTCAGGGACTCTACGGGCCGTTTAAATGGTCTGGAATGGATGATTGGGCTCGCGCTGAAGGCCTTATATAACAGCCAGTAATGATTGGACATCCGGTCTTCGGTCTTTATACCGGAGGCCGATTGCTTTTTAAACGGGTAAGTTGAAGGAATGCGAATGTTTATCGCGCACATGTTGGCAGCCGGTTTAGCTGAGGACGAGATAAGAGTAATGGTCAGCGATAATCCGCAGAAGTTGTTAAACTTGAGCTAGCTTTTATCCTTAATATTATACTGATTTAATTTTCGATAGAGTGTGGAAAGCGATATGCCTAGTGAAGATGCAGTTCTTCTTTTCCCTGCAGTGGTATAGCCATACTTGCCTAAAGCTTGACGAATGAGCACTTCATTTACCGACTGCAGTGAGCCTTTTGAGTTTGGTTCACATTTATTCACTGCCGGTGAGCTGTCCCAAGGCTTCTTTTCCCCCGGTTGCCGGTCAAAGACTTCCTGCAGGTAGGGAGGAAGATCTTCAACTTGAAATGGCCGGCCGGCATAATTGACAACAAGATACTGGCAGATGTTTTTCAACTCTCTCACATTCCCGGGCCAGTCATAAGACAGCAGTACGCTAATGAATTCGATGGTGAAGCTTTCAGACAGAACCTTTTGTATCCCATCGAATGTCTCCAGAAAATTCGTGAATAGAATCGGGATATCTTCTCGCCGCTCCCTTAATGTTGGAATCTCCAGGGGCATAATATTTAAACGATAATATAGATCCTCACGGAATTTCCCCTGTTTAATCAAGGATTTCAAGTCCCGGTTTGTTGCGGCGATTATTCTTACATCGATTTTTATCGGCTTAACAGCGCCTACTTTTTCAATTTCCATCTGTTCAACGGCGCGCAGAAGCTTGCTCTGCGCGTTCATAGGCAGTTCTCCAATTTCATCTAAAAAGAGGGTGCCGCCGTCGGCCGCCTCAAATTTTCCAGGCTTTCCGTCCTGGTTAGCTCCGCTGAAAGCACCGCTCTTATATCCGAAGAGCTCACTTTCTATAAGTGCTTCGGGAATAGCTGCACAGTTAACGATCACGAAAGGCATCTTCTGGCGATGGCTGTTCTTGTGTATAGCTTTGGCAAATAGTTCTTTGCCGACACCGGTTTCACCGACGATAAGGACCGAGGCATCAGTCTTTGCTAGCCTCGAGGCTAGCCGCTTGGTATAATTGATCGCCTCACTATCACCCAGAATGCCTTCAAATACTGCCGACTCTTTGCTGTAACCGCCTATAGCATTCGATACTCCGTTTCGGACGCCGGTGAGATAATTTTTAAAAATTACAAAACGGGTTTCCGATTCGTCCCATTTGTGTAGGCTTATAGTCCCGTGCGACCCGCTTTCAATTTCAGCAGTCATCTTGTTATACATATTATTAAAATTCATATTGTTACTCTCTCGAAGCTTCTTGAAAGCTTTTTCGACATCCGGTAACCTTGTTTTCAATCTCTTGCCGACCAAATCGCCAGGTGCGCTATCCAACATCGACGACGCTGCCCTATTCACATAGGTAACCCTCAAACGGGAATCTAGAAACATTATTCCTTCATGCATCTCGTTTAAGATATCTTCGAACAACTTGGAAGAATAATCTAGCCTTCCTCTACTGGCATCGTCATAAACGACTGAAACAAATGATGTGAGTTCTTCCAAAGCTTCCATCAGAATCGACTGCTTCTCTAAAAAAAAATCTCGCTGAGAATTCTTGTAGCCAAGATAACCGATCAACCCTTTCACTTCACCATTAAAAATAATCGGGTATGAAGCTGTAAAACTATAAGGGCAGTTATTGCGAATAGGGCATTTATAGCACTGGGGTGAAAATTTTGGATCGGTGCAAGCATACGGCTTACCAGTCTTTAACGTAAGATCAAAATATGACCCTTCTGGTCTATGGGTTCCTACCTTTTTGATCCACTGACCAGTTCCACTAAGCACTAGACCTTTCTTGTCCTCTATAGCCATATCAAAGCCAGACAGTGAAGAGAACGGCTTAATCAGTTCGGTTCCTTTTTCAATCAAATTTTCTGGAAATGCCAAACTGATCCCCTACCCTTTAGTTTGTGATAAATAAATTTCTGCAAAAGTTCAAAAATTCCTGCATCAATAATACATGTGAAAGCAAAGTTCCCCGGGAGCCGGGAGATAAATTTAAGGCCTAATCCTGCGGCCGCTGTAAGTTATCTTCGGTGATCAGGGCGGAATCGGCGACAAAAATAATGTCTCTAAGCGTATCGGGTTTTTAGGTAGCGGCCAATTTCTCAATAAAATCGAAGTCCCAGGTCTTGCCGTCGGTGTTGCCGCTTCTTACCTCGGCGCAAACCGGCACTTTGTCCGCGGGGTAACGCTCAAGCCGTAAATGCTGGTTCAAATCAGGGCGACTTTACATTAACAACCTTACAGCAGCGGCAAAGTAAACGTAATTTCAGAAGCTTCTTGCTTTTTCGCAGTGCTTTTTTTAAAATTGGATCAGGTTAGTCTTAAAGGAGGGCGTGACGTGCCTGCAAATTTAACTCCGCAGTATCATGTGGCCGAGCAACAATACCGCCGGGCCGGCACCGCGGAAGAGAAGGTTAAGGCCCTGCAGGAGATGCTTGCCGTGATCCCCAAGCATAAAGGCACGGAGAAACTGCAGGCCGATATTAAAAAACGGATAGCCCGCCTGAAGGAGGAGGGCGCCAGAAAAAAGCAGGGCAAGGGTTTTAACCCCTTCGGAGTTGAAAAACAAGGCGCAGGCCAGGTCGTTTTGGTCGGTTACCCGAATAGCGGCAAATCCGCCCTGGTCGGTGCGCTCACACGGGCCAAGGTTAAAGTGGCCGATTACCCGTTCTCAACACCCTTGCCGATCAGCGGGATGATGCCTTACCAGGATACTTACGTTCAGCTTGTGGATACGCCGCCCGTGGCACCGGATAATATTCCGCCTGGTATTATCGGTACTTTTCGGGAGGCGGACGCACTGATGCTGGTCGTGGATGCCGCTTCGCCGGCATGCCTGGACCAATTGGAAGGCGTCTTGCAGCTACTGCAGGAGCGAGAAGTAATCGATCTTTCGGAAGAAGGAGAGATCATCGCCCCGGTGCCGTTTCTAATCACGGCGAATAAGCTTGATTTGCCCGGCAGCGAAGCAAATCTGCAGGTTCTACGTGAACTGAGGCCCGATCTCGAAATTCTCGGGATATCCAGCATTGGCATCAACCTGGATGATTTAAGAGAGAGGCTTTTTGCCGTTTTGGATATCATCAGGGTATACGGCAAAGCCTCCGGGCGTCCGGCGGATATGGAACAGCCGTTTATTCTGAAAAGGGGCAGCACTGTGCTTGATTTTGCGGCAGCCGTGCACAGGGACTTCCCCCACAAGTTGAAAAGCGCCCTGGTATGGGGCTCTTCACGTTTCGACGGGCAGGCGGTCCCCCGTGATCACGTTTTGGGTGACCGGGATGTGGTTGAACTGCAATTGTAGCCCACAGTATGGCGAAGGATGCTTTAGCAGTAAATGGCTAGCACCGCGCCGGCCGGCTCCTAGCTGAATCCAAAGGCAGGAAATATATCATGTGATTGCGAATATCATTCATAGAAGCTGAATTGGAATAGGCTATAATAAGTGTGTGTAATTGAAAATGTAAGGAGGAAGATGAAATGATTTGGTTGCCGATCGCCGTCGTTGTAATCCTGGCGGTTTTTCTAATTGCTGCTTATAACAGCTTGGTTACCTTACGGCAAAGGATTAGAAATGCCTGGGCGCAAATTGAAGTGCAACTGAAACGGCGCTACGATTTGATTCCCAACCTGGTCTCCACAGTGAAGGGTTACGCCGCTCACGAGAAAGAGACTTTCGAGCGGGTTACGCAAGCCAGGAATATGGCCATCAACGCGCAGACAGTGCAAGATCAGGCGGGGGCGGAAAATATGCTTACCGGCGCCCTCCGGCAGCTTTTCGCGCTGGCTGAAAACTACCCCGAACTGAAAGCGAATACCAACTTTATGCAACTCCAGGAAGAGCTCACCAATACCGAGGGGAAAATCGCCTTTTCCCGCCAGTTCTACAACGATACGATTCTCAAATATAACACGGCGATTCAACGTTTTCCGACGGTGCTGATTGCCGGCGTGTTCGGTTTCCGGCCGGAAACCTATTTCAACCTTGATGATGAAGCGGAAGCGCGCCAAGCGGTTAGAGTTGAATTTTAAAGGTGATGTTGAGCAAAGGAGATCGTTGAACATGTTTGGCCAAAAACGGCTGGTGACGGCAATTTTTTTGACGGTCGTTTTCGGTTTGGTTCTGGCTGCGGCGCTGCTTAATCCGGCTGTGGCCAGGGCCGAAGACGATCGCTCTTTTTACTTCCCGTCATTGTTGATCGAGGCGGCGGTGCAACCCGACGGCTCAATGACCGTGGTCGAAGAGCGCACCTACAGTTTTAACGGGCCCTACCGGGGCGCCTGGCAGTATATCCACTTAAAGCATAACGCGTCAATCAGGGATATCCTGGTCAGTGAAAACGGTGTGCCCTACGAGCAGATGCCCCCCGGCACCCAAGACATCCCCGGCATTTTTTACGTGGAGCAACACCCTGACCATGTCTATATCGATTGGAGCTACGAGGCTGCCGATGAGTGGCGCACCTTTACGATCAGCTATACCGTGGATAATGCGGTTATGGTGCACGAGGATAAGGCCGAACTTTATTACCAGTTTATCGGAAACGAATGGGATGTACGCACCGACTATGCCCGGGTTATTCTTACGCTGCCCGCCGGTTCTGTGATGGAAGATTTGCTGGTCTGGGGCCACGGGCCGCTCTACGGAGAGGTGAGAAAGGAAAGCCCGACCCGGGTGGTCTGGGAGGTGGAGAGGCTGCCGAGCCGCACTTTCCTGGAGGGGAGAGCGGTCTTCCCGGTAGAACTAGTTCCGCAGTCCGCAAACTTATCCGGTAAGGACGGCCTGCCGGGCATTTTGAAAGAAGAAGAGGAATGGGCAAACAAAGCCAACCTACAGCGCAAGCTGTTACAGCTGGACTTTATCCTCGGGCCGGTATTACTGTTAACAGCACTCCTGGTGATCTTTATTGTGCGGCGTAAGGCTACCAGGGATCCGGCCGCCTTTTCAGGTGACTACTACCGTGAACTGCCCGGTGAATATTCCCCGGCGGAAGCCGGTTACCTGCATCGCCGGGGATCGACAAACCGGATGATTTTACCGCTACCGTGCTTGATTTGGCCAGGCGGGGCCATTTACGCCTCGAGGAATACGCGGCCGAGAGCGGCCTGATTCGCAAACGCCGGTTTACAGATTTCCGGGCTGTCGCTGAACAGGGCAAAGACACCCTGGCGCCCCACGAGCGGCTGCTTTATGACTTTATTTTCGGCCAGGTGGGTGGGCGCAGTATTAGTCAAACTGAAGGGGTCTCATTTAAAGAGATTGAAAAATTTGCCAAGCGCAGCGCCCAAACTACATCCATATTTTATCAAAAGTGGGGCGAAGATATTAAGAACAGAGTTAAAAAGCTAGGCTTTTTCGGACCCGTGGCCTGGCTGTTAATTATACCGGGTATAATCATATTGGTGCTCGGCACGCCGCTGATACTGCTGCAAATGCTGGTGACAGGGATTATCTTGACTATAACCGGCCCCGTTCTGATCGCCGCCGGTGTCCTGACCCGTCAATTAACACCGCTTGGCGCGGACCACTATGCCAAGTGGCGGGCTTTCAAGCGTTTCCTGCTGCACTTCTCCGAGTTGGACCGTTCCGAGGTGCCGGCCCTGGAGATCTGGGAGCATTACCTGGTCTACGCGGTGGCTTTGGGCGTGGCCAAACAAGTGATGCGCCAGCTCCAGGTGATCTATCCCCAGTTAAGGGAAGAAAGCTATCTGCTCGGATCAACCTGGTCAAGAATGGCGATGACAAACCCGGGCCGGTTTGACAGTATCACATCTTCAATGGAGCAATCGTTCCGCACTGCCTTTCGTTCGTCTTCATCTTCCGGTTCCGGTGGGGGTGGTGGTTTTTCCGGCGGCGGGGGCGGCGGCGGAGGGGGCGGCGGCGGTGGTGCCCGCTGAATGGAAAACTCTTATTTTGAGGGATTGATACAGGGAAAAAGGGATGTAACCGGGCGGGAGATACGAAGCTTATCCCGCCTGGCATTGTTTTGGAAAAGAGGTGAGGCCGATCAGCGGCGGCAGAAAACGCTGTAACCGGCTGGATGGCAAAACCTGGACCCGTTACAGCATTAGCGTTTGGAACGATTTAAAGAAAAGCGCCGCTGAGGCTCGCTTGAATCACCCCGCCGCTTTTCCGGAGATGTTGGCGCAAAGGTGTATCGAAATATTTACCGGCGGGCCGGGCGAAATCGTTCTGGATCCCTTTGCCGGCAGCGGCACCACTCTTATCGGCGCGCGCAACCTGGGACGGCAGGGGATCGGTCTGGAGCTTTATGAGCATTACCTGACTCTTTTTAAGGAGCGACTACTTGCAGAGGGACAGGCCCTCGATGGCAGCGCTGTGCCGGAACCGCGGTTCATCCTTGGTGACGCCCGCCGCTTGGAAGAGTATATCGCCCCGCAATCAGTTGATTTTGTCCTTACCTCGCCTCCTTACTGGAACATCCTCAAAGCCCGCCGCTCCGCCGATCACCGGGAAAGCCGCTTTTACGGTGATCATCCGGCTGACTTGGGCCTCACAGAAAACTATGCTTCTTTTATTCGTGAACTGCAGGCTGTCTTCAGCAGGGTTCGGAATGTAATTAAGCCGGGTTGCCATTGTGTCGTGGCAGTGATGGACCTGCGTAAAAAAGACCTCTTTTTCCCTTTACATATGGATCTGTGCGCCGCATTCTCGGAGATCGGTTTTACTCTTGACGATATCATTATTTGGGACAGGCGGGCTGAATACAACCGGCTGCGCCCGTTGGGTTATCCTTCTGTTTTTCGAGTGAACAAGATTCACGAGTACCTGTTGATTTTTAGAGCACAATAAAGGAGGTTGGTTTAAGCATGACCTTATTAATCGGTGTCAGTTCGGCCTGGAGCAATGAAACCTGGGGGGAAGACACCGCCAATCCGCATGGTTATATCTATACAGATCAACCGTATGCGCAGGCGATCTACCGCAGCGGGGCGGTACCTCTGCTGCTGGCCCCTCCGGTTGATAAACTGAGCGCTGCCGCGTTGTCCGATTTGGCGGCAACCGTCCTGGACAGCGTCAACGGTTTATTGCTTACCGGGGGTGGGGGCGCGCGCAGGTTTAAACCTGAGCATATGCCCGGGTTGCAAGAACAGCAGCCGCTGCGTTACCGTTACGAGATGCACCTGATCAGGGAAGCATGGCGGCGGCGGATGCCGGTGCTCGGTTTTTGCCGGGGCCACCAGATGATGGCCGAGGTTTTGGGAGGCAAGATCCGAAAGCAGCCGGTTAGCGGGCATCAGCAGCCGGCAGACGCAATAACCGCGCACAGTGTCGACTTGGTCGCGCAGAGTATGCTCTCGGAAATCACCGGTACGTTGCGGTGGGAAGTAAACAGCTACCACTGCCAGGTTGTCGAAACGGTGCCCGCCGACTTCCAGGTATGCGCCCGCAGCCCTGAAGGGTGGATCGAGGCGATGGAAGCTGCAACCGGCCCGTTTTGGCTGGGATGTCAGTTTCATCCCGAATTGCTATTTGACGACGACCAAAAGGCGAGAAGTGTCTTCGAACGTTTTATCGCTAGATCAGGGAGACGGATTTAACAAAAAACGGCCCCCGGACCTGGATCGAAATTTCCTTATTACCCCGGCACTAAAAATTTTCTAAAAAAATAGTTTTTTAAAAAGGATTTTTATACGTAGTGTTGAATTACTATATTTAATTGTTATAACATGATATGAACAGTGGTGTTAATTAGTAGTACCGGCAATAATTTCTGCAACTGAATGAGGGACCTAAATGCCCGAAACATTGTTGGAAGTAAAAAACTTAAAAACCTGCTTTTATACCGAAGACACCGTTGTCCCCGCCGTTGAAGATGTCAGTTTTTCTATTGCCAGGGGGCAAAGCCTTGGTGTGGTCGGCGAATCCGGTTCCGGGAAAAGCGTCACCGCATTGTCCATAATGCGGTTAATTCCCACTCCGCCAGGTAAAATTACCGCGGGCGAGGTCTATTTCAAAGGCGACAACCTGATGGACAAATCCGAAGATGAGATGCGTCAGATTAGGGGCAACAATATTTCGATGATTTTTCAGGAACCGATTACTTCATTAAATCCGGTTTATACCGTGGGCAGGCAAATCTGTGAGGCGATCATACTGCACCAAAAACTGCCGCGGCGCGAAGCATCGGCCAGGGCCCTGGAAATGCTGAAGCTGGTCCGGATACCGCTGGCCGAGAAGAGAATGAACCAATATCCCCACCAGCTTAGCGGGGGGATGAATCAGCGTGTCATGATCGCGATGGCTCTCTCCTGCCGTCCGGAACTGCTCATCGCCGACGAACCGACCACCGCGCTAGACGTTACTATTCAGGCTCAAATCATTGAACTGCTGAAAGAGCTTAAACAAAAAACGGGCAGCGCCGTAATGCTGATAACACACGACCTTGGTATTATTGCTGAACTGGCGGCCGATGTGCTGGTTATGTACTGCGGCCGGGTCGTGGAGTACGCCGACGTCAGGACAATTTTCAAGAAACCCCGTCATCCCTATACCCTGGGATTACTCCGCTCTATTCCCGATATCAAGGGCGACCGCAAGAAACTTTACACTATTCGCGGCATGGTGCCGGTGCCCGGTTTACATCTCAAAGGTTGCCGTTTTTCGTCACGTTGTGACGAGGTAACCGAACAGTGTCTCAAGAAAGAACCGCCTTTAAAGTCAATTGACCAGACCCAGGTTCGCTGTTGGAAATTCTGTTAGCGTGGTGAACATGTTGGACAACGGATGCCTGCTTGATGTTAAAAACCTTAAGGTCTATTTCCCGGTCAAGGGTGAGCTGATTCCCAAGATAGTGGGGAACGTGAAGGCCGTGGACGACGTCAGTTTCGATGTGCGTTCCGGAGAAACCCTGGGAATGGTTGGAGAAAGCGGTTGCGGCAAGTCTACCATCGCCAAAGCGATCTTAAGGCTGGTCAATGCGGCGGCCGGCGAGGTTTTTTTCGAAGGTGAAAATTTACTGAAGTTAAACGGCAAGAGGCTTAAAGCAGTCCGCAAAAAGATTCAACTTGTCTTTCAGGACCCTTTTGCCGCGCTCAATCCGCGCCTGACCATAGGCGGTGCTCTCGACGAAGTATTATATATCCACAGGCTTGGCCAATCCGCGACACGTAAAAAAAGGGCTGCCGAACTGATGGAAATGGTTGGCCTTACCCGGAGTTACCTTTCCCGCTACCCGCATGAATTCAGCGGCGGTCAACGGCAAAGGTTGGTTATCGCCCGGGCGTTGGCTGTAGATCCCAAGTTGATCATCTGCGACGAGCCCGTTTCCGCGTTAGACGTGTCCATACAAGCTCAAATCATCAATCTCCTGGAGGAGCTGCAGGAGCGCCTTCAGCTGACCTACCTGTTTATATCACACGATTTAAGTGTAGTGCGCCATATTTGCGGCAGGGTGGCGGTGATGTATTTAGGCAAGATTGTCGAAATCGCCGCCAAGGACGACCTTTTCGCCGATCCACGCCATCCCTATACGGTTGCCCTCTTGTCAGCTATCCCGATCTGCGATCCGGATGCCGAGGTTAAAAAGATTCTGCTTGAAGGCGATATGCCCAGCCCCGTTGATCCGCCTTCAGGCTGCCGCTTTCATACCAGATGTTTTCGGGAACAAGAAATTTGTTCCAGGGAAGAACCCTTATTGAAAGATATGGGGGGTGGTCATTTCGTAGCCTGCCACTTTTAGGAAGGAGTTTTGGGGGTAACAGTAATTAATTCTATAGGAGGTATTAAAATGAAGAAATTTAAGTTTCTGTTCCTGGCCCTGTCATTGCTGCTCGTGCTGGGGCTGGCGGCCGCCGGATGTTCTCAGGGAGAAGGTGATACCGATCCGGAGGAGACGAAAGTGCTGGTCATGGCCTATGACCGTGATGCCGAGACCCTGGATCATATCAGGACCTCCTGGTACTCCGATGCGCTGATTTACATTTTCGACCGCCTGGTTTCACGGGATTATGATTTCAACTATCAACCCGGCCTGGCGGAAAGATGGGAAACTTCTGAAGACGGCCTGACCTGGACTTTTTACCTGCGTGAAGGGGTAAAGTTCCATGACGGCAAAGATTTGACCGCCGAAGACGTCAAGTGGACTCTCGATACCATTCTCGATCCTGATACGGCCTCACCCTTCAGCGGTGACTTGCAGGCGATTCAGGAAGTGGTGGTTAAGGGAGACTTGGAGTTGGATATCATTCTTAAACACCCCTTCCCCAACTTACTTTTCAACCTGTCTAACACGGCGGCCGGTATCGCCCCCAAGGACGCGTATACTGAGCACGGTGATAGTTGGGGCATTACGACCGTTATCGGCACCGGTCCGTATATGTTGGAAGAATGGGTTCAAGGGGATCGGATCGTGCTGAAGAAGAACCCCGATTACAACTGGGGTCCTGAGTGGATGAGCAACCGTGGTCCCGCCCTCATTGACGAAGTTGTTTTACGGACCATTCCGGAGGAGACGGCTCGTTTGATGGAACTGGAGACAGGCGGCGTACATATTATACGCAACATTCCGCCCACGGTTTATGATAAAGTAAAAGATAACGCCGATATCACTGTAATCCAGGGCAGCGCCACCCGGTTGGGTTACCTGGCCTACGCCTGTGACCTGGAGCCGTTCACCGATGTGCGGGTACGCCAGGCGATTAACCATGCTATCGACAGGGATTCCATCGTAGAGTTTGTTTTCCGTGGCCTGGCTGAGCCGGCTTACGGGTACCTGCCCCCGGCGCTGAAATCCGAATACTACGCGGGCAGCGAAGCGGATGGGTATAAGTATGACCCGGATCGAGCCAAGGAGCTGCTGGCCGAGGCTGGCTTTGCCGATGGGTTTAGCGTAACCCTTTCGGCGGACAACTCTACGGAGAGCACCCGCCTGGCTGAAGTGTTCCAAAGCCAGCTTAAAGAAGTGGGAATCACCGCCGAGATTAATTTAATGGACAGCGCCAGCTACGTTGACTTCCTTAAAGAAGGGAAACAAGAGCTCTTCATCCGTCTCTACAGCTGGCCGAACGCCGACATCCTCGACTGGTTCCTTTTGTCCAGCCAGTTCCCCTACCCGAACCATTCTCACTGGGTGGATGATACGACCGACGAGCTGATTACTGCGGCCGCCCAAATGGCGACCTGGGATGAACGGGCTGCCGGTTATCAGGCAGTCCAGAAACACCTGATTGAGCAGGCTGTCTGGTGCCCTGTTTATGTGCCCGATACTCTGATTGCGGTACGCAAGGAAGTGAAAAACTTCAAATTCCATCCGTGGCAAATGATGCTTAACGACGGTTTCGATTTGGAATAGGTTCTACTGCCGGCGGCTCCCCGGTCTAGAGCCGGGAAGCCGCCGGCTGATCTGATCTCCCTCAAATAACAGGGGTGAGTACTGTTGTTTAAATATATCCTGAAAAAACTGATTATGATGATCCCAATCTTAATTGGAGCAACGATCATTGTTTTCCTGATGCTGCATCTTGCTCCGGGGGATCCGGTGCACCTGATCGTGGGTCCCAATATCACCCCTGAAGTTTATGATCAGATTTACCGGAGTTTGGGGCTGGACCAGCCTGCAGTGGTGCAGTATTTTAAATTTTTAAGGAACGTCTTGCAGGGCAACCTTGGCAACTCGATCCTGCAGCGCCGTCCGGTAATGGAAATTATCTGGCAAAGGTTGCCGGTGACCCTGGAGCTCAGCCTGGCCGCCCTCTTAATCTCATTCGCCATCGCCATCCCGGCCGGTGTTCTGGCCGCGGTAAAGCGCAACACTATTACCGACTACACCTGTATGACGGGCGCTCTGATCGGTATGTCTATGCCCACCTTTTGGTTCGGGCTGCTGCTGCTTTATTTCTTTGCCTACAAGGGAGGCTATTTTCCTGTCTCCGGCTACGGAACCTGGAAGCACCTGGTTTTACCGGCTTTCGCCATGGGACTGACCGATGCCGCGGTAACCGCCAGGATGGCCCGCTCCAGTATGCTCGAGGTGATCCGGCAGGATTATATCCGCACCGCCCGCAGTAAGGGCCTGGCTGAAAAGGTGGTCATTTACCAGCATGCCTTGAAAAATGCCCTGATCCCGATAATTACCCTGCTCGGATTGCGGATCGGCTGGATTATGGGCGGGTCCGTGATCCTGGAAAAAGTTTTCGCCAGGCCGGGATTGGGCAGCCTGATGGTGGACGCAATATTTGCCCGGGATTATCCGATCGTCCAGGGTTCACTGTTAGTCCTGACCACATTTATTATCCTGGGGAACATCCTGGCGGATATTCTGTATGCGGTGGTCGATCCCCGGATTAAGTACCATTGAATGGGGGCGCAAATGTGCAAGTAGTTGCAGAAAAAGACATTCAACTGGCAGAGCTAGCGGAGCCGAGAAGCGGTCTGGCCGATATCCGGCGGCGCCTCTTTAAAAATAAAGCCGCCCTCTTTGGTCTGTCCATTATCATCCTCTTGGTACTGTGCGCCATTTTCGCCAACCAGATTGCGCCCTACACATACGATGAACTGGTGCTGCCCAGGATGCTGCGGCCGCCATCCGCGGATCACCTCATGGGTACCGATGACCTGGGCCGCGATATTTTCAGCCGCGTGGTGCACGGTTCGCGGATTTCTTTGGAGGTCGGCTTCATCGCAGTGGGCCTTTCACTGGTTTTGGGGACTATCTTGGGTGCTTTGGCCGGTTATTTCGGCGGCGTGGTGGATTACCTGATATCCGCCGTTACCGACATCGCCTGGGGTTTTCCGGTTACGCTGTTGGCCATCGTCTTTGTGGCTACTATGGGGCCGAGCCTGATGAGCGTGATGGTCGCTGTCGCCCTGGTAAGCTGGGCCGGTTACGCCCGGCTTGTCCGCGGCCAGTTTCTCTCCTTAAGAGAAAAAGAGTTCGTGGAAGCGGCGCGGGTCCTGGGTATGGGCCACCTGCGCATTATCTTCCGGCACATCCTGCCGAACGCTCTGGCGCCGGTTATCGTGATGACCACGCTCGAGCTGCCCAAAGCGATAATTGTAGAAGCTTCCCTGAGTTTTTTAGGTTTGGGGGCGCAGCCTCCCACCCCCAGTTGGGGGTCTATTATCAGTTCAGGCCGCGGTTATATCCTGGAAGCCCCATGGATGGTTATGTTTCCCGGATTGATGATCATGCTTGTGGTTTTAGGATTCAACCTTTTCGGCGACGCTCTGCGGGATGCTCTCGATCCGCGGCTGAAGGAATAGGGCGCCGTGTTCGACTTAATCATTAAAAACGGCGCTATCGTTGACGGTTCGGGAAATGTGCCTTTTAAAGCGGATTTGGCAATACTTGACGGTTTAATTCACACTGTGGCTCCGGTAATCGACCGCGGCTTGGGCCAACGCGTGATTGAAGCGGCGGGCTTCAGCGTGGCGCCCGGCTTTATCGATATCCACTCTCACTCCGATTTTACCCTGCAAAAAAATCCACGGGCAGAAAGCAAAATCAGGCAAGGAATTACCACGGAGGTGGTGGGAAACTGCGGTTTCACCGCCGCGCCGGTATGCCCGCAGCGTTTTGACGAACTGATGCAGTACCTGGTCAACACCGTGACCCTGGACGATGAGGAGAAGCGGCATTGGCGGTGGCCGGGACAATACTCGTTTTTGAACGATATCAGCCGCACCGGAACCGCCGTTAACCTGGTTCCCTTGGTCGGACACGGCACGATCCGTGTCGCGGTAATGGGATTTTCCTCCCGCCCTCCCACCGCGGCCGAGCTGCGGAAAATGGGGCTGCTTCTGGAGAAAGAGATGCAGGAAGGGCTGTGGGGCTTCTCCTCTGGTTTACAGTACGATCCGGGCAGTTTTGCCGGAGCAGACGAACTGGTTTTTTTGGGGAAGGTGGCGGCGCGCTACGGCGGTATTTATACCACACATCTTAAAAGCGAAGGGCGGGATCTTTTGCCCTGCCTGGAGGAAGCCGTTGCGATCGGGCGACGCTCCGGTGTATCGGTACAAGTTTCCCATCTGAAGGCATCGAACCCGCCGAACTGGGGCAAGGTTAAAGCTGCCCTCGAGATGATCGACACGGCGCGAACAGCCGGTAATAATATCGATTTCGATGTCTACCCCTATACGGCCTTCGGCAGCGGCTTGATTGACCTGGTGCCGCCGTGGGTTCGTGAGCGGGGAGCGCGCCATATGGTTGCAATGCTAAAGAACGGCAAGCATCGATCTCGGGTTCTGGCGGAGATGGAGTTAGGGACCGGTGATTGGGAGAACCCGATGTTTGGCGCCGCCTGGGAAATGGTGCGTATCGCTTCAGTAAAAACTGAGAAAAATAGAGGAATTGAAGGGAAAAACCTGGCTCAGGCTGCGGCTGCCAGGGGTTCTTCCCCCGCCGATACTGTTCTTAATTTGCTGGTAGAGGAAGAGGGGGCGGTAAAAATTATATTTTTCGCCATGTGCGAACAGGACTTAGAAACGTTAATGCTTCATCCCCGGGCCATCTTTTGCACGGACGGCCGGGCTGTGGCGCCATACGGCGAATTGGGCCGCGGTAAAATACATCCCCGTTATTACGGGACCTATCCCCGGATTCTGGGTCGTTATGTCCGGGAGAAAAAGATGCTTTCTCTTGAAGATGCCGTGAAAAAAATGACCCTGCTGCCGGCTCGGAAGCTGAACCTGCCGGGACGTGGGCTGATTGCAGAAGGCTACCATGCCGATATCACAATCTTTGATTCCCAAGAAATTACCGACTTGTCTGAATTTGATGACCCGCACCACTTCCCGGCCGGCATAAAATATGTTATTGTCAATGGGGTGCCTGTAGTAACGCCGGATGGGCATAGCGGGAAGCTGCCCGGTATAATTCTGCGACGCAAATGACTGCAGATTTTGCGCAGCCGGCCATGCTCAATCTTTTTGGAGAAGGTGATCATGATTGACCGAAGTGCAGTTTAATGCCGCTAAATCACTGTACAAGCAGATTAAAAACCGCTTGAAAGAACAGATCATGTCCGGAGAATATAAGACCGGCGAAAAAATTCCCTCTGAGAGGGAACTTTGCGAAATGTACGGAGTAAGCCGGATTACCGTTCGCCAGGCGATTAATCAAGCGGTTAACGAGGGCTTGCTCTATAAAGTGCAGGGAAAAGGTACTTACATCACCGGTAGTGATGCCTTTACTGTGAACCAGGGTTTAGTCAAGCTTACGTCTTTCGGAAGTACGTTCGCCGGCCGGGGTGTGGAAGCGCAAACCAGGATCCTGAGCCACCGGATTATGCAGGCTGATTTTGCTTTAAGCAAAATTCTCAACCTCAGCGTGATGGACCAGCTATTCAACCTGGATTTACTGGGGCTGGTCAACAGCCATCCCATGGCGCTATACCATTCCTATTTTCAAGCCGCCATCGGTTTGCGCATTCACCGGGAAGCGGAAAAAATGGTCGAAGAGGGTAAAGCATTCTCTACCATGGACCTGTACCAGGATTACAATGATTTGAAGCCGGCTTATGTTGATCAAACTTTTGAGGCCGTCATCGCCGATCCGGATTTGGCCGAAACTTTACGGGTCAACGAAGGCGACCCCTTGTTTTTAGTCAGTTCAATCATCTACACCAGGGATAACAATCCTATTGAATTCCGTAAAGCATATTATCGGGCAGACAAGTATAAGTTCCATATCAAACGCGATGTTATTTAAGGAATACCTGGTGAGCTGTCTCTCCAATAGACACAAGGAAGGATTTACCAAATACGATTTATTGTCCAAGACAGGTGTTGATCCGGCCAACGCTGTTTCCCTATAAACACCTGCTGCCTATCGGGGCGCACGGCATGGGGCAGTTCTCCTGATATAACCGTCCGTTTTTCCAAAAGAGGGGACCGTTTTTTACCGTTTGGCGCCGTGGAGCCGGAGCAGCCGGAACCGGGAGAGCTCGTTTATGTGAGCGGGAACCAGGTGAAGACGCGGCGTTGGATCTGGCGGCAAAGTGATGATGGGAAAATCACGAGTGAAAGCAGTGCGATATTTTTCCCGCTGGACGGATTCAAGGGGATAAATGACGATGTGGTGATCACCGCAAGAGACGAACTGGCCGGTTATTTGGAAGAGTTTTTCAGGTGCCCCGTAAAAATCGGTCTTGTGAAATCCGGCAGCCCCGTTATGGAGTTGTAAGGGTATCATTATATCTGAGCTGAAAGGACACGGCATGCCGTGCGCTCCTGGAAGTTAGTGGTTGGAGATTGGTTGTTGAAAAACAATGCCGCGGGAGTATTAATTCTGTACATCCGCGGCATTTTGCCTTGATAGCTCCGGTTGTCAAGTATGAGTGATTATTTTGCCCAAAGCTACACTAATTCTTTTTTACTTCCAACGGTTGCAGGTATCGTTTCATCATTTGCAGGGCGCATTCGGGATCCAGCCGGCCGTAGAGCCCGCCCAGGATTGAAACCAGGTAATGGGCGTCCAGGAAAACCTTGCCGTTGGGGCGCAATGTCCTGCTTTCATCTTCCCGGTAAAGCGCTCCGGTGGCGATCAGCTCCAGGTCCCGGCCGTGATACTCCAAGCCTTCGATGCACTTATGGTAGATTGTGCCTCCGATCAGCAGCAGATTGCAATCTCGGGTAAAGAAGTTCACCCCGTACTGCATGAAATAGGTGTCGGTTTCGTCCACATAGCCGACATTGTTGCGGGTGGCTACGCTCATTATTTCCCGGGCCATGAAAGCGAAGACGCTGTTCCAGGCCGCTGTGGTGGGCATGACGTGGGGGTTGGCATGAATCCAGTGCAGCATCTCTTCCAGCTTGATTTCCCAACGACCTTCTTTTTGCACGGCGAAACGGTCAAACGGGTCGCCTGCCGGTGAGAAGTCGGGGTAACGCCGGTTCAGGTATGCGTTTAGTTCACGGTTCAGGCTGCCGTCGCAAAAGCGTTGCAGCTCCATCATATTTTCCGCGTTATAGCTCAAGCCGTATTTTCCTTCCACCCGCCGGTAGGCCAGGGGTGCATTGGGCGTTTTCAGAATAGTGCGCTTTACCTTGCGGCGCGGGTCGGCGCCCGGGTAGAGATAGAGGGGGTTTTCAGCCACGTTGGCGTAGAAGTCGGTGGTGCAGCCGCCGATATCGAGGGCAACGATATTGCCGAGCCCCTTCTCTTTGCCGTACCCCTTGGCCAGCAGGTTGATTCCCAGGAAGGCGGCGCGTGGAGTGGGGATAAACCTGGCGCTCATATATTCTTCTACTACGTCGAAGCCCTTGCCTCGGATAATAATCGTCTGGAAAATCTCCCGGATGGTTTCGTTAACCACTTCAATATTGAAGTTATTCACTTCAGGCATGACATTGCCGGTGATGCGGATATCTACTTTGGCCTTGGTAAAGATTTTTTCAATTTCGCAGGCGATATCTTCGTTGCCGGCGTAGATTACCGGCACCCCGTACTTGGCATAGGTAGCGTAGTGGGCCCCGGCGGCCAGGGCGCGGGCATTGTACAGCTGGGTCTCCGTTTCCCCACCGTCGTTCACGCCGCCGGCCAGTAGAATGATTTCCGGCTGATCCGTTTCGTAAATTTGGCGGACTTGCGCTTCAGTCAACGCTCCTTCGTAGCTGTTTAAAAGCTTGGCTCCGGCGGTAAGGGAGGCCAGCTCGGCGGCGAATCCGCTTTCTTCTTTTACCAGGGCGACGGTGACCATTTTTAAACCGCCCTTGGCGCTGCTGCACGGCAGCTTGATGTCAAATTCGCCCATTTTGTGGGAAAGCGGCTCCCAACTGCCGGTACGGCGGCATTCGTCTAAAACTCCCAGGCCGTTAGCCAATCCTTCACGCAGATCATCCACGGTGGTGGGCACATATTTCAGACTGAAATCTTGGCTGGCGGTGTCGAAGATGCCCACCTTGGTAAATGTGCTCCCGAAATCAACCACCAGTATTTTTTTATCATTAAATTCGTGGATATCGAGTCGAGAGCGGAATTCCCGAACCACTGCGTCGAGCTCTTCGCCCAGCTCCGAGATGTGGGAAAGATCGTCGGCAACACTGATCTCTTTATTAAAGAACCATGGATTGCGCTGGTAGACCAGGTCTACTCGTTCCATTTCACTTTCGACCTTGGTTTTATTAAATTCATCGATCCGGCATGCGCCCTCCACCATCTTGGTGCGGCACTTGCCCACCATTTCGTAGCGCTTGTCGAGTACGGTCAGCTGCGGCGCCTGGCACAACCCGGTCTGCAGGGCCAGGTCCAGGGTGTCGGCGCTGATCATGCCGCAGGCGCCGCCGGGGTAGTTGGTTTCATCGACAAACTCGAGCAGCATGTTTTCATAGTGCTTCTCCCGGTCGGCAATGACGGGCCGCTTCTGGCCCTCCTCCTTGGAGACGGCCCAGGTGAGAAAATTATCACGGGTAACCTTGCCCTCGTAGCCGCCCATTAAGGCCAGGTGCAGAGCGTTGTACATCACGCCGCGTTTCAACTCTTCTTTGCGGGCATGAAATTTTGGATCAGCGATGATATCGGGCTGTTCACCCTTGTAAAAGTCTTTTATCACCTGTTTGACGATATCACAGCTCTCAATAATGTCAGCCGCTTTAGCTTCGTGGTGTGCTTCAGGGAAGCTGACTACGTGGATAATATCCGGCTGCATATACATCTGCCAGTGAGTGGTGATCGCCAGGTGTCCCTTGGCCATATCCAGATTTGGCGGGAAGCTGGAGAGTCCGCCCCGGGTCTCCTTGATAATATTAAAGCCGTATTTGCGGGTGAGCGGTTCGATCAGCTCATACGCCGCCAGCATCTTGGCCAGATCATTACGGCCGGATATTTCCGGCGGCAGGTCGAACATAAGCTGCATAATGTAGTGCTTGACGCCGCATTTTAAGGCGATTACGGCGCACATGACATGGTCGAGGACGTACATGTCGTCGGAACAATTGCGCAGCTGCCACTGGTGCGGGTCGTTTATCTCCACCGGTTTGCCCTGCTCCGCCCACCAGCGGATTACCTCCAGGTGTTCGTCGAATCCTTCGCGGATTGCGATCGGGCCGCGTCCGTCCAACTCATTGTAGAAGAAGATTGGGACAGCGGGGAAAGGCATGTGAAAGTGCTTTTCGAAAATCTTGGCCAGCTCGAGCAGTTCGTCGGTTCCCGAGTAGATGCGGATCATCGGGTAGTTGCCTCTTAAAGTGGCTTCTTTGAGCCGGCGCAGGTCTTCTTCGGATCGGATCGGGACACCGCCCTGCCCCTTTAAATATTTCTCCGGGTCTTCTTCGCCGCGGATAAACTTGGCCAGGTAAGCCTGTGTCGGCTGATCCGGGCCCAGCGAGACTATTTCCAGGGTATGTGCGTCACAGACTTTTTCAATATCTTCAATGGTCGGTTCAATATCTTCGGCGGCGATGCCGATATGCGCCCTTAAAATCGGCCTGTTTTCCCGCTCCCGCACCTCTTTAATCCGTTCCAGCAGGTCGTCCGACCAGGTCAGTTTTTCCAGCTCGTGCGGCGGCAGGTCGAAAGCGAAGCGCTCCAGTTCCTCCATGGTCACGTAATCGTCCACGATCAGCTCGAAGAAAGCGTGATAGCGGGTGTAGGAGGCGTATTCCGCGGCAATCTTATCCAAGTCGTAGTTGCGATCTTCCGGCGGGGAGAATTTATCTTCCAGTATCGGCACACCGGTCATGGCGCGGACCAAATTGGCTGCGGGGCGCAGGCCGCCGAATGAGTAGCGGATACCGCTGCACTGGGGATCGATCTTATGTTCCAGCGCCTTATCCATAAATTCACGGATCAATTTATCCACGTGCAGGTCGCCCAGGCGGCTGGAGATGCCGACAACGGTCGGCCGTGATTCCCTGATCTTGTTGATTACGTCCTGGATCGGCACGGCCGGGCCGAGCTTTACGGCGAAATAGCCGATTTCTTTGTCTTCCATCCACTCGGCGAATGTTTCCACTCCCAGCGAGTGCACACAATCGCCGATTGAGCCGACCAGAACCCGCTTTTTGTTCTTCGTTTTCCTTTTCACTGCTTAATTGCGCCTCCTTGTAGACTTAAGGTAAGATTAAGATAATCGCGTAGTTAACGGCGGCAACGCCGTTTAAAGGAACCCTTTCAGACTGGTTTTAACCAGCTCCGCCGCCGTGTTGATGCCGTAGTTCTGCGGGATCCGGGTTTCTTTCAGGTCCGGTCCGACCAGCATGCCTTCACTGTCAAGGTAAGCTTTGTTCATCCAGCGGCTGGCAACGCCGATCACTTCGTCCATACAAGGGGTGGGGTTACCGGCCATCGCCGCCGCAGCACGGCTGAAGAGCAGCCCGTACGGGATGTCTTCTGTGAGGTAGCGGCTCCGGAAATCGGGGACATACCCTCCCTTCTCCTCTATTACCGGCATCTTCAGGCCCCGGTAGCTGCTGTTGGTACGAAAGGCGCGGCACAGGCTGCTGCTGTCTGCTATGTAGCGTGCGTACGAGCGGATCAACCATTGCCCTACGGTGATCACCTCGCTTAAATCGACGCCGCACTCCAGGGAGAGGCGGGAGGCGGTGGTGACGATTTCGTTACTTAAATTATTCAATACGGCGGCGGCTTCTTCCGTAACCCCTTGGTAGAAGAGCGGTATATCCGCCTCACTCCATATCGTCCCACTGTAGTTTTTCAGCAAGCCGTACATAATGCCGGGATGAATCACCTGGCCGATGTTACCCAGCGAAACGGCCAGGCTGTTCGCCATCGGTGCAAAGTTAACGTCCAGTGCGGTTCCCAGCAGTCCGGCCAGTGCGGGCGCGCTCTTGGCCGGTACGGCCGCGATCCCGACCGTCTGCTTAATCCCGAGTACTCTTACCAGCCGTCCAAACTGCTCGATCCGGCAGGCCCAGGGCAAGGTATGGCCGCAGAACACCGTATATTCGGGAACCTTGTCGCGCAGGGAATAAAGCGCCTCCAGTTCGAAACCGCTCCGGGCCGGGATCGCTCCTACCACCGCTTTTTGCGGGAGGTGCGGCGCCAACTGCCGCAGCAGAGGCCCGTGCGCGAATGCCGGTACGACCATTAAAATTAAGTCGGCATCAGCCGCTTCACGGGGATCTCTTGTGATTAAGGCCGGTGATCCGCGCACCACCCTGCCGTCAGGAAAATGCGCCTCCAGCCCACCCTCGGCTGCGCCCTTCTGAAATTGTGTTGCCTCATTGTCCAGCGGAACATAGAGGGTGACCCGGTAACCGTGAACGGCCAGCAGTGGTACCACAACATGGGCGGCGTTACCGCCGCCGCAGACGGTAATACTTTTCATTGTTTTCATCTTTAGTGTGCTCCTACATGTTATAACAGGTTACTACCACTTTTTATTCCACAAAGCCCTGCCGTATTCCTGCTAATAAAATACACAAAGAAGAATATTTTTCCCTCGCTCGGGAGCGTCAATCATAAAGAAATAATCTTTTGAAAGATTGAAAAAAAACGCTTATAATTGATATTGGTTGATTCTTTTTTCAGTTTAAGTTTACCAAATTGCCGCTCTGTTGCTGTTTCAATAAAGGCTGTCAGTAAGGAGGAAGTTGTGGTGCCCGATTTTTTGGAGACGTTACTACAGGAAAAGAAGATTGACGAGCGGCGCTGTTCAGAATTGGCCAAACAGCTGCGCTTGATTGTCGGTGATGATGGGGTTTCGGCCGGCGGCGTGGATCGTCTTGCCTCTTGCCGGGACTACTGGCCGATGGGAAATCTCTGGTTTCTGGAAGGTAAAGTGCCGGCGCTGCCCGATCTGGTGGTCTGGCCGCGCCATACCGGTGAAGTTGCCGCGGTGCTTGGCCTGGCCAATGAACAGGGTATCCCGGTGACCCCTTTCGGAGAAGGATCCGGCGCCCTGGGCGGGGCTGTTCCGCTGCGGGGCGGGATTATCCTGGATCTGAAACGGATGAACCGGGTCCGGGAACTGGATCGGGAAAACCTGATGGTCACCGTGGAAAGCGGCTTAAACGGCGCGCGCTATGAAGAGCACCTCAACCGGGAAAGGTTCACCGGCGGTCATATTCCCCAGTCCATTCGCTGCTCCACGGTCGGCGGATGGCTGGCCTGCCGCGCCGCCGGGCAGTTTTCCACCCGTTACGGGAAGATCGAAGACATGGTTGTCAGCCTGGAGGCGGTTTTGCCGGATGGAACGGTGTTTAGCGGCCGGCCGGTGCCGCGCAGCTCGACAGGGCCGCGCGTGGACCACCTCTTTCTCGGCTCGGAAGGGACCCTCGGTGTAATTACCGGGGCGGTTTTGCGCGTCTGGCCGCTGCCGGAAAGCCGTATTCCGGCGGCGTACGCTTTTGAAACGCTGGAGCAGGCCCTGGAGAGCGTCCGCCTGATCATCCGCACGGGCGCCCGCCCGGCGGTAGTGCGGCTGTACGATTACGCGGAAACAGGATACCACTTTCCGGAGACGGCCGAGGCGGAGAGCCGCTGCATACTCGTTTTAATCATGGAAGGCCATGCCGCTCTCGCCGCGGCCGAAGCGCAAATCGCGGCGGAGACAGCTTTGGCGCACGGCGCAGTGGACGCGGGAACGGCCCCGGTGGAGCACTGGCTGGAGCGGCGCTTTAATGTCAGCCTCGCCTCCAAGCTCTATCGCCAGGGCGCGGTTGTCGACACACTCGAGGTGACCGCCAACTGGAGCAACGCCGCCTCGCTCTACCGGGCCATGCAGGAAGCCATGCTGAGGGTCGAAGGTACGGCTCTCGCATCCGGCCATTATTCTCATGTCTATCCTGAAGGAGCCGCCCTTTACATGACCTTGTGCGGTTTCCCACCCGGCGCAGCGATTGATTATTATAAACGTATCTGGGGCGCGGCCATGGAAGCCTGCCTGAAGGAGGGGGGCGCGATCAGCCACCACCACGGCATCGGGCTGCACCGGAGCTTGTGGCTGGAACCGGAGCTCGGCGCCGGGTTGGCGGTGTTGAAGCGGATTAAACAAGCCCTGGATCCACACCAGGTTATGAATCCGGGAAAACTGGGCCTGGAGGAGGCTGAAAAATGGCGGCTCTAAACCGGGAGCAGTTGCTAAACTGTGCTCTCTGCCCGAACATGTGCCGGTGCGAATGCCCGGTTGTGCAAAGCTGGGGAAAGGAGGCGGTCGCACCGTCCGCCAAAGCCCGCCTCTCACACCTGCTGCTTGAAGATAAACTGAACTGGCATGATGAGGCCGTGGAAACGCTGGCCGCCTGCGTGGGCTGCCGCGGCTGCAGCCTTCTTTGCCCCTTTCCCGAACTGGACCTGGCCGGGGAGCTGTTGTCGGTGCGCGAAGAAGCGTTCCGGCGGGGCGCGCGCCTGAACCGGGCGGCGCCGTACCTGAATAACTTGCGCAGGCACGGCAGCCCCTACGGTTCGGAAAAAAGAGCGGCCAAGGCAGGGATGGCAGGCGGAGAGGTACTGTTCTTCGCCGGCTGTACCGCCGCGGCGAATAACCCCGCCGCTGTTAAGGCCGCCAGGGCCTTGTTGGAGGCGGCCGGAATGCGCTACCAGATGATTGAAGAGTTCTGCTGCGGCTACCCGGCTTCCATTTGGGGTGATCTGGAGCTGGCGCGGCAGCTGGCGGCGGAAAACCGGGCGCTGATCGCGGCAAGCGGGGCGCGGCGGTTGATTACCGGCTGCCCGGAATGCTGGCATACCTTTACTTGCCGCTACCCGGAATGGGATTCAGCCTTGCCGGTGGAGGTCGTGGATAGCACTACTTTCTTTTTGGAACTGCTCCGTGCGGGGAGGCTCAAGCCGCGCGCTGTTGCGGGGCTGGATAACGTGACCTATCATGATCCGTGCATCTGGGCCCGGGTGGAACCGCGCTGCGCGCAGCCGCGCGACCTGCTGCAGTTTATTCCGGGCCTGGCCTTAATTGAAGCAAACCCCTCCGGGGCGAACAGCCGCTGCTGCGGCGGCGGTCAAATGGCCCAGATTACATTTCCGGATCTGGCCGAGAAGATAGCCCGGCAGCGGCTGAAAGAGATGCCGGCCGGCGCCGCCGTGGTCACCGCCTGTCCGTTTTGCCGGGAGAGCCTGCTGGTCGATGGCGGGCGGGTGCTCGAACTGGTGGAGCTGCTGGGCATGTCGTGCCTCTGAGTTTAGATGTTGGAAGTAAGAGGTAAGAGGTTGGAATAAATAAAACTTGAAGACTGTTAGAATGCGCGACAGGTTACCGCCGTAAATCCCCTCTCCCCCCGCCGGGGGGGAGAGGGTTAGGGTGAGGGGGGTATTAAAGTAAATATACGAAAGGGAGTGGGCTGGATGAATAACCAGAAGATTGCCGTGGTGGTTAATCCGGCTTCGGCCAACGGCATGACCGCACGGCGCTGGCCGGAGATAGCCGCTTTGCTGGAGCAGGCCGGTATTTCCTTTAATGAGTATTTAACCAGGGGCCCCGGGGACGCGACGGAGCATACCCGCCGCATGCTGAAAGAGAGCTACGACCTGATCATCAGTGTCGGCGGCGATGGGACGGCCAACGAGGTGATCAACGGTTTCTTTACTCCCGACGGCCCGGTAAGCAAAGAGGCCGCCGTCGCTTTTATCTCTATGGGGACGGGCAGCGATCTGATCAAGACGCTCAATATCCCCAAGGAACCGGGTGAAGCGGTGCGGCATCTGGCAAACAGTAGCCGCCGGGCGATTGATGTCGGCCGGGTATCCTTTACCGGTCATGACGGCAGCGCGCAGACCCGTTACTTCGTCAACATCGCCGGCCTGGGGCTGGATGGCGATACGGTCGCTCGCGTGAACCGGACCAGCAAAGCCCTGGGCGGTTTCGTTTCTTTTCTCTGGGGAACCGTGATCAGCCTGCTGCTCTACCGCAACCGGCGGATGGCTGTCACCGTGGACGGGGAGTTGGTTTGCGACGCGCCGGTAACCGTGGTGGTCATCGGTAACGGCCGCTATTTCGGGGGAGGGATGTGTATCGCGCCCCACGCAACGATGGACGATGCCCGGTTTGACATCGTACTGTTGAACAATATGAGCAAACCGGCCCTGCTGGCCAACTTGCCGAAAGTCTACAAGGGCACGCACCTGAGCCACCCCAAGGTCACCTGCCGGCACGGTCAGAGTGTGAGCATCACCTCGCCGGAGATCGCCCTGCTCGACCTGGATGGCGAACAACCCGGGCGGGCCCCGGTGGAAATTGAACTGCTGCCCGGCTCGCTGCTGATCCAGGGCTGATTTAAAATAATCTCGGAAGCAATCTGCATGCTCACTCCTGAATTCTTAAGTGCTTGAAGTAGTGACGCGTGTATTACATTACGGGCCTTTCTCATATAATATAGCAGAGAGGAGGAGGCCCGTTGAAAATATTTTTGCTTATCGTCAAACGCTCTTTTGCCCTTCTGCAGCGCAGATTGGAACAAGGGAGCGTTTGTTTAAATAATATTCAGTATTGCTATTACTGGCGAGATTGCGGCAAACAGGGAAAAATGCTTTATCTTTTAGCGCAGCTGCCCAAGTCGGCGGAAGGTCAGGCCGAGGCCGCGGAATCATTTATTGCTTCTTTAATTTCCCGCTTTATCATCCGAGATTTAAAAGAATCTCTCTTACAGGATCTACTCCGCTTCAACTATTTTTATTTTCGCAAGGAAGAGCGTGAGGAGATCTTGGCGCTGGCGCGGCGCAACCTCGAAAACGGGGTTTTACGGCAGCGCCAGGATACTTTTCAGGGGGTGATTGAACGAAAAGTCAAGGAGTACCTGCAGGATCATAATGAACACATTAATATCGAAGGATTTATTCATTTTCGCCTCTCCGATTACCTGAAAGAGTTGAAAAGCGTGATCGACGATGCCGTAGAAAGTTACCTAACCGAAAAAGAGTATCGTGAGTTTGTGCGGCTGTTGAAATACTTTTTGGAAATCCAGCAGCCGAAGATAGACTTAATCCACCTGGCGGTAGACGAAAATGGCCAGTTCCAGATTACCGACCAAAGCTTTAAAAAAATTGATCCCCGTGATTGGGAGGAATTCGATCTGGAAGATTTTGATGGAGAAGGTGATTACGAAGACATTCTAGTAAGTATGCTGGTATCCGTTGCTCCCCGGCAAATTATGCTGCACCAGAATGTGCTGCCGCGCTATCCCCGCGCAGTCGATACATTGCGGCGCATTTTCGACCACCGGTTGTGTTTCTGTCATAATTGCGCCTACTGCCGCAAGGAACAGATGCACCTGGTTAATTCCGACAAAAAGAATATTTAAACCGTCTTAGATGGAGCGTTCTAGGCAAATCTCCTTCCCTTGACAGCGCCACAGACAAGTCTTATGATTAGGCTACTATCTACAGTAAGCTGCATCTGAAGGAGGCGCTATTCTTGTCGGACGCCGGGCATATGCCGGAAGAGCATAATTTTAACACGTC
>JBFMGD010000021.1:0-5986 GCA_040751775.1 Bacillota bacterium | reverse complement strand
GCCAGCCATGTCCTGGCCCAGGCGGTGAAAAGGCTTTATCCCAGTGCCAGGTTGGGTATCGGACCGGCTATTGAAAACGGCTTTTATTATGATTTTGAATTCGATGAACCGATATCCGCGGCCGAGCTGACCCAAATTGAGCAGGAAATGAAAAAGATCATCAAGGAGAAACAGGCGATCAAGCGCCGCGAACTGACCCGTGAAGAAGCGTTCGCTTTTTTCCGACAGAAGGGCGAACGATACAAACTGGAGCTGATCGCCGACCTGCCGGAAGAGGCGCCGATTAGCTGTTACGTACAGGGTGATTTTACCGACCTGTGCGCCGGCCCTCACCTTGAGCATACCGGCCTGATCAAAGCATTTAAACTGACCGGGTTGGCCGGCGCTTACTGGCGCGGTGATGAGAAAAACCCGATGCTGCAGCGGATTTACGGCACCGCTTTCCCCTCGCAGGAGCAGCTCCAGGCATATCTCGATTTACTGGAAGAAGCCAAGAAAAGAGATCACCGTAAGCTGGGCCGTGAACTTGATCTATTCAGCCTGCACGAAGAAGGCCCCGGTTTCCCGTTTTTTCACCACAACGGCATGATCCTCTTGCAAGAGCTGACCGATTTTTGGCGGCGCGAGCACAGGCAGGCCGGCTACGAGGAAATCAAGACCCCGATCATTCTCAACCGGGAGCTGTGGGAGCAATCCGGCCACTGGCAGCATTTCCGGGAAAATATGTATTTTACCAAGATTGACGAACAAGACTACGCGGTTAAACCGATGAACTGCCCGGGCGGTATGCTGGTCTACCGCTCGCGCATGCACAGTTACCGGGATTTGCCGCGCCGCGTCGCCGAAATGGGGCTGGTCCACCGGCACGAGCTTTCGGGAACGCTGCACGGGTTGACGCGCGTGCGCAGCTTTACCCAGGACGACGCCCATATCTTTATGTGTCCCGGCCAGGAAGAGGCGGAGATAGCCGGTGTAATCGATCTGGTGGATCGCTTTTACCGGCAGTTCGGATTTAATTACCGGGTAGAGTTGAGCACCCGGCCCGAGAAGGCTATGGGCAGCGTGGCACTGTGGGACCGGGCTACCGCCATCTTGGAAAAAGTTTTACAGGAGAAGGGCTTCAGCTACCAGGTCAATCATGGTGAAGGCGCCTTTTACGGTCCCAAGATCGATTTTCACCTGACAGACTCCCTCGGGCGGGGCTGGCAGTGCGGCACCATCCAACTCGATTTCCAGATGCCGGAGAAATTTGACCTGACCTATATCGGGGAAGACGGCCAGAAACACCGCCCGGCGGTGATTCACCGGGTAATCTACGGCTCCCTGGAGCGCTTCCTGGCGATCGTGATCGAGCATTACGGCGGCGCTTTTCCCGCCTGGCTGGCCCCGGTGCAGGCGGTGGTGATCCCGCTGACCGAGCGGCACCACGGCTACGGCAGGGAGGTCTATGAAACGCTGAAAGAGGCTTCTTTCCGAGTGCAGTTGGACGAGCGCAGCGAAAAGGTGGGCTATAAAATCCGCGAGGCCCAGCTGAAAAAAGTGCCGTACATGCTGGTGATCGGTGACCGTGAGCAAGAAGCGAAACTGGTGGCGGTCCGGCACCGCGAGACAGGAGACCGGGGCTCGACTGCGCTGGGCGACTTTATTGCCTCATTCAGGCAGGAGATCGATAAAAAAAATAATTTGACCTGATCGTATAATTTTGATATATTTTTAAAGAAATGATGCAAGCAGAAGCCACCGCTTCTCACCTTGGGGCGTAAATACTGTTACCAAGGTAGTCCTAATAAGACTTTAATGAGGTTAATTGAGCAGGTGGTGTACACCTGCTCTTTATGATCTGCGGGGCGGGGGAAAACTGAATAGGGGAGGTGAAATGAAATTACTAAAAATTTATTCGTTAATGAGCAAATTAGCGCCCGGGAAGTGCTCGTCATTGATGCCGACGGTACTCAGTTGGGAGTCATGAAGATCGATGAGGCTCTGGAGATTGCCCAAACGAAGAAGATGGACCTGGTCAACGTGGCGCCCAGCGCGCGGCCGCCTGTCTGCCGGCTGATGGATTACGGCAAGTTCAAGTATGAACAGAGCAAGCGGGATCGCGAAGCGCGCAAGAATCAAAAGCTGGTGATCATTAAGGAAACCAAGCTGCGCCCCAATATTGAAAAGCACGACTTTGACGTTAAGGTGAAGAACAGCCGCCGTTTTTTGGAAGCGGGAGATAAAGTAAAGGTAACGGTGATGTTTCGCGGCCGTGAGATTACCCATCCCGAAATCGCCCAGCGTCTCCTCAAGCGCATGGCTGAAGAACTGGCCGACTGTGCGGTGGTGGAGCGGATACCGAAGCTGGAAGGGCGCAATATGATTATGATCCTAAACCCGAAATCATAACTATAGAGGGAGGTAATATTCGTGCCAAAAATGAAAACCCATCGGGCTGCGGCGAAGCGGTTTAAAAAAACCGGCGGGGGAGGAATAAAGCGTTTTCGCGCATGCGGCAGCCACCTTTTGGAGAAAAAGAGCCCTAGCCGTAAAAGAAGGCTGCGCAAAGCGACCACCGTCAGCAAGTCCGATTATAAAAGAGTACTGCAGCAGCTGCCCTAGTCCGCCTGGACGGGGGTAATTATAGAAAGGAGGCATGGTGATGCCTCGTGTAAAAAGAGGTTCAATCGCCCGTAAGAGGCGTAAAAAGATATTAAAACTGGCCAAGGGTTATTTCGGTGTCAAAAGCAAACGGTTCAAGGTGGCTAATCAGCAGGTGATGAAATCGCTGATGTACGCGTACCGCGACCGGCGGCAGCGTAAGCGCGATTTCCGCAAGCTCTGGATCGCCCGGATCAACGCCGCGGCCCGGATTAACGGATTATCTTACAGCCGCTTTATCAACGGTTTAAAAAAGGCCGATGTGCAAATCAATCGCAAGATGCTGGCGGATATGGCTGTCAACGATACACCCGGATTTGAGCGCCTGGCTCAAGTAGCCAAGGAGAATATCTAAGACCTGATCCAATAAACCTGAACGATCGCTCCATCCGGCTTCTTTTTTTACAGGGTCGGTTAAGCTATTCCGCACAAATAATGTCAGGTAGAGCAGTTAATTGGAGATGAGTCTATGCGCATCCGGAACAAGCCGTACAACCCGGCGCGGTATTTGATCGGTGGTTTCATGGCTGTGATCTTGGCCGGCTCTTTATTGTTGACTCTTCCCGCGGCTACCCGGGGTGATGGGATCGGTTACCTGGACGCCCTGTTTACCGCCACTTCCGCGGTTTGTGTAACCGGACTGGTGGTGGTCGATACGGGGACCTTTTTTTCACCCCTGGGACAGGCGGTGATCATGATCCTTATTTTCATCGGGTCCCTCGGCTTTATGACTATGGCTACCCTGATTTTCATCTTTCTGGGGCGGCGCATTTCCTTGCGGGATCGCCTGGTAGTTAAAGAAGCACTGAACCAGGAAACGATGACGAATCTGGTTCCCCTGGTCACGGCAGTGGTCCGGATGGCGGTTATATTGGAGTTGGCCGGCGCCGCGGTAATGAGTATTCGTTTTGTGCCGGAACTGGGGTGGGGCCGGGGCATCTTCTACGGCCTTTTTCATGCTGTCTCCGCATTCGGCAACGCCGGTTTCGACCTCTTCGGCAACTTCGACAGCCTGACCCGTTTTCCGACCGATTACCTGGTTAACGGGATGATTCTGGCTTTATTGATCATCGGCGGTCTCGGATTTACCGTTATCTTTGATCTATTCAAGTGTGTTCGCCACCGCTGCAGGCCTTCTCTACATACCCGTATGGCGGTGATGATTACATTGATCTTACTGCTGTTGGGAACCGCGGCGGTTTTGGCCCTGGAGTCCAAAAATCCGGAAACCATGGGTGCCTTATCGCCGGGTGGGAAGCTGTTTGCCGCTCTTTTTACAGCGGCTACACCGCGTACAGCCGGTTTCAGTGTGCTGGGGACCGGTGCGCATTATATGCCCACACTCGTTATTATAATGGCGTTGATGTTTATCGGCGCTTCGCCGGCTTCCACCGGGGGTGGGGTTAAGACTACGACTTTTGGAGCGGTGGTTATTGCCCTGGTGGCATTGATTCGCGGCCAGGAAGAACCGGTCCTTTTCCGCCGCCGCCTTCCTTTGTACCAGATCTTTAAGGCGGTTGCTATTATCGGCGGCGCGATCACCCTTGTTTTTTTTGCTACTTTTCTCCTGACTATGTTCGAACGGCAGAGTTTCATCGCGCTGCTTTTTGAAACGGTCTCCGCATTCGGCACGGTTGGCCTCAGCCTGGGGATAACTCCCGAGTTAAGCGCCCCCGGCAAAGCGGTACTTATTTTCACCATGTTCAGCGGCCGTCTCGGTCCCTTGACCATGCTGGTGGCGCTGGCGCGCAGGAAGAAGGAAGAAGGACTGAATTACCCGGAAGAAAAGCTGCTCATTGGTTAGCCATGCTTGAATAAACGTAGGCGGGAGATGTGATCAGGATGGCAAAACAGTTTTTAGTGATCGGAGCAGGCCGTTTCGGTTCCAGTGTGGCCAAGACACTTTATGAGCTGGGCCACGACGTCATGGTCGTGGACAGCGATGAAACGCTGATTCAGCAGATCAGCGACTCCGTGACCCATGCCGTCCAGGCCAACGCGGCTTCGGAAACCGCACTGCACTCCCTCGGGATTAAGGATTTCGACGTGGTAGTAGTGGCTATCGGTCACGAAATGCAGTCCAGTATTATGGCCTCTATCCTTTTGATTGAAATGGGAGCGCGCTACGTGGTGGCCAAGGCGCAAACGGAGCTGCACGGCAAGGTTTTGAAAAAAATCGGCGTGAACCGGATCGTCTTTCCGGAAAGGGATATGGGGCAGAAACTGGCCCACAGCCTGATTGCCCACAATATTATTGACTTGATCGAACTGTCGGCGGAGTACAGCGTGGTTGAAGTAAAAGTGCCGGAAGAGATGGTCGGTCGAAGTATGCATGAGCTTAACCTGCGGGCGCGTTTCGGGATAAACGTGATCGCAATCCGGGGCAAGGACGGGCGAACGAATATCGCGCCGGGGGCGGAGGATAGGTTAAGGGGCGAAGATATCATCGTGGCCATCGGTGAGAATAAGGCGCTGCGCAAGATGGGGTGGATCTAGTTGCCCTTTTCCCGCGTCAGCAGTCCCGCAAACCCCTTGTTGAAAGAGTATCGCCGCCTGCTGAACAGTACCCGCTGCCGCCGGTCAGCCGGCAAGCTGCCGTTGGAAGGCCCGCACCTGATCCGGGAGGCACTCGCCGCCGGCATGGTTCCGGAAACCTTTTTTTTTACCCCCTCTTTCAAGGAGGGCAAAGATAAGGATCTCCTTTCAAGCCTGCCCGATGGGGCCCGGCTGGTAGAGATACCGGAGCCCCTTTTTAACCGTCTCATGGAGACAGATTCGCCTCAGGGCGCGGCGGCTGTCTTTCCATTTCAAGAACCAGAGCTGCATGCTCTCCCGGAAGGGGAAGGCCGGTTGGTTTTACTCCTGGAACGGCTGCAGGATCCCGGCAACATGGGCACACTGCTGCGTACGGCCGCGGCGGCCGGGGTAGACGCGGTCTTTTTCACACTTGATTGCGCCGACCCGTTCAGCCCCAAGGTACTGCGTTCCACGGCCGGGGCCGTCTTCCACCTCAACCCGGCGGTTACCGTTGATCCGCTGCAGCTTACAGCGGATTTAAAAAGTAAGGGTTTTCAGGTGCTGGCGGCGGTGCCTCGTTCAGGCTTGCTTTACTGGGCAGTCGACTATAAACGCTCTTCCCTGCTGATTATCGGCAGTGAAGGGGCCGGTATCTCGCGAGAACTGGCGGCACAGGCCGACAGTGTTGTTTCCATCCCCCAAGCCGGCCGCATCGAATCTTTGAACGCCGCCGTCGCTGCCTCCATAATCTTATTTGAGGCGGTCCGCCAAAGATCCGTTCAATCTTGACCACGATCCTGACCGTCTTAGGAATTTGTCTCAAAGC
>JBFMGD010000020.1:0-46824 GCA_040751775.1 Bacillota bacterium | reverse complement strand
TAACAATTTCATCACGGTTTCAGTAACATGATCCGCTTGGCGCAGCGGAGAAGTTGGTTGAAGCATAACCACCAGATCATAGGTAGTAGCGTCCATTTTCTCCATGCTTAGCAATGCATGGGTCAGAACTTGCACATCTGATATGAAATCCCCCGACAGCTCTTCAGGACGGAAAAAAGGAACATCAAGCCCGGCCTCTTTCGCTACTTCCGCAATCATGGGATGATCTGTGGATACAATCGCCCTGTCCACATACGGCAGCTGTTTGACAATTTCTCCAACTAACGCCACCAGCGGCACCCCGTTTACCGGCATAATATTTTTAAGTTTTATCCCTTTGCTGCCGCCCCGGGCAGGCACCACAACCAGTATCCTTTTATTATCGATCACTGAAATAATATCACCCTTAGAGGTTTAGTTGTTTGTTCAACTGAAAAAGTGCATGATCGTCATCAATCATAAAAAAATTACAGCCCGTTTTATCAGCGGATAGCTTATCTGACTGCCCATCGCCCACAACAATTATCTCATCAGGATTAACCTGATCCAGTCTTAAAATTTCTTTTAAGGTATCTTCTTTACGGCGAGGGTAACCAAAAATTGCTTTAAAGAAACTCAACCAACCCCTACACTTAACAATAGTATGTAAAGATTCTTCTGGCGTATTGGAACTTAAATATAAATGATACTTTTTACAGGCTGAACGGAGCAACCCAGTTGCGCCAGGTTTTTCCCGGCATTTGATAGCGTTTTGCACAACGATATGATCATAATCCCGGGCTAGCCTCTTCATTTGTTGCTCCAGGTTAGCTTCATCATTAATACTGTTTAAAATTGATGCCAGTATTACATATCTTGATTCTTCCGGAATCTCATCCAGAACTCCTGCTATTATCTTCTGATGAAACCGATCAGGTGGAAACACCTGATAAAAGGCTTCCAGTTTCATTTGTTGCGAATCGATTAGGGTACCATCAAAGTCAAAGACAATGACTTTTAGAGTCATATTAATATCCTTTAACCTGTTGAACTAAAGTAAGTCCCAATTTGTGACCTTAGTTTTTCTCTTTTCCCTCGGCAGCCTGGCTATCTTTTCGTCTTCATAAAATGAGTCATCGGTGTAATGTGTGGTAGAGACCTCCTCGATAATGGCGCCATCCAGGGTATGGAATTTATGCCATTGTTCCGGTTCAACCAGAATTTGATCCCCGGGGAATAACTGGTGCCGTTTTCCGTTGATTTCGATTTCCAAATCGCCGCTTAACAACTGAAAGGTCTCTTCTTTTCGCTTATGGTAATGGTAAGGATGTTTTTGCCGGGGTAGTTGGACTATTATTTTTTTACAATACTCCCGGTTGATGCAATCAATAATGACGGCGCCAAACTCTCTAAATCTGTCCAAGCCGTAATGATGGGATACTTCGATGGAAGGGGCGCCGCTGATCACAACCCTGGCGCTGTTAAGCATTCCTTTTACCTGAAGCATGATTTGGGCAACATATTCTTCATCCGAGGCTTTAAGCTGCACCATGGTTTCACAAAGCGGTTCATTTTGCGTATAAGCCCGATCGGCGATCAAACCTTCTTTCCATTCACCGCTGGTAAGCTGTTTTTCCTGCAGGGGCATAGCAAAAAACACGTCTTCACGCCTAATAGCTTCACCCTGTTTAAGCTCTTTTTGGGCATAAACACCTCTCATCAAGGAACGCAGCGATTCGATTTCCTTGGGGGGCGCCGGCGCACGCTCTTCACCGCCGCAGGCTGCCACGATCTCATGGTATGCCTGAATCCACTGGCTGATCTGATCTGGCGTCGAAGAATAGGCGTTAAGCTTAAACTTTTCATTTTCCAGCCCCACGTGTCTTTCAAACAGCCGCGCCCCTTGCGCGTAGGACACCTTAATCGCCTCAAAATTGTCAGGGTGCTCGTGGGTGGAAAACCCGATCGGGACTGTGGGAAACCGGTTCTTGAGCAATGAGATCTGGTTTAACCTGAGCGCTTTGTTATCGGTTGGATATAAAGCGACACAATGCATCAAGGCAAAGTATTTTCTGCGGTTTTTAAAATAATACACCAGTTGGTCGATTTTACTCATGGGTATACCGGCGGTAGAGATCACGATCGGTTTTTCTGAATCAGCCACTTTCTCCAATAAAGGCCAATCAGTTGAGGAGCAACTGGCAATTTTAATCACTTCAATCCCAAGCTCCGTGATTAAATCAACTGAAGGTTCGTCGAAAGGTGTAGCCATGGTGATCATGGCGTTTTCCCGAACTGCTTCTGTTAATACCTTGTAATCTGTTTTATTTAAGCGAGTGTTCAAAAAGCGCGGTATATGCGGGACATCATCCCTATGTACAAATGCAGGGTGGATAAATGTATCAAGGTCCCTGAACTGAAACTTAAATGCGCTTATTATATTTTGTTCTTTGGTTATTTTACCCAGGGCCTTAATGATTTTTAAGGCGTGCTTGACATCGCCCTGGTGGTTATTCGCCATATCAAAGATAAACAGGTTATCAAAATCAAAGTTTTTCATTTTTGCCTTCCCCCCGTTGTTTCTATTTCTCAAAAGCTTCGCATGAATAGCCCGCATCATAATTTATTTTTATTGTTTTTTTAGCCCGGTGAGATAGATGGGCAGCCGCTATAACCAGCATTGTTTCTATCCCTCTCTCAAGGCTAATCGGTGATTCGATAATTTTTTGGTCGAGTATTTCTCCAATATGATCAATCTCCCATTTAAAATCATCAGGTCTCGTTTTGGGAAATATTTCTTCAGTGATCGGAGAATTTTCTTTTCCGTAGCGCAGGGCATCGGCGTCGTTTTTCCAATTAACATGCCATTCCAAAAAACCGGTCTCACCCTGCAGCATTAACATTTTTTTTGAAGGCTTGGTAATTACATCCTGCACTACGTGCCCCAATAATCCATATTCTGTTCGAACATTTACCTGGAAGATTCTATCGTATTCGCCGGTGTCTGAGGTTACTATATCCAACATGGCAGAAACTTCCGTTATCCTTCCCATGCCCAGGATATGGGAGAAGTACTGCCAGATATTTAGAGCATGAGAATGCTCTCCACCGGCGCCGCCTCCACGGCTAGAATAACCTAGATAGCTGTCTTGGGGACCATTTAACCAGGGGTGTGCATTAAAAATTCCTTCCCAATGCTCTCTAAAAGCGGCATAAAGGTAAAGTGGTTTCCCGATCGCATTCTCTTCTAAAAGCAAATTGGTCTTTTGTGTATGCTCGGTTAAAGTATGATTATAACCAACTAATATTTTTGTTCCAGTTTGTGTAGCTAAGGATACCAGTTCATTACATTTCTCCATATCCGGTGTGCACAATGGTTTTTCGATAAGCATTACCCTGGATGGAGAAGTTTTTAAAACTTCCATCGCCACTGCTAAATGGGTGTCAGGAGGCGTTCCAATAATGACTAAATCAAATTTTTCAATCCAACAATCTTTTTTACTCTGCACAAGACGGATATTACTATCCCACTTTCCATATCTCTGAGGGTAGATCTCTTCCCGGGTTCGTTTCAGTGCCTGAGGATTAACATCAAACACGGTTACTTCCCAACCTTTATTTCTACAAGCATAAGCCAAATGGTTCCCTATAGAGCCTGCGCCGAATATTAATACCGATATCATTTTTGCATTTCACCTTCCCTAAATCAACTTTTTATAATATTTGTTTCTGCTTAGCCAACAATTGACGAATAAATTGCGTGGTATGAAGCAGCAACATTTTTCCAGTCCATTTTTTCTGCAAGCTCTCGTGATACATTACCCATGGTTTTGATTAAGTCCGGGTTTACAATGAATTTTTTTATTGCATCTTCCAAATTAGAAATAGCACCCTTCCTTACGATAAAACCATTGCCTTTAATTAACTCTTGGCTCCCTCCAGTATCTGTGGTGATAACCGGTAACCCGCAAGCCATCGCTTCAATCACTGCATTGGACATTCCTTCATTCAAAGATGGTAATATAAAGATATCGGCTTTTCTTAAATGCTCAGCGATATGTTCATGTTTTACTTTTTCCATGAATTTTACTTGAACTCTATATTTTCTAGCCAACTCTTCAAGTTCTTCTTTTAGTTTACCATCACCAATTAATTTCAGTTCCACATTAGGCATGTTTTTTATTGCTTCTATAAGATAGCGGTAGCCTTTTCGTTCAATCAACCTTCCAACTGAGATCAGTTTTACCTTCCCGCTTACTTTTTTTCTATTCTTGTTACCGGGGTAAAAATCCTCTATATCAACTCCGTTCCAGATTACGGAAATATCCTGATCGGGGCAAGCGGCCTTGGCAAGCTCTTTGAGGCCTGCAGAGTTGGCTATTACTCTTTTAGCCTTTTTCCATATTCTTGCGCTCAATCGCCTAAAGATTAGTTTATCGAGCCAGTAAAACCTGCGGTTGTAAAAAGGCACATCGCTGCCCCTTAAGCTGACAATGTAGGGCAAGCTCAGTTTCATAGCCAGGTAGCCGCAGGGGATGCCAAAAAAAGCATGGCAGAGTTCGTATTGTTCCCGTTTAATTAATTTCTGGGCATAGCGGTAAGCTTTCCAGGTATAGAGCAACAGATCCCTGTTAGTCTGGTAGTGCAGTTTCCGCTCGTTCTTATTGATATCAAGATAATGAACTTTGATCTTCTCCGCAAACTGCTCATAACGGTATTTACCTGCCGAGGAGGTGATCAGGTCTATTTCCAGGTCCGGGTAACGGGAAAGTTCTTTTAAAATATAGTAATTAGCGTTCCCAGCGCCTCCACCCAGCGGGGGAAATTCGTAGTTGAGCATTAGAATTTTCATCTTTTCCACCGGTAAACCTGCATGCCGTCCTTGTTCTGGATTACTTCCACGAGCGTGTCGCCGATCATGAACTGTCCTTCCGTCGGGTAACCCTCGGCAAATTGACCGTTCCGGCGCCAGTCGAGAATTATAAAACCCTGAGGGTTTTCCGCAACGACCCTCTCAACTTTCTCAAACCGGTTTTCTTCTTGGTAGTTATAACTGGCGATCCTTTCTTCATCGATATTAAAGGATAATAGCAACATGCTCCTGGCGATGGTGGTAATAAAAACATCGTTTGGGCTGATTTCTTTTTCCAGCAGAGCCACCGTGCTTCTTAAGGAGTCGTGATGTTCATTTGTCGTTCGCACATAACCGTGTTCATCCGAAATTACAGGATACAGGATATTTCGATAATTGAACGCCTGGAAAATGAAAAATATGACCGCCAGCGCGCAAAATATTTTAAAAGAAATGGGCTTAATTCTTTTCACATAATTAACCAGGGCCGTTATCGTCACGGCCACTAGCGGTATAAAAAAAGGAAGCGCGTAAAAAATATAGCGCGGCCTACCGTACCGGTCAAAGAAGAACATGAAAAAGACTAATAAAAAGGAAAATACCGCCAGGTGCATGAAATATTTTTCACGCTTTTTGATGACGGCATCAAAAAAGCCGATGGTAGCAAGAAATAAGGCGATAAAGACAAAGGAATAATCGCCCCACCAGTGCATTGGTACGCTCAGGCTGCCGGGAACAAAGAAAACCCGGAACCAGTAGTCGGCCATTTTTAGCTCTGAAATGCTGACATGACCCGACTTTTGCGCATAGATCAACATTGAGATGACGATCAAACTAGCTATTAAAATAAATACCAAGAGGGTAGGCTTGTTTTTCTTCATCAAGGAGAACATTTTATGATAGTTAATCACAAGGTAATACGCTGCGAACCCTACAAAGACAATTGCGCATATGCGTAAAGTAGAAGCAATATCATCATAAAAGGCATGGTAAATCAAAGCAATGACCGGTATTACACACAGTAATATTTTATAAAGGTACTCTTTTTTAAAATCAAAGAGCAGTTCCAGCAGTTTAACCAAGATTAACGCGCCGAGCAAGATGAAGAGGGGATAGAAGGCATACTCCCTGATCGTTCTGGAGACGCCGATTGCCCAGGGCGAAGTGGCCCAGAGGAACGCGGATAAGAGGGCGACCGGCCGCGAAATTTTGCGGGCCAGGTAATAGATGGGCAGAACCGTGAGTGAGCTGAAGATCACCCCGGGGATGCGCCCCCAGAAAAGGTATTCATAAAATGTCGAAGCACTCCCGATCCGGAAAAAAAGGGCGGTAAGGTAAGTAACCAAGCTAGCCCTGGTGTAGTTCAGTATACCCGTGTCCAGGTAATCCTTGGCGGCCAGGAGATGGCTGTATTCGTCGGTGTACGGATCCAGGATGATGAGGTTCCAGAAACGAAGCAGGAAAGCCAGCAGGAGCGCCAGGGTTAGGCCGACTGCGTAGAACCATTTCCATTTGTCCAACCGGGCCCAATAAACACAGGCTGCTTCGTTCTTTAATAACGATGCCTGTTGCGACCTCTTCGATCTCACGATGATATAAAGATATAATAAAACGGCTATCGCCGTAAGCAATAACGAAAAATAGATCGGCAAAATGATCGGAAGAGCAAAGATAATCAAGCACAGCGCGAAGCATAGTTCATATTGGTTATACGAGAAAAATTTCTTTGCGCCCCAGATCAGTATTAGCAGTAAGAGCAATATGCCGATACTGATATAAAGTGGATGGCGGTTGGCGATTTGGGATCCGACGATGCCGAAATAAGGGTCTTCCCCCGTGGAGATCCCATGCACTTCTCCATTTTTGTAAGAAAGCTCCACCTGGTTAAGCGAGATCAGGGCTTCCCGGAGTTCTTCTTCTACCAGGATTTGCTGATCGCCGCCGGTTTTGACGGTTATGGATCGGATCGCGAAATTGCCTTCCCGCATCAAAGGATCGATGCGGATGGAATTAATCTTCCCCCGGGGTAAATTAAATTGATAGCTTTCGAATTCTTCTGTACTTTCAACGAAAAATAAAATGCTGTCGGTTTCCCTGTACCCCGAGCCGGTATCATAGAACAGCTGCCCCGTGCCGCTTACCGATATCTTCATCTCCACGAACAAGGTTGCCGGCACATACTGGAGTGACAACAGGTAGGTCAAGCTTAATACGAGATAAGCCAGGATAAAACCGATGTTGTTAATCCAATTACTCCTAAAATTAATAAAACCCATTATTCTTTCTCTACCCCCACCACCTGGACCACTTGGAAACAGGTTATAAACAACACTAACAGGACACAGACCCGCTATGTTTCATGGCTTTTATGAGACCGAATCCCTGCTGATTGATTTTTCATATGCCACCACTTCACGCACGCTGTAAGGCTGATCCGGGGTTGTTTCGAAATAATTTTTCGACATCATATCCGCAATCAAACCAAAGAGGAAAAATTGAATACCGGAAATCAAGAGAAAAGAAGCCAATACAGGTAAAAAATAACGGAACAACTCAATCTTGGCCAGATAAAAGGCCACTCCTAGGACGGCTATCGCTAAACCGGCCATAAAAAAGGTTGCTCCAAGCCCGCCCAGGAGGTGCAGCGGCCGCACCGCGTACTTATGCCAGAACCAGACGCTGACCATGTCGATCAGCCCTTTCAAGCCGCGCTTCCAGCCGTACTTGGTTTTCCCGGTAACCCGCGGGCGGTGATTTACCTCGCACTCGCCGATACGAAAACCTTTTATCTTCAGCACCGCGGGAATAAAGCGGTGCATCTCTCCGTACAGGCCGATACCTTTGAAACACTCGGCCCGGTAAACCTTAAGTGAGCATCCTGAATCATGCAAGCCGTCTTTGATCATCAGGAAGCGTACCACGTTGGCCGCGCGGGAAGAGATTCTCTTCATAAAAGAATCTTTGCGCTTTTTACGCCAGCCGGAGACCACATCAAGGTCATTATCCTCCAGGTAGCGGATTAGGCGCGGGATATCTGCCGGATCGTTCTGCCGGTCACCGTCCATGGTTGCGATCAGTTCGCCGCGCGCTTTTTTAATACCGCAATCCATGGCTGCTGTTTGCCCGAAGTTGCGTCTCAACCGCACATAAACCACCGGCGCAAGCTGTTTGACAATTCTATCGGTACCATCTGTCGAGCCGTCGTCCACAATAATAATTTCATAATTATAGCTTTCCCGCTCGCAAACGGCAACAACTTCTTCGTGCAGCTGGGCGATGCACTCCGCTTCATTTAATACAGGGATTATCACGGAAATAAACGGTTTATTGGGAGACATATCAGCACACCTGCTCTCAAATTTCTATTCGTGTCTTTTCGCCAACCACTTCGGAGACATTCGAACCGTCCCCATGTCTACTTACGCCAAATCACGCAATACGCCTTGGTAATTACAAAGGATATCATTTCGGGATATGAATTAACCCGTAAGCGATAAACGAATACACAGAAAGTCCTGCAATGGTCAAAACTGATACATTAAAAACGACATGCCTCCTCAGTTCTTTGCAGTAGCGACCGAACAGGAAAGCGATCACGCCCAGCAAGGGGAATAAATACCTGCCCTGGGGTTGGAAGTCGGATGTCCAGGAGTGCATAGAGGCCAGGTATACAGTTAAAACTGCAAGCAGTATGGTAAATATAAAGGAAAACCTCGCCTCGACGCCTCCTTTCCATAACACCAAAGAAATAGTAGCGGCCATCAATAAATATAATAAAAACAACAGCTGGTAATATGTCGCCGAACCGAAAAGCTGCATATGACCGTAAGCCCCGGTGAAAGTATAAAAAGTGCCGCGATGCCAGTTATAAGGTTCTGCAAACAGCTCCGGGTAACTTAATCCCTTATCATCAAGATTAAGGTTGGGGTGTCCTTCGCCAATAGATCTGGCGGAAGGTTTATATTCATCCGAGGCCGTTATTTCCTGCATCTCCTTTAGATCCTGTCCTTTATCAGGACCATAAAGTGCATAATCAAGGTTGTGCCTGGCTGCAATCAATATTAGAAATATTACAACCATGATCGTGTATTTAATAATCAGCTTCTTTCGATCCACTCTTACATATAAAAGCCAGGCACCCCATGCAAAAAGAAATATAAAGTATACATAAAAATTATCCTTGGTAAAATATAAAAATAAGAGCAATACAATGATCGGTATGCTTTTATAAAGGCCATGGGTGTAAGAGGGGCTGTTTAAATACTGCTTCAGCAGGCTGTCTTCTAAAACTAGTTGAGCAGTAATAACAATCGTTAAAAATAAGGCAAACGCATCGGAATTAACATAACTAAACATGTACCATATCTGAGGTGTTAACAAGAGCACGCCAAACAACAGTCGGTGCTTACCGGGTGTTTTTATACATAAAATAATGAGGGTTAATAATAAAAATATATTAAACAGCCTAGCGCTCAATAAAACGCTTCCGGTAACCGGCGAAAATACGGCGGTAAATTTCCCGGCAAGAAAATAGTAGAAACCCAGCTCATTCAACCGTGAATGCCCGTAAACAGAGTAGGATTCCAGCGTTTCCGGAGCGCCTATGACCGGTGGCAGCCAGTTATTGCCGCTGTAGTATTTTACCGCTTCGAAATGCACCTTTTCGTCCGGATGGCTGTCATAATCGCTGATTACAGCCATGGTTACGGCAAGGGCCAGTGCGAGTAAGAGCATAAAGATTAGCACTATGTCAAAACTAAGTAACCGGTTCATTATGTAATACTTATTCTGTGTGACTCCCAGGTTCTCGTTACCCATTTACATCTCCCGGTTTCGCTATTGAGTGGAAATTTGCGGTTCGAAGTAGGATATTGCCCCCCTCACCCTCCTTTTCCCCCAAAGGGGAAGAAGGGATTTTTAGGTTTGTTCCCGCCGCCACCACTCCCACAGGCGGCGGAGGCCTTCGTTAAAGTCGGTTTCCGGTTCGAAGCCCAGCAGTTCCCGGGCTCTGGATATGTCCGCCCGGGAGCGGCGTATATCGCCTTTTCTTTCTTCGCTGTAGAGAGGCTTGTACCCCGTGCCGAGAACGCCGTTGATAGCTTCGACGAGTTCAATGATCGAAATGCTCTGCCCGCAGGCGATGTTAATCGCCTCCCCCCGCCCGACCCGCGGGGATTGCGCCGCCAGCAGGTTGGCCTTGACGATATTGTCTATGTAGATAAAATCACGGGTCTGCAGGCCGTCGCCGAAAATCAGCGGCGGAAGGCGATTGGCCATGCGCTCAAGGAACTTCGAGATGACGCCGGAATAATCCGAGGCGGGGTCTTGAAACGGCCCGAACACGTTGAAATAACGCAGCACGACCGTTTCCAGGCCATGCGTGGCGGCATAGAAACGGGCGTAATTTTCACAGGCCAGCTTGGTGACGGCGTAGGGGGAAAGCGGATTCGCCGGAAAGTCTTCCTTTAACGGCAGGCGATCCGTATTGCCATATATGGCGGCGGTGCCGGCCAGGACCACTCTTTTTACACCGGCGGAACGGGCATGATTCAAGACGTTGAGCGTGCCGATCACATTGTTTTGTTCCGATTCTACCGGGTGATCGATGGAGCGGGCCACGGAAGCGATCGCGGCCTGGTGAAAAACACAACTAATATTATTAAAAGCTCCGGCCACACCCGGATCGTTGATATCTCCCTGAACCAGTTCAACTCTATCCAGGTACCCGTCCAGGTTCTCCAGTTTGCCTGAGGATAAATTGTCTAAAACCCTTACTTTATAGCCGCAACTCAGGAGATATTTGACCAAGTTGCTGCCGATAAAACCGGCTCCCCCGGTTACCAAAAACAAGAAAAATCACCGCCATCCATAGTATCGCGTCAGGTAGTATTCTATTGTTTACCGGCGGATTCCTGCACGGGCGGGCAAAGTCATTTACGTTGCTACGGTTGGGGGGCGCGGCTTACCTCTTTCAACGCGCTCCGGACGATCAGGCGGTGGGTGGGAGCACCGGTCTTCGGTTCGCAGGTTTGCAGGGTCAGGGCGGGGTAATCGGTACTTTCAATTACGCCCCAGTCATAGGGGTCAACGATGCGCACCCATTCGACGAGGTAGGTAAAGCGGTAACCGGCGGTATCGAGGTAAAGTTCGTCCCCCTCCGCCAGCCGGTCCAGGTCGGTAAAAAAGCCCCAGCGGGCGCCGCGGTGCCCGGCGATGGCCACATTGCCCGGTTCGGTGCCCGGCAAGTCTCCCTCGATCAGCACAGCACCGGTTGTTTTATCCACGACATTCGCAAAGTGGACCGGCCCCTTGTTCAGCAGCTCGTCATCGAAAACATCGCCTTCCAAAACCATCAAATCGACCCCGAGCTTAGGGATTTGCAGCCGCGCCGGCTGCCACTCGGTGAGGATGACCCGGCGGTAGTTTTCCGCATCGGGAATTTCGTAAAATGAATCCTCGTACGCTTTCTTTAGCTCTTCCTGGTAATGGCGGACGATCGCTTTTTGCACGCCGGCGTACCCCAAAATAAGCACACCGAGGATAATCAGGGTGCTGCCGCAAATCCGGATTACCCTGGTTTTTTGGGGCAGGTTTGAGTATTTCCCTTTACTCCCGGACACCTTTGGTCTTGCTCCTTTCAGAAAAAAGAGTAAACGGCAGGGCTACTGTGTATTTGTGGGTATATATGTAATATTAGGCAGTGCGGGCGGGAAAGTCAAGTTTTGCGCGGCAGTTCAGTAATTAGACCGTCTTGATTATTTTTTTCAATAAACCGGAAAATTGTTCATTAAGCGCACCACTATCAAGGTAATCCGGCAGCAAAACTACTTTATCCCGGTCGGACACGCTTTCTCTGACAGCTTCGGCGATGCCCGGCGCAGGGGCCAGGATGCAAGCCGCCTGCCGGTACGCTTTCTGCTCCAGCCGGCGGGCGAGCGAGATTAGAGTTTTATTTCTGAGGGAACGCCGGTGAATCACGGCGTCAGGCCACAGTTCCCGTATCTCCAGGAAGAGCGGCACGCGGTAGTGCTTGCTGGTTGATAGTGCTGCCCATGCCGTGGTCAGGGGGGGGGACGAGGCGAGGATAAGGTCCGGGCGGGGCAGCCGGCGTCCCTGCCGGGCGGCTGAACGGGCGTAGGATATAAAGCTGCGCCGTTTCTCCCCGGTGCTCATACCCGGATGATAGTCATTATTAAAAGCGATCACCGCCATCCCCGCGGTTTGCAGCAGCCCGATTTTTTTCGTGCCCAGGTCCAGGTTTGTCCGGGAATTGCCGGTAAGCACGGTTACCTGGTGGTCCTGGGAAGCCAGGTAACGCCCAATTTCAAAAAAACGGTTTTCAGGACCGTTTCCTTCAGTGCTGAAATACTGGTGCAGCATCAAGATATGCATCCGCTAACCCCTTTCAAAGCCAGATGGATATTCAAAACCAGATCCATCATAACCTTTCTAATCATAAATTTCCATAATAATCTTAATCTGTACGGGTTTGTCCGCAAGGCTGCCTCCGCATAAGGATCAAAAGGATTAAACTCAGGCGCGATTGAGAAGTTTATTAATCACTGAACCGGTTTAGCTTGTCATAGATTGAATACGCCGCCTTTGAAATATCGCCGGCCCCCATCACCAGGATCAGATCCCCGGGCCGGGCAAAAGCCAGCGCCCGGTTTTCAAGCTCATCCATGTTTTCGCCGGCGAATACGGAGCCGCCCTTAATCTCACTGATCCGGCGAGCCAGGGCTTCCGCCGTGATCCCGTCAACCGGCTTTTCCCCTGCCGGATAAATCCGGTGCAGCAGCACTAAATCGGCGTCACTGAAAGCGCGGGCGAACTCCTCAAAAAAATAGGCGGTTCTGGTGTAACGATGCGGTTGAAAGAGGCAGCAAATCCGCTTGCTGCCCGCCCGGGCCGCTTCGAGCGTCACCCGTACCTCGGTCGGGTGGTGCGCGTAATCATCGACCACGGTAATGCCGTTAACTTCACCTAAAACTTCAAAGCGGCGGCCGGCGCCGAAAAAGTTGCCGATAGCCCCGGCGCATTGCTGCGGTTCCAGACCCAACTGGGCGGCCACCGCCAGCGCTCCCACGGCGTTGCTCACATTATGGCGACCGGGCACCTGCAGCTTGATCGTCCCGGTAACCGGTTTGCCGTGGTGGTGGAGCACAAATTGCGCTGTCCGCCCGGCAAAGGTGATTCCGCGGCCTTCAAATTCGGCTTCCGCCGGCGCCCCCTCGAGTGCGTAGGTGACAACCCGCCGCTCCAGGCGGGGCGCCAGTTCACGCAAATACGGGTCATCCGTGCAGAGCACCGCGCAGCCATCGGAGTGCAGGTGCTCCAGGAAGGTCCGGTAGGCCTCGCGCAGCTTTTCGAAATCGCCGTTGTAATGCTCCAGGTGATCCGGTTCCATATTTGTAACCACGGCAATGCGCGGGTAATAGCGCAAGAAGGAATGATCGCTCTCGCAGGCTTCAGCCACCAGGTAGCGGCTTTTACCGAGGCGGGCGTTTCCTTCAAAAGAAGCCACCGTTCCCCCGATGATCGCCGTGGGGTCGAGCCCCCCCTGCTCCAGGAGTAAAGCGATCATGGTTGTGGTCGTGGTCTTGCCGTGTGTCCCCGCCACGGTGATGCCGTAGTGGTCATTAATCAGGTTCGCCAGCAGCTCCGAGCGGTGCCAGACCGGAATACCGCTTCCTCTCGCTTCGCACAGCTCGGGGTTATCGGCCGGGATGGCGGTGGAGTAAACGACCAGCTCACTGCCCCGGACATTTTCCCGGCTGTGCCCGGTTGTGACGACAGTCGCTCCCTCTTCGGACAGGCGCCTTGTGATCGCTGATTCTTTCAGGTCCGAGCCGCTGACCCGGTAGCCCAGTTTTAACAGTACCTGCGCCAGGGCGCTCATACCGTACCCGCCTATGCCGATAAAATGAACATGCTTAACCGCCGGCAGCGACACCGCAATCCTCCTTACCAATCCTGAATTCTGAATCCTTTATATTATTATGCGCCGTTTAGCCGAATCTGACAGCGTCACGTGTCATTATAACAAAATTACGCCGGCGATACAATCTACCGGCACATTTGAACCGGCGTTCGGTAAACTAATTATGTTTACCAAATTTGCGGTTCTAAAACTGGAAACGGGCGCATATACTGCTACTTTGGGGTAATTCCATAATAAGTAATCCACATATTGCACAGGGTTATCCACAGATTAACGGGCTTTACCGTGCGCTTTGCGACAGTTATGCACATTATTCACATTTAGTATACATAATATAGGGGGCGGTTATTTTACCTCTGGTTTAAAGAAAACAGTCGGTGCTTAACCCCGGCACCGCGTTTAAATCAAGCGAAGCGCGGCGGCCGGAGAGGTAACGCGGGTAAGCGGCGGCAGCGATCATGGCCGCGTTGTCGGTGCACAGCTCTGGCGGCGGGTAATATAAGGGCACACCGGGCAGTTCATGCGCCAGGCGCTCCAGCATCCGCCGGCGCAGCAGGCTGTTCGCGGCAACACCGCCGGCCATCAGCACGGCGGCTGCCCGGTTGTCGCGGCAGGCGTGGATTGTCTTCTCCACCAGCACTTCCACCAGGGCCGACTGGAATGAAGCCGCCAGGTCGGGTATATCAACCGCATCTCCTTTTTGCTTGCGCTGGAAGAGGTGATTGATTACCGCCGATTTAAGACCGCTGAAGCTAAAATCGTAGCGTCCAGCTTCATCAAGATAAGCCCGGGGGAAAGCGATAGCTTCCGGGTTGCCGGACACGGCCAACCGGTCGATCACCGGCCCGCCGGGGTAACCCAGCCCCAGGGCCCGCGCGACCTTGTCAAATACCTCTCCCGCGGCGTCGTCCCGCGTCCGGCCCAGCAGAAGCGGTTTATCCGGGCCCGGCAGCAGCAGAAGCTCGGTATGACCTCCGGAAACGACCAGGGCCACCAGGGGATAAGCCGGCTGGATACCGGTGAGAAAATTGGCGTAGAAGTGAGCTTCAAGGTGGTTCACCGGCACCAGGGGCAGCCTGGCCGCATAGGCCAGTGCCTTCGCCGTGGCTACGCCGATCAGCAGCGCGCCGACCAGGCCGGGACCGTTGGACACAGCCACCGCGTGGAGTTCGCGCAGATCGGTGTGCGCCTCCCGCAAGGCCTGGTCAACCAGATCATTGATGCTTTCCAGGTGCCGGCGGGAGGCGATTTCAGGAACGACACCGCCAAAACGGGCGTGGATCTCCACCTGCGAGGAAATCAGATTGCTTAAAATGCATGTCCCGTTTTCCACCACGGCGGCGGCTGTTTCATCGCACGAAGTTTCGATCCCCAGGATTAGGGTCCGTTTAACGGGCCGGTTCATCGATACAACCGGTTTGGCCCAGGTCTTCCTTGAACATGATTAATCCATCCTCGTTAAAGTAGTAGCGTTTGCGGATTCCCTGGACGCTGAATCCGTATTTTTCATAGAGTGAACGCGCCGGTTGGTTGCTGGGCCTCACCTCCAGGGTCATCCGGAGTGCTCCCAGCGCCTGCGACCGCTCGATTAACCTCTCCAGCAGGCTGCCGGCAATGCCCCTGCGGCGGTAGCGCCGGTCCACGGCCAGGGTCGTTACATGGGCCTCGTCCAAAATGACCCATACGCCGCCGTAACCGGCTACATTTCCCTCCAGCCTGGCTACATAATAACTGGCCAGCTGATTGTTGGCCAGTTCAGAGTAAAATGACTGCCTGGACCAGGGCTGGGTAAAGGAAGCGGCTTCGATCGCCGCCACCGCGTCCAGATCATCTAGCGTCATCGGTTCGATTACGACCGGCACGGCTTACTCCTTTCTTGTTGTAAGCAGGCGCTCCGCTTCCGGCAGGCGGCAATACATCGGCAGCAGCTCCCGGTATGACGGGTGCGGCTGTTTTTCGAGCAGCCGCCGGCCGCATAAAGCGACCAACCCGGCCCGGCAAAGGCGCAGCGGTCCCGCGGGCAGAGAGGCCATCTCGCCCAGGGCGCCGCTTAAGTAATCAGTGAAGCTGTCAACACCCTCCCCGGTAAACACGACCGGCTCGCTAAATTTCTGCAGCCGTTCAATAAAGGAGGCCAAATCTGCCGCGCACGGGGGGATCAGTATCTCGAGATCCCGGCCGGGGCTTGGTTCACGGCGGTAAAGCGCCGTGTAAACCTGGTTGCGGCGGGCATCCAGGAGCGGGCAAATTAACACTCCCGGCGCGGCTATCCCCTCCGCCAGCGCTTCCAGGGTGGATACACCTACCGCCGGGATAGCGAGACCCTGGGCCAGCGCGCGGGCCGTGGCCACGCCGATCCGGATACCGGTGAAAGAACCGGGTCCGGCGGCGACGGCAACGGCGTTTAGCTGTTCTCTTTCCAAACCGGCCTCCGCCAGCATGGCATCCACCAGGGGCATTAGCCTTTCCGAGTGGGTTTTCCTGATATTGAGAGTGAATTCCGCCAGCAGGCATTCATCTTGCAGCAGCGCCGTGCTGCAGGCTAGGGTCGCCGTATCGATACCGAGAATCAGCAGTTTCAGCCCAACCTTCCGCTCTCCTCTTCCGCAAGAAAAGGGATCGTATTCAAGGTTCCGTCCACCCGCCAGGAGATGCCCTCAAGCAGCGTTTCCGTCACCATAGAAGCAACCGCGCCGTGCGGCCGGAACCACAAGCGGCGGCCTTCACCGGCATGATCGTCCAAACGCTCGATGGTAATATCGAGGCGTTCCGGTGGCAGCTGCCGTGGTAAGCGCCCGGCCCATTCCACAAAAGCGATACCGTCACCGGGCAAATACTCATCAAACCCCAAATCGTACAGCTCTTCCGGATCCTCGAGCCGGTAAAAATCAAAGTGATGTAAAGACAGCCGGCCCGGATAGCTCTTCAGCAAAACAAAAGTCGGGCTGCTGACCGGCCCGGTCACACCAAGGCCTGAGGCGGCGCCGCGCACCAGGACAGTTTTCCCGCTGCCCAGCTCGCCATAGAGCGCTACTACCAGGGGCTGCTGCAGATATTTACCCAATAATGCGCCGATCGACTCCGTTTCCTTCTCCTGACGCGTCGTTATAAATGCTTCACCTTGCCGCATAGTCCCCCGCTTTTCCATATTTTCCTGTTTTGATTATAGCTTTGTCCGGCCGAAAACGCAAACAACCGCTTTGCCACGACCGTGTCCACATGTGAATCAGACAGCGCTCACAAGGAGCAAGGCAATGGTGCAACATCGGTTCAATTCTTTGCTGCCGCGGCGCATCATCACCAGGCGCTTGCGGCAGCCCCATCACCTGCTGCGCCGGGCGCCGTTAGCTATTGGTTCTCCAGCCGGCGGCTGACCTCTTCCCAGCGCCGCAGCAGGACGGCCAGGCTGTTTTTCTCCTCTTCAAGCTGTTCACCGAGCTCACCGAGGTAATTATAATCGCTGTAGTTATCCGGATCCGCCAGGGAGTGTTCCAGCCGGGCGATCACCGCTTCCGCGTCGGCAATATCAGACTCCAGGCGCTCCTGCTCTGATAGAAGCTGCCTCTCCTGGCGCTGCCTCTCTTTCTGCTCCAGGCGTTCCAAGCGGCGCAGATCTTTTTCTTCTTTTTTCTCCGGTTTTTCCCTGGCCCGCGGTCTTTCATCCCGCGCCAGCAGATATTCCGTAAAACCGCTTTCGAATAGCCTCAGGCCGTCGGACTCCAGCTCGAATACCCGGTTTGCCAAATTGGTCAGAAAGTAGCGGTCATGCGAGACCACGATTATCGTGCCGGGATAACCCTGCAGCGCCTTCTCCAGCTGCTCCACCGCGGGCAGATCCAGGTGGCTGGTCGGCTCGTCCATGAGCAGGCAGTTCCCGCTGGTTAACGCCAGGCGGGCCAGGGCCAGGCGGCTCTTTTCCCCGCCGCTTAAATCGCGCACCTTTTTAAATACATCATCACCCTGAAAGAGGTAGCGCCCCAGGTGGTTGCGGGCCTGCTTCACGTCCAGATCCGTTGCCGCGGTGATCTCCTCGATCAAGGTCCGGCCCGGGTCAAGCTGCTCCTGCTCTTGTGCGAAATAGACGATGCGCACCGCCGGGCCGAGGCGGATCTTACCCGCCGAGGGTTCAACCTCTCCGGCGATCATTTTTAGCAGCGTCGTTTTACCGGCACCGTTAGGGCCGACCAGGGCTACCCGCTCACCCCAGCGGATTTCAAAATTGATCGCCTGAAAAAGCGCCGCCTCGCCGAACGACTTGGCGATATCTTCAAAACTGATCATCACGCGGCTGCCGCGTCCGGCGTAGTCAAAACCGAGATTAAACGACCGTTCCTCAACCGGGCGTTCCACCTGTTCCACTTTTTCCAGCCGTTTCTGCCTGCTGCGCGCCTGGCGCTTGGAACGTTCATCGGCCTTTGATTCACGGATCAGCTTATTTTCACGGTCCAACAGCTCTTGCTGTCTGCGGTAGACTCGTTCCCGGTCGGCTTGTTCCTGCTGAAATTGGGCCAGGTAAGCGGTATAGTTGCCGGTATAGCTTTTAACCTTGGATCTTTCCAGTGCAAAAATGCGCCCGGCTACCCGGTCCAGGAAATAGCGGTCATGGGAGACCACGAGCAGGGCGCGGGGCCAGTCCCGCAAGAACTTTTCCAGCCAATACAGCGCTTCCATATCCAAAAAGTTGGTCGGTTCATCGAGCAGCAGTAAATCCGGCTCCTGCAGCAGCAGGAACGCCAGGCGGGCCCTGGTTTTTTCACCGCCGCTGAAACAGGAGAGATCGCGATCCAGCTCCGACGGGTCAAATCCCAGGCCCTGCGCCACCGCCAGGATGCGGCTTTCGACCTGGTAACCGCTCTGCTCTTCAAAGCGGGTGGAGAGCATGCCGTAGCGCTCGAGCAGTTGGTGCAAGCGAACGCTCTCCTTCATTTCCCGGGAAAGAGAGGCGATCTGCTGCTCCAGGGCGCTCAGCTCCCTTTTCATCTCCAACAGCGGGCGCAGCGGTTCCTCCAACCGGCGGCGCAGCGAGCCGGCGGCTTCAGGCGGCTGTTCCTGGGCCAGATACCCGAGCGCCGTGCCCCGGGCCAGGTGCACCTCACCCGCATCCGCCTCCACCTGGCCGGCGATAATCTTCAGCAGGGTGGTTTTACCCGAGCCGTTCGGCCCGATCAGCCCCGCCTTCTCGCCGGGCTGAAGCTGCAGCGCGGCTCCTTCGAGAACCGGTTGAGCGCCGAATGATTTATAAATACCGGATACATTTAAAAGAGGCATGGTTCCTCCCGCGGTAGCGAATTTGCTTCACTCGATCACATGCTGACCACTGAATCCCAAAGCAGTTACAAGTTCATTATAATTCTACTGCCGTGAACCGTCAAAGACATAAAAAACAGCCCCCCTTGCGGGGGGCTCTAGAAGGCGGATATCCCGGCGCCTGCGCCTCTTTAGCTCACAGGCGGTAGGCGACTTTAAATGCTTCATGCACGGCCTCCCCGGCGTTGCGCGGCCGGTCGCAATCGCCGACAGCATAAACCTCATCCAGGCGCGCTTTTAGTTCTCCCTCCAGGGGGTTATACGGTTGCGCGCCCACCGCCAGGATTACGGTATCGATCTCTTTGAAGGCCGTCTCTTCTCCCTGGCCGCGGCGGACGGATACTGAACGCTGGCCGACGGCGGTAACCTCGGCGCCGGTGATCAGCTCGATCGCCGGGTTCGTTTTCAGGCGGGCCAGAAGTTCGCCTCGCAGCGTGGGACTTTGATCCCGCGCCGCCTCACCGGCCGCCTCCAGGATAATCACGTGATGCCCTTTCTCGGCCAGAAATTCAGCCGTTTCACAGCCGACCACACCGCCGCCGACGATGGCCACCCGCTTGCCCGGTTTGGCGATCCCTTCCAGGACGTCCCAGGCGGTGACAGCGCTGTGCGGTTCCAATCCGGGCAAATTCGGAATCAGCGGCCGGGCGCCGGTGGCCAGAATCACAGCATCCGGCTTTTCCCCGAGGATAGCTTCCACGGTTGCCTCGGTATTCTTCCGCACCTCGACCTCCAGTACCGCAGTACGGTGAATCAGGTAACGCAGCAGTTCACCGAAGCGATCCTTCTCCGGAGACGCTTGCGCCAGGATGGCCTGGCCGCCCAGCTCACCGGAGCGCTCAAAAAGAACGACCCGGTGCCCCCTTTCCCGGGCCGTCCGCGCTGCCTCCAGGCCGGCCGGGCCTCCCCCCACTACGACTACTTTTTTGCCGCGCTGCGCTTTCTCAAAGGAAAACTCGGATTCACGACCGACCCTGGCATTATAGATGCAGCTGACCGGTAAACTGTGCACCAGGAGCGGGTCGATACACTTCTGGTTGCACTGGATACACTTGCGGATATTCTCCACCTGGTCCATTTCGATCTTTTTCACAAAATGGGAATCGGTAATCAAGCCGCGCCCGATCGATACAAAGTCCGCTTTTTGTTCTTCAAGCAATGCTTCCCCCTGCTCAGGGTCATGGATCTTGCCGACGGCGATTACCGGAATATCGACGACCTCCTTGATTTCCGCGGCATACCCGGCCAGGGGCAGCGGCGGGGTCGCCATGGTGGCGATCATCGGTGCCGGAGAGCCGTAAACGCCCGCGGATATATGCAGCGCTTCCACCCCGCTGTTGACGAGGCGCAGGGCGAAATCGCGGGCGTCGTCGAATGTAAGGCCGCCCTCCACGTATTCGTTCGCGTTCATCCGGTAAATGACCGGAAATTCTTCACCAACAGCCCGCCGCACCGCCGCCAGAACCTCCAGCGGGAAGCGTAGCCGGTTTTCCAGGCTGCCGCCGTATTGATCCGTCCGCTTATTGCTGTAGGGGGAAAGAAACTGGTTGAGCAGGTAGCCGTGGGTGCCGTGAATTTCAACGGCATCAAATCCCGCTTCCCTGGCCCGGCGGGCGGCATGCCCGAAAGCCTCGACCAGCCCTCCGATCGCTTCAACGGAGAGGATGCGCGGCGTTTCCCGGCAGACCGGACAGGCAATCTCCGAAGGAGCCACCGGCTGTAAACCGGTATTCTGCGAAGATGTCTGCCGGCCGGCATGGTGGAGCTGGATCGCCGCCTTCGCCCCGTGGCTCTTAATCGCACCGGCCAGGGCGCGCAAGCCGGGAATAAACTTATCCGCCCAGATCCCCAGCTGCCTCTTGATCGCTTTTCCTTCGGGTGCGACGGCTGCCACCTCCACGATGATTAACCCAACACCCCCTTCCGCCCGGGCCCGGTAATAGTCAATTAACTGCTCCGTGACAAATCCGTCCAAATCGGCGTAGTTGGTGCCCATGGGGGGCATCACAACCCGGTTGCGCAGCTCCATGCCGCCTATTTTACCCGGTGCGAGCAGGTGCCGGTAGCGCCCGGCGCCGCCGGATTCCATACTTTTCTTTTTTTCAATGGTCGGTGCCGCCTTCATCATATCAGCCTCCCTTACCGTAGTTTAACATTTTAGTTTTTCACCGGCAGGGAGACTTATGCTTTTGCATTATTTATTGGAGCAGGTCGGCGACAAGGCGGGCCAGGCTCAGGCAGCAGGTTAATCCGGGGGATTCAATGCCGATCAGGTTGATCAGGCCCGGCAAGCCGCGCGACTCTTCGTGGCGCACCACGAAGTCGCGGAACGGTTCGCCCGGGCCCTGCAGTTTCGGGCGGATACCGGCTGATTCCGGTTCGAGATCCGCCGGCTCGATAAACGGCAGGTAGCTCCTCACCGCTTCATAAAAGCGGCCCGCCTTGGCCGGGTCCACGCGGTAGTCGAGATCTTCCACGTAGGCGGCGTCTGGACCGAGGCGCAGCCGGCCGTCGAGCGACTTGGTGGCGTGAACGCCCAACCCTTTAAGTTCATCCAGGGGAGGCGGGTAAATTAGCCGCTCGATATATTTCGCCTTGCCCTGGGAGACGCTGAAATAATCTCCCTTGCAGGGGTGGATCCTGTAGCCGGCGGTGTCAAGGTCGATTCCTGTCCAGGCGGCGATCCGGTCCGCGCCCAGGCCGGCGCTGTTGATCAGCCAGTCGCACAGCATACAGTCCAGGCTGCCGTCCGGGTTCCGGTAACGCACCCGGAAACCGCCGCCTGCGGGCTCAACGGCAACCACTTCATGACAGTAGGCCGCCATCACGCCGCCCTGCGCGGCCAGCCCCGCCAGGCGCTGCATCAGGCGGTGTGAATCAACGATGCCCGTTGACGGAGAGAGCAGCGCCGCCCGCGCGCTGACGTGCGGTTCCAGTACGGCTACCCGGGCGGCATCCAGAAGCGCCAGGTCGTCTACCCCGTTGCTCCGTCCCTGTGCATAGAGCCGCTCCAGGGCTCCGATTTCGCTCTCTTCGCGGGCGACGATCAGCTTGCTGAGACGCCGGCAGGGTATCGCCCAGTGCTCACAGAAGCGATAGAGCAGCCGGTTACCCTCCACGCATAGAGCGGCCTTCAAGCTGCCTGCCGGATAATAAATGCCGGCGTGGATTACCTCGCTGTTGCGGCTCGATATCTCGAGGCCGAACCGGTTGTGCCGCTCCATCAAGGTTATGCCGTCCCGCCCGGAGCGGCCGGCCAACTCCGCCGCCACAGCCAGGCCGACCACACCGGCCCCGATGATTAAAACTTTTGCATGCTCCATCTTAGATCACGCCATCTTGAACTGAGTAATTTACGGTATAACCCGGTAGAGCAGGCGGCCCGCCGAGCGATAAAACTCCGCCTTCCCGGAGCGGCGAGGCACCGCGGGACGGGCGGCGGCAATCATCTCAAACCACTGCTCGGGCTGCACGTGCTTCAAAATCCCTTCCAGGCAAAAAACAGCCAGGTCATCGATACCCGCGGCCAGCGCCGCCTCCACATCGGGCAGCATCTCCACCGGATGCTTGTAATAGGGTTCAGTGCCCAGTTTGCCGGTACCCGTTGTCCCGATGGATAAGGCCGCCCGTGCGCCGAAAGCCTTTTTAAAGCTCAGGCAAAGCCGGTAAAGATACCACTGCGCATCGCGCGGCTTGATTAGACCCCTGGAATAACCGACCAACATTGAATTGTACTGCATCACCGAAATGACATCCCACTGGACCGGGGTGACCGGCGTTTCCAAGTAATCCTGCAATTTAACAGCGTTTCCGGCCAGGTCCGCCTCCAGGAAAGGCAGCACAGGCACCAGTGTGCAGCACCCTTGCTGCCGCAGGTATTCCTGCAGGGCGCGATAGGTCTTGACCGACTCCGCGAAGCGTTCCGGATTGCGGTTGGCTTTATACTGGCGTAGAGTGACCACCGCCTTCTTTAAACCTTTTACCCGGCCGGCAGCCTGCCACTGGTAATAAGGGGTTTCCAGGTCCACGGCAAGCCACGGGATGCGCACCTTTTCGGCCTGTGCCCAGTGAAACAGCTCGTTAACGTAGGCGGAAAACTCCAGGGCATTCCCCTCGTGCGGCCAGTAACCCAACTCATCGCTCAGGGTAGGCCACAGTGCGGGCTCAAGCCCGGCCGCGCTGTACTCCTTTAAAAACCGGGCGTAACCCGGCCCCAGGCTGCCGTGGGGCACAGCCAGGCAGGGCTGCACGGCGTAGCGCCGCAGCAGCGCGATAACGGCCGGATCGCAGATCTCTTCCGGTGTCATGAATTCAGCCCATACTCTCAGCTTCAACAGCGATCCCCCCTCACCCTAACCCTCTCCCTTACAAGATACAGGAAACAAGATACCGGATGCAAGAAAAAGAGGGAACTGTCGGGAGACATAAGTTTTTTTCTTGATTCTTGCCTCTCACATCTTGCCTCTTGAACGAGGGGACTTTGAGGTGTCTCATCTACCCTTAACTACCGGCAACAGCGCGGAAAGATAGTGCCCCATAAACCTGACTTCCTCTTCAGGGGTACGGCATGCCGTGCCTCTGAGGCAACCTATAAAATGATGAGAGAAGCAAACACCAATTTGTTGGCATTTCTTGGCATAAAAAAAGGATGGGTGTTTTCCAATAAACTACCAACTATCCTTTAAATATTTTTTTCAGTATATCATTTAATTGTACCTTTAATCTTGGGATGTCATTTACTAAGTCATATCCTGCCATTAAATCTTCTACTATGTTTATCTCTTGAAGAATCTTTTTTACTATTTGGTCGTCTCTATTGTTCATAAATATCAACAACCTTATTAAATTTGATTAAAGAATTCTCATCTACTGGGGCATGGATCAAATCTATTTCTCTTTTCAATTTAGATTCAATCTCATCTTTTATTTCAGATAGCATAAAGAGTGAAACATCCGGCGATGTTCGAGCAATAACCTTATTATACCATACATCTTTTCCTTCTGATGCGGCATGTTTATCTACACATTATCCATACCGGCGACGGCCAGGACGGCCTTTTTCAGCTGCTGCAGTTTCCGGTCGGCCTCGTCGCCGCCGGCGGCGCATACTGAAAAATAAATTTTTATTTTCGGCTCTGTGCCGGAAGGGCGGATGCAGAACCAGGAGCCGTCGTCCATCCGGTAATAGAGCACCTTGGAACGGGGCAGCGTCAGGGTGAGCTCTTCGCCGGTCAACAGGTTCCAGCCCTTGCGTCGGTCATAATCGCGCCTCTCCGCCGGTTTCAAGCCGGCCAATACCGCAGGTATCTCTTCGAAAGCTTGCAGCAAGCGGTCCGCTTCAGTCATGTCTTTCAGCTCGAGCGACACCAGATCTTCGCGGAAATAACCGTGCCGCCGGGAGAGCTGCTCCAGCACCTGCAGCAGGGTTTGCCCTCTCTCCTTGCAGTACGCCGCCGCCTCGGCCAAAAGGAAGGCCGCGCCCACGGCATCTTTATCCCGGGCAAAGGTCCCCGCCAGGTAACCGTAGCTCTCTTCATAGCCGAAGAGAAAGCTGCCGGCTCCGGCGGCTTCGTATTCCTTGATCTTTTCCCCGATAAATTTGAAACCGGTCAGCGTCTCTTCAGTCCTGATGCCGTACGCGTCCGCCACTTTCCGCCCGAGGTCTCCGGTGACGATTGTTTTCACCATCACGCCGTCGGAGGGCAGCGTGCCGCGTCCGGTCATCCGCCCCAGGATATAATCGAGCAGCAGAGCGCCGGCCTGGTTGCCCGTTAAATGAACATAATCGCCCCGCTCATCGCGCACGGCGCAACCCACCCGGTCGCCGTCCGGGTCCGTCGCCAGGACCAGATCCGCCTCCACGCGCCGCGCCTCTTCCAGGGCCAGGGCAAAGGAAGCCGGCTCTTCCGGGTTCGGCACTTTGACCGTGCTGAAACCGGGATCCGGCACCATCTGCGCTTCCACCACCGTCAGCTCCACATACCCGGTTTCCCGGAGCAGCGGCGGGATCAAAACAGCGCCGGTGCCGTGTAGCGCCGTGTAGACAACCTTCACCTTTGCCCGGGGTCTGCTCAATGAGAGCGAGCGCACCGCTTCCAGGTAGAGCCGGTCGATAGGCGCGCCGATCATCTCCAGAAGCGCCCGCTCTTCAGCCTCCTGCCGGGGCATCACGCGCACGCCGCTAAACAGGTCGACCGCGTTGATCGCCTCCACCAGTTCGTCAATAAACGGCGACACCGCCTGCCCGCCGTCGGGGCCGTAAACCTTATAACCGTTGTATTGAGGCGGGTTGTGGCTGGCGGTAATCACGATCCCCGCGGCGCAGCCGCGCTGCCGGATTGTAAAAGAAAGCTCGGGTGTGGGACGGACCCCGTCGAAAAGCAGCGCCTTAATGCCGTTCGCCGCCAGCACCAGGGCCGCCGCTTCAGCGAACTCCCGGGAAAACGCACGGGTGTCGTAAGCGATGGCCACGCTTTTCCCGCTGCCGGGCACTCCTGAGAGATTAATATAATCGGCCAAGCCCTGGGTGGCCCGCCGGACCACGTAGATATTGATCCGGTTCAGGCCGGGGCCGATCACTCCCCGCATGCCGCCGGTGCCGAAAGCGAGTGTCGCTCCGAAGTGCTCACGGATTAATTCAGGTTGGTTCCGCATTTCCCGCAGCGCCGCCCGGGTGGCGTCGTCCAGGTCGGGGAGGTTTAACCACTGTTGAAAACAGCGCCCGGCCGGATCGGTTTCCTGGACGGCCGTATGTTCCGCGGCGGCCGGGTGTTCCCCGGCGATCCGCCCGTAGTCGTCTGCGTAACGCTCGATATCGTCTTCCCCCAGGTAAGAACCGTTTTGCACCTCGATCAACTCCAGCGGCTCTGTCCCGGTATTATGCAGCCGGTGCCGGGCTTGAACCGGAATATAAACGCTTTCACCTTTTTTAAGCATAACCTCGTCCTCGTTCAATGTAACCAGCGCCTCTCCTTTGACCACGACCCAGTGTTCGGACCGGTAACGGTGGCTTTGCAGGCTCAAGCGCGCCCCCGGGTTTACTGTGATCCGCTTGACCTGAAAAGACTCGTCCATAGCCAGCCCGGTAAAACTGCCCCAGGGCCGGTAGATGGTGCGGTGCCGCAGCCACTGCGGCGCCTGCCGCTCTTTCAGCTCGTCCACCAGCGCTTTCACATCTTGCGATTTATCCCGGCTACAGACCAACAAAGCATCATCGGTATCAATCACAACCAGGTTTTCAGCCCCGATCACGCCGGTTAGCCGCGAACGCGCGATCACCAGGCTGTTCCGGGTATCCCGGGCCAGGACCTCACCCTGCAGGCAGTTTCCCGTTTCGTCTTTATCCGAAACCCGGTGGTAGGCCTCCCAGCTGCCGACATCGCTCCAGGTCAACCCGGTCGGGATAACGGTTACCTGCGCCGCCTTTTCCAGGATACCGTAGTCGATGGAGATGCTCTCCATTTCGTTGTAAACAGTTTCCAACCCGCCCAGGGCGGGCAGTTCCAGTTTACTTAGAGAAGCGGCCACAGCCGGCAGATGGCGCTGGAACTGATCAAGCAGCGGGCCTACCTGGAACACGAACATGCCGCTGTTCCAGAGGTAGCCGCCTTCTTGCAGGTATAATCGAGCCGTTTCCAGGTCCGGCTTCTCCACAAACCGCTCCACCCGGTAGGTATGATCATTCAACCGACTGCCGCGGCGGATATAGCCGTAACCCGTTTCCGGATAGTCCGGTTGAATGCCGATAGTGACCAACCCGAATTTTTCAGCCGCGCACGCTCCCTGCTGAAGCAGAGCAGCAAATTGCGAGCGTTCCCGGATCAGATGATCCGAGGGCAGAACGGCCATCACCGCTTCCGGTCCATGATAATACTGAAGATAGCAGGCCGCCAGCCCGATCGCGGGAGCGGTATTGCGGGCGCGCGGCTCCTCCAGCAGGGTTATTTTTTCGTGTCCGATCATGGACAGCTGGCGCCGGATTTCCGCCGCCTGATCGCAATGCGTCACGACCAGAATGTTCTCTGCAGGCACTACCCCTTGCACCCGGGCAACTGTTTCCTGAAAGAGGCTGGCCCCGTTTTCCTCCAGGGCCAGATATTGTTTGGGAAAATGCTCCCGGCTGAGAGGCCAAAGGCGAGTGCCGCTGCCTCCCGCCAGTATCACTACGTACATATGTATAATCACTCCCTGCAAATCATTTTATGCATTGTTATCTTTGCTCACTTTCATTTGCCGCAGGTGGTTGCTTATCCTCCCGGTGGATCAACTCTTCATGTTCTATTTTGTGCATCTGATGCAGCGACATCAACAGGGATAAGGTCGATTCCGCACCCTGATTCCGGTTGATCCCGCCCGGTTGGACACCGTCGAAGCAGCCTCCTCCGGCATAGTCCAAGAGGATCTGCCGGGCATCGTTATTCCCGAAAAACCAGTTAAAAGACCAATCCATAGCCATGCGCCAGCGAAATTGGCCCGTAGCCAGGTATGCCTGGGAGCAGGCGCTCACCAGCGCCGCGGCATCCAGGGGTTGTTGGTCATAGCGGGCTTTGCCGCCGCCCCTCGGGTACCATCCGTCATTGCCGATCAGCGAGAGGTGTCCGTCAACCGGATCCGTCTGTACGGAAATAAGCCAGTCCAAGGATTTTAGACCGGTATTAAGGATCTGCTGATCATTCAAGTAATGCCCGGCGGCGATCAGGGCCTGGGGCAAACGCGCATTATCGTAAGTGACGACATCCTCACACCAGTACCAGTCCTCGGTCGCGTTCGCCGTGGTCTGTTGACGCAACCTGGAGCATAAGTCGGCAACCAGGGCCCTCACTTCCGTGTCGCCTCCGAAACGTTTGAGGTAGTAGAGGGCACCGAGAACCGAAAAAGCCCACGCCCGGGGAGAGGTGAAGGCTAGCGGCGCCCCAACCGCCACCTTAAAGAGGCGGCTCGCCAGGCTTAAGACTGCTTCGCTGACAGGGTAGGCGATAACGTAGCCCAGGGCCCAGAGGTAGCGTCCGTGGCAGTCCTCAGAACTCTGTTCGTCAAGCCAGCAGCGCTGGTAAGATAGAAAATTGTGTACCCGGCCTGTGTCTTCAAGCAAAGCACTGTGCATGAAACTGAGGTAAACGTTTATGAGCGGTAAAATCGTTTCATCTTTAAACAGCTGCCAATTCTGCACGGCCACGATCAGCGCGCGAGCGTTGTCGTCGGTGCAATAGCCGTGACTGCGATCAGGCACGTTGAATACGGCATGTTGAAACAACCCGGTGTCGTCAGTGAGGTTTCTTAAGTGCTGCATGTTAATCTCGGGCAGAACAGCATGCCGGGTAACCGCTGCTCTCTGGGGCAAGGCGATGGCATAACTGTTATACTCATGGCGCGCGCTTTCAAAAGCGGCGCTGTATTCGCCGGCCACCTCTTGCCAGACCATTTGCCGGCCGAATTGATAGGTCAATTTGCGCATGCGGTTGCGCAGCGCTTCATCCTGAAGCAGCTTGATCAGCGCGCCGGCCATGGCGCCGCTGTCTTTAAACGGCACCAGGCAACCCCGTCCCTCATCCAGCATTTCCTCGGCATACCAGTAAGGAGTCGAAACGATCGCCTTTCCGCAAGCCATGGCGTAGGCCAATGTGCCGGAAACAACCTGCTCCCGGCTGATGTACGGCGTAATGTAGATATCCGTGGCCACCAGAAATTGGACCAGGCGCTCCAGGGTTACGTATTGATTAAAGAAAGTAACGTTGTTCTGAAGCCCCTTTTCCCGGACCATCTTCTCCAGAGAATGACGGTACTGCTCACCATAGCGCCTTTTAACTTCGGGGTGAGTCGCTCCTAAAACAATGTAGAGGGCATCCGGGACAGCGGCAACCACATGCTCCATGGCTTCGATGGCATATTCCAGTCCCTTGCCGGGACTAAGCAGGCCGAAAGTAAGCAGCACTTTTCTTCCTTCAGCTTGCAACTGGTCTTTGTAGTATGAGGAGTCCAGAAAAGGCACATCCGGAGCACCGTGATGCAGCATGGCGATTTTTTTATCCGGCACCCCGTAAACCTCTTTGAGCAGTTTATCCGCCATGCGAGCCATCACCACGATTATGACCGATTTTTCACAGATTAAACCGAGGGTCTTTTTTTGGCCGGGAGTGGGCTCGCGCAGCACCGTGTGCAGCGTGGTCACCAGCGGTTTTTTTAAGGCGCTGATAAAATTGAGGATGTAATTGCCGTCATCTCCCCCAAAAATACCGAACTCGTGCTGCAGGCTGACCACGTCTACCGGTGAAAGATTAAGAAAGTCGGCTGCTCTCCGGTAATCGCCCCGGTGCTGATCCCGAATATGAAAAGTGACCTCTTTGCCGTAGTTATAGTTTTGCAGGTTATTATTCAAAGCGACTACTTCGCAGAGATCCTGCTGCTCCCCGACGCCTCTTTCTTGCGTGTAAAACTGCTTGATGCTGTTAAACAAGTCAAAAGCATAGGTGGCAATACCACACTGACGAGGCTGGAATGTGGACACAAAAGCTATTTTCAACGGTTGGGTCTGTTTGCTGACGTACATCTAATAATAGCTCCCCTCTAACCCTTAACGGGCACGCTTACGCACCTGCAATTCTTTACCAGAGGACGCATTCATCCTGTGGATTAGGGCACGACAGGAGAAACTGCACCAAATCCTGCAGTTTGGCCGTGGCCATGCAGACCGAAGTGTCGGCGGCGCCGTAATAAAGATGCAGTTTGCCTTCTTCTCTGTCTACCACCGTCCCTGTGGGGAAAGTGACACCCGGCACGTCTCCGACGCGCTCATAGGCTTCCTGCGGGCCGAAAATCCACTTATCACAGCGCCGGATAATTTTCCACGGTTCATCCAGGTCCAGCAGGGCCAAGCCGACCCGATAGAGGCTGCCGGAGGCGGTGATTCTCACCCCGTGGTAAATGATTAGCCAGCCTTCATCGGTTTCGATCGGCGGCGGCCCCAGACCGACCCGGGTGCTGTCCCACCAACCGGGACGAACGGGAATCAGAATCCGGTGATCCCCCCAGTATTTTAAATCCGGTGAAAAGGCGATCCAGATATGAGCTTCCCCGCGAATGATCGGCCGGTGAATCAAAACATGGCGGTTGTTGATCAACCTGGGAAAAAGTGAGGCATCTTTATCTTCAGGCGGCAGCATGGGGCCGCGGCGGTCAAAAGTATGCAAATCTTTGGAAAGGGCCAGCGAAACCACCGGACCATCCTTGGAAAATGAAGTATAGGTTACCGCATACTCCTGGCGATCTTCAAGCCAGACAATACGGGGATCTTCGATGCCCCACTGCTCTTCATGAAACGAAGGGTCGGGTTTTAAGGTAGGGACATTATCAATTTGCCACCCGGTTTTGCCGTCTTTACTGCGGGCAAAGGTAAGATGCGAAAAACCGCGCATATCTTCCACCCGTACCAGGAGCATGGTTTCTCCATTATGTCTGACCACCCCCGGGTTGAAAGTGGCGTTGGCCTCGTAAGGCCAGCTTTCGGGCGTGATGATCGGGTTCCCTTCGTAACGTTTGAATAAGCTGGCCTGTTTTTGATGCTTGTACGGGTTCATTAAATGGATGGACACTCCTTTTGCCAGGCAAATTATGAAGTCATTCGTTTACAGCGTGATATATAAAATGTTCTGCAGCAGAAAGCAGATTCCTGCTTTTGGCAATAAGAGGTCAGCTTCTTAAAGAAAACAAGCTTCGTTCAGGCATCCCTAAAAGCCGGAAAGCCCGTCACGAAGCTGTATTGCCACACTGGCCTTAGAAGCTCTTTCGAATATGGGGACAGCGCAGATGTAAATTGGCTTTAAGAGCCGTCTTCTTTGTATATTTTCCAGAGCACTCCGGTGTGCGGGATGGCGTTGGGGGCCATGTCGGTGAATTCCATCACTCCGAAATCGAGCAGGTAGAGCGCCTCGCCGTCCGGGCTGAACTTCACATCAATCACCCGCTTGAGACCGCGGCCGTCACGCCCGTCGCGCGGTTGCCCCTTGTTTTTCACGAACCAGTCGTATTTACCGGTTGCCGGGTCAACCTTAAGCACACCCGTGGGCACCAGCTCCGCAAGGTCTTCGGTGAGCGGTTGACCGTCACCAAAAATAGCAACATAAAGCCCCGGGTCGGGAAAGCCGTCGGGAGCCGCGGCCAGCTTCATCGGTGAGTAATGCGGCGGGAAGGTGGCCAGGGGAGCTTCCACGGGAGGGGGGTCAACGATCAGCGGCCGGCGGTTGACCCCGCGTTCGGAGGCGAATATGGGCTCCGTCAAAGCTATTTTTCCCGCAAAATCCGGCCAGCCGTACCAGGCGCCCTCGCGCAAGCGTACCAGCCAGTCGGGCGAGTTTTTAACCGCTCGCACGCCGCGGTCGTCGTAACCGAGATTGGTGGCATAAATCGTGCCGTCATCAGCCGTAAACAATCCATACGGGTTGCGCAGTCCGTCGGCGTAAACAGAGAGCTTCCCTGTCTCAATGTCGAGACGGTAGACGGCGGCGCCGGCGGGCACTACACCTTCCACCGTTTCCCCTTTATCCCTGGACTGGCCGAAGGGAGCGAAAGCGCCGGTGGTTTTGGTATCCGCGGGATCGACGGTGCTCAGATCGCTAGACTCGTAGTTTTCACCGGTCAGGGTGAAATTTCGGGAAGGACGGTCATGGAAATCAGGGTAACGGTCCGCCCAGGCGTAAACAAAGTTGTCCGATCCGACGACTCCGGCGTTGGTGGCGCTGCCCTGGCCGAAATAAAGCGCGCCGTCGGCGCCGAAGACCAGGTCGCTGTTCTGGTGATCGCCCAGAGAGGGCAGGTCCGTGACCAGGTCCTCGATCTCTTCACTCTCCAGATCCAGCATGGTAATCTTGCCGCGGTGCGAAACATAGAGGCTGTTTTCCCGCAAGGCCAGCCCGTTTAAAGGCCCGTCAAAACCACTCGCCAACTCTTGGATCCTGCCGTCCGGCAAAACCGCCATGATCCGGGCCGCGGTGGTTTTCGGCCCGTAGGTATAGCCCGCTTCACCGACGAAAATCACGCCGCTATCATCAATGGCCATACTGGTCGGGTAGGTCAATCCCTTGGCCACCACTTCAGCCCGGTAACCAGCGGGCAGTTCCAGCGCCTCCGGATCGGTGCTGACGGCCGCCCGCAGTAAAAAGGGCGTGAGCACCGCCGCTACAGCCAGCAGCCCCACGGCGTAATAAGACCTGGCGCGCGACTGCCCGAGGCTCCACCTGCTGTAGAGCAAAGCAACAATCAAGCCGTAGAGGGTAAACGCCGCCAGCGGCATCCAGTGATCCAGCGGGCTGCCCAACTGAGGCGGCAAGCCCAGGATTAGCGGCACAGCCACCAGGGGGCCGGCTATCCAGAGAACCACCCCGAGGCCGGCTCCCGCCAGGAGGGTGGCGTAAAGCCTGAGCCGGCGGCTGCGGAGCAAGGCGGCGTAGATCACCCCGCCCAAGGCGCCGATAATCAAGAGGGAGAAAAGCCCCTGGATCAGGCTGACCCTGGTCATGAGCAGCCCCAGGGCGGGCAGCAGCCAGGAGCCCCAGAGCACAAACGCCCCCGCCAGGGCGCCGGTTAAACCGGCCAGAAGGCCCCATAACAGATAACCGTAACGCATCGAGACAGCACCCCCGGATAGACAATTGATTTCTTTACTGTCCCTATTTTGGTCATATGGGCAAAACTTATCCAATTACTGCTTAGCCCGGCGCTTCTCATTAACAAAAAGAGCGGCTTGTCGGCCGCTCTGATGATTGGATTTGTTGATCAGTATTGCTACGGGATAATATTGACCTTTACCGATACGAGGTCCTGCTCGGAGCCGTCTTTCGGGCTGATCGTGAACAGTTCGAGCGTCGCCTCAGTAACTTCACCGGTGAAGTCGCCCGTGCCGATCGTCTCCTCGAAATAGTACCAGTCCCCCATGCCGGCCATGGTATAGCCTTCGGCGATCACGCCGCCGGCCGCGTCGAGCAGCCGGTAGTCGATCTGCCCCTCAAATACCGAGGCGACACCACGGAAACGCAGGGCGCCGTTAGTATCGCTGCCGTCAGCCGGCTCAAAAAGCTTGATCGGGTTCGACGAAGCGACAATGGTTTCCAGGGTATCGATGCCGTACAGGGCCATCACGTAGCTTTCAGCCCCGCCGGCAATAAAACGCACCGGTAAATCTGCCGCCGGTACCGCCACCAGGTCGTAAGGGTAGGTAATGGCCTGGGTCACCGCCTCCCCCGCACGCGGTTCACTGAAATCAACGCTCACGATCACCTCCGCCGCCTCCACCAATACATCTGTAACCTGCACGGTATAGCCGCCCGTCGGCTTGGGGCCGTAAGTGACCAGGATATAGAGGTAATCGCCGAAAATCCTGCTCTGGCCGAGAAAGATATGATGCGCCGCGTTATCGACCCACTCACTCATTGCATCCGTTAAACGCACCGGGCGGTAATAGGAACCCTCTCCGTTCAGGTTGGCGTACTCTTCCAGAAAAGCCTCCGGACCGTCTCCTTGATCATCCGGAAGATCGTTACCATCATCCCTTTTGCCCCACCAGCTGCAACCGGGCATTACCAGGAGCATGGACAGCAACATACTGCAGAGTAAAACTTTGCTCAGAAGCTTCATCCCAACACACTCCCTTTGCTCTGGTTACCGGAAAAAATAGCGCCGGATTCGCTCATAATTGCGCTCCACGTTTTCCCGGCCGGAGAGGTAATCCATATGCCCGGGCAGGAGCAGCTCCACATCTTCAATACCGGCCAGTTTGCCCACGCTTTCTTCCAGCTCGGCCATATCCCCGCCGGGCAGGTCGGCCCGCCCGATACTGTTCTGAAATATGGTGTCACCGGTAATCATTGTCTTCAGGTGAGGTATATACAAGCAAACGGAACCTGGAGAATGGCCGGGGGTATGATAAACCGCGATCTGCTCGGCTTCGTCCAGGCCGATGTCGAGCACGCCCTCCTGGAGATAAAAATCGGGTTTCAGCGACGGCATCTCTTGCCCGGCGGCGGCGGCATAGTGCTGTTCGAGCACTTCCAGGATAAATTCGTCCTGCCGGTGCAGGGCAAACTGCGCGCCGCTTCTCGCGCGGACCATACCCGCCGCCTCCACGTGGTCCGGGTGGCCGTGCGTGCAAAGAATCAACTCAACCTGTTCCATTGAAAAGCCGTCAGCGGAGAGCTGCCGGTCGAGCGCGTCCAGGCAGCTCTCCCTGAATTCATTGTAAATATGTCCCGGGTCGATCAATATCATTTTCTTGCCGGCGAATAGAATGCTGTTGCAGTTATTGCCGCTGCCCTGCCAGGGATACCAGTATATTTGCTCCAATAACTTCACGCGAATAACCTCCATTGTGATCCGTAGTGCCAAACTACCTGTAATCATAACATATTACTGGATGTGATAGAAAGTATGCCTAAATGGGACAAGGGATTTATCCCTTGTCCCATTTAGGCGATACGGCGGCCTTTCTTGTAGACCGCATTCACCAGGCTGGTGCCGTAGTGGTAGGGAATGTAGTCGTAGTCGGGCGCATCGATGACCAGAATGTCGGCCTGTTTGCCGACTTCCAGGCTTCCCACCCGCCGGGCGGCGCCGACAGCGTGGGCGGCGTTGATCGTGGCAGCGGCGAGAGCTTCCGCCGGCAGCATCTTCATCTTCAGGCAGGCCAGAGTCAGGATCAGGTGGGTGGCTTCGGTGGGTGAAGAGCCCGGATTGCGGTCCGTGGAAAGGGCCACGGCGACCCCCTGCCGGATCATCTCCCGCGCCGGGGCATAATCCTCGTTCAGGTAAAAAGCGGTGCCCGGCAGCAAAACGGCGATCACACCGGCCTTGGCCAGCGCCGCAATCCCCGCGGGGGACGCTTTCAAGAGGTGATCAGCCGAGACCGCGCCCAGCTCCGCCGCCAGCTCCGCCCCGCCGAAGGAAGCCAGTTCGTCGGCATGCATCTTGGGAAGCAGGCCGAACTCTTTTCCGGCCTCCAGGACGCGCCGCGCCTGCGGCAAGGTGAAAACGCCGATGTCGCAGAAAACATCGCAGAAGCGGGCCAGCTTTTCTTCAGCCACCCGCGGGATCATCTCCCCGGTGACCAGGGCGACATATTCGTCTTCACGGCCGCGGTATTCCGGCGGAAAGGCATGCGCCCCCAGAAAAGTGGGGATTAGATCCAGGGGATGGGTGCGATCCAGTTCGTGCACCACCCGCAGCATGCGCAGCTCTTCTTCCACCGTCAGCCCGTAACCGCTTTTGATCTCAACGGTGCCGACTCCGTGACGCGCCAGCAGATCCAGGCGGCGCCGCGCCGTCTCCACCAACTCCTCAAAGGAAGCGGCGGCGGTGGCCTGGACCGAATTGAGGATACCGCCGCCGGCCTGCATTATTTCGAGATAGGTTTTCCCCTGCAGGCGCATCACGAATTCCGCCTGGCGGCTTCCGCCGAAAACGAGGTGGGTATGCGGCTCCACGAAGCAGGGCATCACCACCTTGCCCCAGGCGTCGTAAGCCCGGGCATGGGGCAGCAGCGCGACTGTCTCCTCCAGCACCCGGGTAGGGCCGACTGCCGTGATTACGCCGTTCAGAGCGGCCACAGCTCCGCCGGCAACGGCGCCCGGGTCAGCCAAATCGCCGCCCCGCTTGGGCGTTTCATTGTGCCCGGCCATGGTCAAAAGCTGGGCCGCGTTTTTGATCAACAGGTCGGCCTGGATCATCTCTATACCCCCTTGGAAGCATGGGGACGGTTCTTTTGCTTCCTTATTCTTTTGTTTTAGGATTTAAATAATAAATTAGGTGAAATCCCAAGTATTCTCGCTGCCTGCCGTTGTGATATATCAACTCTAAAGGGAGGCAAGAGAACCGTCCCTGCGCTTTACTGCTAAAACACTCTATTTTCGAGGATCTGATCCGTGGAAAAGCGGTTCAACTGCAGGTAGTGGAGCGCCGCGTCCAGGAGGTATTTTAAAGGGATCAGCCCCACCACTTCCGTTTCGGCCACACTCACGCCGTAGCGGGACGCCTCAATACGGATTAAATCCAGTACCCGGTGAATTGGCGTGGCGTCGCAATTGACCAGGTTCATGGTGACCTGGGCTTTCTGCTCGTCCGCCAGGTATATCCCCAGCGCCTTGACATTGGCCAGACCGCCGCTTCTTTCCCGTACCGCCGCGGCAATTTTTTTGGCCACGGCCACCTCCGCCGTGTGCAGGTTGACATTAAAGGCGACCAGGGGGCGACGCGCCCCGATCGCCGTGGCCCCCGCCGTCGGGTGGAGCCGCGCGGGACCGAAATCCGGCAGCCGCCCCGCGTCGATTGCCTGCTGCAGCCCTTCGAATTCACCGGTCCGGATGACGGCCAGGTTTCTTCTCTCCGGGGCTGAGGCCGCCTCCTCATATAGGAAAACGGGTATAGCCAGTTCTTCACCCAGCCTTTGACCCAGGCGCCGGGCCAACGCAATGCAATCTTCCATGGTTACTCCGGCCACCGGGATGAACGGGATTACATCCGCGGCGCCCATGCGGGGATGGCCGCCTTTATGCCCGCGCATATCGATCAACTCAGCCGCCTGCCGGGCGGCTTGAAAAGCGGCTTCCAGCACGGCCTCCTGTCCGCCCACAAAAGTAATTACGCAGCGGTTGTGGTCGTGGTCCAGGGAGTAATCGAGGAGCGAAACCTCCGGCACTACTTTAATCGTTTCGGTCAGCGCTTCGACGACCTCTCGCCGGCGGCCTTCACTAAAATTAGGAACGCATTGAATTATTTCCGGCATATTTCCGGTCCCCCCTGTGCCTTTTTTCCGGTTTTTATGGCCGGATAAGCCGCTTTTTTTCCAGCGCATAAAAACTTCATATGAAACTATGGAAGCAAAAGAACCGTCCCTATGCTTCCTTCGATTTGGGAGCGGTTTTTTTCAAACAACGCCCGGCCCTGCTCCAGGGCTTCGGTTACCTTTTGCGCCAACTCCGTCTTGACAGCGCAGTCCTTAATTGAACCCAGGTTAATCAGTACGTTATAGCAGGCACCGGTCAGGCCAGCCAGGCCCTGCAGGTTGCCTACCCCCAGGTCCGTCGCAGCCCCCGGGTTGCCCCGGCCGGCTACGGCTTTAATCAACTCCAGCACCCGCAAGCAATCTGCGGCTGTCTGCATCGGCACGCGTGCCGCCTCAATCGTGGCCGTTTGAATGTCCCGGCTGCGCTGCTCCTTTTCTTCCGGTATCCCTTTGGGCAGGCGAAACGCCTCCATGACCCGGTTAAAAGCAGCGGTGTCGAGGTCGACAGCTTCCACCAGGGCGGCCGCCAGGGCGTGTGCTTCCTCTGCCGTTCGCTCAATTAACCCGACCGCTTCGCCGAATTTTTCACGGTTGAGGCTAAGATGACAGTACATCGATAACAGGGCCGCGGCCTGCGCGCCAGCCAAAGCGGCGACACTGCCCCCGCCAGGCGCGGGAGAAGCCGAGGCCACCTCCCGCACAAATTGATCCACAGAAAGGTCTTTTAACATGTTCACTCACTCCTTTTCAAGAAGCAAGAAATATGAGATAAAAAACAAGATAAAACAAGAGTTGTCTCTTTATTCTCTTGCATCTGATATCTTGTCTCTTGATTCTTGTATCAAGGAAGCAGAAGAACCGTCCCCTTGTTTCCGTGCTCCTAAAAGAGGTAAGAAACAAGAACTTTACGCCTGATATCTTGCCTCCTACCTCCTGTATAAGTACCCTCCGGGCACGGCACGCCGTGCCCTTTCATTAATCCGCAACAGCCAATATCTAACGTCCAGGAGGACGTGCCTCTACGCGCCCTATTTTAGGAAGCCTTTCCGGTAGGCTTTAAGGTAGCCGCCGCAGAAGGGATCGTGGTTCAGCAGCGCTTCGGAGGCGTAAACCAGCCCCATCATCTTCTTGTCTTCGGGGTCAAGGATAACGGCATCCAGGCCGTAGGAGGCGCAGATCACCATGTAGGCCTGGTTGAGCAGCTTTCGCTCCGGCAGTCCGAAAGAGATGTTGCTCAGGCCGCAGATGGCGTGAACCGCCGGGTATTTATCGCGGACCATGCGAATCGTATCCGCCGCCGAAAGGCCGTTTTTAGTGTCCACGCTGATCGGCTGGATCAGCGGGTCCACGAAAATATCTTCTTGCTTCACACCCTTGGCGTCCAATCTGTCGATAATCCGGGAAGCGATAGCAAAGCGGGTCGCCGCGTCGGGCGGGATACCGGCGGTGTCATCCATGCACAGGACGACCACTTTGCAGCCGTACTGCACAACCAATGGCTCCAGCGCTGCGTAGCGCTCCTTTTCACCGCTGATTGAATTTAACAGCGCTGTGCCCTGGTGGACTTTTAAGGCTGCTTCCACCGCCAGGGGGTTGGGGCTGTCGATGCACAGGGGCATATTGCCAAGCTCTTGCTGCACTTCCTGGACCATCCAGCTTAACAGCTCCGGCTCATCCGAAACAAAAGTGCCGCAGTTAACATCGATATAGTGCGCGCCCGCTTCAAGCTGGCGCCTGGCCAGGGCGCGAATAAACCCGGCATCCCGCTTCTCTACCGCTTCCTTGACCTCTTTACGACTGGTGTTGATTTTTTCTCCAACGATTAGCATAACGATCACTCCTGTAATTTATTTCTAGACCAGTCTGATTGCCGCCCGGGTTTGCATATGCCTGGCTCCCGGACAGGTTCACAGTATGGCCGCCTAGTATATTTCTCCACACGACCGCGCCTTCCCTTCTCCGGCGCAGCCGGATTATTCAGCCCGCTTCTTGAAAAGAAGAAGAGTCGCGGGCGCATGATCTTAGTATTTGTTTCCGGCAGTTGGTTAATTACACCGGCCACTGCTACCCTTGCGAGCCGAAGGCGCGGCAAAGTAAAGAAGGAAGCAAAAGAACCGTCCCCGTGCTTCCACGTGCTTCCATTATGACGCTTCATCAGGCTTATTCTTGAGTTTGACAGCACCCTCAGTTCCGCAAATATATCTCCACTACTGTTATTTCGTTTAAAATTAAGTAATTCGCAAGGGGTTTCCAGTAATGACCGGTCGGCTCCATCCCCACTATCACTTTATCCAGTTTCTTGAGCTACCTGGCCCATTGCAGCTTTTTTACGATATCAACTCCAATACTTAGTGTATTTAGTGTGATCGCTTCCAGTTTCTGATAGTTAATCATTGTATATAGCCTCCGGTTTATGGTTTTTGTGCGTCTGGTAGCACACATTAATCATAACTGGAGGTTATTAATTTTTCAAAAAGCCATTTTCACTGATTACTGGAATGCTTGTCCCACGCTACACCTCTCACAGGTGGTTGATTCCCAAACCGATCGTTTCATGCTCATATCCCTTGATCGGCGCGCCGATAGTACCGTATAAAACCACGGCGAGCCATTCACCGTCATCCCGCTGGTCAATACTGCGCGGTCCCTTGGCCACGGCAAAAATCAGCCCCACGGTGCGCAGCATGTTGCCCAGCCCCAGTTGACCGCGGCAAATTCCCACAAAAGCGTCGAGAGTGGCATGGTAGAGCGCATGGGTTTCCCGGTAGCAATCTTTCCGGATCAGACCTTCGCGCAGCGAGGCTGTTTCCACGGCGGCAAATATTTTTTCAGTGTTCATGGAGCCGACTCGCCCTTTGATCAGGGAAAATCCCGCCGCCGCCGCATCGCGCTTGAACCGATCCTCCATCTCCCCGCCGGCCAAAGCAAACATAATTGTCGTCTTGCCGATATATTCCATAGCCATCCTCCCGGTTCGAGAATCACGCTAGCCTTAGTTTATCATTTAGCGAAAACCGTACCAACCCTTTCTTAATCAGCTCAGGCAAACCTCTTTCTCTACCGCCTCCACTAGGCGGCCGTCCCTTACCAGGGCAACAGCAGCGTTGATCAGAGGATAGAGTACCCGGTCCTGCTCCACGAAGCCGACCTCTTTCCGCAGCAGCCGGTAGGCGACTGACGTACCCCGGCCCAGTTTCGCGGGGTCCCGGAAACCGATCGCCTGGCACGCGGTAAGCAGCTCAATCCCGATCACCCGGCCCACATTTTCCACCACCTGGCGCGCTTTGCGGGCGGCGGTGGCACCCATGCTGACATGGTCTTCCTGGTTGGCCGAGGAAGGAATGGAGTCAACACTGGCCGGATGACAGAGAACCTTGTTCTCACTGACCAGGGAAGCCGCAGTATACTGCGCGATCATCAAACCGGAGTTCAGGCCGCCCCCGTTGATCAGAAACGGCGGCAGGCCGCCGCTTAAAGCCGGGTTGATCAGCCGCTCCACTCGCCGCTCGGAGATACTGCCCAACTCCGCCACCGCGATAGCCAGGAAATCCATCGCCTGGGCCAGGGGCTGGCCGTGAAAGTTACCGCCCGAAAGAACCCTGTTTTCTTCCGCAAACAGCAAAGGGTTGTCGGTCACGGCATTGATCTCCACATCGAGAATACTCTGCACATATTCCAGGGCATCAGCGGTAGCGCCATGCACCTGGGGGATGCAGCGCAGGCTGTAGGCATCCTGCACTTTCCCGCCATCAGAACCGATCAGGGCGCTCTCTTCGAGCAGGCGGCGCATATTTTCCGCAGTCCGTAAATGCCCCCGGTGCGGGCGAACCCGGGCAATCAGCGGGTCAAAGGCGTCCGCTACCGCCAGCTGGGCTTCCAGGGTCAGCGCGGCCGTGATCTGGGCCGCCTTTAATAAATTCAGTGAATCCCATAGGGCCAGCGAGCCGAGCGCAGACATGATCTGAGTCCCGTTAATTAAAGCCAAGCCTTCCTTCTCCCGCAGCGTCACCGGTTCAATACCCGCCTCCGCCAGGGCTGCCGCCCCGTCCAACCGGCGGCCGCGGTAATACGCCTCACCCTGGCCGGTCAAAACCAGGGCCAGGTGAGACAAAGGCGCCAGGTCTCCGCTGGCTCCCAGGGAACCCTGGCCCGGAATCACCGGCGTGACCCCTTTATTCAACAGCTCAGCCAACCGCTCTACGATCAGGAGGCGAACCCCTGAACAGCCCTTGGCCAGGGCGTTTATGCGCAGCAAGATCGCCCCGCGTGCTACTTCTGTCGGCAGGGGATCACCCACCGCGGCGGCGTGGCTGGCGATTAAGTTTTTCTGCAGTTGAACGGCATCCTCGCGGGAGATGAGCACATCGCTGAAACGGCCGAAGCCGGTGGTAATGCCGTAAACCACCCTCTCCTCAGCCACAAGTTTCTCCAACATCGCCCGGGAGGCCGCAATTCGCTCCAGGGAGGCCGGATCCAGGGTCACCGGGCACCACCGGCGAGCAACCCGGGTAACCTCTTCCAGCGTCAAACCCTCCCCGCTGACGACAACCGGTTCACCCATTATTTCCGTCTGTTTCATGCTATTATACGATCATCTCCTCCCGGTAATATAAAAAAGAGCACGTGGGATTTTGTCCCAGTGCTCCCTCTTTGGCTAACGTCTCTGAGCAACAGGTGATTTTTGAGTACCTTAGTAAGTTCAATAATTCTGATTACATTGTATACTGTTACTCCTCAAAGTCAAGGAAAACAGTCGTCTCCAGAAATAACGCTGCCGGGGAGCAACCCCGACAGCGTCGAGGAGAAGTTCTACTTCATCCGCCCGCGATCGGAGGGAAAATCGCTACCCGCTCTCCATCTTGCAGCCGGTAGCTACCGGGACGGCTCAGGTGCCCGCTAAAGACCTGTTTGGCCTCTCCCTGGCTGATTCCCAGGTAAGTGAGCAAATCGTCAACAACGACGCCCGGTTTAAGCTTTACCGAAAAAGGCGCCGTGCCGCTTCCCTCCGGATGATAGCGGCCCAAGGTAGCGTAAAGCACCACCGTGACGCTAATCAACTCCAGAATGCATCCAGCTCCTCGTCGGTAATATCAAAAACTTGATTATGCGGCGGGAGTTTCTCGTAGCGCATAAACTCCGGCGGGCGGTCCGCAGCCGCGGTTAACCCGGCCCGGCTGTTGAAATCCTTCTCCATCTTGAGAATCTCCTTGCCGATAGCGCCGACATCCTCCCCGGTGTAGGCTGTGCCGAGCATCCCGTTGATCGTCTGAACCATCCCTTCAAAGCCGCTCGGGATATCAAGAATCGGGAAAGCGATAAACAGGCAATAGCCGCTGGCATCGATAAAGGCGGTCGTCTCCTGGAAGGCCTTGGAGAGAGCCACTTTATCGGTCTTATCCAGCGGTGCGGCCTGGCCGCCGACCGCCAGTATTTCCGGGGCGATCGTGTAGCCGGCGGTATGGTCCGCACCCATGGGAGAGGTAATATAGGTTACACCGATCCCTTTTACCGCCCGGGGCTCGTAGGCCGGCATCCCCTGTCGCTTTACCGTGGGGATGCGGGTGATGCCGTACGCCTCGCCGGTAAACTGGGCGCCCTGGCCCAGGATATGGCCCAGGGGGGTGCGGGAGCCGATCTCCTGCAGCAGTTTAATCGCGGCCGGACCGTCACCGAACTCGGCCAGGCCCGCTTCCATGGCCACGCCGAGCATCACGCCCGCCTCGATCGTATCGACGCCGAGATCGTTGCAAAGCCGGACCAGTTCGGCTATATGATCCAGGTTGTCGATCCCGCAATTCGCTCCCAGTGACCAGGCCGACTCATACTCGATGCAGGAAACATGCTCACTGCCGTCTTCCCTGGCGTAGACGTTGGAGCAGCGGATAATGCAGCCCGGATGGCAACTGTGGCCCATCGTGCCGGCACCGCCCCGTTTCTGGGCCGCCTCGGCAAGGGCTTCGCCGGAGATCTTCTGGGCGCCCTCAAAAACACCGCTGCGGAAATTGTTGGTCGGCAGGCCGCCGGCCTCGTTGAGGATATTTACCAACACGGCGGTGCCGTAGCTGTTCAGGGCGCCGCCCTTCTTGGTTACAGCGTGCGTTTGAATGGCCTCGACCAGTTTACGCTGCCCTTCCTTGAACATCTCCTGATCGGCGTAGCTTATGCCGGGAGCGCCGGCGTCGTCCAAAACTATCGCTTTTATGCCCTTGCTGCCCAGGACCGCCCCCAGGCCGCCTCGTCCGGCATAGCGGGCGGGGCGGCCTTCAGTGTCGTTGAAGGCAACACCGGCCATGGCCATCTTCGCTTCACCGGCCGGCCCGTTTAACATGAAGGCGGTTTTTTCACCGTAACTGGCCCACAACTGCCGGGCCGCCTCGTAGGTGCCTTTCCACTTCAAATCCTCCGCCGGAATCAGTTCACCGCCGTCGACACCCAGCTTCAACAGCCAGCGGCTGTTGTCGTTAACCAGGCCCTCAATCACCAGGGCGGCGATCCCCATGCGGGCCATTTTCTGAGAAAAAGGCGTGCCTGCATTGGCTTCTTTAATCCCGCCGGTCAGCGGCGACTTTCCGCCCACGGAGATACGGCCCGTATTCGGCGCGCTGGTGCCGGTAACGATACCCGGCGCGAACACAACCTTGTTGTTCGGCCCCAGGGGATGGCAGTCCGCCGGCACCTCGTCGCTGATCAGCGTTGAGGTTAGCCAGCGCCCGCCTTTACCGAGGCACTTGTCCGGCACAGGCTCCACAGTTACCATTTTCTCCGACATGTTCACCCTCACAAATTTGCCCATACATCTTCCTCCTTTTTTAAGGGTTTGTTATAAACCTTAGGATCCGGGACACTTTGTACAAGGTACGATGGCGGACAATTAAATAGCACACCAATTTCGCTTTATTTTTCACGCTTACTGCGTCACTGAGAGCTGGAGCGACATGAGAACAAGTGGGAATAAGGTCAGGGGGCAGACCTGCAAGCACAGGTCTGTCCCTATCATCTGCAGGCGAACCAGGTTTCTAATTTTACTGACTATTCTATCTTCTATTATAACAGGTCCGTCCAACCGGGTCAATGAATGCGTTATTGGAGAAACTGGGTTGCGGGCACCAAAGCTAGAACAGGCAGCGCCACAAGGCGATTAAACCCATCCCCGACAACACCGTGGCAAAGAGGTTGCGGGTAAAATAGGCTACCAGAAAAACCGGAACCGATACCCATAAAACCTGGTTCTGAGCCGGTAATAACTCCAGTTTGCCGCCCGGGGTTAAGAGAACCGGGCCCAACAAGGCGGCCAGAACGGTCACCGGAATATAGGAAAGCCAGCTGACAAGCGGTGCGGGGAGATTGCGCCGGGAAAGCAAAAGCACCGGCATCACTCGCGGCAGGTATGTGACAAACGACATCACCAGGATCGGGATAAACAGCTGCTCCATCTACTTTATGATTGCTCCCTTCCGGCAGCCCGGCCCGGTATTTTCTCCGTAAGCAGCCCCACCGTCGCTGTCACCAGCGTGGCCAGGATCAGGTGCCATTGCCCCGCTCCGGCCAGGTAGAGCGTAACAGATAAAGCGGCGGCCAGCAGGGCGATGCACAAGTGGCGCCGGCTTTCCACCTGCAAAACCAGCAAAGCAATGAACATGGCCGGCAGCGCATAATCGAGCCCGAAAACAGCGGTATCGAAAAACAGCCGGCTGCCCACCCAGGCCCCGGCCGCGCTGCTGCCGACCCAGGATAACTGGGCGCACATATTCAGGGAGATCATGCGGGTAGGAGAAGGGTTAATCCGGCTCCGCAGGGCTGCGCTATGTACACCAAAAGATTCGTCGGTCAACTCATAACTGAAAAGAGCCTGCTGCCATCCTTTAAAACGGCCCAGGTAGGGAGCCAGGGAGGCGCTCATGAGCATATGGCGCAGATTTACCAGGAATACAGTCAGGCCGAGAGCGGACACCGCGGCGCCGCTTTCGATCAAACCGAGAGCGATAAACTGCGACGAGCCGGCGTAGACAAAAACGGACATCGCCACCGCGCCCGCCAGGCCGATGCCTGACTCAGCAGCCAGTACACCGAAGGCAAAACCGATCGGAATATAGCCCATTATGATCGGAACGGCTCCGGCCGCGCCGCGTCTGAATTCGCTGATCGTTTCTTGGCTAAAGATAGTGGTCATGAGAACCCCTTTGGATTACCGCAGCGTTTTTGATTATTCGCGATCTGCGCCGTAAATCCTTTTTTCAAGAGATGAAAAAAGGTTGCCCAAGAAAAAGAGACGTGATATTATCGTAGTGCATCTATATGCGTGTGACATATACAGGAGTCATGCCATAGTAGCGCCGGCATGACCCTGTCACTGCCGCGGTGCCGCTTTACAAAATAAGAGAGGAAAGGATGTTCGCTTATGTGCAATCACGAAGTGAGCCGGCAAGGCACCTGTCCCTGCAGCGGCGGAGCCAGGATGGAGCGCTTCGTCGTCCCCTGCCTGTTATTGCTGCTCTATCGAAAACCGGCGCACGGTTATGAGCTTTTGGAAAGCCTGACTGAATTCGGATTCGGCGAAGGCGCAGACCCCGGCCTGGTTTACCGAAACCTGCGCCGCCTGGAGGAAAAAGGGCACGTCTCCTCCGAGTGGGAAACCGGCGGCGGCGGACCGGCCAGGCGCCGCTACCGGGTTACCCAGTCAGGAGAAGCGTTGATTCATCACTGGGCTGAAACGATTAAAACAAATATGAACAGGTTAGCCGTTTTCCTGCAACGTTACCAGGATAGTTTCCCCGGCCGGGAAAGCTAAATCCAACTCAAAGGAGGCTTGAACGATGTTTGAAGCAATATTATATATCCTGGCGGCGGTACTTCTCATTCTCTCTTTTATCAAAGATCGTGCCAAAACCAAACAAGCCCTGCTGAAAGCACTCCACTCCTTCTGGAACCTGTTTCCGGTAATGGCCGGCATTCTGGCGCTGATGGGACTGGCGCTGACGCTGCTCAATCCTGATTTGATTGCCCGGTTAATCGGCGGCGGATCAGGCTTTGTTGGCATGATCAGCGCGTCGATCATCGGGGCGATAACCCTGATCCCCGCCTTTATCGCCTTTCCCCTGGCTGCCTCACTGCTTGTCCAGGGAGCGGGCATTATGCAAATTGCTGTTTTCGTTTCCACCCTGATGATGGTCGGTATAATCACCGCTCCCCTGGAAATTAAATATTTTGGCCGGAAAGCGACGCTATTACGGAACCTGTTCAGCTACCTGTTTTCCTTTGTCGTCGCCCTGGTGATCGGAGTGATCCTGCTATGAAAAAAATAACAAAGTTAAAACCCTTTATTCTGCTGATCCTGGTAATCCAGGTCAACGCGGTTCTGCTGATCACGCGCCCCGAGCTTGCGCTGTCGGTTGTGCAAAATACCGTTGGTCATTTTGCCCACATGTTTTACGTCCTGCCGCCTATCTTTGTGTTGATGGGGTTGCTCGACGTTTGGGTGCCCCGCGAAACAGTGACCAAGAATTTCGGTGAAAACACCGGGGTCAAAGGGGCGCTGCTGGTAATATTCTTAGGTATAGCCGCCGCCGGCCCCCTCTATGCCGCATTTCCGGTCGCCGGCATGATGATCAAGAAAGGGGCCTCGTTCTCAAATATCATTATTTTCCTGGGAGCCTGGTCGACGATGAAAGTGCCCATGTTTTTATTTGAAGTTACTTCACTGGGCCTCACCTTCGCCGCCACCCGCTGGCTGCTCAGCCTGGCCGGCATTCTGATCATGGCCTGGCTGATCAACAGGTTAATTTCCAGGGAAGAAAAACGGCTGATTTACCAGACGCACACCGGTTAAAAGGGCAAGGCCTCCGGCGATTAGGCGAAATGGGACAGGGCACGGTTCCTTGTCCCAAATAAATTAGACCTCGGTTATACTGAAGGGCGAGGGGGGGGGTATGAAATGCTCGATCACAAGTCGGAAGTTTTCATCCGGGTAGCGCAAACCTTAAA
>JBFMGD010000002.1:0-117112 GCA_040751775.1 Bacillota bacterium | reverse complement strand
GCAAGCGATCACGCTGGTCAAGCTATTCCGGATTGTGCAAAAAGTACAATACCACAGGGTTACCGGCAAAAGAAATAACTACGAGAGAATAGATCAGCTTATGGAAAGGCTGGAACAAAGCTTTGCCGCCACTGAACTGCCACGCTCACGGCAAGAGTTTGTCAGCCGCGCCTCACTGTTTCACTTGTTCCAGGAAATCAAGCGGTATTATCGCAGAATACAAAAGATGCCGGTGGTCGTACTGCCTGTAAATGAACCACTCACGAGAAAGGAAAACCCAAACTCTACGTTGATTCGCCAAGGTTAACACTTAACGCCCTTTAAATTCTGCTTCATTACGCTCTACGAAAGAGCGATATCCTTATAATCTTCCGAAACTTAATTGCATTTCCCGAACAATCGTGTTTTAATAAGAAGTTGGATATAGCGTTATGAAAAAGGTGAATATAACAAGAATGAGTAAAAAAGCACAAGATCATATTCGCAACATTGCGATCATTGCTCATGTCGATCACGGCAAAACCACCCTGGTGGACTGCCTGCTCCGGCAAGCGGGCATTTTCCGGGAAAACGAACGGGTCATTGAGCGGGTCATGGACTCCAACGACCTGGAACGGGAACGGGGTATCACCATTCTCTCCAAAAATACCGCGGTGCATTACGGAAATACCAAGATCAATATTGTCGACACACCCGGCCACGCCGATTTCGGCGGCGAAGTGGAACGAGTGCTGCGTATGGTGGACGGTGCTCTTTTGCTGGTAGACGCCTTTGAAGGACCGATGGCCCAAACGAAGTTCGTCCTGCGCAAGGCGCTGGAAGTGGGGCTGCGCATTATTGTCGTGGTGAATAAGATCGACCGCCCTGATGCCCGTCCGGACGAAGTTTTAAATGAAATTTTTGATCTGTTCGTAGAGCTCGAAGCCGCGGACTGGCAGCTTGATTTTCCGGTAATCTATACTTCCTCTCGTGAGGGGATCTCTACCGCGGATCCAAATGAACCCGGCGGCAGCATGCAGCCGCTTTTTGAATTGATTGTCGCTGAAATTCCCGCCCCGGTCGTTGATCCGGACGGCGTGCTGCAGCTTCAGATCAATACTCTTGATTATGACGACTATGTCGGCCGAATCGGGATCGGCCGGATTCACAACGGTTGCCTGCAAGCCGGCCGTCAGGTCAGCCTTTGCAAGCGTGACGGTGCTATCGAAACCGTAAAGGTGAGCAAGCTATGGACCTACGAAGGCCTGAAGCGCCGTGATATTGACCGGGCCGAAGCCGGTGACATTGTCGCCGTAGCCGGGCTGGGGCAGGTCAATATCGGGGAGACTGTCAGCGATCCCGATAACCCGTTTCCCCTGCCCCTGCTTGCCGTTGATGAACCGACGCTGACCATGACTTTCATGGTCAATGACAGTCCCTTCGCCGGCCGGGAAGGTAAGTACGTCACCTCCCGCCAGCTGCGCAGCCGCCTCTGGAAAGAGGCGGAAACCAACGTGAGCCTCCGGGTGGCTGAGACCGAGTCGCCCGATTCCTTCCAGGTAGCGGGTCGCGGCGAACTGCATCTGGGTATTTTAATTGAGAATATGCGGCGCGAGGGTTACGAACTGCAAATATCCAAACCAAAACCGATCTTAAAAAAGATCAACGGCGTTTTGTGCGAACCGTACGAGCGGCTTTTTATCAACCTGCCGGAAGTCTACTCCGGACGCGTTATTGAAAATCTAGGCAGCCGCCGCGGCGAAATGATTAACCTGCTTCCGGTGGGAGAGAACAATGTCAAGCTTGAATTCCTGATCCCGGCGCGCGGCTTAATCGGATTTCGCTCCGAACTGCTTACCGATACCAGGGGCGAGGGGATTATGCATTATCTTTTTGATCATTTCGGTCCATGGAAAGGTGAAATCAGCGGCAGACGCCGCGGTGTCTTGATCGCTTTTGAAACCGGGGAAGCAACCGGCTACGGCATTCACCACGTCGAAGACCGGGGCACGTTATTTATCAATCCGACCGACAAAGTCTATGCCGGCATGATCGTGGGAGAACATTCCCGGGAAAGCGATATCGATGTAAACGTCTGCAAAAAGAAACATCTGACCAATATCCGCTCCAGCAACGCCGACGAGGCTATCCGCCTGGCGCCGTCGGTTCAATTCAGCCTCGAGCGGGCCATGGAATACATCGAAGATGACGAACTGGTGGAGATTACCCCGGCGGCCATCCGCATGCGCAAAAAAATCCTCGATCGCAGTAAACGGGAACGGGCGGTTCGGAAAAGCTAATTCATACCCGGACCAGGGCACCGCTAGAAAGATTATTGGTGATCGGTTGACGGACGATAAACGGCAAATTCTCTTTCCGCAAAAGCAGCAAAGCCGGCCGGCGCTCTCTTGAGCAGCCACCTCAATACATTCCCATTCCCCCAGAAACCGTACCGGGCATAGTAATCGAACATCTTCAGCAAAGTTTCAACCTGGTATTTCCCCAGGCCGGAAGCGACGGCCTGCCGCCGCCACAACTGCGGCGAAACCTGCGCCGCACGGACAGGGCAACCGGTTGTTTTTGAAATCATCGCGGCTACCTCGGTTTGGGCAAGCGCTTCCGGCCCGGCCAGTTCGTAGACGGCGCCGGCGTGGCCCGGTTCGGTGAGGACAACAGCGGCTGCTTCGGCAACGTCTTCCAGGTCAACCATGCTTATTTTTGTCTCCACCGGGTACGGCACCCGGTAGATACCTTCATTGATCATGGACTCCCGGCCGGCCAACACATTTTGCATGTAAGCCGCCGGCTGCAGGATGGTATAGTTAAAACCCGATTCGAACAGCGCTTCTTCCACACGCAGCTTGTGCCAGTGGTGCGGCATCTTTTCCGTTTGCGGATGCATTACGGAATGGTAAACGAAGTGTTTCACCCCGGCTTCTCGCGCGGCGGCAATAGCAAGCCGCCCGATCAGCTCTTCTTCCTGGTGCATGTTCGGGCAAACCAGATAGACAGCCCGCACCCCGGATAGCGCCTGCCGCAGCACGGACCGGTCCGCCATATCCCCCATTGTTACCTGCCGCGCGCCCAGCGCATTGACCGCCGCCGCCTGGGTCTCCCGCCGCACCAGCGCACGCGTGGCCGCCCCGCGCCGCGCAAGAGCATTAATCACGGCCTTGCCTGTCTTTCCGGCCGCGCCTGTTACCAAAATCATGGCCGCTTCAGTCCTATCCTAATAAGATTAAGAAACAGCGCCGGAGGCTGTCCGGGTATTTCTTAATTCCACCCCGGCTGTTAAAATCCTACTTAAAGATTAATAACCCAATGCCCCGGTAATAATGATGAAGATGCCTGTTACCCCTGAACTCCGGCTTAATCCTTAATATGCGCAACAGACCTTTTATTGGCAACTCGCAACATTTTCAACCTGGCAGTAACAGGGCATACTACTCTATACAAACTAATAAAGGAGGCAAGGAAAATGCCACAGGTGGATACATCACAATCAACCTGGCAGAGGTGCATTGATGCTTGTGTCAAGTGCATGCAGGCTTGTGAACAGTGTATTACCTCCTGCCTGCAGGAGCCTGATGTCCAGGCCAGAATGCACTGTATCCAGGTGTTAAGGGATTGCGCTGATATCTGCTCCCTGTCAGCCCAATGGATGTCCCGGGGAAGCACACATGCGCACCAACTCTGCATGATATGCGCCGACATCTGTGATGCCTGCGCGGCCGAATGTGCCAAGTTCAAGGACCGGCATTGCCAAGATTGCGCACAATTCTGCCGCGATTGTGCAACCGAGTGCCGCAACATGCCCATGTAAAAGATTTACCAACAGGAATGCATGTTAATCTTCAAATGTTAAAATGGGCGCGGCATACCGCGCCCTATACCATATCATGTCACCCTGAGAAAACATTACCTCTTTATTGATATACGGAAGATCAGTAAAAAGTATAGACACATAGAATTATATATGTTAAATTAATTTATTTAAACAAAGATGAGCTCTATCTGGCCATTCAGACTAAAGGATTTGAAATTCTGTACGACCGGCGGAGATTACCGCTAGAGTAATTGCTGAGATAATTGAGGAAAATGGTTTTCCGAAAAATTATGACCCCCTCTATGGTACTATTAAGCTTTGGGTTACCCTTAACGGACTGGTAAACCTGATTAACAGCAGGGTCTTGCAGGAAGTAGACAGTGATATCGAAGGTATCAAGCAAAAAATAGCTGCAGATTTGTTAGAGCCTTTCATACAGAAACATACTGAAAGCAGCGGTAGCGTTTCCTAAAAAAGGAGGCATCTAGTGTGCAAAGAAAAACCACAACCAATCTGTTAACCAATTTTCTGCTTCGATTGATGGCGGCCCAGTACAACCACCGGTCATCTCTAAAAAAATACCTTCGTAATACTGACGGCTGGATAAATTTTGCTGTTGGTTTTAGAACGGAAACGGGGACAGTAGAGCAAGCCATTAAATTTAATCATGGGCGTGTCGGCGTATTATCAAAAATTCCTGATGATGTTGACGTTACACTAAGGTTTGTAAATGATTCAACCATCATGGAAATGCTCAGCATTACTCCTAATGAGATGCTTAACCTGATTTTAAACAATAAAATGATTCTTGACGGAAATATGACCTACCTTCAGCTTTTTAATTACTTTGTTTCCCTCCTGATGGGTAAGCAGCACCAGCGAATGATGCAAAAAAATTACCGAAGAGATAGAAAACTTCGGAAAAGTATTTATGCCGTCAACGACCCGGAACTGTCCAGGGGGTTAAATAAAAGAGAAAGATACTTTATGAAAGGCAGCCGGGTGGATAAAGGTGTAAAATACCTCGAGGATCCCTATCTTTCATCTTACAGTATCAGTGATTTTCCGCGTCTGCAGGAATTCCTTCATAACCATTTTACACTTTTGCCGCAGATGTGCGCGGAACGACCGAAGCTGCTCACGGAATGGTACCGGGCCAACGGGTTTGAGTACGACCGGGAAGGGAACCCCTGGGTTCCTGAGCTTCGTCAGGCCTACGCTTATAAATACCTGATGATAAACCGCAAGCCAATTATTGCTCACAATGATTTAATTGCCGGAACCAGCACTTCGAAACAGCCCACCGGGGTACTTATTTATCCTGATGCCCAGGGTACCATTATCTGGGGAGAGCTGGCTTCAGTCGAAAAGCGCATTCTCAATCCCTACCTGGTGTCCGAAGAAGACGCCGACATCTTGCATGATGTATTTGCTTACTGGGCCAAACGTAATTTCAGGGAATGGGTGAGGACCAACTACCATAATCCACTCTGCCTGCAGATTGACGAGCGTTGGGTTTATTACTTTGTCTGGAAATCTGTGGGGATCTCACATACTATCCCCGACTTTCCCACTGTTCTTGCCAAGGGAACAAAGGGCATTATCAGGGAAATAGAGAGAAAGCTCGAACAGAGTGGAGATCTGGATACAGGCCAAAAAAATACCCTTCAGGCCATGCTGATTACCCTGGAAGGGGTAGCGGCCTATTCCATGAATCTATCTAAGGAAGCCAAAAGGCTGGCCGCCGGGGAAACAGATCCGGTAAGAAAAGCAGAATTTGAACGCCTTGTTGAAATATGCCGGAAGGTGCCGGCTAATCCCTCGGAAACCCTAGACGAAGCCATCAATGCGGTATGGATTACCTGGGTCGCGCTACACATGGAGAACACCAATACCGGGTTGTCCCTGGGGAGGCTGGACCAGTGGCTCCAGCCCTACTTTGAAAATGACATCAAAACAATAACCGCCGAAGAGGAGCGCCAAGCCTATCTCAAAAGGGCTATTGAACTGGTGGGGTGTCTATACATGCGGGGAACCGATCACCTGCCTCTGGTACCCGATATCGGCAACTATCTTTTTGGCGGCAGTTCATCAGATCAGGCCATCACCCTCGGTGGGGTAACGCCGGACGGGGAAGATGGAGTAAACGACATGACCTATATCTTCCTCAAGGTTACAGAAATGCTTTCCATCCGGGACCCCAATGTGAATGCCAGATTCCATCTTAAGAAAAACAGTGATACTTATCTGAAGCGACTCTGCGAGGTTAATTTCGTTACTGCTGCCACTCCTTCCATGCATAATGACGAGGCGGTCTTTGAGTCTCTCATGCAGCACGGGTATCCCCTAGAAGATATCCGCGACTGGGCGGCCACGGGTTGTGTCGAACCTACCTTGTGCGGGAAACATATGGGCCACACCGGATCTATTCTGATGAATATGGTATCCGCCCTGGAGATGGCCCTAAATAACGGGCGCCACCACACCATGGAATGGGATCTCGGTCCCAAGACCGGCAGTATAGAAAAAAGTGATTTTAATAATTTCAATGAATTTTTCCAAGCCTTTGCAACGCAGATGCGGTTTTTAATCGATCATGCAGTCGAATTAAACAACATGCTGGCAGAAGCCCATGTATACTACCGGCCTACTCCTTTGCTCAGTGCTTTTATCAAAGGCGCCATCGATAAAGGACTTGATGTGACGAAAGGAGGCGCCCTCTATAATACTTCGGGCACCTCCAACATCGGGCTGGCGGATGTAACCGACTCCCTGATGGTGATCAAGAAACTGGTATTTGATGAAGGAAGGGTAAGCTTCCCGGAATTGAAGGCGGCCCTTGATGCGAATTTTGCAGATAACCCCAGATTGCATGCTCTGGTAAAAAATAAGGTGCCTCTTTTCGGATCCGGCAATCCGGAGGCCCTGGAATTGGCCAACAGGGTTGCCCGGTTTATCCATGAATGTTACGCCTCCCACAGCAATTACCGCGGTGGTAAGTATACCTCGGGATTCTGGTCCATGTCACAGCATGTGGCCTACGGGACACTCTCAGGCGCTCTGCCTTCGGGCAGGCTGGCAAGGAAGGCCTTTACACCGGGATTGACGCCCCATCCCTCGGCGTCAAAAAATTACCTGGATAATATCAGGGACGTTGCCCGGTTGAATCCCATTAGCCTAGATAACAATATTGCCTTTAACGTTAAGCTGGTCCCTTCGGCAAAGGATACCAGGGAACAGACGGTGGACCATATGCTTTCTTACGTTAAGACCTATTTTGAACAGGGTGGGATGCAGACTCAGTTCAATATGGTCGATTCCAATGTACTAAAAGATGCCATGGCTAACCCGGAAAAGTACCAGAATCTTTTGGTGCGGATTTCCGGTTACAACGCCTATTTTGTGTCCCTTAACAAGGATATGCAGATAGAACTTATCGAAAGAGCGGAATACGGTTTATGAAACTTCCTTTAAGAATAGTGCGGACTAAATCGGTTTTTAACGTTGACTGAAAAAAGAGATATGATTGTCTGTTTGCAGTGAAAATAGTAGCTATGGATTATTTCTATTGACTCCTAATATCGAATCGATGAGAGGAATTATATTAGCTGTTGTGGTAGCAGAGTAATCTGCTCCAACATGATCACGTGTTGCTTCATCAGCGGCATACCCACCGATGATAACAGAAGCATTTTGCCGCAATCCCTCCCTCTTCAGAGTTTCGATCAATTCCTTGACAACAGATATGCAGTTAGTAAGCAGAAAACAAATACCGATTATTTTTGCTTCGCTTTCCCTGGCTGCCTTTACAAATTTTTCTATCGGCACATCTATACCCAAATCGAGAACTACGTAACCTGAAGACCTCAGCAGATATATAACAATATTTTTCCCCAGGTCATGAATATCCCCTTCAATAGTGCCTATAACAATATGCGGTCTAATACTTAAATGCTCATCAAGAAATTGAACTGCCGGTAAGTGTGGTTCAACTATGTCTGTTATTTCTTTGAGTATGGCTTCACTCATAACCAGATCGGACAGATAATATTCGCCGGCCTGATAACGCTTACCAACCATCTCGACACCGATACGGCAGCTTTCAATGATGTCGACAATAGGATGTCCTTCATCTAAATATTTTTTTACCAGTGAAGTTGCGTAGTCAATATCCAAAGCCGCGATCGCCCTGCTCAGCGGTTCAAACATAGCGAATATCCTCCTCCGTTCTTTTTAATTCATCCAAATTCCAGCCATTGTAGCTGACAAAACGATAGCGATCACCGCTGAAAACCGACTTGCCCCACGCGATGACCTTGTTGTCTTGATCATAAATAGTCTCCGTCATAAAAAAAACGGGGGCTCCGATATCGATCTGTAAAACTTCAGGTTCGTCATTCCTGGCACCGGAAGCCATCAATACTCGTTTTGTGCGCGAAGGTATGTTTTTACTGTGCTGTGAGGCTATGTTTGTCAAGCTCATATCTTTCAGTTGGTTTTCAATGAGGGGAGCTCTTTTCGTATAAATTGCATAATATGTTTTATAAACAAGAGGTGTCTGACCTGCTTTAGTAAACATGCGGCAGAAAAGACAGCGCGAACCCTGTTCGATTCCCAGGCGGCTGCTGATGTGGTCATCAGCCTTAACAATCCGACATTCCAGTAACTGTGTGAAAATATCCTCATTCTGCTCAAGATCTTCAAACCGCTGATTAAGGCTAAAGGTTATCTCGTCCAACTTGGGTTCAGCAACAAAAGTTCCCTTGCCTTTTACGGTGTAAACCATACCGGCCGCTGCAAGTTCGCTGATAACCCTGCGCACAGTCATACGGCTAATCCCTAATTGCTCAGAAAATTCCATTTCGGTAGGCAGCATATCACCGGGAGCCATTTCACCTGATATGATTAACCCTTCGAAGTGCTTGAAAAGCTGATAGTAAATCGGAACAAAAGAATTTTTATCCAGAACCGGCTGTTTCATAATACCTCCAATAAGCCCTGTCGCAGTTATTTAGTTATGGCCAATTTTTGTTATAAATGACACGGGCTAAATAACACTTCTTATCTTAACGGCTAACCCGGTTTTAGTCAATCGGCGGCAGGGCCGCCTCCAACAGACAGATAACATGCCGGCATAAAGCCAAGTGTAATGCCGGCATGTTTATCCTTAAAAAGTTGCTTTTTTTCTGGTTGCTAAGATCCGAATTCACGGGTGGCGTCAACCCAGGCCCGCAGCAATTCCGGTTTGGCTTCATCAATTACGGTCGAGGCAGTCATGATTAATCCTGCCTTACCGAAAATGTCGATCGCCTCTTTCGTCTGCTCCCGAACAATTTCTGCCGTGCCTGTTTGTAGCAGGGAAGCAGGCATACCGCCGGCAACACACATGACATCGCCAAGTTTTTCTTTTAAAAGCTTGAGATCTGAGCGGTCAAACCAGCCGATACACTTCCCGGCAGGCAACTCTGTCAGGTAATCGATCCGCTGTTCGTAGGTCCCTTCGAAAAACGGCATCGGGGTAAGGCCGGCATCAACGAGGTCACAGATTAGTTGTTTCAGGAAAGGCCAGTAAAACTTTTCAAACTGCTTCGGTGACATAAAACCATCAGCTCCGCGGTGCAGCGGGATAAAGATCTGCTTGTTCCCGGTAGCCTGGGCCACACCGATAGCAGAACCCAGTGATATTGGATACAATTTTTCTAGAGCAGCAATAAGTTTGTCCGGCACCTTGAACATGTCTATCATCGTTCCCCGCATGCCCCGGAGCATATCCGAGATTATATCGTAAGGATGCAGGGTAGGGGCGGCAGAAGCGCATATCTGACCGTGCTCCAGCATTTCAGCGTGACACATGCCGACTTTCATGGCAAATTCTGTTGCCGGTTTGGCCATTTCCATTAACCTCTGCAGGGCTTCAAGCACCTCCGGATTGGAGAGGGCCATCCCGTAGACAGTGGTGCCGTAACATCCTAATGACAATACTTTGAGCGACGGTAGCTTGGTCAGACCCTGAAGGTTGCTAAAAACCCTGGGGGTAAAAACCCTGAGCAGGTAATCGGAAGGGTCATCAAGGAAATGGTCATATTCACCCTGGAGCATATATTCACCTTCGACAAACTGGTGAGATATATTATCCGGCAGGGTGCCTCCAGGCCATCTCATGGCTACAGTGCCAAGGATATCATGTACAGGACCGGCCCCAATACCGGGAGCGTCAATCATAAAATACATATCCGGATCATATTCCTGAATGAACTTTCTGTTTGCTTCAACCCATCCGTCTATGTTGTAGTAGACATCTTTATAGGCAAGCCCTTCTGTCCTGGCCGGCATATAATTTTGTAAAAGGAAAAAGGGAACCCTGTCCGGCTTTTTTAAAGCTATTGCGTCGTCGATTCGCTTTCTTTTTTCCAGAAATCTTTCATTCATTCTACTTGCCCCCCATCCATGATTTTGCCAACTTTACCGCATCCATGGCGCTTTCACCGTAAGCGTCTGCGGCGGCATAAACGGCCACGTCTTCAGTAACCGTGCCCCCGCCGATCATGATTTTTACACTGTCGCGCAGCCCCGCTTCATCAATGGCAGCAATCGTTTCTTTCATTGAATCAAAAGTTTTAGTCAAAAACCCGCTGATCCCGACAATATCCGGTTTTTCTTCACGCACTGCCTCCACAAATTTTGCGATCGGCACGTCGACACCAAGATCAACTACTTCAAAATTGTTTGTTTCAAGCATGAAGATAACGATATTCTTGCCGATATCGTGAATATCGCCAACCACGGTTCCAAATACAACTTTTCCTGCTTTATCTCCGTTCTCACTTGCAGCTCCTAACTTGGGTTTTATTACTTCGGTAATACCTTTAAGGATTTCACCACCCATGATTAACTCCGGCAGGAAGTATTCGCCTTTCTCAAACAGGTTTCCTACTTCTTCCATCGCTGCCTGGCAATCGGCCAAGATAGTATTTCCTTCAACACCTTGATCGAGCAGTTCCTGCGTCAGCCTTGTTGCTTCTTCTCCATCCATGGCAACGATTGCATTAATCAACTCTTTTGCCATAATTCAGCCTCCTCAAGTTAAATGGTATGCTGTCTATACAGCATACCATAATAATAGATCACCCTCTACACTGAGTCAAGGATTATTCAATGCATTTTTGATCAGGTCACCTAAAAGGAAAAATACTGCGGCAGTTGACTTTCACAGCTGCCCATATCCTGGAGGGTTATTTTGTATAACTTCTACCCCGGCCGATATAATCCTTTTTATGCAACGTGGTGTGACTTGAGGGACAAGGGAAAACGTGTCAGCTCATATAAAATTCTTACCCAAGGAGAGTAGCTCACTCATATAAGAATCTTACCCTAGACAGTAGAAAGTGACTGTTTTTTTCTAGGGAAAGCGCAAACCGGACGATTGAACCTTTGCATGTAAAAGCTTCCTTTCGCAGGTTTAAACGAATCATCATCCAAAATATCGCTATACCCAAAAATACAATTGCAACAAACCTATATTCAGACTTTGTTTTCATTTTCTTCCGCTCTTCCGGCTTCGCCATGAGGTACATAGTTGTCAATAATGGTCCTTTTGTGCCGATAATTGCACAGATAATCGTTGCCAACACAAAACATCCGCCCTTTACCTTTACAGTTATACATATCATTCAACACTCTACAAAATTTTCCTCCTAATCTTCTTATATTCATCTTAAAACCCGGATTATGTCGGAATGTAAAAAGGGGCGCTGCACCCGCGCCCCATTATTTCAGAGAAACTATATCTTCATTCACCACATTTGTGAATATTTTTTCTTATTCCACCGTGACGCTTTTGGCCAGGTTGCGGGGTTTATCCACGGAACATTTCCTAACCACGGCCGCGTAATAAGCGATCAGCTGCAGCGGTACGGCGGTTAAGACCGGGGCCAGCAGGTCATTGACCTCGGGCAGGTAGAAGATGGCGTCTACCTGCTTGGCCACCTCGGTGTGGCTTTCCTGGGTGATCGCGAATACGGAGCCGCCGCGGGCGTTCACCTCTTGCACGTTGCTCAAGGTTTTCTCCAGGACAGCCCCCTGGCTGGCCAGGGTGATTACGGGGATCCCTTCGGTGATCAGGGCCAGCGTGCCGTGCTTCAACTCGCCGGCGGCGTAAGCCTCGGCGTGAATATACGAGATCTCCTTCAGCTTGAGCGAACCCTCCATCGCCACGGCGTAATCCAGGTTGCGGCCTAGGAAAAAGGCGTCTTCCCAGCGCGCCAGCCGCGCGGCGTAAGCACGCAGCTCTTCCTGCCGCTCTTCTGCCAGCACCCGGTTCAGCTGACCAGGCAGAGCCAGCAGGCCTTTGACCAGCTCTGCCGAAAGGGCGGGGGAAATAGTATCCCTGACCTGGCCCAGGTAAATCGCAACCAGGTAAAGCCCGATCAGTTGGGTCAGGTAGGCCTTGGTGGAAGCCACGGCCACTTCGGGACCGGCCCAGGTGAAAATTACCTGGTCAGCTTCGCGGGAAACACTGCTGCCGACAACATTGGTCACTGCCAGGACCTTGACCCCTTTATCCCGCGAGAGACGCATCGCGGCCAGCGTATCGGCCGTTTCGCCGGATTGACTGATCACGATCACCAGCTGATTTTTACCCAGGAGCGGATCCCGGTAGCGGAATTCGGAAGCCAGGTCCACTTCAACCGGGAGCCCGACCAGTTTTTCAATGGCAAATTTGCCCACCAGTCCGGCGTGATAGGCGGTGCCGCAGGCCACAATATAGATCTTCTCCAACGCTCGGATCTCCGCCGGAGCAAAGGTAAGCTCGTCCAGGGTAACCCGGCCGGCCGCGGCGTCGACGCGCTGGCGCAGCGTTTCCCGCACAGCCGTCGGCTGCTCCATGATCTCCTTGAGCATAAAGTGGTCGTAACCGCCCTTTTCCGCGGCCACGGGGTCCCACTTTACCTCAAAAACCGTCTTTTCAATTTTTTCGCCCCGGGTATTGCACAGATCTACACTTTTTGCTGTAATGGAAGCAAGCTCACCGTCTTCCAAAATGTACGTATTGCGGGTATGGGCCAGTAGAGCGGTAATATCGGAGGCGACAAAGTTTTCGCCGTCACCCAGGCCGATGACCAGGGGACTGTCTTTACGGGCGCATACCAGGCGTCCCGGTTCTTGGGCCGAAAGAACAACCATGGCATAGGAACCTTCCACTTTTTCGATTACTTTCAGCACCGCCTGCAGCAGGTCGCCTTCATAGAACTCCTCCACCAGGTGAGCCAGGACCTCGGTATCGGTCTGGGAACGGAAACGGTGTCCTTCTTCATCGCGCAGCCAGGCACGCAAAGCCTGGTGATTTTCAATGATCCCGTTATGGACAACGGCAAATTTTTCGCAGCAGCTCACATGCGGGTGTGCGTTTTCGTCGGTGGGACGGCCGTGCGTAGCCCAGCGGGTATGGCCGATACCGACAGTAACCGGTTTAAATTTGCTCCGGGACTGTTTCTCCAGGTTGGCGATGGAGCCGGCCGCCTTTTCCACCGCCAGGCGACCGTCTTGCTGCAGGGCGAGACCGGCGGAATCATAACCGCGGTACTCCAGTTTTTTTAAGCCGTTAATTAATATGTTAAAAGCCTCGCGAGAGCCAGTATAACCGACTATACCGCACATGTTAATCCCTCATTTCCTCACGGTTTCGATAGCGATATGATAAAGTGGTTATTGTTTGCGCTAAAAAACTGGTTGGTAACCGTTTACTAGTCCATCAACCACCTCCTTCGGTTTTTTTATCTCCACACCCCACATCTTTAGCCGGCTTGTTCCCGGACGATGATCCCGGCCAGGAGCTGAGCATACTCCCGCAGCTTATCTTCCGGCAGGGGCGCTTCCAGCATGACCCGGATCAGCGGTTCGGTTCCCGAAGCGCGGACAAGGACTCGCCCATATCGGCCGAGCGCAGCCTCAACTTCGCGCACGGCAGCGGTAATGGCCTCTTTCTTCTCCCAACCTTCTTGATTGCGCACTACCTGGTTATGCAGCACCTGGGGCAGCCGGGTTAAGCGCGACGCCAGTTCCGACAGGGGCCGCTCCTGCCGCCGCACTACCTTCAACAGCTGCAGGGCGGTTAACAGACCGTCGCCGGTGGTAGAGTAGTCGGCAAAGATCACATGGCCCGACTGTTCGCCGCCTAAATTGTAACCGCCCGCGAGCATCCGCTCCAATACGAAGCGGTCTCCCACGGCGGTGCGGATTACTGAAAAGCCGTGTTCTTCACCTAAAATATCGAGGCCGCCGTTGCTCATCACGGTAGCAACCAGGGTATTGTTTTTCAGCCGGCCTTGCCGAACCAGGTCAAGCGCACAGATCGCCATCACGGCATCACCGTCTACCTGGTTACCTTTTTCATCCACGGCGATCAGCCGGTCGGCATCACCGTCAAAAGCCAGGCCCAGGTTTGCGCCCACACGGATTACCTCTTGCTGCAAATCCGCGGTATCGGTGGCGCCGCAATTGACATTGATGCGGCCTCCGTCCGGTGTATCGTGCAGCATGACCACCGCCGCCCCCAGAGAGCGCAGCAAATCTTCGGCCACGCGGCAGCAGGCGCCGTGCCCGCAATCCACCACCAGGCGCATCCCGTCCAGGGAGGGCGCCGTCTCTTTGAGAAAAGAAAGATAGTGATCCAACGAGTCATGGTCGTAGAGCGCCTGCCCGACGCAATCGCCTTCCGGGCGGGGCATGTCATCTGTCGAGGCCAAATAGACCTTTTCAATCTCTTCTTCCAGGGTGTCGGGCAATTTCATGCCGCGCCGATCAAATATCTTCAAACCGTTGTATTCAATCGGGTTGTGTGAAGCCGAGATAACGACTCCGGCGGTAGCTTGCAGGCGGCGGGTGGCAAACGACACCGCCGGAGTGGAAGCCACCCCGAGCAGGTGCGCCACGGCTCCGGTGGAGGTAATTCCAGCCACAAGGGAGCCTTCGAGCATGGTCCCGGAAAGGCGGGTGTCACGCCCGATCACAAACAGAGGCCGGCTTTCTTCTCGACCCAACAGGTACGCGGCAATTCGACCGATCTTGTAAGCCAGTTCCGGGGTAAGGTCCCGGTTGGCCACTCCCCGAATCCCGTCAGTTCCGAACAATTTTCCCAATATTCAACCTCCAAATCGCAACCAATTACTTTATTACTGCTTTTCACAACCGTCAGCATATCTGATCAATCTAATCCATTATCTTCGTTTTTAACCAGGTTGATTATGAACGTAATTTTTTCGGGGACAAGCGACACACCCGTCAACTCTTCGCCTTGCAATCCGAGCACAACAGGCGCCAGCTCGCCTCGATTCTCTTCACTCATACCGCTCTGATCAATACGCAGTACGATCCGGCTAATCTGTTCCAAGACAGGCTGGGGCGCCTCGGCCCTGACCTGCATCGGTTCGTAACTAAAACTCTGCCTGGACCAACCAGGCGCGGGGGTGCCGTAAAACTCCGCGTAGACATTGTAAGAGGCGGACTGCAGCGGTTCGATCACCACTTCGACCTCTTCAGGAGTAAAGACAACCAGGGTAAGGCCGCGGGGCGGCTTGCCGCGTACCCGGAGCCGGTATATACCGGGTTCTTTTTCCGCCAGATCCACGTAAGCCTCCAATTCATCAATCATCAACCCGTCAAAAGCTTCGGGCAAGCCCTCCAGGGTGACGTTGACTGCAGCGGGCAGGCTGGTCACCACCAGGCCCGCCTCCATGTTTTCATAGACAAGGGGGACTCCCTCGATCAGCTTGCGTGAGGGTGTGGTGCGGGTGATCGAATCTCCGATTACAAAAAGCCACAGCGCTACAGCCAGGAAGAGCGCCAGTCCTTTAGCAAAATGGTTGCTACGCAAAAACTTTTCCATAATTATTTACTATTCCTCCACGGCCAGAAACTAATGCCCTCACCCCGGGGCGGCGCGCAAAGCTCCGTCAAGATCGACCGCAGTCTCTTTTCGTCCAAGTAACGGGTCAGGACGCCGTTATGAGCAATGGAGATGATCCCGGTTTCTTCAGAGACGATGATGGCCACGGCATCTGATTGCTCTGAAACGCCGATACCGGCCCGGTGCCTCGTGCCAAGCTCTTTGTTCAGGTACGGATCGTCGGTCAGCGGCAGGTAACAGCCGGCTGCTACAATCTGGTTACCGCGGATCACAACCGCACCGTCGTGCAACGGGCTGCGCGGGAAGAAGATATTCACCAGCAGTTCGGCTGAGATAACCCCGTCAACGGGAATACCGGTATCGATCCAATCCTTGAGGCCTGTCTCCCGCTCGATGATGATCAGCGCGCCGATACGCTTCTTGACCAGTACGGGAATCGCTTTGGTCATCTCATCCAACAGGTGGTCGAATTCCTGCGGGTTCCAGTTCCAATAAGTGCGCTGAAATAGCTTACCCCGCCCCAACTGCTCCAGGGCGCGGCGCAACTCGGGCTGAAAAATAATCGGGATGGCGATCAGGCTGGCCGGCATTAACTGCCGGAGCAACCAGCCCAGGGTTTTAAAACCGAGCTGGTCGCTGACGATCATGGCCAGTAATAAAACCACCAGCGCTTTGATCATCTGTTCAGCACGGGTGCCGCGAATCACCAAAATCAAGCGATAAAACACGTATGTGACGATTAATATATCGACAATATCGCGCCAACTTATGTTTAATTGTAATACCGCGGCGATAATGCGATCCCAAATGGCCACTTTCCAATTAATCCCTCTTCTATTCTATTTTTATAGCAGATTATATAGCTTATTCGCCTTAATTTATGTAAATACCTTCAACGAAAGGGAAAGTTGGCGGTAGAATAACCAGTTATTTTTTCCAAAACTGGCGATTCAATTGAAAGACCAGCCCGCTCAAGCCGAGCAGCCCAACCAGGTTCGGTAAAGCCATTAACGCGTTTAGAGTATCGGCGATCGCCCAAACCGCACGCAGTCCGCCCATCGACCCGACTACGATTAAAGCAATCCAGGCCAGGCGGTAGTAGATACCGCCGACGCCGGCGGTGAGGTATTCGAAACACTTTTCACCGTAGTACGACCAGGAGAGCAGGGTGGAGAAGGCAAAAAAAATCAACCCGATGGTGACGATAACACTGCCCGGCCCCGGCAAGCCGCGGTTAAAGGCTTCGGCGGTCATAGATGCTCCCTCCTGAGAGCCGGTCCAGGCGCCGGTGGCCAGCAAAACCAGGGCCGTCAGGGTGCAGATTACATGGGTGTCGATAAATACTTCAATTATGCCCCAAAGACCTTGTCGCACCGGGTGGTCGGTCCGCGCGGCGGCATGGGCGATCGAGGCGCTGCCCAGACCGGCTTCATTGCTGAAAACGCCGCGCGTAACCCCGTAACGCATTCCCTGCAGCACACCGGCCCCGGCAAACCCGCCGGCAGCGGCGCGGCCGGTGAATGCGCCCCTGATAATTTCGGCTAGAGCACCGGGCAGCGCCGTATAGTGCAGCAGCAGGATCACCAGGGCACTGATCACGTAGAACAAGGCCATGGAAGGAACCAGTTTTTCGGTAATCGAGCCGATGCGGTGGATGCCGCCAAGAATGACCACTGCAATCAAAGCGGCCAGGACAATCCCGGTGAGCAGAGGAGGCACCCCAAAGGTAACCCGGACAACGGCAGCCAGTGAATTGGCCTGGACCAGGTTGCCGATACCAAAAGCGGCGGTGGCGCCGAAGAGGGCAAAAAGCAAGCCGAGGAACCGGTATCCCAAACCGTGTTCCAGGGCATACATCGGGCCGCCGACCACGCCGCCGTCGCGGGTGCGGCGGCGATAGTGCACCGCCAATACGATCTCGCTAAATTTTGTAGTCATGCCGAAGAAAGCGGATACCCACATCCAAAAGATCGCGCCCGGCCCGCCAAGAGTTATCGCCGTAGCTACGCCGGCAATGTTGCCTGTCCCGACGGTAGCGGCCAGAGCCGTGGTCAGCGCCTGGAAGGGAGAAATATCACCTGGTCTCACTTCCCGGCCGCACCGCCGGAAGAGTGTGCCGAGCGTGAGATAGACTACAGCCGGAAAACGTCGCAACGGTATAAAACCGCTGCGCATAGTCAGGTAAAAACCGGCCAGGATCAGGACTACCGCCAAAGGGCCCCCGCCCACCCAGTGCAGCGCTTCCAATAAATTCAATTGATAGACCGCCTTTCCCGAATAAATGAGTTTAGGACATCCTCATTTGATAGTATGAAGAACTGGCGCGCAAACATTCCCCTGTAGAAAAACAAGGTCAGTGTTTTGGAGCGTGCCGCGGTTAGCCCTAAGGCAGTACCAGGCTGATTTCCCTGTTACAGCGGCGGCAGCGGCTCTGTTCAAGGCCGGGGAGGCTGGTATGGTAGCCGCGGCGGCTGATCAGGAGATTGGCGCATGCAGGGCACAATGTATCGGCGGCGCCGGGCAGATCCACATTGCCGAGGTAAACATAATGCAATTTTTTGTGTGCGTCGGCGCGGGCCTTTTCCATCGTCTCGAGGGGTGTGGGCGGCAGGTTCATCTGGTACTGGGGGAAATAGCGGGAGAAATGCAAGGGGATCTCGGGGGACAGGCCGGCCAGCCAGTCGGTCAGCGATGCCAACTCAGCGGGATTATCATTCAGGGTCGGGATGAGCAGACAGGTGATCTCCACATGGCTGTACGCGGCAGCCAGTTCAACCGTATCCAGGACCGGGCCGCGCGTGCCCCGGCAGTACGCGCGATAAAAGGTATCGCTGAAGGCTTTTACATCAATATTGAATGCGTCGATGAACGGGAGCAGAGCTTCCAGGGGCTCCCGGCCGATATAACCGTTTGTCACCATCACAGTGCGGTAACCATCTTTTTTCACCAGGCGGGCGGTATCGTATAGAAATTCGTACCAAATTGTCGGTTCATTATAGGTAAAAGCCACCCCGGCCACATCTCCGGGTCCGCCTTCACGCCGCAGGGCGGCTAGGATCTCCGCCGGAGTAGTGGGCAAACCGTCGTGCGCGGTGGGTTTGCCCCGGGCGATGCTCCAATTCTGGCAGAAGCGGCATAACAGGTTGCAGCCGTATGTGCCCAGGGAGAGGATCGATTTTCCCGGGTAGAAATGGTAGAGAGGCTTCTTTTCAACCGGATCCCAGTGCACGGCGGAGCAGAGCCCGTAGTTGACGCTGTAGAGCTCACCCTCCATTACCCGGCGCGCGCCGCAAATACCCTCTTGCCCCTCTTCCAGGTTGCAGCGGCGGGGGCAGAGGAGACAGGTAACCCGGCCGTTTTCCTTGGTATAGAATTGCGCTTTTTGCATCTCTAGTAGTAACGCGTGACGGTAAAGCGATAAAGTTCCACCGGCGCGGCGGGCGCGATACCGGCCTTGCGGCGGGCGATATCGACCTGCTCGGCGGCGCTCTCGATCCCTTCCAGGTCCGGCAAAAGCAAACCGCTGCGGTGCCCGCAGCGCAGCAGCACACCAAATTTTTTTGGATCAAGCTCCTCGATGCCGCTGATCCGCTCCATCGGGCTGAGCACATCCACCGATATGGAGAGCTCGTCGAACTCCGCCCGGTTCAGGGGCTCAAATCGGGGGTCGTTCACCGCGGCGTTGACCGCGTTGGCGATAATCTCTTCAGCCAGGGTTGGCCGGACCGGCTCAATCGTCCCGATACAGCCCCGCAAAACTCCCCTTTTTTTCAACGATACGAAAGCGGCGGCGCGCCCACGCAGCTCCGGTGACAGCATCTCCGGCGCCTTCATCGGCCGGCCCTGGTCGAGATAGTGCTCCAAAGCCTGCCTGGCCAGCCGGACAGGCGGGCTGGCGACGACGCCGGCGTCTTTTGCGCCGCCTGCCGTTTCCGCCGGGTCCGCCTCTTTTCCATGTTCTGTTCGGGCATCAGCAAGCGGAGTTATGGAAGCGACCAGGTAACCGACGCCGAACGGCCCTTCGTAGGAGATGATCTCGGGTTCAAAGCGCGACCCGTCAAGCATGCCCAAGGCGATGATCAAGGAGCACAGGCCGCACTGGCCGGCCTCTTCCACCAGTTGCCGGTCCAGGGTCAACAGCTCTGCCGTACGCCCGTCGCGCAACAGTTCGATCAGCAGATGATCAAATTCCGCGCCGCGCGGGTTGTAACCTGCCGGAGCACCGGGCGTCAAGCGGTGCGACAGGTCGCCGCTGGCCACAACGGCAGCCGGCAGCCCGTGGCTCTCCACCGCCCGCCGCAGGGCTTTACCGAAATCGTAGAGAGCGCGGTAGGACAGCAGGCCGAAGGTCAGAAGCAGCCCCGGCAGATCAAGCCCTTCCTGAAGCAGGTAATAAAGCGGCACGGCGGCGCCGTGGTCCAGCGTGCGGTAATTATTAACCGGAACCGGGCGCGCCTGTTCCCCCTCGGTTTCGTGCTGCAGGCGTTCCAGCAGGGCCAGGTCCTGGCTAAAGGAAAGAGCGATCTGCGCAGCGCCGAAATCGCCGAAGTCACCTGTCAGGCGCGACACAGCGGGCACCGCGATACCGTCCCGCAGCATCGGACCATGCGGTGTAATCACGATCAGACGTTTCGGACCGGTCGCCTTGATCCGGCGGCACAGTTCGCGCAAACCGTCAACCGTATTCCGGGCCCGGTCGAGACTTTCTCCACCGATATCCGGAATAATAATGGGAGGGTGCGGGGAAAAGCCCACTACTTTCAGCATGCCAAGTCCTCCTTATCTATGCGCCGGGCTGTTAAATAATTCTATTGAGTAGTATACCAAAGGAGCGCGCTTTCATCAATTTTCTCTCCGCAACGGCTTTGCCGTCCGGCCCGGGAAAAGATATAATCTTAACAGAAAAAAAATTCCGAGCAGCAGATTATCTTTTTCCGGCAGGGTTGCGGCGGTTTCGAGCGTCTTATGTTAAGGGACTAAGGGAGGCGTAAACAGCTCTTGGATCAGGACTGGATCAACAAAGCCGCCGGCGGTGACGACGAAGCTTTCTCATTACTGGTAAAGCACTACAAAGGCTACCTGATGGCGGTAATTCTGCCGATCGTGCGGGATCCGGATCAAGCCCAGGATGTGCTGCAGGAAACTTTTTGGCAGGTCTACCGTTCCCTGCCCGCTTTCCGGGGCGGCGAACTAAAAGTCTGGCTGGCCCGGATCGCCGCGCATAAGGCTGTGGACTGGTGCCGCCGGGCAGAACGGCGCCGTGCCGAAACGGCGTTTGCCTCCCCTGAAGAACATGGCAAAGCAGGAACGCGTTCGGCGGAAGACGAATGCCTGGATGCCATGACCAGAAACCGCCTGACCGCACTCTTCAATAACCTGCCGCCGCCGTACCGCTTAACAATGGCCGGTTACCTGTTTGAAGGAAAGAGCTACCGCGAGCTGGCATTTGAAGCGGGGATTACGGTTAAGACAGTGGAATCACGGCTGTACCGGGCCAGGCAGATTTTAAAAAAACAACTTGAGGAGGATCTGTAACAATGTCACATTACAGCAGCGCAGACTGGCGTTTGTTCAGCCGGGGCGGCCTGGAAAGAGCACGGCGGTTCCGGATGCAGCAGCATCTGCTGAAATGCGACAGCTGTTTGCAGGACTACCTTTCCACGATCGGCGAACGGGAAGAAGAGATGGCCGCCCTGCTGCTGCCGCCTGAATTCGAGAACAGCCTCGGCAATTTCATAACGCAAAAGCGGCAGGAAGCAAACCGGATCCGGCGCCCCCGCCTGCTGTTCAACTACGCGGCAGCGGCTCTGATAACCCTCGCCCTGATCGCAGGCGGTGTTTTCGACACGGTAACCGCTGCAATACCCGTCCTTTTAAAAGAAACCCGCTCTTTCTCCCGCATGATCAACGAAACGGCCGCCGTCAGTTGGTCCGACGAACTTGTTGAGACGGCAACACAACAAATAGACCGGTTTTTTTCAACCGAGGAGGATTAAGATGAACAAAAGCAAGTTTGTAACCGTAATCATGTCCATAGTGCCCGGCCTTGGCCATCTTTACCTGGGCTGGATGGAAAGAGGGATGCAGTTTATGATCGCTTTCTTTTTCTCCCTCTTTTTAATGGAGTGGTTAAACATTTCACTCTTCGCCTACATGCTGCCCGTGATCTGGTTTTACAGCTTATTTGACGCTTTACAGCACTTTGGCTCGGAAGCCGTGCAGCCAGCCCAGATTGCACCCTGGAGTTGGCTGGCGGATAAACAACGTTGGGTCGGATTCGGTTTAATTGCAATCGGGGCGCTGATCCTGATCAACCGTATGGCGATCCCCTGGCTGCAAACCTATCTCTCCTACAACCATATCCGCATGATCAGCGCCGGGTTGGTGGCACTGCTGTTTATCGCCGGAGGAATCAGGCTGGTGATCGGTAAACCGCTTCCCGTGGAGCGGGAGCACGGCTGCCGCAATGTTTCAAAACCCGACGAAGGGAGCGATCGCTGATGCGTCAATGGCGGGTCGGTTCATTTTCCATGGGTTTGGTCCTGGTGTTGATGGGCGTCGGGCTGCTGCTGGACCGGTTTTCCGGTATCACCTCCTCCCTCGAGATTATAATCAACTGGTGGCCGGCGGTCCTGATTCTGCTGGGTCTCGAAGTGCTGGCGGCCGGTTTCCTCTTCCGCAGCGAGCAAGTGCGCCTTAAATATGATTTTTTCTCCATGTTTTTGGTCGCTCTCTTCTTTATCTTCAGCCTGATCGGATACGCGCTGACCTACAGCGGCCTGATTCCGGCAATCCGGGAAGGGCTGGTCTCTTATGAGCATACGGTTTCCATACCTGCGGCGGAAATACCGCTCGAAGGAATCGAAAAGGTTGTGCTCTCGTATACGGATGGAGATCTTGCGCTGCACAGCGCAGCCGGAGATAGCGTTCAAATCTTCGGGCAGGCGCTGGTTTACGCCCCCACGGCGGAAAAATCGGCACAGCTGGCCGATACCGGCGCGATCGAAACCTACCGTTCCGGGAACACACTCTACATCAGTATAAAGCAGCTGCCGGCCCGCGCCGGGCTCTTTAACTCAGGCGTCAGCCGGGTCAGCCGCACGGTTCTGATTCCGGCAAACGTTTCCCTTGATCTGCAGGGTTCCGGTTCCCTCTGCCAACAGGACCTGCAGGTAAAAATTAACCAGCTGGCAGCCCCCTGGTCAATCAACTCCTTCAGCCGGGTTAAACTACTGTTGTCGTCCAAGCTGGATCTGACGCTGCACGGCAAAACCACTCTACACCAGGGTTTCCTGGGTAACGCCGGCTGGCAGATCACCGAGCAGGAGGACGAAACAGATTGGTCCCGCTACAGCGCTTACGGCACCTTTGCATTAGGCGAGGGTACCTGGCCGGTATATATCAACACGCAAAGTGAAATCACGGCCGACATCCTGCCGTAATAACACGTGCACGGCTAAAACGCGCAATAATAAACCGAGCGCTCCCGCCCGGTTTATTATTGTTCTTGCGCCATTTGTGAGCCGGCCTGATTTCTAATGGCCGGATTTAAAGCACGGCTTGACATCTTTCGACCGATACCTTAACCTAGAATAAAGTCAAGGCAGGCTTGGCCTAAGCACGGCATGCCTTGAGTGAGTTAACCACGGCAAAGATACTGTGCCCGAAAAGGAGCCGGTAATGATGAGCAGCGAATATCGTGAAACAGATAAGTTTACGGCGGCAATACAGGCAATTTTCCCTAAACTGATGCATTACCTGAATGCGGAAGAAAACCGGGAACTGACCGGACTGGGTATCACCCCGGGTCAGATCAATGCCTTGCTGGTTTTACACTTCAACGATAACCTGACCATGGGCGAACTGAGCGGGGAGATTTACCTGGCTGAGAGCGCCGCCACCCGTTTGGTGAACCGGCTGGTCAATCTCAACCTGGTCAGGCGGCGCGGCGATGAGAAAGACCGGCGGGTGGTCCGCGTCAGCCTCACCTCGTACGGCCGGCAGCTGGCGCGCCTCGTCTTTGAACGGCGCCACTTCCGGTTTAACAACCTGGCCCAGAGGCTCGGGCCTGATGAAAGGGAAAACCTGATCATTTCACTGCAGGCGGTGATGCGCGGCTTTGCCGAGCTGGAGAAAATGAGCGCCGGGGATTATAAAATCAACAACAGCCAGGAGCAAGAATAGCTTGAAGCGGAATGGGGTATTTCCTTGCAGCATGAACAAACAGCGCCTGAAAAAAGCGAAAAGCGGGTAACCCTGCTGACCATCTTCCTGGTTTTTTTAAAAGTAGGCGCCTTTACCTTCGGCGGCGGTTACGCCATCCTGCCCGTAATCCAGCGTGAAGCAATCGTCAAGCACAAATGGGTCGACCGCGATACCTTTTTCGACATTCTGATTATCACGCAAAGTATGCCCGGCGCGCTGGCGCTGAACAGCGCCATCCAGATCGGCATGCGCCTGCGCGGTGTATCCGGCGGCGTGATCGCGGCCCTCGGGGTAATCACCCCATCCGTATTGATTATCCTTTTGATCGTAGCCCTGTTCCTGCCGGTTTACCGGGACAACGTTTACGTGCAGGCGATTTTTTACGGGCTGCGCCCGGCGGTGGTGGCGCTGATTGCCGCAGCCGCTTTTTCGCTGGGCCGGGAGATGCTGCGCGGCTGGATCAGCGCCGTTATGGCGGCGGTGCTGCTGGCGGCAACGGTACTGCTGCGCATTCATCCGATCGCGGTGCTGGTAATCGGCGGAGCAGCCGGCCTGATCCTCTTTCGGAAGAAGGACGTTTAACCGATGCTCTCACTTTTGCTCTCCCTCTACTGGACATTCACCAAAATTGGCCTCTTTACGATCGGCGGCGGCTATGCTATGATCCCGCTGATGGAAGCGGAAATCATCAACCGGCAGGGCTGGCTCACCGCTTCCGAATTTCTGGATATTCTCGCTGTGGCCGAGATGACCCCGGGGCCGGTCTCCATTAATACGGCCACATTTGTCGGCTACAGGCTGGCCGGAATCGGCGGCTCGCTTTTAGCGACACTGGGCGTAATAACACCTTCACTGTTACTCCTGCTTCTGCTGGGCCGCTACCTGCAGAAGTTAATCCGGGACCCGCGGGCGGAGCGCTTTCTCAAAGGGCTGCGCCCGGCCCTGATCGCCTTAATTATGCTGGCTGCCTATAACCTGGGCCGGGCGGCGCTGGTCGACTGGACCACCATCATCATCGCGGCGGCGCTGTTCAGCGCAAGCGTGCTGCGCAAGGTTAATCCGTTCTACCTGATCGGCGCGGGAGCGCTGCTCGGGCTTCTGTTCTTTCCATATTAAAAGCTTTCTTCTTCATGCAGGCGATCCAGCGCCGTATCAGGCACGTCGAAGACGGTGCCCAGGCCGGGCAGGGGCTCTTCTTTCATGAAATCGGGCAGGCGATCGTGGGCCGGGCCGAAGCCGGCCCGGCGGTTGAAATCACGCTCCACCCTGGTGGGCAAGGCGTGCATGGCATTGGTCCGCGCGGTAACCGTCCTGTTTGAAAGATCCACCCTGATTATTTTGTTCAACCGGATCACTCCTCGCGGTATTCATCTGGTTAATCGAGCACGACACCGCCGGCGGCGGGGCAGGCTGGGCAGGGAGTAGTTCATCCCGCCGTGGCCCTGCGCCAACCCGTCGCAGACGGCGCAGGTGTGAAATTACCGGCGGGCGGTTCTGCAGGCGCCCGGTGCAGCGGTTGACAAAGATCACGCCCCGGCTGCCGGTAACCTCCAGCCGGCTCTCGTCGGCATAATGTTGGGTTTCGATCTGCAGCTCCGGGGCTAGCACCACATCCATTAAGCCGTGCGCTTTCCCCCGGTGGTATTTCCAGATTACCGCGGCCGGTACATCGACCGTTAGCCCAGTGCCCGGCATCACTTCAGTTTTGCCCGTTTTAGCGGATCCCTGGTCTTCAGTCCCAGGAGATCTGCTCCGCGCTCCATTTCCCGGCGCGGTAATATTCAGAGACGCCGTAGAGGCGGTTTCTCTCAAGGTCCAGCACCATCCCCTGTACCGCCGTAGCCACGGGCTCATCTAAAACAAACACCGAGTAGCCTCGTTCCCGCAGCGCTTCTTTTTCCTCCCCGGATATCTCTTCTTCAAAAAAGATCACATTATTATCGTAAACATAAAAACGCGGTTTTTCCACAGCGTCACCGAGGCTGCGGCCGGCCATGAAATCAATTAGCACCTGCCCCAGAACCATCGGTATCCAATTGCCGCCCGGTGTGCCGAGCCCTATAAAAGGCCGGCCGTCTTTGGCGATAATCACGGGAGACATATAACTGCGCGGCGCCTTGCCCGCTTCAACCCGGTTCGGCGACGCGGCACTTTGGGAAAAGTTGCGCAGCTGATTATTCATAAAGAAACCGTCTACGTAGATCGCCGATCCGAAAAACTGCGAGATGCTGTGGGTAGATGAGACCATGTTCCCCTCGCTGTCGACAATAACGTAATGAGTGGTATTTCCGTCCTTGTCTTCTTCCAGGACCGGATCGGGAAAAACAATGCCCGGCAGCCCGCTTTCCGCCAGGCCGGCAAGAAGCTCTTGCATGCGGGCGTCGCTCACCAGGGCTTTTTCATCAATTTCAGAAAAAGCGGGATCACCGATAGTTTTCGCCCTCTCTTGGTAACTGGTTTCAATTATATCGGCCATGGTATGAATGAAGTCGACCCGGTTTGTTGCCTCGCTAACCCCGGTCAGCTGGGCCAGCTTCAATATCTGCAGTAAAGTCGCGCCGGAGTAGGGCGCCGGGGTCGAATAAACATGATAATCACCGATACTGACCGTGAGGGGCTCTTTCTGCTCAACCCGGTACAATGCAAAATCAGCCGGCTCCAGGCCGGGCACCCGGCCCGCCACTTGGTCCGCCATGGTGCCCCGATAGAAAGCGGCGGCGCCTTGATTCCGAATTGTGCGCAATGTTTCGGCCAGCGCTGTCTGGACCAATCGCTCCCCGGTTTTCAGGGGCTCGCCCTCCGGGTAAAAATGTCTCAGCTCATGCACCGGCATCCGGTACTGATTGGTTCTCAAGCGCTCGGCCAGGTAACCGTCTATGGCAAAACCCTCCGCGGCCAGTTTTATCGAAGGCTCGATCAACATCGACAGCGGTAAGGAGCCGTACTCCCGGTGCATCTCTTCCATCCCCAGCACAAAACCGGGCACGCCGGCATAACTGGCGGGGACTTTGCCGGATAAAGACGCCCTCTCCCGGTAATCAAAGACAACCGGTTCACTCCCGCCGGAAGGGTAAACCAGCGCCACCCCGCCGCCGCCAATCCCCGAAGCATAGGGCTCCACTACGCCGAGCGCGTAGCCGACAGCCACAGCCGCATCCACCGCGTTTCCTCCCTGCCGCAAAATCTCCATCCCGACATCAACAGCCAGGTGGTGCGAAGCGCTGACGCCAAAGCCGTTGGCGGTGCTTTCACCTTGCTCCCTGCTCTGTTCGCGGGCGCTGCTCACCGGCAACCCCTGAAACGGTGAGCCAAAATTAACACTGTATAAAAAGAGTCCGGCGGCTGCAACAAGGTATAAAGAAACAATGATCATTGTTCTACGGCTGCGCATCTCTTTATTCTCATCCTTTTTCAATTAGCTTCTATTTCTTTTTCTTTCTGTCGAACGGCCTCGCCCAGAGAAATCACAATCTTGCCTCCGTCTTCAATCCGAGCGGCGCCGTCAGGTAAGTCTTTAGTCAGGATACGCCTGATCTTCAACCCGAAGCCCCATTGGAGAATGGGGTTGAGCGGGCGTGGGTGTGCCTCCCTTATGCTTAAAGGCGTGATCTCCACACGGGCGCTGCCGTCATCAAAGAGCTTGTACTGGGCGACAGCGCTCATTTTGGTCCTGGAAAAACCCTGATCGAAGATGAAGTTGCCCAGGCTGTAAAAAATCACTGAACCGTTATAGATCTCCACCGGTTTAAGCACGTGGGGATGATGGCCGATAATAATATCGGCGCCGAGATCAACCATCGTGCGGGCCAGATCCCTTTCCTGCGCGGTAATTGTACTGTTATATTCATGGCCCCAGTGCATGTGCACGATTACCAGATCGGCATTATGGCGGGCTCTTTGAATCAAGGGAGCGATGCGGTACGGTTTCGCGGTAAGCACCCCGGCTCTGCCGGCCGCCGCGGTATAACCGGTTAAGGCAGGATCATCCTTGGCCTGATCGAGCATACTGTTCAGGGGATAGATATCGGTAAAGCCCAGTGTGGCGATTTTAACTCCGTTAATGGTCCGGTAATCGACCCGCATCGCTTCATCCAGATCAACACCCGCCCCGACAACGGCGACCCCTTCTTGCTCAAAGGCAGCGAGAGTATCTCGCAGTGCCGCTTCCCCGTAATCCAGCATGTGATTGTTGGCTAAGTTCATGGTGGTAAAGTTCATCTCTTTCAAGATTTTCACCGCGGCGGCATCAGTTTTAAAGTTAATCTCGTGCGGCGCCTTGGCGTAACCATCATCGAGGACAACCGGCTGCTCAAAATTACCGGTGTTATAATCCGAAGCCAAAAACAGCGGCTTAACATACTGAAACAGGGATTCATAGCCGTAGCGATCCACCGCTGTTTGAACGTGGCGGTCAAACATCATATCACCAACCATGGTTACCACCAGCGCGGCACCCGGTTCGCGCTCAAAGCGGGCTGTAACCGGCCGCTCCGCTATACTTAACAATAGAGCCAGTACTAACATGGCCACCAGCGCGGCCGGCACCTGCCTGCCGGTTTTCTTTTTATTCCTTTTAATGAACCGGATCATCTTTTGTTTTAACGTAAGCTTTTTTTGCATTGGCAAGCAGGGCTCCTTAAAACAGATAGTAGACCAGCATAACCAGAAAAGTTAAACCGCCAAGCAGGTAAGTACTGCTCAAAGTATGCACTAAACCTTGCTTTGCAATCGTGTTGGCGATGAGGCCGGGCACGACCACGCCGATGCCGCGCAGTTCGTACACCTCGAATGGTGCCAGCGGATAAGTGTAATCAAAAATGAATTTAACGACAATCGCTGTTAAAAGCATGGCCACGAACATACGGCGTCCGTATAAAATGGTATAACGGGCTACACCGAATTTTACAATGAGAAAAGTAACCAGGCTGATTACGGTTACGGTGATCAGGCTTAACGGCTGGTTGAAAATTTGGGCCAGGTATCCCGGGACAACCAGTCCCGCCGGGATTACCCCCACTAGCTCCGCGTAGAGTAAGCTTAAAGCCATCCCGACAATAATCGCAATATAGAGATCGGTGTTAGACACTTGCTCCTCCCCCTGCCGTTAACCGGGCGGTATAATAGGACACTGCTTCTTTTTTTACCGGAGTTTCGTACTTCTGCTGCCGGACCATCTTTTCAAGGAGTTCCATCAGCGGTTCGGCAACACCATGAATATTACCGATACCGAAAAGCAAACTGTGCCGCGGGATCAAGTCCTGCAATATTGCGAACACCTCGGGAGCCGCTTTACCCTCCAGGTTTAGCAAACGTTTAGCCGGTATGACCTTTTTTGCATACGCTTCAACGATTGGCGCCGTGATTTCCCCCACCAGAACCAGGGTTTCCGCGGGAATAAACGATAATACCTCCGCCGCAAACTGCCTGGTCCGGTCAACCCGGTCAGGACGGCAGTTCATAATGATCATCGATTGAGCGGTGTCATACCCTGACTTTTTCAGGTATCGCCAGATTTTCATCGTCGAAACGGCATCATTTACGGTAAAGCCGTTAACCAGGTGCATAACCTCTTTATTTTGAGCCTTGATTAAGGGCAGGATGCGCAGCGCCCCGGGATCGGGCTGCGCTTTCAACATGCCGCGTAACGCCGTCGCTTCATCAATACCGAGGCATCCAGCCACGACCAGGGCAATCGCGGCATTTTCGGGGAAGAGAACATAATCAAATTTCTCCAAATAATCCGCGCCTACTTTTGCCGTATCAGCCAGAACTACTTTTGTCTTTCTGAGCGCGGCTACATGGTTGTAGTAATTGTTAAAAGGGCTGCTGCCAAGCAATATCAAATGTCCATGCCATGGTATAGTTGAAGCAAGAGCCTCGGCCACTTCATGCAGCGTCGGTCCCATCTGATCCATATGATCTTCAAAGACGTTTACAATCACCCCGATATTAGCCTGCAACAGCTCTTCCTGAAATGTAACCTGGTAATCGGGTTCAACAGCCATACATTCACAGACCAGAGCATCGGCGCCCAACCGCGCGGCTTCAGCCACAACTCTTTTCTGTTCCTTGATATTTGGGCCTTCCGGATCACGCTTGATTACTCCTTCTTTCTCCGTGTGCCAGTAGAGCATCCGCGCCGCCGTGCCGGTAGTTTTGCCGACCACCTTGATCCCCGCTTCTTTGAGAACGGCGGTAATCAGGCGGGTAACCGTGGACTTTCCCCTGATACCGTTGACATTGATCCGGATGGGCACAGCGCAGATATTACGCCGGTGCCGGCGCTGTTCAAGGAAGCCCAGTACGAATAACAGAAAAATTGGCATGAGAATTACTGCATGCACCTTTCTTCTTCCTTTCCTTGTGATCCGGCATAGAAAGCAGTGCATCTTAAGTCTATCATTCCTGCAATATAAAATGCAATACTTTTATCATTACTAAAGATCGAGACCTGGTCTCCAACGCCGGTCGAAGCATTGCTAGAGAATTACGGCATGGACCAGGAGATATAAATCCTCAGTTCACTTGACTTGATTTGTGAGCACGCTGAAAGCCCAATGGGAGAGAGAAGAAGTAGCACTACCCAGAAGAGAGTTACCCGTATATATAATTCCATTTTATGGGGATAAGTATGGTGTCCCCGTTACACCTGCAAGCTGCCAGGGCCGCCGAGCCGATATTCTCCGCCAGTGGCCCATTTCATTAAGCCGATGTCAAGCAGTGAAGCCAGCGCCAGCCCTTGCATATCGGGCGGTTGGACCAAGTCGGCCATGAGAGGGTTGGGATAATGAAGCCAGGTAACGCGTATCCCGTCCAGAATGCTGTGCAGCGTACCTTTTGTAGTTTCAGTGATTTCAAGGCGCCCCAAACGGGAGAGGTTGCTGGCCAGAGCTTCCGGGTCAAAATCTACCGGCGAAAACCAATCAAAATCAATGGACTCTCGATGACCTAGCATGAGAGCAAGAGCTGTTCCGCCCGCGAGATAACTTTTCTCAACCGGCAGTTTATCAACCAAAAGGCTTAGAAAAGCCTTTCTTTTTGCGCCAAGCGTATCCCGGTGCAGCACAACTCTTCCTCCTTGAGCCCTAAATAGTTCTGCCAACACCGTGCTGTTTTTACGGACAAGCCGCGGCTTATTTTGACCGTATTTTTAATCATATCTTTTGAGTATGTTTTAAACAACCAGGCCAGAGAGCGATGATCACCGTCGTTCAGCAGCCGCTCAATTATGAAATCCCGGTGCTGCTTTGTATCGAGTTCGTCCCAGGAGACATCCTAGAAATAAACCTGCAGCCAGTCTTGTATTCTGCCGGCATTTTCCATATATTGGGCCTTCTTTCGAGAAGGATTATACTTACATTATTTTACACTAAAAAGGTTGCTTTGACAAGGGAAACCTTTGCGATACCGCTATGGTCAGCTCCGCCTTATCAATTCCTGTTATTAGGGGGCCAAGAGGTGGGAGAAGAAAATAGTCCCTTGTTCCATTAAGCAGGAATGTTGTATCTATGGGGCGAAATGGTATAATGGTATCGGCAAGTAAAAATGAATAATGAACTCCGAACCTTCATTGCCTACAGCCGGACAGGCTACGGCGGAAGGTCTGGGTTGGGGGAGAAATCCCCCTACCTCCCGTAATTGGAAAGGAGATCTTGTAGGCTGTGCGGCCGCGTCTTCCATTTATGGAGGTGCGGCTTTTTTGCGAGGTGATACCATCATGAAGTTAATGAAAGTGACCAACCCCGCGGTCGTCCTGGAGCTGATTGAAACACATTTCCAACCGCTCACTACGGAGACGCTGGATCTGACGCGAGCCGGGGGAAGGTGTCTTGCCGAGCCGGTCAGTGCCGGCGAGGATGTGCCGGGTTTCAACCGCTCCACCGTAGACGGCTATGCCGCGGCCGCGAGCGATACATTCGGCGCCCAGGAAGGGTTGCCGGCGATTTTGGAATGCAGCGGCGAAGTGTTGATGGGGCGGGCCGCCCCGGCGATCAACCCCGGACAGTGCCTCCTGGTCCATACCGGGGGGATGCTGCCCGAGGGCGCCGACGCGGTGGTGATGCTCGAGGATACCGAGGTTACGGGAACGATGGTGCAGGTTTTTCGCCAGGCGGCGCCCGGCGAAAATGTGATCCACCGGGGAGAAGACCTGCGCCGCGGCGCCGTTGCCCTGCCCCGGGGGACTTTGCTGCGCGCCCCCGAACTGGGGCTGCTGGCCTCCCTCGGCGTCGGCCGGGTTAGCGTGCACCGCGCCCCGGTGATGGGGCTTCTTTCCACGGGTGACGAACTGGTGCCGTATGAAACCGGGCTGCTGCCGCCCGGCAAGGTGCGGGACAGCAATAACCCGGCGCTGGCATACCGGGGCCGCCAGGCGGGTGCTGCGATCGTCAGCGGCGGCATACTGACGGATTCATTTCCTGTATTTTTGGAAAAAAGCCACGCCCTGCTGGCACAGGTAGATTGCCTGGTATTCTCCGGCGGCAGCTCAGTCGGCACCCGTGATTTTACAGCCCGCACGATGCAAGAGTTGGGCGAGCCGGGGCTGCTGGTGGAGGGGATCTCCATTCAGCCGGGAAAACCGACTCTGCTGGCCAACTGCGGCGGCAAGCCGGTCCTCGGCCTGCCCGGGCACCCCGTCTCGGCGCTGGTGATCTTCTCCCTGTTCGGCACGGCCATCCTGCACCGGCTGTCGGGCCGGGCGCCGCAACGCCGTTTTCCTTCCCTGCGAGCCGTCCTGACGCGTAATGTTCCCTCCCGCACCGGCCGGACCGACTACGTGCGGGTGAAGCTGGAAGAGGGCGGCGCCCTGAGAGCGGTGCCCGTTTTCGGGCGTTCGGGGATGCTGCGCACCCTGGCCGAAGCCGACGGGTGGATCATCGTCCCGGCGGGCGCGGAAGGGCTCTTGGCCGGGGATACGGTTGAAGTTTACCTGTGGGAATAAGAACGGGAGGTCGGCCATGCAAAAAGTTTACCTGAGCAATACGCCCCGGCGCGAGGCGCTGGAGATTTTCTTAAATAAAGTGGATATTCCGCGCCGCCTGGAGACGCTGCCGACCGGGACGGCGCTGGGTCGGGTTACCGGGAACCCGGTTTTTGCCGCGCTCTCCATGCCCGGCTACCATGCCGCCGCCATGGACGGTATCGCGGTGCGCGCCGAGAGCACTTTCGGCGCTTCGGATCAAAACCCGCTGCGGCTCCTGCCTGAGAAAGGGTATGCCCATATCGACACCGGCGACCCGCTGCCGGCCGGCTGCGACGCGGTGATCAAGATTGAGGATATCCAGCCGCTGGACGGCGGCACCGTGGAGATCCTGGCCCCGGCCGTGCCCTGGCAGCATGTCCGTCCTGTGGGCGAAGACGTGGTGGCGGGAGAGTTGATCGTACCCGCTTATCACCGGCTGCGCCCCGCCGACCTGGGCGCGCTGCTGGCAGGGGGGATCTCCTCGATCGAGGTGCTGGGCCGGCCCCGGGCGGCGGTCATCCCGACCGGCTCGGAAGTCGTCCCGGCGGGCGCGGCGCGCGAAAACGGCAGCATCCCCGATTTTAACAGTACCGTAATCGCCGCCTACCTGCGGGAATGGGGCGCCGAGCCGGTAACTTATCCGATCGTGCCCGACGAGCCCGACCGCTTGAGGGAAGCACTGGCCCGGGCCGCCGCGGAGACAGACCTGGTGATCATTAACGCCGGCTCTTCGGCCGGCCGGGATGATTATACCGCCCGGATCATGGGAGAGCTGGGCGAAGTACTCCTGCACGGGGTTGCGACCCGCCCGGGCAAGCCTACCATCCTGGGCCGCGTGGCCGGGAAACCGGTCGTGGGCCTGCCGGGCTATCCCGTTTCCGCCTATTTTAGCCTGGAATGGTTTGTCCGGCCGCTCCTCTACCGCTACCAGGGCCGGCCCGAACCGGAGCGGGAACGCCTCACGGCGTCCCTGGGCAGGCGCGTGGTCTCGGAAATGGGTGTGGAGGAACATGTGCGCATGACGGTAGGCAACGTGGGCGGCCGCTTTATCGCCAACCCGCTGACGCGAGGCGCCGGTGTGACCATGTCGCTGGTGCGGGCGGACGGCCTGCTGATCGTACCGGAGAACTCGCTCGGCTTCGAACAGGATGAACCGGTGGAGCTGGAGCTCTACCGGCCCGCCGCCGAGTTGCGCCACAACCTGCTGGCGGCCGGCAGCCACGACTTGATTATCGACCTCCTGGCCACGGCCTTGAAAGAAAAGGACCACCGCCTTTCCCTCTCATCGGCCCACCTGGGCAGTATGGGCGGTATTACGGCGATCGGAAAAAGGCAGGCCCATCTGGCCGGCGTGCACCTGTTCGACCCGGAGAGCGGCGATTACAACCTGCCCTTCATCCGGCGTCTGCTGCCGGACCGGCAGCTTTACCTGGTCACCCTGGCCTACCGGATGCAAGGCTGGATTGTCCCCAAGGGAAATCCGGACCGGGTGAAAGATATCAGGGATATTTGCAGCAAGAAACTGAGTTATATCAACCGCCAAAAAGGGGCCGGCACGCGCCTCCTTTTCGACCACCTTTTGAAAGAGGCGCACCTCAGCCCCGCCGCTGTTTACGGCTATCAAAGGGAGGAACATACCCATTTGAACGTGGCGGCCGCGGTAGCGGCGGGAACGGGCCGGGCCGGGCTGGGGATCCTGCCGGCCGCCCGCGCCTTCGGGCTGGATTTTATTCCGGTCACCGAGGAGCGCTACGACCTGTTGATGGAAGCTTCGTTTTACCGCTCCGGGGCCGGCGAAGCCCTGTTAGCAGTGATTGCTGACCCGCTGTTCCGCAGGCAGGTGGAAGCGATGGGCGGCTACTGTATGCGCGAAGCGGGCCAATTGAGAAGTGAGAGATGAGAAGTGAGAAACGACTGTTATAGATCGGGAGAGGATAGAAAAATGCCGCTTGTAGACACTTTCGGACGCGAACATAATTACCTGCGCATCTCGGTAACCGACCGCTGCAACCTGCGCTGCATCTACTGCATGGGAGCGGACGGGGTTCAGCAAATCCCGCACCGGGATATCCTGACCTATGAAGAGATTTTGCAAGTGGTAAAAGCCGGTGTTGAACTGGGGATCCGCAAAGTCCGCCTGACCGGCGGGGAACCGCTGGTCCGCAAAGATTTGATCAACCTGGTCGAGGGGATCAGCTGCTTGGCGGGCATCACGGACCTCTCCATGACCACGAACGGCATCCTGCTCTCCCGTTACGCGGCCGCGTTGAAAGAGGCTGGTTTAAAGCGGGTCAATATCAGCCTCGACTCCCTGGATCCGGCCCTATTCCGGGATATCACCCGGGGCGGCAGCCTACAGTCTGTCCTGGACGGAATCGAGGCAGCCCTGCGCGAAGGCCTGGAGCCGGTCAAGGTAAACACGGTATTGATGAAGGGGCTGAACCATACCGAGGTACCCGCTTTTTTAAAGCTGACCCTGGACAAACCGGTCCACGTCCGATTTATCGAATATATGCCGATCGGGGATCACGACCACAGCTACCGGAAGCGTTTCCTGCCCCTAACCTATATCAGCGAAACCGCCCAAAAAATGGGGCTGCCGCTGACAGCAGCTGCTCCATTGACCGGGGCGGGCCCGGCGGAGACGTTTACCCTGTCCGGCGCAAAGGGCAGTATCGGGCTGATTCACGCGATCAGCGACCACTTTTGCGCTTCCTGCAACCGGCTGCGCCTGACGGCTGAGGGAAGCCTGAAAGCCTGCCTCTACTGGCAGGACGAGTACCGGGTGCGGCCGGCGCTGAGTGACCCGGCGGCGCTGCAGGCGCTGCTGCGGGAGGTGCTGCACGCCAAACCGAAAGAGCACCTGATGAGCCCGGTCAGGAAAGCAGGGCCCATAAACCCTGGCGCGATGCGCGGCATGTCCAAAACGGGGGGCTAGGAAAACGAAATGGAGGGATCTGGTTGCCGCCGGTAACAATCAATATTGTTTCAGCCCAGTCGGGCACGGGAAAAACAACCATCGTGGAGAAGCTGCTTCCGGAGCTGTCACGCCTAGGCCTGTGCACGGCTGCTTTGAAAGGGCAAATTCATCATTATAATCTGGATATCCCCGGCAAGGACACCTGGCGTTTTCAGCAGGCAGGGGCGGCGGCCGCGGGGATGACTACGCCGGATAAGTTCTTTCTGTTCGGGAGCGATCCGGAGCGCGGCGGTATGGCCGCTGCGCTGCAGATGCTGCAGCACCTGGATTTGATCCTGGTGGAGGGTCATAAAAAGAGCGCCAACCCGAAAATCGAGGTAGTCAGGGAGGCGGTTAACCGGCAGCCCCTTTTGCCGGAGCAGGTCATCGCCGTGGTCACCGATTTAGCCGATTTACCAGCGCCGGTGCCGGTTTTTAGCCTTGAAGACAGCGCGGGCCTGGCCCGCTTCATCTATGAGCGCTTTTTTGGCAGCGGCGGCGGCCGGGAAGGCGAGTTGACCCATTTCGACACGGCCGGCCGGCCGCGCATGGTTGATGTCTCGGCCAAAAAGCACACTCTGCGCGAAGCCTATGCCCGGGGAGAGATCGTTATGTCTCCGGAAACCCTGGCCCGGATTAGAGAAGGCCGCATGGTAAAAGGCGATGTATTGAGCGTAGCGCAGGTTGCCGCCGTGATGGCCGTAAAAGAAACCGGGCGCCTGATCCCCATGGCTCATCCCCTGGGCATCTCGGGGGTGGAGGTCGACTTCAACCCGGTTGACGCGGCCGCCAAAATTGAAATCGGCGTGCGGGTAAAGCTGACCGGCCAGACCGGGGTGGAGATGGAAGCGCTGACCGGGGTTAGCGTAGCCGCGCTGACGATCTACGATATGTGCAAGGCTGTAGACAAAAATATGGTTATTCAGAATATCAGGCTGGTGGAGAAAAAAGGCGGCCGTTCCGGCCTCTACCGGCGCGAGGAGTAGTGATAATGGGTGAGGTAATTGCGGTTTGCAGCAGCGCCCGTAAGGGTGAGCGAAAGAAAAATGTTGGACAGGGGCTCCTGATCGAAGGCCAGGGCCTGGAAGGAGATGCCCATGCCGGCTTCGCCCACAGGCAGGTCAGCCTGCTGGCGATGGAGAGCATCGCCAAAATGATCGCGGCGGGCCTGGATGTCGGTCCCGGTGACTTTGCCGAAAACCTGACCACAACCGGCATCAACCTAGTCGAACTGCCTGTGGGGACCCGGCTCGAGGCCGGGCGCGAGGCGATCTTAAGGGTTACCCAGATCGGCAAAGAATGTCACAGCCGCTGTGCCATCTATTACCAGGCCGGGGACTGCGTCATGCCCCGCGAAGGTATTTTTACGGAAGTGCTGGCCGGCGGGGAAATCAAGGTTGGCGACACGCTGCTGCCCAGGCCGTCTTACCGCTTCGCGGTGATCACCGCAAGCGACAAAGGCTCCCTTGGAGAGCGGGAAGACGAAAGCGGGCCTGCCATCCAGGCGGCGCTTCTGCCCTGGGGCGATGTGACCAATTACGTCATCGTTCCCGACGACCGGCCCGCCCTTGTTTCCGCGATGCGAAGCGCGGTCCGGGATGGAGTTGATACCGTGTTTACAACAGGGGGGACCGGTTTTGCGCCGCGGGACATCACTCCCGAAGCGACTTTGGAAGTGATCGACCGGCCGGCACCGGGTATCGCCGAGGCGATGCGCCGGATAAGCGCCGCGGTAACACCGAAAGCGATGCTCTCCCGGGCCGTGGCGGGGATCAGCGGGCAGACACTAATTATTAACCTGCCCGGCAGCCCGAAGGCGGTCCGGGAGTGCCTGGCTGTATTTACCCCGGTGCTGGATCACGCCCTGGAAATACTGACCGGCCGGAGCGGGGAATGCGGCAGTAGCTAAAAAAATTAAACCTCTGCCATCAGAGGTTTTTTCGTTTATTTTTTGTTGACGCCTGTGAGCGCCGCTATTCCTTAAGAGCGCTCAGGATGGAGCGCAGCCGTTCACGGTAACCGGCGTTTTCAATAATCGTCCCGGTAACCACGATGTCAGCCCCGGCCTGGCGCACACGGCGGGCATCGATCGCGGTTCGAATCCCGCCGCCGACAATCAGGGGGACCGAAATTTCGCGCTTGACCGCCCGGATCATGCCGGCGGGAACAGGCTGGGCGGCACCGTTGCCGGCTTCGAGGAAGACATACTTCATACCCATAAACTCGGCGGTCAGGGCATAACCGATTGCCCGCCAGAAGTTATCACGGGAAACCAGGTCCGCTTCACCTATTTCACCCATCTTCATACCCGGTTCGATCAGGATATAGCCGACCGGGATCGTCTCCACGTCAAGGCGCTTGAGCACCAGGGCGACCCGGGAATGAGTGCCGCTGATGAAATGCGCGTTGCGTGAATTTAACAGGCTTAAAAAGAGAAAAGCATCCAGGTTTAAACTCAAGGACTCCGTACCCGCCGGGAAGAAAAGCAAAGGGATCGTCGAGCGTTGTTTGACCGCGTCGACAGTCTCCACCAGGGTGCGCTGGGTCACGGTGGTGGAGCCACCGATAAAAATCAGGTCACTGCCTACTTCCTGAGCCGTCTCGGCCAAACGGCCGGCTGCTTCCGGCACCTGGCGCGAGGGATCGATCAGGGTGATATGAACAGCTCCCTGTTTAAGTTTATTTTTTAAATATTCTTGTACTTTCATCTATTCAAAACCTTCTTATTTGTATAGTGTATCTTTGTTATAATTATAATGGACCCCTCCCCTTTTGACAACAGCTAAGATTTACCGTTAAGGAGCGATAACTGCCATGACGGGCGGCAAAACCGGTTTACAGTACCTCGTAACAGCCTTGCTCATTCAGCTTGTTTACTAGGCCCTTTTCAATCAAACCATCCAGGTGTTTCCGGAGCATGGTTTCCTCAAAAAAGCGGTAGAGTGAAGCCGGTTGAGGGTGGCGGCCGTAGATCATTTTTTGGTCGACCAGCTGTGTAAGGGTCTGTGGCTTCCGGCGCAGCTGTTCAAAAAGCGCTTCGTCACGCTGCTCGATCACGGCGGCAAACCGGTCCAGGCGGGCAGTAATGCCGGATGTAACCGGCATGCAGTGCGCGCTCAGCAGGAGGCGCGGTTTCAGATCGCGAATCCGCCGGATCGAGCGCTTAAACTGTTCCAGATCCGAGGAAACATTGCCGTACCACGGTCCGAAAGGAGTGAGATCGATATCCGCCGCAAAAATCAGCTCATATTCTTCGATCAAGAAAGCACAGTGCCCGGGAGTATGCCCCGGAGCGTGCAGGACCCGGACAGTCAGTGAACCCGACTCCAGGCAATCCCCGTCTTTGAACAACCCGGCAATTGCCGTGGCCTTGAAGCCGCTCTGCCTGACTATCTCCCAGAATGCCCCGCCTGCGATCCGGTCCACGCCGCTCAGCTGAAAAAAACCTTGCTCGGTCTGAACGGCAGGGGCATCAAGCGGGTGAATCAGGAAAGGCGCTTCTCTGAACAACACGTTACCGGTTAGATGGTCCCGGTGATAGTGGCTTAACAATACCTGGTCCACCCGGCCGACCAGTTGTTCCAATACGGGACCGGCCCCGGTATCAATTAAAGTTCTGTTTCGCCCCGCCAGGTAGAGGGAATGGGCGAAGGGGTAGCGGCCCCCGTTCCCGGCAGCCACAAACCAAACCCCCGGCTTGATTTCTTCCATATATATTCTTACCCTCCCTGTTTTAGGATCTTCCGCAGCGACGCCTTGAGCAAGGCCGGATCCGGCATCTCGATCTGCTTTACTTCGCCGCGGCGCACAAACAGGAAAGAGACTTCACTAACCGGCTCGCCGGTAATTTCGGATACAGCGAGGGCATAGACCTGTCCCTGGCGGCGGTAACGTTCCCAACGTTGCGCATGCGCTTCCCCGGTGTCGGCATCCGTTTTGTAGTCAACGACGACCAGGCCGCGTTCTTCCCGGAAAAGCAGGTCGATAATCCCTTCGATCAATTCTCCGTCAAGGTTGAGCATGAAGGGCAGTTCCCGCAGTATCAGATCGGAACAGCGGACCCTCGTCAGCAAGGGATGAGCGAGAGCGTTGCGCACCAGCCGGGCCAGTTCACCGTGATCGCTTAATCCCCAGTATGCCGCTGTTTTGGCAGCCAACCGCTCAATGGTGCGCTGTTCCGGAGCTTGATGGACCACCTGTTCCATGATCTGGTGAAAAGCCGAGCCGAGCGTATCACCACCGCCGGCCGGGTATCCCGGCCCGTGCGTCTCTTCACCGGGCGGCGCCAAATCAGCCCATAGCTCTGCCGCCTGTTCGCTCTCCGTCTTGCCGGCCAGGCTGCCCGCACTGTGGTACGGACCGGGCGCGGCGCCCTGTTTAACAACCCGGCGCAGCGTCTCCTTCCAACGCCGGCGTTCCGCCAGCATTACCTCCACCTGATCTGCGGCAGTTGTCTCAGCCGGCGGGGTGTTGACGGATGGGCCGGAGCGAATATCCGGCGCCGCGCCGCTGATGATCCGGGCGCCTGCCCACAATTCAGGGATACACTGCTCCAGCCCGGCCAGGTCATCCCAGAAACCGCCGCCGCGCCTGTTTTGGAAACGGGGCAAAATCAAGTAGTCCCTGGCCCGGGTCGCGGCCACGTAGAGCAGCCGCATTTCTTCGGCTTTCTGACGGTGTTTCTCTTGTTCCAGCGCCTCGGTAAATCCCGCCCCGGTCAACTGTTGATTGACGCGTACATAAAAGCGCTGCTTCAGGCGATCAGCCAGGAAGTTTTCGCGGCCTCCCCGGCCCCCGGAGAGATTGACCAGGCAAACAGCGGGATACTCCAACCCCTTGGCCTTATGGATTGTCAACAGTTGAACGACGTCGCCGCCCGGATCGTGGATCAGCGATTCCGATTCTTCCCTCGCCTCTTCTTCCACCCGGGTCAACCAGCGGGCGAAACCTTGCAGTGTGAGAGGCTGTTCCCGTTCCCGGGCGCGAATTATTTCCAGGATCTTGTGCAAATTGGCGCTGCTTTGCAGTCCGTGGGGCAAGGCCATACAGCGCTGCCAGTACCAGGTGCGCCGCAACATCGTTTCCACCAGGGCGGAAACCGGGTGGAGATGCCGTTCGTGGTGCGCCTCTTGAAACAGGCTAAAGGCCTCCCCGATCAGGGGAAAACCGGCGGGGACAGCTGCCAAGTAGCTTAGTTCGCCCCCGACGCTCCGGTAACGGTAGAGCTCGGCATCCGAAATGCCGGACCAGTAACGCAGCGCCGCTACCAGGGCAATTTGATTATAGGGGTTATCGATCACTGTAAGCAGATTCTTCAGCGCGTTGATCTCTTCCCGTAAAAAGAAACGCTTTCCCCCCTCGAGGCGATAGGGTATGCCGCGGCGGTTTAACGCTTCTTCATAGATATGGAGCCCGGTAAAGGTGGGGAACAGCAGGGCCAGATCGCCGTAGGCCAGGCGGCGCTCAGAGCCTTCACTGTTGCTGACGGGCCAGCAGCCCACGGCCGATTCGATCCAGCCGGCCACCGCGTCCGCCTCGGCGGCACGCACCGCGGCGGCGGAAGCATGGGCCAGGTCTTCTGAGGGCTCAAGAAGCACCAGCGCCGGTTCGCCCGTATCGTCGCGATAGGGTTGCAAAGGAATATAGGCGGGCTGATATTGCCCCAAGGGTTGGATTAATTCAGAGAAGCAGCGATTCACCCAGTCGATCAGGGCCGGCAGGGTCCGGAAATTCTGCGTGATCGCAAGTTTTTCACCATGGCTTTTCAAAAGATTACCGGCGGCCTGGTAAATTTCGATATCGGCGCGCCGGAAACGATAAATTGACTGCTTGGGGTCGCCCACCAGGAACAGCTTCCCCGGGACCGGCACGACATTTTGCCAGGCATCGGCCAGGGGAACCTGCTCGGCGAGAAGGTAGACCAGGTCAACCTGCAAGGGGTCCGTATCCTGAAATTCATCGACCAGGAGAAAGCGGTAGCGCTGCTGGAAGTATTGCCGCGCGGGCAGGACGTCGCGCAGCAGGTCGCGTGCTTTAAGCAGCAGATCCTGAAAGTCGAGAGCGCCATTTTTAGCCGTTTCCATCACTTCGAGAAAGCCGTGCAGCCACTGCACCAAATCCGCGACCAAGCGGCCGGCGATCGATTGCTGCACTTTCAGCAAAGAATCGGCCAGGTCGCAGCAGAGCTCCTTTTGCCGGGTGCAGCTTTCAGGAGGGCTCCACCTGGTTTTATTCCCCTTGGCGGCGATCTTGGGAAAAGCGTTCAGGATAAACCGCTCTTGAAGCAGTCGCGCCTGTACTGCTGTAAAGGCGCGGCCTTGGGCCATAACAGCGGTGAGCAGCTTATAGCCCTGATCGGCATGGTCGAGGCAATCGGGGATCAGTTCTTCCAGGCGGCGCAAAAAATCGGCCAGCCCGGCCTGGAAAGCCGGCAGCAAATCCGGTGGTTCCGGGCAGGAACCGGCCAGCACCAGATCTCGCTGCTGGTATAAGGTTAGGCCAAGCTGCTTCAATTGATCCGGGCTGCAACCTAGCAAAAGAGCTCGCTCTAAAGGCTGAGCTTTTTGGCCCAGTTGGGCGGCCAGCCAGCGGTCCCAGGTTTTATCCAGCAGATCCTGCAGGTCACCGCCGCTGATGATATCAAACCGGGGATCAACGGCGGCTTCGACAGGCCGCTCGCGCAGCAGGCCGGCAGCGAAGGAGTGAATCGTGGTAATCGAGGCTGTTTCCAACTCCTCCAACGCCCTGGTGATCAGCGCTTTTTGCCGGTCGCCGCCGGTGTCGAGACGCTGTTCGAGCGCCTCGCGCAGGCGAACCTTCAGTTCACCTGCCGCTTTCTCCGTAAAAGTGATCGCGGCAACTTGATCCAGGCCGGCATGGTCGTTGAGCACAATATTGAGTAGCCGGCTGATCAACAGCGTTGTTTTTCCGGTCCCCGCTCCCGCTTCTACCCAGTAATTTTTGGTCAGGTCTTCGGCCGCCAGGCGGCGTTCTCTTTCGTCCACCAGTCTTTTGGGCAGTTTATGTTCCCCTGTCAAGAACGCGGTCTCCCTTCGCATTACTGTCCCCCGATTTCTTTCAGGCTTAAAAAATCCGCCAGCCGGGGATCCCGGGATTTGCCGTGAAACAGGCCGGTAATCTCCGGCCCGCAGACGGTTTTATAGGGGCAATAACGGCAGTTTTCGCCACTCTCTCCCGGATATGGGAAATAGAGCCCGCCCAGGATGCCGCTGAGGATTACGCTTAGCGTTTTATGTAAAGTTTCTTCTTTTTCCGGCCAGTTATGACCGGAGAAGCGCACCGGTTTGACGCCGTCACCGGCCAGGTAATAAGCACACGCTTCCGCCCGTGCGAGATCGGCTAAACCCAGCGCGTCCGCAGCCGCCAACAGGTATAGCGGCAGCTGCAGCGCCGTACCCCCCTCCAGGCTGTCATCCCGGCCTTTTTTGCGGCCCGATTTATAGTCGATCACGCGCACTTTCTCGCCGCAGCGGTCGATCCGATCGATCCGTCCCCGCAGAACCAGTCTTTCCCCGTCCAGAAGGTAAAAGCTGGTCCGGCTTTCCGAACCGTCTTCCATGCCGAAGGGGTGTTCAAGATACTCGGGTAGACAGGCTTCCCCATTATCTATTTCCCATGACAGCAACGCCTGCGCTACTTCCAAAAGCTCCCGCTGCTGCAGCTCCCAGAGCATCTCAACCGGCAGCGGGTAACGCGCCGCATATTCGGTAAACTGGCGGCCGCAGACCGAAGCCAGGAGAGCCCGGTTTTCCGCGGGAAAACGATGCACAGGCAGCAGCCCCTGCAGCCGGCTTTGGCGATAAAACTGTTCCAGGATCCGATGCAGTAGAAGGCCACGCCGGCCCGGGTTTAATCCCAAGGCTTCTGCCGGATCCTCGAAAGCGTTAAGATTCAACTGATGCGTCAAAAAATAGGCATAGGGACACCGGGCATACTCCTCCAAGGTAGTAACCGCGCGGCCAACACCGGAGACGACACGGCTGCTGCCGGCTGGTTTAATGATGCCTTGATAAGGCGTCAAATCGGATAAACGCCGGGAAAGATCAAACTCAAGCAGCCGCGCGAGAAGAGGTGACAAACGGGCCAGGTAGTGCTCGGGCCGCTGCGGCGGGAGCAGCTGCCGGCAGGCAGCTTGATCAAAATCGGAATCGAGAACGGCCCGCAGCCTCTCCAGATAGTGATCACCGCCGGGCAGACGCCGGTAACCGGGCAACCGATCGAGTTGCCCCAAAGCGGGTCGATAGCCCAGAAGCAGTTCACCGGCACGGGAGAGATAAAAAGAAGGCAGCAGCTCCCGGTTTCCGGCGGCGCTGACCCGGGGCCAGGATAGAATTGCTCGCTCCGACGCGGCACACAAAGCGAGGGTGAAGCTGAAGGCATCCTGCGAAAGCTGTTCCGTACGGTTCGACGGCAGACCGGTAATGGCGTCACGTTCCGCCTCGGATAACAGCGGATCAAGGCGAAGTGGCGCGGGGTAGTTACTCTCGATCAGTCCGGGCAGAAATACAACCTGGAAACGGATGCCGGATAGTGCGGTAATTGGCAGGATATTGACCCCGTCTCGCTGAAATCTGCCCCGGGGCAGGGTAGTCGACTGCAGAGCGCGCCCCATCAAGTCCCGGGCCGCTTGCAACGTAACTTTTCCCGGGAAGCGATCAAGAGCGCCGAGATGCCCGAGCAGTCTGAGCAAAACCTGCTGTTCCGGAGAGCGCATTAAAAATTGCCGGACAAATTCCTTCAGGGCACTGCAGATTTCGAGCCAAGAACCTTTAAGAGGGACAGCACGCGCCGCGGTAAAAAGAATCTCCAGGAATAACTGCAGCTGCTTTAACGCCTTCAGGCGATCGCGGGTATCGTCCGGCGCGCGGCCGGGATCAGACGGATCCGCCTCCTTTAATCTATTAAGCAATTTATTATAAAAATTTTGCAGCACGGGAAGCCAGTTCTCACGCCCCCCGATTAGGCCCGCCTCCACGGTAAGCATATCCCAATAGGCCGGGCTGACCGGATCCGCGGTTTTGAGCAGCGCCTGAAAATTACAGGGAACATAAGCGGCCAACTCCATCACCTGGGCCCGAGCATACTCGCTGCTGATCAGTTCGATAAAAAGAAGCAGCGCTTTTCCCTCCCGGGAACGCGCCAGGGGTATCCCGCCGGCCAGATATACCGGTATGCCGGCCCCGGCCAGCATGTTCTCAACCAGGTCGGCATAGGAAGGGTCTTTTACAGCCACCGCTATCTCTCTAAAAGGAGTGCCTCTTCCGGCGAGAGCCGCTATTTCCCGGGTAATTTCCTCTACTTCCCTCACTTCATCCGGAGCACAAATAAACTGCAGCGAGCTATCCGCCGTACGGGAAGGCCGGCTGCCGGCAGCAGGGGCAAAGAGAGAGCGCTGCAGTAATTTAAGATTGGAACAAGCCTGGTTGTCCGGTACGGCCAGTTCAACCGGCTGAAAGCCGCGCTTGCTGTACCAATCCATGCTGCGCTCGCTCACCGGGAAGCGCCGCGCCGTCTCCTGCCAGTATACAGTCACAGGCAGGCGCTCAATCAGTTCTGCAAGCAGGGTCAGTTCAAGCGGTGAAAAGCGATAATAGCCGTAGCAGTAAAGCGCAAAGGGGGACGCGCCGGATAGAGTCCGCCGGGCCAATTCAACAGCAGCGGTTTTATTCAGGAAACCCCGGCAGCTGACGCGGTAGAAGTCAAATAACCGCGCCAACTCGGCCTGTTTTTCAGTAAAGTCAGCGCCGCCGGAAATAATTTGATCCAGACCCGCTTCCTCAAGACTGCGAAATGTCTCCAGCAGCGCCCGGCTAAAACCAGGGCGCCCGGCCACCGGGGCAAAATAGCCCTGCTCCGCCTGCCGGGCGGTTAAAGCAACCAGCCAATCCTCGGCGAACAGAGGCAGCGGTTCTCCTGAAGTGCTGTCATGCAAACGGCAGAGGAAGTCTATCAGATCGGGAAAAGTGAGGAAGCGAACCCGGCAGTGACTGCCCATATGCCCGGCCAGCGAACGGCGCAGCTGCACACCGGCCAGGTTGCTCTCCACCAGCACCACCACAGGGTGAAAAGGATTGCCCTTCTTTAAAGCAGCGATATCGCTGGAAAGCTGTTTTTCCAGTAAATTAGACGATCCGAGGTATATTTTGGACATAGTAAGATATTCGATTGTCCGGTGAAAATTCCCTGCCCGGTCAATCAAGGCCAAACTTATAACCGCTCCCCTTACAGGTAAGGCGGGTAGTGGAGCAGGGTGTGAGAGAGAGGCACCCTCGATAAATACAAAAGGCAGCCGCTTGGGCTGCCCCGTTTTACCGGTTCGGTATAGAAAATTATCGCTTGGAGAATTGCGGAGCGCGGCGGGCTTTTTTCAAGCCGTATTTCTTACGCTCTTTCATTCGCGGATCGCGTGTCAGGTAACCGCTCTTTTTCAACACCGGGCGGTACTCGCCGTCAGCCTGTAACAGCGCCCGGGCAATACCGTGGCGAATGGCTCCGGCCTGACCGGAGAAACCGCCTCCCTTTACCTTGGCGATTACGTCAAAGCGTTCCAGGGTTTCCGTGGCCGCCATCGGTTGGCGAACGATCAGTTTTAGCGTTTCCAACCCGAAGTACTGGTCCATATGCTTGCCGTTGATCATAATCCGGCCGCTGCCCGGCACGAGACGCACCCGGGCTACCGATTCTTTACGGCGTCCTGTACCCATGTACTGAACTTCACTCAAGAGCTACGGCCTCCTTTCTTTGCTTCTGCCGGCTCTTCGCCCCAGGTCAGGGGTCCCTGGGCCTCATGGGGATGCTGCAAGTCGCGGTAGACCCTCAACTTTTTGAGGATAGCCCGTCCCAACCGATTATGGGGCAGCATGCCCCGGACGGCCAAGTAGACCGCTTTCTCGGGGTTCTCCGCCAGCAAGGTGGCGTAGTCAACTTTTTTCAATCCGCCGGGATACCCGGAATGGCGGTAATAAAACTTCTGCTGTGATTTGTTTCCGGTTAAAATAACCCGGGAAGCGTTCAACACAATCACATGGTCGCCTGTATCGATATGGGGGGTAAAGATGGCTTTGTGTTTACCCCTGAGCAGTCTGGCCGCTTCCGTTGCCACCCGCCCAAGTGGACGTCCCGCTGCATCGATAATATACCAGTGACGTTTGATCTCTTGGGGTTTAGCCATGTATGTGGTGCGCATTTCTTCCCTCCCCTTATCCTTCCTCAATCAGTCACAAATATCATTTTATATACAAATGAAGCGCTTGTCAAGCAAAAAACGTTTAAAATCAATAGACAACCCGTTCCAGGCATAGCCCGTGCGGCGGGGCGGTCGGGCCGGCCGCGGCGCGGTTTTGACCTCTCAACGCCGCAGCCAGATCGGCCCGGTCCAGTTTCCCCGCGCCCACCCTGAGCAGGCTCCCTGTAAGCAAGCGCACCATCCGGTAGAGAAAGCCGTCTCCCTCAAAAAAAAGTTTCAACAGCTGTTCGTCCTGCAGATTTCGCAACTCCACCCGGTGCAGCGTGCGCACCGTATCCCGGACCGCGCTACCCGCGGCCTGGAAAGCACGGAAATCGTGCTTCCCTTCCAGAAGAGAGGCTGCTTCCACTATACGTTCAAGATCCAACGGTTCGGGATAGTGCAAACTGAAACGACGCAGCATCACCCGGGGGTAAAGCGCCCGGTCTAAAGTATAACTGTAGAGTTTTCGCTTGGCATCGTGGCGGGCATGGAAGTCCGGTGAAACAGCTGCCGCATCTGTAACCACGATATCTGAACCGAGCAGTGAATTAAGCGCAGCGGGCAGCCGCTCAAGCGGCACAGTAAAAGGAGCGATGAAATGAGCCGCCTGTCCCCGGGCATGCACACCGGCATCGGTGCGGCCGGCCCCGATCAGACGCACCTTCTGTTTATAGATAGTAACCAGGGCACGCTCCAACTCCCCCTGGATCGTGGGCGCGTTCTCCTGGATCTGAAAACCGCTGTAAGCTGTACCGTCATAGGTTATTTCTAGGCGAATGTTCTGCATGATATGCTCCCTGTTCTTGGCCTACCGGTATAATATGGCCGCTTAAATCCCAAATATCTCGTCTACCGCGATCTCTAAACCCACAAAAAAATAGGAACTTAAGGTATCTCCATGCTTTAAGGTTGTATCTTCATCGATGTCAAAATCCTTAAAGCCATATACCAGGACTAAATGCTTATTAGATCGACAATCCACGGCGACCATCCAATGGGCCGTTGTGACCATTATTTCTGCCCTATCTTTAGAACTTAGCTGTTTATAATGTATGGGAAGCATGGGGACGGTTCTTTTGCTTCCTTTTTATCTCAGGGCAATCTTTCATGGCAATAGGTTAAGGAAGCAAAAGAACCGTCCCCATGCTTCTGGAAAAAGAATTCTGGCGCAGCTTAAAGGTATTCCTTAGAGAGCATAGATAATTACCGCGGCCAGGAGGGCGGCCGGGGCAGTCACCGCGATCCAGTCGCGCCAGGTGACGGTCTCTTCACGCATGCGGGTGCGCCGGGCGCCGATGCGGTAGCCGCGCGCTTCCATGGCCAGGGCCAGTTCATCGGCCCGGCGGAAGGCGCTGACAAAGAGAGGCACGATCAGCGGCGTCAGGTTGCGCGCCTTACGAAAAATGTTGCCGGTTTCAAAGTCAGCCCCGCGGGCCATCTGGGCGCGCATCAGGCGCTGGCTTTCTTCCATCAATGTGGGGATAAAACGCAAGGCGATCATCATAATCATGGCGATCTCGTCGACCGGCAGACGAATCAACTTAAAAGGGGCCAGGAAAAATTCCAGGCCGTGGGTTAAGGCTAAGGGAGTTGTGGTCAGCGTAACCAGGATCGAAGCGGTAACCAGGGCGATCAGCCGGGCAATAATAAATACCCCTTCAAACAAACCGGCCTGCTCGATGGTAACCGAACCGACCCGCAGCAGCACTACCCCCCCCTTGGTGAAAAAAAGGTAGATCACCAGGGTAAAGAGGATAATGTAAAGAATCGGGCGCAGCCCGCGCAGCAGGTAGCGGTACGGCACCCGGGCAGCGGCGGTTAGCAAGATCAACAGGAGCAGCAGGATACCCATACCGGTAAAAGTTTTCAACCAAAACAGCGCTGTCAGGACGAACAGCAGGGACAACAATTTAAACCGGGGATTGAGCCGGTGCATGAAAGTATCGCCGGGCAGGTACTGGCCCAGGGTTATATTGCGGCTCATAAAGTTGCACCCTGCTTTCGCACCCGGTTGATTTCCCGGCGTGCCTGATCCAGTGAAAAAACGGCTGTGTTTACGGGCAGCCCCCGTTCGCTCAGCCCATGCATGATTTCACTGAGCAGGGGCAGCGCCAGACCCAGGCGCCGCAGCTCGGCCCCCCGGGTAAGTATTTCCGCGGGCGGACCGGACATCACCAGGCGGCCGTCGTTCAAAACCAGGATCCGGTCCGCCAGGGCGGCGGCCTGGTCAAGATCATGCGTGACAATTAGAATGGTTAATCCGGCTTCCCGGTTTAATGTTTTTAACAAATCGTGCAATCTTTGCCGGTTGGCCGGATCCAACCCGGCTGTGGGCTCATCCATGATCAGCACCTCCGGCCTGAGCGCCAGGATCGCCGCCACCGCTGTCAGTCGTTTCTGCCCGGCGCTGAGATGAAAAGGCGAGCGGTCTTTGAGTTTGCCGTAATCAAGCCCGACCTGGTTCAACGCCTGCTTCACCCGTGCTTCCACCGCCCCGGGATTACAGCCCATGTTGCGCGGCGCAAACGCGATTTCATCATAGACGGTTTCCGCAAAAAACTGCTGTTCCGGCATCTGAAAAACCAATCCGACACGGCGGCGCAGCTTAAGCATTTCCTGGCGATCTTCGCCGACTGCCCGTCCATCGACAACAACCCGGCCGGCGGTAGCCTTGAGCAAGCCGTTCAGATGCTGGATCAGGGTAGATTTGCCGGAACCGGAGGGACCGATCAGCGCGCTGCAAGAACCGCGCTCGATAGCGAGGGTTACCCCGCGCAGCGCAGTCGCGGCAAAAGGAGTGCCCGGCATATAGACATGCGTTAACTCTTCAGTGCGGATGAACATAGATACTCAACCAACTCCCGGCCGTGTAGTAAACCAGGGGGCGGGGTAAAGCCATCCTTCGCCAGGCCGGCAGCCAACTCCGCAGCGACCGTGCCCTGTAATCCGAGTGAGTGCAGCAAAGAGAGGTCAGTCAGTATTTCCCGGGACGAGCCGTCTTTGATCATTTTTCCGCGGTCTAAAACCAACACCCGGTCAGCCAGCGCCGCTTCTTCAGGGAAATGGGTCACATGGATCACCGTAATGCCCTGTGAACGGTTCAAGGACCGGACGGTATCCAAAACACCCGCACGCGACTCCGGATCCAGCATGGCCGTCGGCTCGTCCATGAGCAAGCAGCGCGGACGCATTGCCAGAATGCCGGCCACAGCCACTCTTTGTTTTTCTCCCCCGGAAAGCAGGTGAGGCGGATGCTGGGCCAGTTTCTCCAGGCCCACTGTTTTCAGCGCCTCGGCGACGCGCGCTCTGATTTGCACCGGCGACTCGGCCATATTTTCCAAACCAAAAGCAACGTCTTCTTCCACCGTTGTCGCGACCAGCTGATTGTCCGGATTTTGAAAGATCATGCCGCACTGGGCGCGGATTACAGGAAGGTTGTCTTCAATAGCTGTATCCAGGCCGTTTACCAGAACCCGTCCGGCTGCCGGGATCAGTAAAGCATTGAGGTGTTTCAGCAACGTCGTCTTGCCCGAGCCATTGGGCCCGATCACCGCCAGGTATTCCCCCTGATCGACAGTAAGGTCTACCCCCGCCAGGGCGAGGGCCTCCCCTGCTTCACCCGGGTAGACATACTTGATCCCTTCCGTTTTAATGATCGGTTGGGTTATAACGGTTCCCCCCTCACCCTGCTCTACTTCCATATTGGAAGTTAGAGTTTACTAAACAGGATGTTGTCTAGTGCTCTAAGTGTAGTACAAAATCCCCCCTGCACGTTCATTTGCCAGGGGGGAGAAGCAGGATTCTCTTCACTTCTAAACCTTGCAGGCGATGCAAGAGGCACGGCATGCTGTGCCCTGCCCAGCAGAGACGGCGCTTATTCCACCAGTTCGAGAATAACCATGGGAGCGCTGTCTCCCCGGCGCAGCCCCTTTGGGATAATGCGGGTGTAGCCGCCGTCCCGGCCTTCCATTTTCGGACCGATTACCTCAAACAGTTTCGTGACAACATCCTCATCCATGATAAAAGCCAGGGCCTGCCGGCGGGCGTGCAAATCGCCCCGCTTACCCAGGGTAATCATCTGCTCGGCCAGAGGGCGTATCGTTTTTGCTTTCGTGCTGGTAGTTTCGATGCGACCGGCCTGTAAAAATGAGGTGACCAGGTTACGTAACAAGGCCCGCCGCGGACCGCTTTTTCGACCCAGCTTCTGGTATGCCATTAAAAAGTTCCTCCTTAAAACCGCTTACTCCCCGCTTTTATTCAAGCTGAAACCAAGCTCATTTAACTTTTGATCTACTTCTTCCAGCGACTTCTTGCCCAAATTGCGTACTTTCATCATCTCTTCTTCTGTTTTGCGCACTAGTTCACCGACACTGTTAATGCCGGCCCTCTTCAAACAGTTATAGGAACGCACGGACAGATCCAACTCTTCAATCGTCATGTCCAGCACCCGTTCCCGGTCGTCTTCCTGCCTGTCTGAGGTAATCTCGACGTCGTCCACCTGTTCGGTGAGGTTGACAAACAAGGCTATATGCTTGCTCAATATTTTGGCCGCCAGCGTTACCGCCTCATCGGGTCTGGAACTGCCATCCGTCCAAACCTCCAGAGTCAACTTATCGTAGTCGGTAACTTGACCTACCCGGGTATTCTCCACCTGGTAGTTTACTTTTCTGATCGGTGAAAAAATAGAGTCAATCGGGATTACCCCGATCGGTTGGTGAGGCAGCTTATTGCGGTCCGCCGGCACATAACCCCTGCCGTTTGAAGCCGTCATCTCCATATACAAGCGGGCGTTTTCTTCCAGGGTACAGATCAGCAGCTGCGGATTTAAGATCTCCACATCCGCGGGCGCCTTGATATCCTTGGCCCTGACCACCCCCGGCTGATCGGTTTCTATGATCAGAGTCTGGGCCTCGTCGCTGTAAATTTTCATGGAAAGAGACTTCAAGTTGAGGATTATTTCAATGGTATCCTCCAGAACGCCGGGTAAAGTGGAAAACTCGTGCAAGGCCCCGTCAAATTTAACATTGGTTACCGCGGCACCGGGCAGTGATGAGAGCAGGATCCGGCGTAAGGCATTGCCCAGCGTGATCCCGTAACCCCTTTCCAGGGGCTCTACGACAAACTTTCCATAACCGTGTTGTTCGTCTTTCTCCACGCATTCAATTTTCGGCTTTTCAATCTCGATCATAACGATACGATTAACCCTCCTCGGTATGGGTATTGAGGGTATGGTGTTCCCTTACCGGGAATATAGTTCGACGATGAGATGCTCGGAAAGGGGAACCTCAATTTCATCCCGCCGGGGAACCCGGATAACCCGGCCCTCCAGCTTTTCAAAATCAACCTGCAGCCAGTCAACAGTCCCCTGCTGGTCCCTGGCCTCGGCAATTTGCTTAAACACAGGCAGTTTTCTGCTTTTCTCGCGCACGGTGATCACATCGCCGGTGCGAGTCAGGTAGGAAGGGATATCTACCTTACGTCCGTTTACCGCAAAATGACCGTGATTGACCAGCTGCCGCGCTTCCGGCCGTGAACGCCCGAGACCGAGGCGGTAAACAACGTTGTCCAGACGGCTTTCCAACAGTTGCAACAGGATTTCACCGGTAACACCCTTACGGCGATCAGCCTCTTTAAAATAACGACGGAATTGCCGCTCCATCACACCGTAAATACGGCGTGCTTTCTGCTTTTCCCGCAGCTGTTGCCCGTATTCGGAAAATTTCTGGCGTCCCTGGCCGTGCTCACCCGGTGGATAGGTGTGGCGTGAGACACTGCATTTATCTGAATAACAGCGATCGCCTTTTAAATAAAGCTTCACTTTTTCTCTACGGCATAAACGACAGACTGCTTCTGTATGGCGTCCCATAATTACTGACATTACACCTCCCGCTATAGTGATATTATCCTCCACTAGACTCGCCGCCGTTTGGGCGGACGGCAACCGTTGTGAGGAATGGGGGTTACATCTTTAATCATATTTACCTCCAAACCGGCCGCCTGCAAAGAGCGAATGGCCGCTTCCCTTCCGGCGCCGGGACCTTTCACAAATACTTCTACCTGACGCATCCCATGTTCCATGGCAGTCCGGGCCGCGGATTCAGCGGCCAGCTGCGCGGCAAAAGGCGTCGACTTACGAGAACCTTTAAAGCCAACGTTTCCGGCGCTGGACCAGGAGATATTATTTCCATTAGCATCGGTAATACTAATAATGGTATTGTTAAAGGTCGATCGGATATGGGCGACCCCACGCTCGATATTTTTCCGTTCGCGGCGCTTTGGACGCGTCCCTTTTTTCTTAACCAAGTCAGTTTCCTCCTCCCTTCAATCAGGCTGCTATTTCTTACGGCGCACGCCGACGGTTTTCCGCGGTCCCTTGCGGGTCCGGGCATTATTCTTGGTTCCCTGTCCGCGAACGGGTAAACCGCGCCGGTGCCGGATACCCCGGTAGCATCCGATCTCCACCAGGCGCTTGATGTTCATGGCTACCTCACGCCTGAGATCACCCTCGACCTTATAATTCTTATCGATAAATTCCCGCAGACGGCTTAATTCATCTTCAGTCAGATCGCGCACCCTGGTATTGGGGTTGACCCCGGTATGAGTCAATACCGCCGCGGCTCGGCTACGGCCAACCCCATAAATATAGCTCAGTGCTATCTCCACTCGTTTTTCCCGCGGCAGGTCTACTCCTGCTATCCTCGCCAAACTAGACACACCTCCTTAAATCTGCTATTGATACTGTTCAAAACCTTCATCTCGCCAGATGACGCTTCTTCCTACCTTTATCAACTGGCAGGCAAAAATAGTTAAACAAAGCTATAATTCCCTATGGTCCGAAAAGCTATTCTTTAACCTTGCCTCTGTTTATGCTTGAGATTTTGGCAGATAATCACTACCTTACCCTTTCGCCGGATAATCTTACATTTCTCACACATCGGTTTTACCGACGGCCGTACTTTCATCTCCACCCGCCTCCTTACTTATAGCGATACGTAATCCTGCCCCGGGTGAGATCATACGGCGAAAGCTCGACCAAAACCCGGTCTCCGGGGAGAATACGAATGAAATTCATGCGAATTTTCCCTGACACATGTGCCAGCACCTTAAGGCCGTTTTTTAACTCAACCCGGAACATGGCGTTGGGAAGGGGTTCAACAACTGTTCCTTCCACCTCCACGACATCCTTTTTCTTACTCATCGGTTTCTGCCTCCTGTCAAAAAACGTCTTCCTGCGGCGCCAGCTCTTTAATATACCTGATCACCTGGCTGTCGGTGAGCTTTCGCGCATGAATCAACTCTTCGATCTCTACCCGTCGTTCATAACGCTGCAGATGAGCGGTGTTTTTCTTTTTTGGACGGGCCATCGTCCGCCTGCGTCCATCGACAACCAGTACCCGGCCGGGATCCGCCACTGCAATGACCAGATAATGCTCTCCTTTATCCCTGCCGGCCAGCGAACGAACCAATTGCCCGGGTTTCAACTGATCCATCATAACGCCCCCTTTGGTCAATCCCGGAGGACAGTGAGTATTTCGGGGCCGTGCTCCCCTAGGGCGATGGTGTGTTCAAAATGAGCGGATAGATTCCGGTCTTTGGTCACCACAGTCCACTGATCGGGTAGGACCGCCACTTCCCATCCGCCGGCATTCACCATCGGCTCTACTGCCAGCACCAGGCCGGGTTGCAGGGTAGGCCCGCGTCCCGGTTTCCCAAAATTGGGCACCTGGGGTTCTTCATGCATTTCGGTGCCGATACCGTGGCCGCAGTAACTACGCACAACAGAAAACCGGTTGATCTCCGCGTAAAACTGTACCGCGTGGGAAAGATCTGAAAGATGACCCCCAACGCGCATCGCTTTGATCGCTTCTTCCAAGGATTGCCTGGTCACATCAATTAATCGCTTCGCCAGGGGGCTAATCTCCCCAACCGCATAGGTGGCGGCGGCATCGCCGTAATAACCATCCAGGCGCACACCCACATCAATGCTGATTATATCGCCCTCTTGGAGCTTGCGCAACCCCGGGATACCGTGTACAACCTCTTCGTTAATCGAGGTGCAAATTGAAGCCGGAAAACCGTGGTAACCGAGGAAAGCAGGTTCGGCGCCGGCGCGGCGAATCAGCTTCTCAGCCAGTTTATCCAACGCAGCGGTGGTTACACCCGCCGCCACAACCCGCTCCATTTCCTGCAAAACCTCGGCCACGATTCGGCCGGCCCGGCGCATATTCTTGATTTCAAAGGACGATTTTAAATTGATCATGGCTTACTTCATAAACCCTTTATAGCTGCGCATCAACATATGGCTTTCAATCTGCTTTACCGTTTCCAAAACGACGCCGACGACGATAATTAAGCCTGTGCCGCTGAAGATGACCTGTATGCCGGTCGCCCCTTGCAATATGGTGGGAAAGACGGCGATGAATGCCAGGGAAAAAGCGCCCACGGTAGTCAGCCGCGCAGTCACTTTACCCAGGTATTCTGCGGTCGGTTTTCCGGGACGCAATCCGGGTATGAAGCCGCCATATTTTTTAATATTGCCGGCAACCTGAAACGGATCGAACTGCACAGCCGTATAGAAGTAGGCAAACATGATGATTAACATCACGTAGATCACGGTATTTAAAGGCGATCCCCATTTCAGGCTGTTGGCGATGCGCTCGGCGATCGGATGGTTGATAAAACCGACCATGGTCTGCGGAAAAGTCAGGATTACCGAGGCAAAGATGACCGGGATTACACCGGCCTGGTTTACCTTCATCGGTATATGAGTCGCCTGGCCCCCGTACATCTTCCGGCCTATGATCCGCTTGCTGTACTGCACGTTAACACGGCGCTGCCCCTGGTCTAAACCGATAATGCCGACAATCAGGCCGATCAACAGCAAGATCACCACGATCACAAAATAAGAGTTGACCTGCCCGTGGCGCACCTGCTCCGCTATCTGGGCGACTCCAACCGGGAAACCGGCCACAATACCGGCAAAGATGAGCAGCGATATCCCGTTGCCGATTCCTTTTTCCGTAATCAGCTCTCCGACCCACATCAGGAAGGCGGTCCCCGCGGTAAGCGAGATCACAATAATCACATAGGAAAGAGGTGTTTTATTCAAGATGGCCCGATCCGCGATAAAGAACGAAAGCGCCAGGCCCTGGATTAAAGCGATGACAATGGTCCCGTAGCGGGTTAGCTGGGACAGTTTTTTCCGACCTTCAGGTCCCTCCTGGCTCCATTCCTTAAACTTCGGGATGACAATTGTCAATAGATTCATGATAATGGAAGCGTTGATATACGGCATTATCCCCAAAGCAAATATAGTAAAGTTGCTCAAGGCATCGCCGCCGAGCATATTGAAAAACCCAAAAATCGTATCGCCCTCAAAAAACTTGGCTAACTGCGACGGATCAACACCCGGCACGGGAATAGCGGAGCCGGCTCGAAAAACAACAAACATAGCCAAGGTGAACAGGATCCTCTGCCTGAGCTCCTTGATCCGCCATGCTGTCCGTATTGTCTCCAGCAATTAAATCACCTCAGCTTTGCCACCGGCGGCTTCAATTTTTTCCCGGGCCTGCCTGCTGAAACCATGCGCCTGGATCACCAGCCGGCGCTGGAGCTCACCATCGCCCAGCACTTTCAAAGGATCTTTCAGTGATCTGATTACGCCTTCTTCTTTGAGCAGTTCCGGTGTCACCGCCGTATCATCAGCAAACCGGTTCAAAACTTCCATATTGATCACGGCCCACTTTTTCTTGTGTATATTCGTAAAGCCGCGTTTCGGCAAGCTCCGGAAAAGCGGCATCTGGCCGCCTTCAAACCCGCGGCGGGTCTTTGCACCGGAACGGGATTTTTGACCTTTTTGTCCTCTGCCGGATGTCTTACCCAACCCCGAGGCTATACCTCTTCCTTTGCGTTTGGCAGCTTGCCTTGCCCCCTCTGGAGGACTTATTTCATGCAGGCGCACCAGCCGTACCTCCTTGTAAGATCAAGTATTACTTGCTTTCTTCAACGTTGACCAGGAAATCGACCACCCGGATCATACCCCGGATCTCAGGCACATCACTATGCTCGACCCGCTGGCCGATTTTTTGCAAACCCAGCGCCTTCAGCGTTTGGCGCTGTTTCGGCCGGCACGATACCGGGCTGCGGACCAACGTAATTTGCAGTTTAGTTGCCATCTGTTACACCCCTTACCCCAACAACTTATCAATATCCACACCCCGCAAGGCGCTTACCTCTTCAGCCATTTTTAGTGATTTTAGACCTGTCATCGTCGCATTGATCATGTTTAACGCGTTGGAAGAACCGAGCGACTTGGTCAGAATATCCCTGATCCCGGCCAACTCGAGCACGGCACGGACCGGACCGCCGGCGATCACACCGGTTCCTTCGGAGGCCGGCTTCATCAAAACCTTGCCCGCTCCGAAACGGCCGATTATAGGATGAGGAATCGATGTGCCTACCAGCGGCACCTTAATCAGATTCTTTTTGGCGTCTTCGATCCCTTTGCGGATCGCCTCCGGAACCTCTCCCGCTTTACCCAAACCCGCTCCGACAACGCCATTTTGATCGCCGATTACGACCAGGGCGCTAAAGCTGAACCGGCGCCCCCCCTTCACGACCTTGGCAACCCGGTTAACTTTTACTACTTTTTCAACAAGTTCCTGGGATGGTTCGATTTTCGACACCCTTTACATCCCCCCTTTCTAAAAGATTAATCCTTTATCCCGGGCGGCATCGGCCAGCGCTTTAATCCGGCCGTGATAGAGGTAACCGCCCCGGTCAAAAACTACTTCTTTAATGCCCTGATCGAGAGCCCGCTGAGCCAGCAGTTCGCCTACCTTTTTGGCTGCTTCAAGATTACCGCCCGTGGGCAGATCAGACCGCAGTTGCGGATCCAGGCTGGACGCGGCGGCCAAAGTGTGCCCGGCCTGATCGTCGATCACCTGGGCATAGATATGCTTGCTGCTCCGGAAAACATTTAGACGGGGTCTCTCCGGGGTGCCGCTGATTTTGCTGCGCACCCGCCGGTGACGCCGTACCCGGTTCTCATTGCGTGATTTAATTCTAGTCATTACCTTACACCTCCGAAGCGCTACTTGCCCGCTTTGCCTACCTTGCGACGGACTTTTTCGTTCTCATAACGGATCCCCTTACCCTTATAGGGCTCCGGCGGATAGACCTTCCTGATCCCGGCGGCGAAATTGCCAACCTGCTGTTTATCAATTCCTTTAACAATCACCTTGGTATTGCTGGGTACTTCAATCTCCATATTGTTTTCCGGTTCAAAAACCACCGGGTGAGAAAATCCGATACTCAACACCAGGCTGGTGCCCTGTAAACTGGCCCGGTAACCAACACCGACCAGTTCCAGGGTGCGGGAAAAACCATCCGTCACACCAACAATCATATTGTCGATCAGACTGCGGGTTAAACCGTGTAAAGCCCGGTGCTGCGGGCTGTCGGTCGGCCGCTTTACAAAAAGCCAGCCTTCCTCCTGATCGATGATCATGTCCCGCGGCAGTTCCCGCGAAAGTTGCCCTTTGGGGCCATTTACCGTAATTTGGTTGCCGTCTAACTGTACCCGGACCCCCGGCGGTACAGGGATCGGCTTTCTACCGGTTCGTGACATCAGTGAACCTCCTTAGCTAACACTACCAGATATAGCAAACAACTTCTCCACCGCAACCTGTTTTACGGGCCTCCCGGTCACTCATCACACCTTGAGAGGTGGAGATAACGGCAATTCCCAAACCGCCCAGTACTTTCGGCAGTTCGTCTTTATTCGCATAGACCCTTAAACCGGGTTTGCTGATTCGTTTCAACCCGCTAATAATACGCTGCGAATCTTTACCGTACTTCAACTGAATGCGGATAATACCCTGTTTTTGATCCTGGATATAGTCATAGTCCTTGATAAAACCCTCCTGCTTCATAATCTCGGCAATCGAGCGTTTCAGGTTGGAAGCAGGAATCTCAACCGTGCTGTGACGGACCATGTTCGCATTCCGGATCCGGGTAAGCATATCAGCAATCGGATCTGTCATCATCTTAGGAACCCCTCCTTTCTTCCTTTCACCATCTACCAGCTGGCCTTTTTAACGCCGGGTATTTTACCTTCGTTGGCTAGTTGGCGAAAGCAAAGGCGGCACATGCCAAACCGGCGCAGAAACGCCCTGGGACGACCGCATAGCCGGCACCGGTTATAATGGCGTACTTGAAACTTCGATTGACGTTTCGCCTTGGCGATTAAAGATTTCTTGGCCATCCTTTTCCTCCTTTAATACTTTCAACTGGAACTGCTGTTGGAACTGCTGTGATCGTGATCTAATAGGCACCCTTGCGGTGCCCCTACGCTGCCCGGAAAGGCATCCCCATCAGAGTCAACAGCTCCCTGGCTTCTTCATCGGTTTTGGCAGTGGTCACGATTATGATATCCATACCCAAAATCTTTTCCACCTTGCTGTAGTCGATTTCCGGAAAAATCAACTGTTCCTTGATTCCTACCGTAAAATTCCCCCGCCCGTCGAAGGAACGCGGCGATATGCCTCGAAAGTCCCTCACTCGCGGCAAGGCGATGTTAAACAACCGATCCATAAAATCGTACATGCGTACACCCCGCAAAGTTACCTTGCAACCGATCGACATCCCTTCCCGAAGTTTGAAACTAGCCACGGACTTGCGCGCCTTGGTGATCACCGGCCTCTGCCCTGTAATCTGGGTCAGATCCTTTACGGCTGCATCCAGTATTTTCGGGTTGTCCTTACCTTCGCCTATACCCATGTTGACCACTATTTTTTCAATCCGGGGAGCCTGGTTTACATTCTTATAGTTAAAGCGCTCCACGAGGGCAGGCCTAATTTCTTCCAGATATTTTTGTTTTAGACGTGACATCTGCTGCTCAACCCTCCTTACTTATCCAACGATTCCCCGCATTTTTTGCACGAACGGACCCGCCTGCCGTCTCCGAGGACTTTTTTCGCCACCCGGGTGGGTTTGCTGCAGGCCGGGCAGATTACCATCACCTTGGACGCTGCCAAAGCCCCCTCCATCTCCCGAATACCGCCTTGCGGGATCTTCGGCGTCGGCTTGGCATGCTTTTTAATCATGTTGACCCCTTCCACCTTGACCCGGCCTTCAGCCGGCATGGCGGAGATGATCTTTCCCTTTTTCCCTTTATCCTTACCCGCGAGGACGAGCACTTTATCCCCCCGGCGGACTGTCATTTTTTTTAAGGCCATCGAGCTTGCTACCTCCTTCAGCCTGTTAGATCACTTCGGGAGCAAGGGATACTATCTTCATAAACTCTTTCTCCCGCAACTCCCGTGCCACGGGCCCGAAAATCCGGGTACCCCTGGGATTATTCTGTTCGTTGATGATCACGGCTGCATTATCGTCAAAATGGATGTGCGAACCGTCCCTGCGGTTCATGCGGCTCCGTGTGCGAACGATCACCGCCCGGACCACTTCACCTTTTTTTACTACCCCGCCGGGTGTCGCCTCTTTAACCGAGGCGATAATAATGTCACCGACATGACCGGCTCTACGCCTGGAGCCTCCTAAAATCCTGATGCATAAAACCTTTTTCGCACCGGAATTATCGGCTACATTTAAGATGGTTTCATTTTGAATCATCCGTGTCTCTCTCCTTTCCCCTCCTGATGCGTGAAAATGCACCACGCGGGAGAGAATCTACAGCTGCGACCGTTCCATAATTTCCACCAAACGCCAATGTTTATCCTTGCTCAACGGCCTGGTTTCCATAATTTTAACCAGATCACCCACCCGGGATTCGTTCGCTTCATCATGAAACTTATATTTTTTAGTGCGGCGAATGGTTTTCCCGTAAAGCGGATGACGGGTCATTCTTTCCACGGCGATAACCCTGGTTTTATCCATCTTGTCACTGACCACCCGGCCAGTGCGGACCTTGCGTTTTCCTGTTTCCAAAAAACTGTGGGCCTCCCTTCAGTTACATTTAGCTAAGGGCCCGTTCCCTGAGCACGGTTTTAACCCGGGCGATACCGTGGCGGACCTCTTTAATACGCATCGCGTTTTCCAACTGCCCGGTGGCCAACTGGAAGCGAAGGTTGAAAAGCTCTTCTTTGAGCTCTTTCATCCTGTCTTTCAGTTCATCATTGCTTAACTCACGGATTTCTTTCACCTTCATTCAGCAACACCACCTGCTTCAGCTCTTTTAATAAACTTAATGCGGATTGGCAGCTTATTTGCCGCCAGTCGAATGGCCTCCTTAGCCGTGTCTTCATTCACACCGGCCAGTTCAAACATCACCCGACCCGGCTTCACCACGGCTACCCAGTATTCCGGTGAGCCTTTCCCCTTACCCATCCTTGTTTCAGCCGGTTTTTCCGTCACCGGTTTATCGGGAAAGATTCTAATCCAGACCTTACCGCCCCGCTTGATATACCGGGTCATGGCAATCCGGGCGGCTTCAATCTGCTGGCTGGTTATCCAAGCCGGTTCCAGGGCTTGCATACCGAAATCACCAAACTGAATATCCGTACCGCCTTTGGCTTGCCCGCGCATATGACCGCGATGCTGCCGGCGGTATTTAACCCTTTTAGGCATTAACATCCTGGTTTACCTCCTCCTTACGCCCGCGTCCGGCCGGCCTGGAAGGCAGTACCTCGCCTTTATAAATCCATACCTTGATCCCGATACGCCCGTAGGTGGTATGGGCCTCGGTCTTGCCGAAATCAATGTCGGCCCGCAAAGTTTGCAGCGGCACCGTCCCTTCGAGGTAGCTTTCACTGCGCGCCATCTCCGTGCCGCCCAGGCGGCCCTTGCAGGAAATGCGAACTCCTTTGGCGCCGGCCCGCATGGTGCGAAATACTGCCTGCTTCATCGCCCGGCGAAAGGCGATCCGCCGGATCAGCTGCGAGGCGACACTCTCGGCGACAAGGAAAGCATCCAATTCAGGCACCTTGATTTCAATAATATTCAGGTGGACCTTTTTGCCGGTTTGTTTTTCCAACTGCTTGCGCAGGTTTTCCACTCCGGTGCCGCCGCGGCCTATAACCATGCCGGGCTTGGCGGTATGGATGTTGATTCTTAGATTGTTGGCCGCCCGTTCGATCTCAACCCGGGACAAACCGGCGGTGGATAAAGTTTTTTCTAGATAACCACGAATCTGCAGATCTTCGTGCAGCAGTTCCGTGTAGTTTTTGTCAGCATACCAACGCGCGTCCCAATCCCGGATTACACCGATGCGAAACCCGATCGGGCTTACTTTTTGTCCCATAACTAAACCCCCTTTCTCTCCTTGACGACAACGGTAATATGACTGGATCGTTTGCGAATCAAGAAGCGCCGCCCTCTGGCCCGGGGTTGAACCCGTTTATAGGTGGGCCCCTCGTCAACAAATATCTGATCTACATATAACCCAACCCTGTTCATCTCGAGGTTGTTCTCGGCATTGGCCGCGGCTGATTGAACAACCTTGGCCACTATCTCGGCCGCGCGGTTGGGAGTATAACGCAAAATGCTCAGCGCTTCGTCCACGTTTTTTCTACGAATCAGGTCAACCACCGCCCTGGCCTTACGTGGCGGTATCCGCACAAAGCGGGCATGTGCCTTTGCTTCCATCTGTTAGATGCCTCCTCTGCCCTACTTCAAAGAGGTAGAGCGCTCGGTATGATGCCCGTGTCCCCGGAAAGTACGGGTCGGGGCAAATTCGCCCAGTTTGTGCCCCACCATATCTTCACTGATATAGACGGGGATATGCTTGCGTCCGTCGTGTACTGCGATCGTGTGACCTACCATCTCCGGGAAAATGGTGGAACGCCGGGACCAGGTCTTGATGACCTTCTTTTCACCTTTTTCATTCATCCGTTGAATCTTTACCATGAGACTGTCTTCAACATACGGCCCTTTTTTTAATGATCGGGACATCCAAGAACCTCCCTTGATTCCTCTTCTTTCTTGTTTCTACCCTCTTATCTGTCACTTGCAAGCTACTTGCCGCGCCGGCGCACAATGAGCTGATCCGACGCTTTTTTCTTCTTGCGGGTCTTATAACCGAGGGTCGGCTTACCCCAGGGGGTTACCGGTCCTTTCAAGCCGATCGGCGCTTTCCCTTCGCCCCCGCCGTGCGGGTGATCTACAGGGTTCATCACGGAACCGCGTACAGTCGGCCGGCGTCCCATCCAGCGTTTACGGCCGGCTTTGCCGATGGTAATATTTTCATGCTCAAGGTTACCGATTTGGCCGATTGTCGCACGGCAGTCCAACAACACCAGCCGCACTTCACCGGAGGGCAGACGCAAATGTCCGAAGCGGCCTTCCTTGGCCACCAGCTGGGCGGCCGAACCGGCGGAACGGGCCAACTGGCCACCATGGCCTTCTTTTAATTCAACATTATGCACAAAAGTTCCCACGGGGATAGACTTCAACAGCATGGCATTGCCGGGCCTAATTTCAGCCTTCGGTCCGGACATAATCGTTTGTCCCACCTGCAACCCGAGGGGAGAGAGAATATACCGTTTTTCCCCGTCGGCATAGTGCAGTAAAGCAATATTGGCCGAACGGTTCGGATCGTATTCAATGCCGGCCACCCTGGCCGGAATCTGGTCCTTGTCGCGTTTAAAATCAATCAGCCTGTATTGACGCTTGTGACCGCCGCCCCGGTGTCGGACAGTAACCCGGCCGTACGCATTGCGTCCGGATTTGCTTTTTAACGGCGCCAGCAGTGATTTTTCCGGTTCCGTCTTGGTAATCTCATCAAAGGTCAATACGGTTAGGAAACGCCGCGCCGGCGATGTCGGTTTGTATCTTTTAACAGCCATTTACTCTTTTGTTCCTCCCTCGCTAACGACCTTCAAAAAGTTCGATCGTCTTACTGTCTTCGGTTAAAGTGACAACGGCTTTCTTCCAGCGGGGTTGAAATCCTGCCGGGTATTTGCCCAGGCGTTTTTTCTTTCCCATAAAATTGGCCGTGTTAACCGCTTTAATTTTCACGTCAAATATCTCTTCCAACGCATCCTTGATTTCAATCTTGTTGGCGTCGCGGGCTACCACGAAAGTATACTTGTTTTGTTCCATCATATCCGTTGTCTTCTCACTAACCAACGGGCGAATAATAATATCCCGGGCATCTCTCATTCTCCGAACACCTCCTGCACGGCTTCCAGAGCGTCCCTGGTCATAACCAGATGGTCATAGCTCAAGAGGTCCAGCACATTGATCTGCCGGGCTGCGGTCGTTTTAACCCGCGGCAGGTTCCGGGCTGACTTAATCACGTCGTGATCCGGCGCTGCGGTGACGATCAGGGTGCTCTCCAGAGCATTCAGGTTGCTTAAGACCTGGACCAGTGCCTTGGTTTTCGGCTCGCTGATGGCAAAGTCGTCAATGACCAGCAATTTGCCTTCTTGCACCTTGGCGCTAAGAATAGAGCATAGCGCCGCCCGGCGCATTTTTCTGGGTACAGTGTACCCATAATCGCGCGGGTGCGGCCCGAAGACGGTACCGCCTCCCACCCAGATTGGAGAGCGGCTGCTGCCGTGGCGAGCCCGTCCGGTGCCTTTCTGGGCCCACGGTTTGGCTCCTCCCCCTCTAACCTCGCCGCGGTCCCTGCTGGCGGCGTTGCCTTGACGCTGCCGGGCCGCCTGAGATACAGCTGTATGGTAGAGGGCTCCCTTTTTCATTGGCGCGGCGAACAATTTATCCTGGACCTCCATCTCGCCCACCTGTTCCCCGTTTCGATTATATAAAACTAAACTTGGCATGATCAGGGCATCTCCTTTCTAAAGCGCCATCTAAGCTAACGTTTGACACTCTCTTTAATCTCCACCAGGCCGCCCTGGGGCCCGGGGATCGAACCGCGTACCAGCAGAATATTTTTTTCGCCATCCGCTTTTACTACACTTAAGTTTTGCACAGTGCGCCTTTGCCCGCCCATCCGGCCCGGTAGAGGACGGCCTTTAAATACCCGGTTGGCTGTGATGGAACCGAGCGAACCGGGCCCGCGGTGGTAGTGTGAACCGTGGGTTTCAGGCCCCCGGCTAAAACCGAGCCGCTTGATGGAACCGGCAAATCCTTTACCCCTTGAAACAGCGCTGACATCCACGCTGTCACCCGGGGCAAACAGATCCGCCCGCAGCTCCTGACCTGTCTTAAAAGCGGACGGGTCAGCTACCTTAAACTCGCGCAAATAGCGGCATAACTGTACTTTCAGCTTGTGGTAATGACCTTTAAGAGGCCGGTTAACCCGGTGTTCTTTCGTTTCACCGTAGCCAATCTGAATACTGGTATAGCCGTCTTTAGCGCTGTTCTTAACCTGGGCTACATAACACGGGCCGGCTTGTAAAACAGTGACCGGAATCGCCCGCCCCTGTTCGTCATAAACCTGGGTCATTCCTACTTTTCGGGCCAACAGTGCCTTTGTCATTCGCTTTTACACCTCCTGCTCCGAGAGCCTACAGCTTAATTTCAATATCGACCCCGGCGGGGAGATCCAACCGCATCAGAGCGTCGATGGTTTTCGGTGTAGGTTCCAAGATATCGATCAAACGCTTATGAGTGCGAATTTCGAACTGTTCCCGCGAGTCTTTGTACTTGTGAGGAGCTCGAATCACCGTATACAGATTTCTCTCCGTGGGCAGCGGAACGGGTCCGGAAACCTCGGCACCTGTTCGGCGCGCCGTCTCCACGATTTTCCCGGCGGATTGGTCGAGTAACTGGTGATCAAAAGCTCTCAGCCTGATACGGATTTTTTGGTTGGCCATGGGTTAAGTGCCTCCTTTTCGCCTGATTGAAACAGACATGCTCCGTAAAAATTACCCGGGCCGGCCCGGCAACCTTTTACTTCATCGCACAAACGTTTTCAATGTCTTGGGTCAACATAAATTGTTACTTGACCACCCCGGTGACGACGCCGGCGCCGACGGTGCGGCCGCCTTCACGGATCGCGAAGCGCAAGCCCTCTTCAGTGGCGATCGGTGTAATCAACTCAATTTCCATATTGATATTATCACCCGGCATCACCATCTCCACACCCTCGGGCAGCTCCATCCTGCCGGTTACGTCAGTAGTGCGGAAGTAGAACTGCGGCCGGTAGCCCTGGAAAAACGGCGTGTGCCGCCCGCCTTCTTCTTTCTTTAAAACATACACTTTGGCTGTAAACCGCGTATGCGGGTTGATCGAACCCGGCTTCGCCAGCACCTGGCCCCGCTCAACCGAATCCCGATCCACACCACGCAGCAATACCCCAATGTTATCCCCGGCTTCCGCCTGGTCCAAGAGTTTCCGGAACATTTCCACTCCCGTGGCCACCACTTTACGCGACCGCTCCTGGAAACCAACAATCTCAACTTCATCGCTAACCTTGATCGTGCCCCGCTCAACACGGCCCGTTACAACGGTGCCCCGGCCGGTAATTGAGAATACGTCTTCAATCGGCATCAAGAACGGTTTGTCTTTCTCACGCTCCGGCAGCGGAATGTAGCTGTCAATCGCGTCCATTAACTCCCAGATCTTGCTGCAGGCTGCGCATTCCCGGGAGCCGCAACCGCATTCAAGCGCTTTCAAGGCCGAACCGGTCACAACCGGGGTGTCATCCCCGGGGAATTCATATTCCGATAAGAGATCGCGCACTTCCATTTCAACCAGTTCCAATAGCTCTTCATCGTCAACCATATCCGCTTTGTTTAAGAATACTACAATGTAGGGCACACCTACCTGGCGAGCCAGCACAATATGCTCCCGCGTCTGCGGCATCGGCCCGTCAGCCGCCGATACCACCAACACCGCCCCGTCCATCTGAGCCGCGCCGGTAATCATGTTCTTGACGTAGTCGGCATGACCCGGGCAGTCTACATGCGCGTAGTGCCGGTTCTCCGTCTCATACTCCACGTGCGCCGTCGCAATGGTGATCCCGCGCTCCCGCTCTTCCGGCGCTTTGTCAATCTCGTCAAATGATGTCTTCTGAGCAAAACCCGCACTCGATAAACAATACGTGATCGCCGCCGTCAGCGTCGTCTTGCCGTGGTCCACATGACCAATGGTCCCCACGTTAACGTGAGGCTTCGTCCGCTCAAATTTCTTCTTCGCCACTTCGCATAACACCTCCTGATTTAATACGCCACACTCTGAGTGATTATTTTTTGGGCAATGCCCTGGGGTACTTCTTCATAACGGTAAAACTCCATATTATAAACCCCTCGACCCTGGGTACGGGAGCGCAGCTCCGTAGCATAACCGAACATGTCGGACAGAGGGGCGGAACCGCGGATAACCTGGACCCCTGATTTAATTTCGGTGCCCAGAATACGGCCCCGCCGGCCGGTAAAATCGCCGATCACATCACCCAGGTACTCTTCAGGGACGGTAATCTCTACCTTCATCACCGGTTCCAGGAGAAGCGGTTTAGCCTTGGACAGGCCATTTTTAAGAGCCTGGGAGGCGGCAATACGAAAAGCCAGTTCTGAGGAATCGACTTCATGATAAGTGCCGTCCACCAATTTTACCTGAACGTCCACCACCGGGTAACCGGCCAGAACGCCGTTAAACATGGCCTCTTTGACGCCGCTTTCCACAGCCGGGATATATTCCTTGGGGACAGCGCCGCCGACGATCGCATTGTTAAAAACAAACCCCTGGCCCGGTTCCGTCGGCGAAATCTCAAGCCAGACATGGCCGTATTGACCACGCCCACCGGATTGACGAATAAATTTACCTTCCACCCGTACTTCAGATTGAATCGTTTCTTTATAAGCAACCTGCGGTTTCCCAACGTTGGCCTGAACCTTAAACTCGCGTAACAAGCGATCGACGATAATCTCCAGGTGCAGTTCACCCATACCGGAGATAATGGTCTGCCCGGTCTCCTGATCGGTGTAGGTATGAAAAGTAGGATCTTCTTCCGACAGATGCTGTAGAGAAACGCCCATCTTATCCTGGTCTGCCTTCGTTTTCGGTTCGATTGCTACAGATATAACCGGTTCGGGGAACTGGATCGATTCAAGGATAATCGGGTTGCTCAGTTCGCAGAGAGTGTCACCGGTGCTGATCTCTTTGGGGCCGACCAGCGCCAGGATATCGCCGGTGGATGCTTCCTTAACATCTTCGCGGAAATTGGCATGCATCCTCAGGAAACGGCCGATCCGCTGTTTCTTCTGGCGAGCCGCATTCATGACCACCGAACCGCTTTTCAGTTGTCCCGAATAAACCCGGGCAAATGCAAGCTTGCCCACAAAAGGATCCACCATGATTTTAAAAACCAGGGCGGCGAACGGAGCATCGTCGGAGGGAAGTCGAAAATCTTCCTTACCCGTATGCAAGCTGTATCCCTTAACCGCACCGACATCGGTGGGGGAGGGAAGATAATGAACAACAGCATCCAGCAGCGGTTGCACGCCCTTATTCTTATATGAAGAACCGCATAACACCGGCACCAGTCCATGGTGAATGGTAGCTATACGCAAGGCCCGCCGGCATTCATCGGGACTAATTTCCTGGCCGTTAAAATATTTTTCCATAAGTGCGTCGTCATGCTCGGCCGCGGTTTCCAAAATCCGTTCACGATAATCGGCGGCCTTCTCACGCAAGGCTTCGGGGATTTCGGTTTCGATACTGCTGGTTCCCAATCCACTCTGGTAAATATAGGCTTTACCCTCGATCAGGTCGACCACACCGGTAAAATTACTCTCCGTGCCGATTGGGATCTGCAGCGGCAGCGCCCGGGCATGCAGTTTATCCTGTAGTTGGCGAATCACACTGAAGAAGTCGGCCCCGACAATATCCATCTTGTTCACGTAAGCGATGCGGGGCACGTGGTAACGGTCGGCCTGGCGCCAAACGGTTTCGGATTGAGGCTCCACCCCGCCTTTGGCGCAAAAAATAGCGATCACACCATCCAGCACACGCATCGACCTTTCTACTTCAACGGTAAAGTCCACGTGCCCTGGCGTGTCGATAATGTTAATCCGGCAGTCATGCCATAAGCAGGTGGTAGCCGCCGAGGTAATGGTAATACCGCGCTCCTGCTCCTGGGCCATCCAATCCATCACGGCGGTACCTTCATGAACCTCACCCAGTTTGTGCAGTTTTCCAGTATAGAAAAGAATTCGCTCCGTGGTGGTGGTTTTCCCGGCATCGATATGAGCGGCTATGCCGATATTCCGAACCTTATCTAGCGGTAAATGCTGGCTCATATTTTCCTGCTGACTCATCTTTTTCCCTCCTTTCGTTACAAGATACAAGATACTGGAGGCAAGAGAAACATAAAAACCTATTTTGTTTTTCTTACTTCTATCTTGCAGCTTCCTGCCTCTTGCCTACCAGCGATAGTGGGCGAAAGCCCTGTTGGACTCAGCCATTTTATGGGTGTCTTCTTTTTTCTTGATTGCTCCACCCGTGCTGTTGGCGGCATCCATGATTTCGCCGGCCAGTCTCTGGGCCATGGTCTTTTCCCCGCGGTTCCGCGAATAATTAAGCAACCAGCGGATCGCAAGGATATTTTTGCGATGGGTGCCCACTTCCACCGGCACCTGGTATGTGGCGCCCCCGACCCGGCGCGGCTTCACTTCCAATACCGGTGAAACGTTTCGCATCGCAGTTTCAAAAACCTCTTGCGGATCCTTGCCGGTTTTTTGCCGGATGATCTCCAGGGCATCGTACATAATCCGCTGGGCGACCCCTTTTTTGCCGTCGTACATCAATTTATTCATGAACTTGGCCATTACTTTATTTCTATAAACCGGATCCGGCAGTATATCCCGTTTGGCTACAGGACCTTTTCTTGGCATCCTCTTTAATCACTCCTTAAATCCCTTTAACTAGCTTTTTTTTGGTTTCTTTGTTCCATACTTGGAACGGCCCTGAGCCCGTTTATCCACTCCCGCGGCATCCAGCGTACCCCGCACCAAGTGATAGCGCACACCCGGTAAATCCTTGACACGACCTCCCCTGACCAGGACCACGGAGTGCTCCTGCAGGTTATGTCCAATGCCGGGGATGTATGCCGTAACCTCAATACCGTTGGTCAGGCGAACTCTGGCAATTTTACGCAAAGCCGAGTTCGGCTTCTTTGGCGTCGTCGTTGAAACCCGGGTACAAACGCCTCTTTTTTGTGGCGAGCTCTGCAATGCGGGAGCGGTAGACTTTTTGGACTGCTTTTCACGGCCTTTGCGGACCAGCTGGTTCAATGTCGGCACCAGCCCACCTCCTTTATAGTTCCAGGATGGCAGCGGTCGCTGCCTTTACCTTAATCCCACATAATTTACCCAATTCCAACATACTGTCAACATAGTGCAGAGCAACTCCCCTGGTTTCACAGAGAGCAATCACCGGGCCGCTCACTTTTGGATCTGCATCACCGGCTATAAACACGGCCAAGGCTTCGCCCTTTTCCAGGGCCTTCAAAGTTTGTTTCGTCCCGACCACCTTTTGGCGGGCGTCCTTTAGCTGTTCCAACACAGAACCGGTCACCTTTCCTGCCCGTCCGACCACTATCTCCAGGCCTTCCAGGCGCACTACATGATTTTACCACCGGCTTTTCTGATTGTCAATTTAATTTTAATCTATCTATCTTCAGTGCAGTTTTGATTAGCTTTCCACAATCGTCTTCATTCCTTCATCCACTGTAACCATATCCGGGTCTGACTCGGCCGATTCAGCTAACACGGCCGTCTCCGGCAGATCAGGGAGTTCTTCACTCTTGGTGAAAACCTTGATGTTGCGGTAACGGGTCATCCCGGTACCGGCCGGTATCAGCTTGCCGATGATCACATTTTCTTTTAACCCCAACAGCATATCTTGCTTGCCTTTGATCGACGCTTCAGTTAAAACGCGCGTGGTTTCCTGGAATGAAGCAGCGGAAAGGAAAGAATCCGTGGCCAGAGAAGCCTTGGTAATACCCAACAACAAGGGGCGGGCCAAGGCCGGCCGGCCTCCTTCGGCGGTCACCTGTGCGTTAAGCTCTTCAAAAAGGTGATTGTCGATCACGCCGCCCGGAAGCAGGTCTGTATCCCCCGGCTCTTCAACTTTCACTTTTTTCAACATCTGGCGGATAATGATTTCGATATGCTTATCGTTGATATCGACGCCTTGCATCCGGTAAACCCACTGCACTTCCTGGAGCAGATAGAGCTGCACACCGCGCACGCCTTTTACTTTCAACAGTTCATGCGGGTTAATCGAGCCTTCAGTCAGCTCATCCCCGGCACTGATCGACTGGCCGTCATTCACTTTGATCCGCGCTCCATAAGGGATTGGATAAACCCGTACTTCGCCGTGTTCAGATTCAACTTTTATTTCACGCTTGTAGCGGGTCTCCATGATCTCAATCACACCGGAGATTTCTGTAATCAAGGACTGGCCCTTGGGTTTGCGGGCTTCAAAAAGTTCTTCCACCCTCGGTAATCCCTGGGTGATATCGTCACCGGCCACACCTCCGGTATGAAAGGTACGCATGGTTAACTGGGTCCCCGGTTCACCGATCGATTGAGCGGCGATAATACCGACCGATTCGCCGACGTCGACGATCTTGCCTGTAGCCAGGTTCCGGCCATAGCATTTAACGCAAACACCATGCCTGGTTTTACAGGTAAATACCGAACGGAAGCGCACTTCCGTAATGCCCAGCTTGACGATCCGTGCGGCGGTGTCTTCGTCGATAATCTGGTCAGCGTCGACCAGGATTTCACCCGTTTCCGGATGGTAAACCGGATCCAGGGCGAAGCGACCGATGATCCGGTCAGCCGCTTCCTCCAGGCTGTTGTCGTTTTCGAGGTGTTCACTTAACCCGATACTCTGACCGGTACCGCAGTCTTCCTCCCGGACAATCACATCTTGCACCACATCGACCAAGCGGCGAGTGAGATAACCCGAGTCGGCAGTTTTCAAAGCGGTATCCGCCAATCCTTTACGCGCGCCGTGCGTGGAGATGAAGTATTCGAGCACGGTCAACCCTTCCCGGAAGTTCGCTTTAATCGGCAAGTCGATAATTCGCCCTGTCGGGTCGGCCATCAGACCGCGCATCCCGGCAAGCTGGGTAATTTGGGACTCGTTACCACGGGCGCCCGAGTGAGCCATCATGAAAATCGGGTTCAGTTCATCCAAGCCGCCCATCAGCGCCTTGGTTACTTCATCCTTGGCGTTACTCCAGAGTTCAATCACCCGGTCGTAACGCTCTTTCTCCGTAATCAGGCCGCGCCTGAACTGCGTTTCAATTGCTTCAACCTTCTCTTCCGCCTTTTTTAAGATCTCCTTCTTTTCGGGCGGAACCACGATGTCGATGACTCCCACGGTAACGCCGGCCTTGGTGGCGTAATGAAAGCCCAGCTTTTTGATCTGATCGAGAATTTCAGCGGTACGGGTACTGCCGTAGCGGCGGTAACAGCGAGCGATCAATTCAGCGAGGAAATCTTTTTTGGTCGGACGGTTGCGCGGCACCTCCTGCAGTACTTTTTTCGGGTCAAGTCCCTTTAGCGGAATAAAGTTGCTTTCCGCCAGCTGCTCTTCAAAATCAGCATTATTAGTATAGGGGAAATCGTTTGGAAAGACCTCGTTAAAGATTACCTTTCCCGCTGTGGTGAGCAGGTATTTCTTACGCCGCGCGAAATCACGCCCCTTAAATCCGGAGGCTTTGATCAGAATACGGGCGTGAATATCGAGGTAACCCATGTGATATGCGGTAACCGCTTCCTCGGGATCTACAAAAACACGCCCTTCTCCCTTGGCGCCCTCTTTTTCCAGGGTCAGATAATAACACCCTAAAACCATGTCCTGGCTCGGCGTAGCCACCGGCCGGCCGTCTTTCGGGTTCAAAATGTTCTGGGCTGAAAGCATCAGCAAGCGAGATTCAGCCTGCGCCTCGGCGGAGAGAGGAACATGCACCGCCATCTGGTCACCGTCAAAATCGGCATTATAGGCGGAGCAAACAAGCGGGTGAATCTGAATAGCCCGGCCTTCCACCAGGACCGGCTCAAAAGCCTGAATGCCAAGCCGGTGGAGCGTAGGGGCTCGGTTGAGAAGAACCGGATGATCTTTGATCACCTCTTCCAACACGTCCCAAACCTCCGGGCGAACTTTCTCTACCATCCGCTTGGCACTTTTAATATTGTGCGCCAAGCCGTCGTTGACCAGACGCTTCATCACAAACGGCTTAAACAGCTCCAGCGCCATCTCTTTTGGCAGACCGCATTGATACAGCTTTAACTCAGGGCCAACCACGATCACGGAGCGCCCTGAATAATCGACCCGTTTGCCGAGCAAGTTCTGCCGGAAGCGCCCCTGTTTACCCTTAAGCATATCGCTCAACGATTTTAACGGGCGATTGCCCGGTCCGGTTACGGGACGGCCGCGCCGGCCGTTGTCGATCAATGCGTCGACAGCCTCTTGCAGCATCCGTTTCTCATTACGGACGATGATATCGGGCGCGCCCAAGTCCAACAGCCTTTTGAGGCGGTTGTTCCGGTTGATCACCCGGCGGTACAGATCATTTAAGTCCGAAGTAGCAAAGCGCCCTCCGTCCAGTTGAACCATGGGGCGCAGGTCCGGCGGAATCACCGGAATTACATCCAGCACCATCCAGGACGGATCATTACCCGACTGGCGAAAAGCTTCCACCACTTCGAGGCGCCGGATCGCGCGAATCCTTTTCTGGCCGCTGGAACTTTTCAACTCCGCCCTGAGTTCGACAGCCAGCTCTTCAAGCTCAATTTCCTGCAGCAGTTTTTTCACCGCTTCAGCGCCCATTTCCGCCTTAAATCCTTTGCCCGCTTTAAACAGAGCGTCGTATTTTTCACGGTATTCCCTGTATTCCGGTTCAGTAAGCAGCTGTTTTTTGCTTAAATAGGTTTCTCCGGCATCGATAACCACGTATGCGGCGAAATAGAGCACCTTTTCGAGAGCGCGCGGAGACATATCCAGAAGCAAGCCCATACGGCTCGGTATACCCTTAAAATACCAGATGTGCGAAACAGGCGCGGCCAGCTCGATGTGTCCCATTCGTTCACGGCGCACTTTAGCCCGGGTCACTTCCACACCGCAGCGGTCGCAAACAATGCCCCGATAACGGACCCGTTTGTATTTACCGCAATGGCACTCCCAGTCTTTTTGCGGCCCAAATATTTTTTCGCAAAAAAGACCCTCCCGCTCCGGTTTAAGCGTGCGGTAGTTTATTGTTTCCGGCTTTTTCACTTCTCCCCGTGACCAGGCCCGAATCTGCTCCGATGAAGCGAGGCCAATTTTTAGAGCATCAAAATTATTTACATCCAACAAAGAAATCGCTCCTTTCGCCGGATTATCAGCGCTGAACCTATAGTCCTACTTCGTAATTTTCTTCCGGGACCGCTTGGGGAGATCGCCCTCGCTGTCTTCATCAGCTTCGGCTTCCTCCATCTCTTCCAGTTGATCCAGGGATACTTCATCCAGTTGGCCGATCTCCACGGTCTGCAAGCTGCCGTTTTCCAAACCGATGGATACGGGCTCTTCTACCTCGTCAAATTCTTCGGAATCGGCATCTTCGCCACCGCCCCCGTCTAACTCAAAGCTATCTTCATCGCCTTCTTCAGTCGAGTCTTCGTCATCGGTTTCCACATCCAACTCTTCATCATCCAACGTGTCGTCAACATCCTTTGCGAAATCTTTTCGATAAATCTGTTTCTCCGGCTCGTCATCGCCTTTTTCGAATCCTTCCATATTAACGTCAAGGCTCCGGTAATCCCCATCATCTTCACCTTCGCGAATCTCGACTTCACCGGATTCTTCACTTATGACACGCACGTCAAGGCACAGGCTTTGCAGCTCTTTGACCAGAACTTTAAATGATTCAGGCACCCCGGGTTCAGGGATATTTTCTCCCTTGACAATAGCCTCATAAGTCTTCACGCGCCCGACAACATCATCAGATTTGACCGTCAATATTTCCTGAAGCGTATAAGCCGCGCCATATGCTTCGAGAGCCCATACCTCCATCTCCCCGAAACGCTGCCCCCCAAACTGGGCTTTCCCGCCCAGCGGCTGCTGGGTAACCAGGGAATACGGTCCGGTGGAACGGGCATGAATTTTGTCATCCACCAGGTGCGCCAATTTGAGCATATAAACATAGCCGACCGTAATCTCATTGTCAAAGGGTTCGCCGGTCCTGCCGTCGTAAAGAGCGGTTTTACCGGTTTCCGGCAGTGCCGCCTCCTTAAACGCGGCGAAAACATCGTCCTCCGTTGCTCCATCAAAAACAGGGGAGGCGATATAAAGCCCCAAGCTCTTCGCCGCCCAGCCCAGATGGGTTTCCAAAACCTGTCCGATGTTCATCCGGGAAGGCACTCCCAGGGGGTTAAGCACGATTTCCACCGGCGTGCCGTCCGGCATAAAGGGCATATCTTCTTCCGGCAGGATCCGGGCGATGACGCCCTTGTTACCATGGCGGCCCGCCATTTTGTCACCCTCGGAAATTTTACGTTTCTGGGCCACGTATACCCGGACCAGTTGGTTGACCCCGGGGGACAGTTCGTCTCCATCCTCCCGGCTGAATACTTTAACATCCACCACTATGCCGGATTCACCGTGCGGCACCCGCAGCGATGTATCCCTGACCTCACGCGCTTTTTCGCCAAAAATAGCCCGCAGCAAGCGCTCTTCAGCCGTTAATTCTGTTTCACCCTTGGGTGTGACCTTGCCGACCAGAATGTCACCGGCCCTGACTTCGGCGCCGATACGAATGATCCCCCGGCCGTCCAGATCCCGGAGGGCCTCTTCACCGACATTGGGAATGTCACGGGTGATCTCTTCGGGACCCAACTTGGTATCGCGGGCTTCTGATTCATATTCCTCGATGTGAATGGAAGTAAAGACATCTTCTTTCACCAGTTTCTCGCTTAAGAGAATAGCATCCTCATAATTGTAACCCTCCCAGGGAATAAAGGCCGCAAGGACATTGCGGCCCAGGGCCATTTCCCCCTGGTTCGTGCAAGAACCATCGGCAATAATTTCGCCCGCTTTAACCGCCTGGCCATGGTGCACGATCGGGTGCTGGTTGACGCAGGTCCCCTGGTTGGATCGTTTAAACTTTTGCAGGACATATATGTCCGCCCCGACCGCCAGGCCCGCATGCCTGCCGATTTCAATCCTTTCACCGGTCCGTCCGTTAATGCGCCGGTTGGGCCCGGCGGTGTCTTTGTCGCGTTTAATCACTATTTCGTCACTGGTTACCCGGGCCACCAAACCATCTTGCAGACAGACGACTACAGCACCGGAATCTTTGGCCGCTTTATACTCCAGGCCGGTGCCGACCAGGGGCGCTTCAGTCTGTAGCAGCGGCACCGCCTGGCGCTGCATGTTCGACCCCATGAGGGCGCGGTTGGCGTCATCGTTTTCTAAAAATGGAATTAAAGCCGTCGCCACACTAACCAACTGTTTCGGTGAAACGTCCATGAATTCAACTTCACGCGGGTGCCGCAGCACGGTATCATACTGGTAACGGCAGACAACCCGGTTGCTGATAAAAAAGCCTTCATCATCCAACTCGGCGTTGGCCTGGGCAATTACATATTTGTCTTCATCGTCAGCGGTCAGGTATACAATTTCCGAGGTAACCCGGCCTTCACTTTTATTTACTTTACGGTACGGTGTTTCAATAAAACCGTACTCGTTGATACGGGCATACGTGCTCAAGGATCCGATCAACCCGATATTCGGGCCTTCCGGTGTTTCAATCGGGCAGACCCGTCCATAGTGGGAGTGATGCACATCCCGCACCTCGAAGCCGGCCCGTTCCCGGCTTAACCCCCCCGGACCTAAAGCGCTGAGCCGGCGCTTATGAGTCAGCTCGGCCAAAGGGTTGGTCTGGTCCATAAACTGCGACAGTTGGCTGCTGCCGAAAAACTCTTTTATCGCGGCGATCACTGGACGAATATTAATCAGTGCCTGAGGCGTAATCGCCTCCACATCCTGTATAGTCATGCGTTCGCGCACGACACGCTCCATGCGGGACAACCCGATCCGGAACTGGTTTTGCAACAGCTCTCCAACACTGCGCAATCGCCGGTTGCCGAGATGGTCGATATCATCGATCTGGCCGATACCGTCCAGTAAATTGAGCATATAACTAACAGTAGCGATGATATCTTGAGCCACGAGATGTTTTTCATCCAGGCTGACGATACCGTTGCTGATGACCAGGCAGACACCGTCCTGGTTGGCGATACGCGCGTTTTTTACGTTATATTCCTGCATCCTGCGGATCGCACCTTCATCAACAACTGTCCCCTTGGTAAAGAGGACTTCGCCAGAGGCAGGGTCAGTTATATCTTCGGCCAACTGTTTATTGTTCAGCCGGTTCAATAAAGAGAGCTTCTTGTTTACTTTATACCGGCCCACATTGGCAAAGTCGTAACGCTTGCTGTCAAAAAAGAGTGAATCAAAGAGGTTGCGGGCGTTGTCCACGTTGAGCGGTTCACCGGGCCGCAGCCGTTTGTAGATTTCAAGCAAAGCGGCATGAACAGAATCGGTATGATCTTTCTCCAGTAAGCCTAAGATACGAGGATCATGATCGAAGAGGTTCAAGATATCCTGGTTGCCGCCATGCCCGATCGCTCTTAACAGTACTGTCACCGGAATTTTGCGGGTCCGGTCAACCCGAACATAGATGCCGTCGTTGATATCGCTTTCAAATTCCAGCCAGGTACCGCGGTTCGGAATAATCGTCGCACTAATTAACTCTTTTCCGGTAGCTCCGGTCGGATCCGGCTGTTTATCGAAATAGACACCGGGAGAACGCACCAGCTGGCTCACGATAACCCGCTCCGCGCCGTTAATAATAAAGGTGCCGTTTTCGGTCATCTTGGGGAAATCACCCATAAATACTTCTTGTTCTTTCACCTCACCCGTTTCCTGGTGGATCAGGCGAACTTTGACCTTAAGCGGCACAGCATAGGTGGCATCGCGCTCCTTGCAGTCATCAACAGAGTATTTAGGCTCTCCCAGGCTATAATCAAAAAATTCCAAGACAAGGTTACCGGTAAAATCCTGAATGGGGGAGATATCCCGAAAAGTTTCCCTGAGGCCGTGGTTCATAAACCATTCGTATGAACTGCGTTGGACTTCAATTAAGTCGGGAAGTTCCAAAACCTCGTTAATCCGGGCATAAGTACGCCTTTCCCTTCTGCCTGCCGCTACACTTGTAGACATGAAAAAAAATCACTCCCCTAACTCTGGTTATGATTGGTAAGGCTTATTGAAATAATAGAGAGCCATTCTAATATTGTTTCCTCTTGGATATACAATTATTCGGAAGACTGCGTCGAGCGCAGCATCATTGGTGGCAACACTAGACATCTAAGAATAATACCATAAGTATAAGTGAGTGTCAATAACAAAAAAATAGAATCCTCAGAAAAGCTTGCCGCCGAAAGTCGGCCTGGTTTAGACAATGCGCAGGGGCACGGTCATAGCCGTGCCCCTGCAAATAAATCACTTGTACCTCTGTTACCGGCTTTACTTCAGCTCCACTGAACCACCGGCTTCTTCGATTTTCGCTTTGATCGCTTCGGCCTCTTCTTTGCCGATCTTTTCTTTAACCGGGTTCGGAGCGCCGTCGACGAGATCCTTTGCTTCTTTAAGACCGAGACCTGTTAGTTCACGCACTACCTTGATCACCTGGATTTTCTTTTCACCGGAACCGGTAAGGATCACATCAAACTCATCCTTTTCTTCTTCAGGGGCTGCTTCAACAACAGCAGCAGGACCGGCAACTGCTATTGGAGCCGCTGAAACCCCGAACTCTTCTTCAAGGGCTTTGACCAGTTCCGATAGCTCCAAGACGGTCATCCCTTTTACGATTTCCAAAATTTCATTCACTTTTGACATGCTGACAGCTCCTTTTCATAGTTTAATATTTTTAGGCGGACTCTTTTAATTTACGGACAGCCTCAAACGCGTAAACCAACTGCCTCAGGTTTGCGTGAAGCACGCTGGCCAATCCATAAATCGGTGCCTGGAAACCGCTGCAAACCTGGGCCAGAAGCACTTCGCGCGGTGGAATTTCTCCCAGCGCTTTCACCTGCTCCGGCTGGAGCAGCTGTCCGGCGAGGAGTCCACCTTTTACGGAAAGAGCTTCATATTCCTTGGCGAATTTTAAAAATACCTGCGCGGCGGCCACAGGATCGCCGCTGGTAAAAGCAAGCGCGGTAGGGCCTTCCAAAAGCGGGTCCAGTACTTCCAAACCGATTTTTCGGCAAGCCAGCCGGGTCAGCGTGTTTTTTGTAACCTTGTAATGGCACTGTTCCGCCCTCAAACGGCGCCGCAGGTTGCTGATGCCGGCTACAGTAAGCCCCCGGTAATCAGTGGCAATGATCAACTCGGCCTGATCCAGCTCGTGGGCGATCTGCTCAACCAGCTTCTCTTTTTCCTTTCTGGTAATCAAACGATTCACCTCCTTGTTTGGGTAAAATATAAATCTAAAGGGCTTTCCGCAATGGAAAGCCCCTTTCCCCCAGTTAAAGAAAAATGGATTAGCGCTTTCCTGGGCAGGCGGCCGGACGGCCATTAAACCGGGGTACCTGCTGTCTACGGAATACTATTCAATCATTTTATTATATCTGCTTATTTCCCCAGAGCAGTTGCCTTTTGGGGGCTAATTTTAACTCCCGGGCCCATCGTTGAACTCACGGTTACAGACTTAACATACTGGCCCTTGGCCGCCGGCGGTTTAGCCTTAATCAGCGCCTCAATTACAGCATACAGGTTTTCCTGCAGCTTCTCCAGTGTAAAAGATACCTTACCGAGGGGAACATGGATGTTTCCGGCTTTATCGGTTCGAAATTCAACCTTACCGGCTTTGATTTCGCCAATCGCCCTTTGCAAATCAAATGTCACCGTACCGCTTTTGGGGTTGGGCATCATGCCCCGCGGTCCCAGTATCTTACCCAATTTCCCTACCGCGCCCATCATGTCAGGGGTCGCGACCGCGATATCAAAATCAAGCCAACCCTCCTGGATTTTGGCGGCAAGCTCGTCTCCGCCAACCACATCGGCCCCCGCGTTTTCAGCTTCCCTTATTTTTTCACCCTTGGCGAAAACTAAGACCCGCACTGCCTTACCGGTACCGTGGGGTAAAACTACACCTCCGCGAACCTGCTGATCGGCATGTTTCGGGTTTACACCCAACCGGACCGCCAACTCAACGGTCTCGTCAAAAGTGGCTTTACTCAACTTCTTAACCAGTTCAAGCGCTTCCTCGGGTTCGTACTGCGTGTTCCGGTCAATTTCCTTGCGGGCGTCCTGGTACTTTTTGCCTCGATCCGCCATCTTTTCTACCTCCTGTGGTTTTGGCGAGCGTTTATCGCTCTCCCACTGATTTGAAAAACTTCTTCCCGATTCTGGATTCTGAGCTTTAATTATCCTTCGACTACTATGCCCATGCTACGTGCCGTACCTTCAATAATCCGCGAAGCCGCTTCCAGATCATTGGCGTTTAAATCTTCCATTTTTTGCTTGGCTATTTCCCTGACCTTGTTTCGGGAGATAGTGGCTATCTTCACCTTGCTCGGTTCTCCGGATCCCTTATCCAGACCCAACTCTTTTTTTAAAAGAACCGCCGCCGGGGGAGTCTTGGTAATAAAGGAGAACGATCGGTCTTCATAAATGGTAATCTCCACCGGAATAATCAGGCCCGCATCCGCAGCAGTCCGTTCATTGAATTCTTTACAAAACGCCATGATATTGACTCCGTGCTGACCCAAAGCCGGTCCGACCGGTGGAGCCGGTGTCGCTTTCGCAGCAGGAATTTGCAGTTTTGCATTGCCGATCACTTTCTTTTTCTTGGCCATTAATCCAACCTCCTTGCCAGTTAACAGCAGAGCTAATTATTTTAGTTACTACTCAAACAGCTTGTATACGCTTTGCTACGCTTACGGAAGCTTTTCGCCTTATTCGCTGCTGCCGGTTCTTGCTCTCACTTCTGACTCCTAAGCAGTTACCTATTTAATACTTTTCTACCTGATGAAATTCCAGCTCTACAGGCGTTTCCCGGCCGAACATGGAAACGTGTACCTTTAAAGTTCCCTTTTCCCGGTTAATTTCTTCAACAGTACCCTCAAAATTTTTAAATGGTCCGTTTATAACACGAATTACCTGTTTAAGGTCAAAATCAATACGCGGTTTCCCTTCAGTGCCCAGTCCCATCTGCCGCATAATCAGATTAATCTCTTTATCACTTAAGGGAATCGGTTTAGAGCCGGGGCCAACAAAACCGGTCACACCCGGTGTGTTACGGACTACGTACCATGAATCGTCTTCCATGATCATCTCAACCAGAACATAGCCCGGAAAAACTTTTTTTTCGATAGTTTTCCGCTGGCCGCCCTTGCCGGTAATCTCTTTTTCGGTCGGAACCAGAATCCGAAATATTTTGTCCTTCATATCCATGGATTCTACCCGACGCTCGAGGTTTGTCTTAACCCGTTTCTCATAGCCGGCATAGGTGTGAATGACATACCAACTTTTAATTTCAGTTACTTCAGTCTCTGTGCTCATAACACGGGAAATAGAATCTCCCTGGTCACACTCCTTCTTCAAAAAACCTTTCCCTTTAACGAATAATCAGCTGCAAAACAGCCAGGAAAACGCTGTCCAGCCCCCAAAAGAAAATACCGATTACCAGGACCGTCACCAGAACAATACCGGTAAAAACAACAAATTCACGCCGCGTAGGCCAGTGCACTTTCTTAAGCTCAACTCTAATATCATGCAGGTATTTCCCAAATCGTTTCAAAAATTTCACCAGCGTTCTACCTCTCTCCAAAATAACCGAAATGATTATGCCAATAATATATTAGGTTACTTCGTTTCCTTGTGCACGGTATGCTCATTACACCTGGAGCAATATTTTTTTGTTTCCAAACGATCAGGGTTATTCTTTTTATTTTTGCGGCTGGAATAATTCCTTTCCTGGCATTTTGTACAGGCCAGGTGTATTGTTACGCGCATGATCATGTCCCACCTATCCGGTTAAAAAATTCAGGCTTAAAAAATTTACCATAGAACTACCCATTATGTCAATAAACATGACGAAGGGGCGGGGTTTTTCACTCCCGCCCCTAAATGACACGGTTGTTACTTGACCACCCCGGTGACGACGCCGGCGCCGACGGTGCGGCCGCCTTCACGGATCGCGAAGCGCAAGCCCTCTTCAGTGGCGATCGGTGTAATCAACTCAATTTCCATATTGATATTATCACCCGGCATCACCATCTCCACACCCTCGGGCAGCTCCATCCTGCCGGTTACGTCAGTAGTGCGGAAGTAGAACTGCGGCCGGTAGCCCTGGAAAAACGGCGTGTGCCGCCCGCCTTCTTCTTTCTTTAAAACATACACTTTGGCTGTAAACCGCGTATGCGGGTTGATCGAACCCGGCTTCGCCAGCACCTGGCCCCGCTCAACCGAATCCCGATCCACACCACGCAGCAATACCCCAATGTTATCCCCGGCTTCCGCCTGGTCCAAGAGTTTCCGGAACATTTCCACTCCCGTGGCCACCACTTTACGCGACCGCTCCTGGAAACCAACAATCTCAACTTCATCGCTAACCTTGATCGTGCCCCGCTCAACACGGCCCGTTACAACGGTGCCCCGGCCGGTAATTGAGAATACGTCTTCAATCGGCATCAAGAACGGTTTGTCTTTCTCACGCTCCGGCAGCGGAATGTAGCTGTCAATCGCGTCCATTAACTCCCAGATCTTGCTGCAGGCTGCGCATTCCCGGGAGCCGCAACCGCATTCAAGCGCTTTCAAGGCCGAACCGGTCACAACCGGGGTGTCATCCCCGGGGAATTCATATTCCGATAAGAGATCGCGCACTTCCATTTCAACCAGTTCCAATAGCTCTTCATCGTCAACCATATCCGCTTTGTTTAAGAATACTACAATGTAGGGCACACCTACCTGGCGAGCCAGCACAATATGCTCCCGCGTCTGCGGCATCGGCCCGTCAGCCGCCGATACCACCAACACCGCCCCGTCCATCTGAGCCGCGCCGGTAATCATGTTCTTGACGTAGTCGGCATGACCCGGGCAGTCTACATGCGCGTAGTGCCGGTTCTCCGTCTCATACTCCACGTGCGCCGTCGCAATGGTGATCCCGCGCTCCCGCTCTTCCGGCGCTTTGTCAATCTCGTCAAATGATGTCTTCTGAGCAAAACCCGCACTCGATAAACAATACGTGATCGCCGCCGTCAGCGTCGTCTTGCCGTGGTCCACATGACCAATGGTCCCCACGTTAACGTGAGGCTTCGTCCGCTCAAATTTCTTCTTCGCCACTTCGCATAACACCTCCATAAGTAAACATAGATTACCACTTTACGCCAATAGTACTTCCCTGTATTATGTTACAATCACAAAAATTTAATCAAAAGATGGTGGCGGCGCAGGGATTCGAACCCCGGACACTGCGGGTATGAACCGCATGCTCTAGCCAACTGAGCTACGCCGCCGTGTGGAGCTCACGACCGGATTCGAACCGGTGACCTTATCCTTACCAAGGATACGCTCTGCCGCCTGAGCTACGTGAGCCTAAAAGTATGCTAATTTAGATAAGGAAACCGCAATCAGCGATTTCCTTAAAGTGGTTGCGGGGGCAGGATTTGAACCTGCGACCTCCGGGTTATGAGCCCGACGAGCTACCGGACTGCTCCACCCCGCGCTGTCAGTGGAGCGGGTGATGGGAATCGAACCCACGCGACTAGCTTGGGAAGCTAGGGCTCTGCCATTGAGCTACACCCGCTCTTGGGCACTTAATGATTATACACGCTGATGTTATAAAAGTCAACACGCTACATTCGGTTCCGGCAGGCCGTTAAGGATCAGCTTTTTCGAACCTCCAGGTAACGTTCAAGTTTTCTCTTGACACGCTGCAAAGCGTTATCGATCGACTTGACATGACGTCGTAAATCAACAGCTATTTCCTGGTAGGACTTTCCTTCAAGGTAAAGGGTAAGCACTTTCCATTCTAGATCGCTTAAAATTTCACCCATCTTGAATTCAATATCATTATATTCTTCACGATTGATCATCAACTCTTCCGGATCGGTAATCTTGGTTCCGGATAGTATATCGAGCAGGGTCCGATCCGAATCTTCGTCATAAATCGGTTTATTCAGCGAAACGTAAGAATTTAACGGGATATGCTTCTGCCGAGTAGCTGTTTTAATAGCGGTTATAATCTGCCGGGTGATACACAACTCCGCAAAAGCGCGAAAAGACGACAACTTGTCTCCCTTAAAGTCACGAATCGCCTTGTAAAGGCCGATCATCCCCTCCTGGATGATATCCTCACGGTCAGCGCCAATCAGAAAATAGGAACGTGCCTTTGCTTTCACAAAATTTTTATATTTATTAATTAAAAATTCCAGGGCGATGGTGTTACCGTCTTTGGCTTCGCATACGATATCTTCGTCGCTTTTAATCTCCAGCTCAAGGTAAACGCTGCCGCTGTTTCCTTTAATTTCTTGAGCTAAAAAGCTCACACACATCGCCTCCGTCGGGATTTTTGAGTGGGGGAGTAGGCAAGTCACTTACGGGGTAATTATAACGTAAAGCCATAAGAGGGTCAAGCTTTTTTACCGCCCGGGTTTTTTACCGCCCGGTTTCCGGCGGCTCCAGGCTTCGTTGATTTAGGCATTCGGCAATTAGAAGCTTCTTTAGCGACACAACCATCCTTCCCGTTGCGCGACCGCGGTAAACATAATGATCGCGGCGGCTACTGCGGCGTTCAGTGAACTTCCCGTTCCCGGCATCGGAATGGAGAGCGTTTCATCACAGCTGTCCCGCACCAGGCGGGACAACCCCGCCGCTTCCGAACCGATTACCAGGGCAAGAGGCGGGCGGTAATCTAGCGAGTAATACGGCACACGGCCATCGGCTTCCGCCCCGTATACCCAAAACCTTTCTTTCTTTAACACGGTAATGGCCTGGTGCAAATTGCCGACCAGGGCGACCGGAACCCGTTCAGCAGCGCCGGCGGCTACCTTACGCACGGCCGGTGTAATTTTTGCGGCGCGCGCTCCGGGGATAACAAGGCCGTGCACCCCGGCGGCCCCGGCGGAACGCAGAATAGAACCCAGATTCTGAGGGTCGTGGATATGGTCCAGCAAAATTAAAAAAGGAGAGCGGTCTTTTTTTGCAGCACGCAGCAACTCTTCCAGGTTAAAGTAGCGGTAAGGCGGAGCCTGGGCGGCCGCTCCCTGATGCGCGGTTCCATCCCCCACCAGCCGCTCGAATGCGTCGCGGGAAAGCGCGACCAAGGGAATCCCCTTTTGCTGCGCAGCGTCGGAAATATCGGCAATAATCGCTCCTTTTTGGTCCCGGATCAGAAACACTTTTTTGACCAACCCGTACTCTAACGCTTCCTTAACCGCCTGACGGCCGACGATTAAATCATTTTCGTTTTGTTCCATTGGCTTACTGCCGCGCCGCTTGTTCACGATATGACCAGCCGCCCGCAGCTATTTCACTTACCGGGCATACTCCTTTCATCTAAAACTTAACATTTATGGGCATTCAACAAATTTACAATCGGAAAATATTGTTCGTATATATGAGCCCCTGAAGAATAGGCTATGATCGGACCGTCTTGCACCGGAAACCGGAGGTGCATTAAAATATATTCTTTCAAAAGCTGCAGTCCTCCTAAATTCTCCGGAAAAGCAACAAATATGTCCCATGATCTGAAGAATGCTGACATTGTTAGTTTTCCCTCTACAATCTTAAAATCCACGACTCTTAAGCAGGGCGGATCAACCAGCTTAATGCTCTCCGGGTCGCCGATGCTCAGACAAGCCTGATTGGTTGCTCCCCTGGATTGATTCAACAAATCGATTACAAAGGGCAGCTGCGGCGCCATATACTGTCCGTAAGTATAGTCCTCTTTGTCTTCCCTGGTGTCGGTAACGAGATACTCAAAAAAATATGATTGAATCTTCTCCTCCGAAGTTGGCGCCGGGATACCCGAATTCTCAGGCAGCGAGACCGCCAAGGGACGTGTATAAGGCTCTTCAATCATCACTGTCAAATGATTGAGCTGTTTTCTGAGTTGCCCCTCGTAGCTGCCTTTTTCCACTTTATAGCTGTAACCGTAACGGGCGCAAGACCACAGGGTCATGCGCCATGCTTGTTCAATTGTTCTTTCCTGGATGAAGGACAAGCAAAACCACTCCCGTCGAACATATTTATTTTCTCTTCCAGCGGGTGCCGTGCGGGGTGTCCTCCAGAACGATTCCTTTAGCCAGAAGTTCATCCCGAATCCGGTCGGCCGTGGACCAATCTTTTTGCTGCCGGGCTTGCTTGCGCCGCTCGATAGCCTCCTCGATGTTACACGCCAGCGCACCGGGTTGATTTAGATCCAATATTTCCAAAACTTCGTTGGCGCCGCGGTAAAACTCAAGGACTCGTTCCAAAAGGGTCAGATCGTATGGATATCCTTCCTTAAGATAGATATTGCATTGACGCGCCAAATCAAATAAAACGCTGATCCCGTCAGCGGTATTGAAATCATCATCGAGCGCCTTGGTAAACCGGGAAGCGGCGGTCTCCAACGCTTCCTGCAACCGGTTTACATGTCTACCGGCTGCGGTTCCCGCGACGGCCAGAACGCTGTTCAGGTTGTCCACCGTCTCCTGCAGCCGCTCGCGTCCGGCGCGGGCCTGATGCAGCAGCTTCTGACTGTAGTTTAACGGGCTGCGGTAGTGTGCGGAGAGAATAAAAAAACGCAAATCCAGCGGGCGGTGTTCTTGCAAAAGGTGATTAACGGTCAGGACATTGCCCAGCGATTTGGACATTTTCCGGTCTTCAATGTTCAGGAAACCGGCATGCAGCCAGTAGCGGGCAAAAGGTTTCCCGGTGGCGCCGCTGCTCTGCGCAATCTCGTTTTCATGATGCGGGAAAACCAGGTCCGCCCCTCCGGCATGAATGTCAATCGTTTCACCGAGGTAGTGCATGGCCATGGCGGAGCATTCGATATGCCATCCCGGACGGCCTTCACCCCAGGGGCTGTCCCAGGCTGGCTCGCCCGTTTTTTTTTGTTTCCAGAGGGTAAAATCGAGTGGATTGTTCTTTTTTTCTCCGGGATCAACCCGGGCTCCGGCCAACAATTCTTCTTGCTTCTGTTGAGATAGCAAGCCGTAATTGTCCTGCGCTGCGGTGTTAAAATAGACATCACCCTGACTGGAATAGGCCATTCCTTTTTCTACCAGGCTTTCGATTAACGCAATAATCTGGGATATATGCTCAGTAGCGCGAGGTTGGATATCGGCCGGTCTGATTCGCAATAAGGCCGCATCGGCCCGGTAAGCCGTGATATACTCTTCCGCCAGTGCGCCAACGGTTGAGCCTTGTTCTTGGGCACGCTGGATCATCTTATCGTCTATATCCGTATAGTTCTGCACAAGGGTTACATTAAAACCGCGGTGCTGCAGGTAACGCCTGATGCAATCGAATATGATAAACACCCGGGCATTACCAATATGGATAAAATCGTAAACCGTCGGTCCACAGACATAAAAGCGAACCGATAAAGGCTCAACCGGTTCAAAATTTTCTTTGCGGCGGGTAAGAGTATTATAAAACTTTATGGCCACTGCTGCACACTCCATTCTCCAGTTCTTCCAGCTGTAAGCGAAGCTGTTCAATTTGATCCTGCAACCGGTTAAGCACCTCGGCAACCGGGTCGGGAAGGTCGGTGTGATTGAGGTTTACTGAAGCCACTTTTTCACCTTTGTAAAATACCACCCGGCCGGGAATACCGACTACCGTTGAACCGGGCGGCACTGACTGCAGGACAACCGAACCGGCGCCGATCCGGGCGCCGGCGCCGATTTCAATCGGCCCAAGTACCTTGGCGCCGGCGCCGATGACCACATGATCACCCACAGTCGGGTGTCGCTTGCCTTTCTCTTTACCGGTGCCGCCCAGGGTTACTCCCTGGTAGATGGTAACGTTTTCGCCCACTTCAGTGGTTTCACCAATCACCACCCCCATGCCGTGATCGATGAAAAGGGCGCTGCCGATTTCCGCCCCGGGATGGATCTCGATCCCGGTAATAAAGCGGGATAGCTGGGAGATCAGTCTTGACAACAGCACAAAACCGCGGCGGTATAAAAAATGAGCCGCCCGGTGATAGAGCATGGCATGGATTCCCGGGTAGCATAACAACACTTCCAGGGTGCTTTTCGCGGCTGGGTCACGATCCAGGACCGCCTTGATATCCTGCCCAATCCTTTTGAACATTTTGATCTTGATTCCCCTATCTCTTAATAGAAATAATAAAACCGTCTCCTGTGTTTGAAGACACAGAGACGGCGCTAACCGCGGTTCCACTCTGTTTGGGCAAATTGTTTCACCCCGCTCGATCAGTTCTATAACGGGAAAACCCGTAAGCCGCTCACACTAACCGCTCACGACATCTGCTCCCAGGTGCACTTCAGTTAACGCCGGTCTCGGAGTTCCTTGCAGCTTAATGAAGAACCCCTCTCTGGGAGCGGCCGTAAACTTACTTTCCTGTTCATCGCTTTTTGGCTATTAAATTAGATTTATTATATACAGGACTAATTTCTTTTGTCAACAAAATCCGGCGGCCTGGTGCGACCAAGCGGGTGAATTCTTTACAGATCCCGGCGATTTAAGCGGACCGCTCCAGGAGCACCACCGCCTGGGCGGCGACAGCTTCACCGCGGCCGCAGGCGCCCACCCCTTCGGTTGTGGTAGCCTTAACTGAAACACGGTTTTCCGAAACACCCAAAGTTGAGGCTATGTTTTTGACCATGGCCGCGGTATACGGAACCATCCGGGGCGCTTCAGCGATAATGATCAGATCGGCATTTCCGAGCAGCCACTGATCGCGGTCCAGCAGTTTCTTCACTTCGTTTAATAAAATCAGGCTCGAAATAGCTCTGTAACGGCCCTCGCCGGGCGGGAAATGACGGCCGATATCGCCAAGGCCAATCGCGCCCAGTAAAGCATCTATCAACGCGTGCACCAGCACATCGGCGTCCGAATGCCCGTCCAATCCCAACGGAAAAGGTATTTTTACACCGCCCAGGATAAGGTCACGATTTTCCACCAACCGGTGCAGATCGTATCCGATACCGACACGCAGCATTATCGCCCCTCCTTAAGCAAAGCAGCCGCCACTGTCAAGTCTTCCGGGCAGGTTATTTTAATATTGGCATAGTCGCCGGCAACAGTAAACACTGTCTGCCCCAACAGCTCCAGCAAATAGGCGTCATCTGTGGCTTCAATACCGAGTAAAGCCGCCTTTCGATATGCTTCCCGGATTAATTCCTGGCGAAAAACCTGGGGGGTTTGAGCGCGGTGCAGGCAGTCACGGGAAATGGTCCGCTTAATCAGCCCGTCCACGGTAATTTCTTTAAGAGTATCGGTCACCGGCACAACAGGCACCGCGGCACCCCATTGAACAGCGGCTTCCAAAACCGCTGCGATCAGTTTTACCGTGATCAAAGGACGGGCTCCGTCGTGGATACAGATTAACTCCGCTACCCGGTCAACCGCCTGGAGGCCGTTAAAAACAGAATCCTGACGGCGCCTCCCTCCCTCGACCAAAGTCAAACTATCCAGAGACAAAAAGGGCTTCAGGATCTTTCGCACTTGACCGGTTTCACCTTGAGGAACTACTAAAACAACCTGGGAAATGCCGCCATGTTCAAGAAATGCATTCACGGTGCGGGCCAGGACCGGTAGGCCATCCAACATCAGATATTGCTTTCTGACCGGGCTCCCCATGCGCCGGCCCTGACCCGAAGCGGCAATAATCGCTGCTGCATGCATTATTTAACTCCGGAAAATCTTTCAGCGGCAGTTTTCGGCTTGGCAAAGATCATCCGCCCGGCTGCTGTCTGCAATACACTGGTTACCAGAACCTCGATCGTTTCTCCGATATGCCTTCTACCGCCTTCTACAACCACCATCGTCCCGTCATCCAGATAAGCCACTCCCTGGCCGGCTTCTTTACCATCCTTTATGATCTGCGCCGTCATTTCCTCCCCGGGCAAAACTACCGGTTTAACGGCATTTGCCAGTTCATTTATGTTTAAGACAGATATTCCCTGGAGTTCACAAACCTTGTTCAAATTGAAGTCATTGGTGACAATCTTGCCGTTGATTACCTTGGCCAGGCGAACCAGTTTGCTGTCCACTTCAGCCAGCTCTTCAAAATCTCCTTCATAAATTTGAACCGGAATATCCATCTCTTTCTGGATCTTGTTCAAAATATCCAGGCCGCGCCGACCTCGGTTGCGCTTCAACAGATCAGGAGAGTCGGCGATATGGCGCAGCTCCTCCAACACGAAGCCGGCTACCACGATAACCCCTTCCAAAAAGCCGGTTTTGCAGATATCAACAATCCGGCCGTCGATAATCGCACTGGTGTCCAATATTTTAAAGACCTCGTTATCCGCCGCTACGGCGCTGCGACCACCACGGCTGAAAAAAGAGGTGAGAAAAGAAAATTCATCCTTACGGTTGAGTACAAATCGCACACCGACAAAGACAATGATTAAGGTAAGAACGAGAGAGATATAGATGCCGAATACGGGGATCCGGTTGATAAAAACGCTGAGCAGCAGACCCATTAACAGGGTCAGGATCAATCCGAAAACAACTAGCACGATATCCTGGGTCGGCACAGCTTTAAGTTTCCCATCGCACCAGGCTACAACCCGTTCAAAAAAGTTAATCAGGACAGGTGTAACCAGATAAAAGATCATCCCAAAAAGCACACCACCGACGGCCCCACCGGCGGTAGAATAACCGATGGGAGGGGGAACGGCAACGGGACTACCGATGGCGGTAATAAATATTGAAACAAGGCCGATATATAAAAATAAATATACGCCAAGACCTGCTCCCAGAAGCGTCCCCACAATTCTGAGCACTTTGCGCACCACTTAAATCACCTCCTTAAAAAAAAATGATAATTCCCATGACGCTGATCTCAATCCGAATCTGGAAATTTATATGCCTGATTACATTATAACTTATAGTTTTAACTAGGATCAAGTTAGAATATACATTAATTCAGGAAATATATGCAGGTCTAGAAATTTATTCCGGGTAATCGTTAAAAATATTCTCCAGGGTATCTAAAATTTCGGACTGTTCTACTCCCTGCACTAAGATCAACTCACTGATCAAAATCTGTTTCGCGCTGTCCAGCATCTTCCGCTCTCCGGTGGACAAACCCTTGCCCCGGTCCCTAATCGTCAAGTTACGCACAACACCGGCAACATCCAAAATATTACCGCTCTTGATTTTGTCGAGGTGATCCCGGTAACGGCGATTCCAGTTGGCCGACATCTCTTCACTGTGATCCTGCAAAACAGTGAGCACCTGATCGATCATCTCTTTATCGATCACTTCTCTTAAACCGACCCGCAGAATGCTATCCATGGGGATCATCACTTTCATTTCTCCGATCGGCAGCTTCATGACATAGTATTTTTTACGATCGCCCAAAATCTCTTTTTCCTCAATTGATTCAATCACGCCGGCGCCGTGCATGGGGTAAACTACTTTATCGCCAATGTTAAACATTTGATCCCCTCCTTTACTTCCCCCTGAAAAATATAGTAACACAGCCCCCCGGGCTGTGTCAATTAAACGGTAATTTTAACATATATATTTTATTTTGACAATAACTTTTTTCGAACTGCAATTTAGTTGACATGGGCGGAATCTAAAAAGTATAATTGTTTTACAGTCTACGTTCAATAAAAAGGCTAAGAGGTGACCGTGCATGAAGAGCGGGGAAGTAGTCAGTGAATTTCAGGAAATGGTTTCAGAGGTTTTAATCCGGCATCGCAGTATTCTCGATTGCCTGACCAAATACCAGGAATCAACAGCAAAGGTAAATCGAAGCATTGTTAAAACAGCGACGGATTGCGGGTGCATTTCGATCAATGCCGCTAAGCAACGCTTCCCGGAAGACAGTTCGTTGAAGGAATGCAGCAAGCACGTCGATTCACACATCAAAGGCAACCTCTGTGAACAGTGTCGGGAAATAATCTCCGAAGAAATAGGCAATCACTTGTTCTACCTGACCGCGTTATGCAATCTATTGGATTATAACCTGGAAGATCTGATTAATCGTGAATATGACCGAATTACAACCCTGGGACACTTTATGCTTTCATAGCAGCGCGATCCCCACCGCTTCCTTGATATTATCAACACCAACCAACTGCAGCTCCTTTGCTCTCTCTTTACCGCCACTAAGATCCTGCAGGTTCAGGCGAGGCAAAATGATCCGCTTAAAACCGAGTTTGATTCCTTCGTTGATTCTCTGATTAATCCGGTTAACGGGCCTAATTTCACCGGTCAAACCGACTTCACCGAGAACAAAAGTGTCTCCGGACAAGCCCTTTCCTTTTAAGCTGGTGACAAGACTTAAAGCCAGGGCCAGGTCAACCGCGGTTTCCACCAGCCTGACCCCCCCGACTACATTCACAAACGTATCCAGACCAAGAAATGAAATGCCGGCGTGCTTCTCCAAAACAGCCATAATCAAGGCAACCCGGTTCAGGTCGATCCCGGCAGAGGTCCGCCGCGGCGAAGGGTAATTTGACGCGGTAACCAGAGACTGGATTTCGACCAATAGAGGCCTGGTTCCCTCAACACTGGCCGTTACCACGGCACCGCCCGATTCCGACACTCGTTGAGTGATGAATAGATGCGATGGATTAGAAATCTCTTCCAGGCCTTTTTCCTCCATCATGAAAACACCGATTTCATTGGTTGAGCCAAACCGGTTTTTGACACTCCTTAAGATGCGGAAGCTGTGATAGCGGTCACCTTCAAGGTAGAGGACACAGTCCACCATGTGTTCAAGCAAACGGGGCCCGGCCATAATCCCTTCCTTGGTCACATGTCCGACCAGAAATACAACCATCCCTTTTCCCTTTGCTTCACGCACCAGGTCGGCGGTTACTTCCCGGACCTGATTAATACTGCCCGGCACTCCTTCCAGATCCCTTTTATAAAAAGACTGAACCGAGTCAAGTACCATTACTTGCGGGCTCAGTTCTTCCAATACCGCTAGCAGCTGTTCAAACTCGGTAGAGGCCAGAACGGGAAACTCCCCTTCAACCTGCAAACGCTGTGCCCGCATCTTGATCTGCCGCAGCGATTCTTCACCGCTGGCATAGAGCACTTTTGTTGATTGAGACAACCTCGAGGCCGCCTGCAGCAGCAGCGTTGACTTACCGATTCCCGGGTCACCGCCCAGCAGCACCACCGATCCGGTCACGGCTCCACCGCCCAAGACGCGATCAAATTCTCCGATGCCGGAAACAATCCGATCTTCCGCTGCCGCGGGGATCTCTTTAAGAGAAGAGGCCTGAACAGCGGCAGGCACTATTGGGGCGCGGTTTGGCCGGGCCGCTGTTTCCTGCATCGTATTCCAACTGTCACAGGCGGAACAGCGCCCCAGCCACTTATGCGCTTCGTAGCCGCACTCACTGCAGCGGAAAACCGGTTTCCTCGTGCCTATCACGTTTCGCCTCCTTACCTTATCCACTAACTGGCGGGTTCGTTCGTCACATTATTTACATTACTCCAGTAACGAGTGCAGGGTTTCCATGTTTTTACGGTCCCATTCGCTGCCGATCTCGGGGGTTTCCAATATGGCCGGTAAATCTGCCGGCCACGGTTGTCTGAGCAGCGTTCTGAAGCACTCCGGACCGATCGCCCCGAGTCCGATATGATCATGACGATCAACCCGGGAGCCGCAAGCGGCTTTTGAATCGTTTAAATGCAGCACGCAGAGATGATCAAGACCGATCAGTTTTTCAAACTGCTCGAGGAGCAGCTCAGTTGCAGACGCACTGCCCAGATCGTAACCCGCACCCCAGGCGTGAGCGGTATCGAAGCAGACCCCGAGGGCGCCCCGGGGGAAAGCATGCATTATTTCAGCCAGTTCCTCCAACCGGGAACCGAGAGCGGTACCGCTGCCGGCCGTATTTTCCAGCAACAACTTTACAGATACAGGCCAGCCGGATCGCTCGCTGGAGATAGTTTCAATAATCCGTGCCAGACCTTGCCCCACGCCCAAACCACCGTGATTGCCGGTATGCAGTACTACATAAGGCGAGCGGTATAAAGCCGCGCGTTCCATAGTTGCTTTAAGAAGCTGCCTTGATTTTTCGTAAAAATCATCCGACGTGGCAGCAAGATTAATCAGGTAAGCACTGTGGACAACGAGAGGGTGAATCGATTGCTCATGCAATGAAATAAGCCGTTTTTCCATTTCCAGCGGGTCCGCGACGCCCATCTTCCACCCGGTCGGATTGCCCGGGAAGATTTGCACCGCATCGCAGCCGATTTCCTTCACCCGCTTTATATTTTGCGCAAACCCGCCTTTCAGCGGCATATGTATCCCCAAGCGCATTGCTTTCCCTCCTGTTCTTCCCAGCGCTCTGCCAACAAGACTAATCTACTTTCTCACCTCTCACAAGGCCGCTCCAATTAGCTCGCTATAATGGGCAACGCCGTTTAAATCCAGATAGCGCTGCAAACCGGTCCTGATTTCGCGGGCGGCCAGGGGATTTACAAAATTAGCCGTCCCTACAGCCACGGCGGTAGCGCCCGCCAGGATAAATTGCAGGGCGTCGGCGGCGCAGGTTATGCCGCCCATACCGACCACGGGGATGGAAACAGCACTCGCCACTTCCCAGACTGCCCGCACCGCCACCGGGCGCAAGGCCGGGCCGGAAAGGCCGCCCGTGGTATTGCCGAGAACCGGCCGGCGCCGCTCCACATCGATAACCATCCCTTTGATGGTATTAATCAGCGATAAGACGTCGGCGCCGGCCCGCTGCGCCGCCTCAGCCACGGCGGTGATACTGCCCGCCTCCAGGGAGAGCTTCACCATTAGCGTGCCGTGATAAGCCTCCCTGACGCGGCTTACCAGGTCTTCCACCACCAGGGGGTCACAGCCGAAACTGATACCGCCGCAGCGCACATTGGGGCAGGATATATTGATTTCCAGGCCGGCTACCCCGGCAGTACTGTCGAGCAAACCGGCTACCTGGCGATACTCGTCCGGGCTTTCTCCGGCGATATTAACGATTACGGGGCAGCCTAGCTCGCCCAATCGCGGTTCGATATGTTCTAAAAAGTAATATACTCCCGGATTCTGCAGGCCGATCGCATTCAGCATCCCGGAGGGGGTTTCCACAATACGCGGCGGCGGATTGCCGACGCGTGGGTGAAGCGTGGTTCCCTTCACCACGACGGCGCCCCAATCCGCAGGGTCTATCCACGCGGCATAGTCAAAGCCGTAGCCGTAACAACCCGAGGCGGCTATCAGTGGGGCGGTCATGGCAATACCGGCCAGGTTTAGGGCAAGGCGGGGATCAGGTTTCAAAATAAACCTCCTCGCCCGCAAAAACCGGGCCGTCACGGCAAACCCGGCGGTATTCTATCTGACCGTTTTTTTTAAAAGGAAAGGAGCAGCCCAGACAGGCCCCAACCGCACAAGCCAGGTGCGCTTCAAGGGAGATATGAGTCGGCAACCCGTATGAACGGCCCAAATCCACCACCCGGGACAGCATCGCCGGCGGGCCGCAAGCATAAAGCCGCACTGCTTCCCCACCTGTGCGCAGGCGCTGCTCCAGCAGATCGATTGCCGTGCCCTTGACGCCGCGGCTGCCGTCTTCGGTCGCCACCAGGGGAAGAAATCCACAGCGGCAGAAATAATCATGCGGGGGCAGTTCTGCTGCTGAGGCGGCTCCGATGAGCAGTTCAAACGGCAAATCTGCCTGCCGGCGCTGCCCTGCCAGGAAATAGAGAGGAGCCATGCCGATTCCGCCGCCGACCAGCAGCGTCCGCCTGTTCTCATTTAAGTGGGGGAAACCGTTGCCCAAAGGCCCCATCACATCAAATACCGTACCGGGTTTGGAACGGACCAAAAATTCCGTCCCTGCGCCGGCGGGACGCACCAGTAATCGGATTTCACCGCTGCTTTCATCGGCATGGTGAATACTGATCGGCCGACGCAAAAGAGGGTCAGTGTGGGAACCAACGCGCAGATGCACAAATTGCCCCGGACTGGCGACAGCCAATTTGGGCGCGCGCAGTCTCAGGCAGTGCCACTGCGCGGTTACCCTGGTATTCTCAATCAGCTCACAATAATGGATTAGTGCAGGCTTCGTTTGCAAGAGTACTTACTCCTTGGCAGTCATTTTTACTGCTGAATAACATCTCCGGCTTTCATTTTAGTCACACCGCCGATCATCGTCAGCACCGGCAGGCCGCGCAGCTGCCAACCGGCAAAAGGGCTGTGCTTGGCCAGCGAATAGAACCGCTCCGGCTCTACCGTGGCTGTTGTTTCAAGATCCAATACCACCAGGTCCGCGGGTGAACCCGGCCGCAGCGAGCCGGCGTTCAAACCAAGCAAGCGAGCCGGGCGGCAGGAATAGGCCTCCACCAATCCGGCTAAGGTGAGCAGCCCGCCGTGCACCAACTCTGTTAATAAAAGCGGCACGGCTGTCTCCAAACCGGTAATACCGAAAGGCGCCTGATCGAGCGGCCCTTCTTTTTCGGCCGCCTGGTGCGGCGCATGATCAGTGGCGATGATATCGATCACGCCGTCCCGCAGAGCCTGCAACAGCGCCTTTCTGTCCGCTTCACTGCGCAAGGGCGGGTTTACTTTGGCCAGGGCGCCGCAACGATCCAGGGCGAATTCATTGAGTAGCAGGTGGTGCGGGGTTACTTCAGCGGTCACAGCCAAACCACGTGCCTTGGCCCAGGCCACCCATTCGACGGCAGCGGCGGTACTGACATGGGCCAGGTGTAAGCGGGCTCCCGCCGCTTGCGCCAGGATGATATCACGCGCTACCGCGACCGTTTCAGCCTCCACCGGTATACCGGGCACGTGATGCAGTTTACTCCAGGCGCCCTCATGAACGACACCCCCTGCCGCCAGGGCCGGATCTTCGCTGTGCGAGATCACAAAGGCGCCCTCAAATGCCGCCACTTGCCTGAGAACGTCAAGAAAAAGGCGGCTATTCGCAACCGGAGCGCCGTCATCACTGAAAGCGCGAACTCCAGCCGCGTAAAGTCCGGCAATATCAGCCGGCGCTGCACCGCTCCGCCCCCCGGTCAGGGTGCCGACCGGATAAACCCGGGCCAAGCCTACCGCCGCGGCTCGCTCCCTGATCAGTTCCACAACGGCAGCGCTGTCAACCGGAGGGATCGTATTGGGCATACAAGCCAGCGCGGTTATCCCGCCGGCCGTTGCGGCGGCGCAACCACCGGCAATGGTCTCTTTTTCCGGAAAACCGGGCTCCCTGAGGTGAACATGTAAATCTACAAAACCCGGCACGATCGTTTTCCCGGCCAGGTCGATCACCTCGGCCCCCTCGAGATCAAGCGCCGGGGCCAGCGCTAGAACCTTTCCCGCTTCGATAATCAAGTCGCATATGCCGTCCAGACACTGGGACGGATCGACTAGACGCGCTCCTTTTAGACAGATCCGCATGATGATACTCCCTGCTTCAGTTTAGCCGCACGCATTAACCTGTTCAAAAATAAGAGACATCGTTTCAGAGGTGGCGCCATGAATCACAACCCGGGCCCGGTCATCGTAGAAAGTCCGCTCCCGGTTAATAATCACCAGGTTATCTATCAAACCCGGCAGCAAGTTTGCCGGCGAAACCTGCATGCTTGACCCGATTACCATGATACAGTCAGCCGAACCTGCTTCCGCCAGTGCTTCCCGGTATGACGCGGGCATCGGCTCACCGAACAGGATTACATCCGGTTTGACCGGCTCACCGCATTCCACGCACAAAGGCGGGATTAACCCTTCCTCCAGATCAGCGATCACCAACTCCATGGATACCCGCCGCCGGCAAAAAATACAGCTGGCAGTGCGCAAACTGCCGTGGATTTCCAACACATGGACGGCGCCGCCCTTTTGATGCAGCCCGTCCACATTCTGTGTGATAATCGTTTTTACCAGGCCGCGTTTTTGCAGTTCTCCTAAGACAAGATGAGTTTCATTCGGCGCGGCTGCCCGGATTAAATAAAAAAACTCTTTGCCGAGGTTGTAAAACTGGGCCGGATCTGCTTTAAACCCCTGGATGGTAAATAGTTCAGGGGCAACCCTGGTCCACAACCCGCTGCCGGGACTTCGAAAATCGGGTATGCCGCTTTCAGTGGAAACCCCGGCGCCGGTTAAAACAACCGTCCTGCCGCTTTCCTGGAGCAGGGTTGCAATTTGCCGCACTTTTTCCCCGACCTGTTCCATCGTGTTCAGCCCTTACCGGCAAAATAATTATTAACAGCCGTGCCCCTTACCTGCCGCTAGTATTTTTAGATTGGCCAACCTCTTGCCCTCGAAAAAAACCCCTCCCATCCGGAAGGGGTTTCATTGAGTTAAGATCCGTTTAATTCCGCTCCCGATCCTGATGGGCCAGAAATGTAAGCATATTCCGGTAAGCCTTCTGGTCAATATGCAGCGCATCGTTAATCCTCTTATATTTTTGCCCGACACTGGCCGGAGATACACCGTAGCAACGGGACAGCTCTTTTTGAGTCACGCCCAGGAAATGAAATCGCGCCAGGCAGTATTCCAGTCCGGCGGACCAGGCTTGGGGCTTGATGATGCGCGGCATATCCGGATAAACCTGGTTGATATAATCAAGCCATATCGCTTGTACATCTTCATAAAATTCATCGCCGTAGTAGGGACTGTTGCGCATATTGGCAAAAGTACACTCCAGCACTTTTTGCCATTCTTCCTGCCAGACGGGAGCGAGCAGGGGATAGCTGCTTAAGTTGACTTCCACAATGTGCCCTTCGGAAAAAATACGGCAGCTGTTGGCGGGCGTAATATTTTTTAGTTCGAGCAAAGCGATTTGCCTCAGCCTTTCTTTAACCCACGGGCTGATCACATAGTCTTTCAGGTAGTTATTCGCTTCCTCGCATTGCAGCATACCGTAAAGGCGGATGATTCTTTCTTTAAGACTGTCACTACCCTGGTACAAACCCCACTGCAACGCCTGGCGGAAATGCTTATTGTTAAATTGTTCCCGTAACCGTTCTTCACTTAAATCCAGCAGAGTCTGTTCCAAAGCTTCACTCTCCTGGACGGTCAGGTTGGGATTTAAGTCAAAACCGGTCTCCTCTTCCTCTCCCATGGCCAAAAGCAGATCCTGGGCTTCTTCAGCCATATCTCCATCGGGAGTAACCTGTAGATATTTTAAAAGATATTGTTTTGCTTTAACTAGGTTTTCCATCATTCCGTAATTAATCGCCATCAAGAAGTAACATTCAGTAAAGTCCGGGTTAAGATCCCGCACAATATGTTTAAAGATCCGGTTAGCTTCTTTAAGCTGGCTCGTTTTGCTTAACAGGCAGGCCAGGTTGTAATGATTATGAGCGTTAGCCGGATCGATCTCAATCGCTTTTTTAAGAAAAAGAAGCGCCTTGGAAATCTTGTTTTTCTGGTGGTAGTAACTGCCTTTCTGGAAATAGTAATTAGAATCCTGCACAAAGGGGATTACCTTTTCGGATATTTCTGTTGTCCTTAAGATGCCTTTTGGCCGGTCTACCCGTCCCAATCAAACTCACCACCATTACGCTAAGGCCTTGGATTATGGTATACAGTTTCTCCAAGTGACAACAAATATCCTTCCTTAAACCGCGAAAAATAATCCCTCCTACCGGGTTGACTCAAGAGGTTCCGGCTCGTTGAAACCTTTCAGGTAAACACTGCGTTCCAGGAAACGATCCCATTCTGTCCAATCGCCGGTTCCGGGCGGATGTTTCTCCATCACCTTGATAAACTGGTTCAACCGCGCGCTAACCAGGTCGGCATGGAAAAGAGTAAAAGCGTGGATAGTTTTGGGTACTTCGGGAGAACCCCACTCACGCGCGCCATGATGGGTCAGGATCATGTGTTCCAACTCCAGCTTCAACCGGGCAGGAAATTCGGGAATTTGGGCCGTTTTCTGATCCAATATCTCTTTGCCGATACTGATATGCCCGACCAGTTTACCCCGGTCCGAAAAATCAAAATTTAAACTGGCCAGGTCATACTCCTCGATTTTCCCGATGTCGTGCATAACCGCCCCGGTAACTAAAAGATCCAACTGCAGGTGTCCCGGGTAGAGCTTGACTAAATCGCGGCAAATGGAGATAACCTCCAGGGTATGCTCAAGAAGCCCGCTGATATAATTATGATGGATGGTGCGTGCGGCAGGGGCCATGGCAAAGCGCCGCACAAAATGAGCATCATTAAATAAGGACAGCAGCAGCAGTTTCAGATGAGGTTCCCTGACCTCACCGGCAATGATCTCTTTCAGCTCCGCCAGCATCTCCTTGGGATCACGGTCTGAAACCGGTTGGAAGAAAGCACGGTTTACCTTTTCCGGATCCAACCTGCGCAGGTCGCTAATCACAACCTGGGGCCCGTGATAATCGCTTACTTCACCGCGTAAAAATACGACATCACCTTTTTGAATTTGTTCTTTTATCTGGGCTGCATCCCACATGATTCCTTTAATACTGCCGCTGACATCACCCAGGAGCAACTTTAAAAAAAACTCACCGGCCCGGTGCGGCGCCGTAAAATTACCCCGGCTGCATTCCAGGATCAAGGCTTGAGTTTCAACTTCATCCCCCACTCTGAGGTTGCGAATTAGCTGTTTTTTCATCTTGCACTCCAATCTATTAATTTGAAACAGCATATTAATTACTGTAACACAACCAATGACGCTTGGAAAGAGAACCGGCCAGATTTATTAAACGGTTAGCGTAGTATTTGGTCAATTTTAAGGTTGTCCCTTGTTGTAGTATACGTAGACGATCAAAAAGGGGCCTTTCCTGTGAAAGGCCCCTCGAACAAGATAAATCAGCGGGGTGTTAAAATAAACTGAACCGGCAAAGCCCGCACCGCGGATGGTTGAAAGATCATCTCTTTATAGTCACCGGCCAACCACTTGTCGGTCTGGTCATTGTAGTGTTCACTGAAAGGATGCCCTGAATTACCGCCGGATAGAATATCCAGGGCGGTGTGACCATTTAAATCAACCATATAGCGCCAGGGAGCGGAGTGGGTTACTTTAAATGGTTCAGTAGGTTGATAACTCATGTTAGCCGGCGTATTGCCGCTGCCCCCGATCGTGTAGGGACCGCGGTTAAATACTCTTTCCAAGAGTTTAACCGAACCCATATTATGAGTTAAGGTTATCGTATGCAGGTTACCCCATTGCCACCGCGCCGGATCCGGACCGAGCCTCTCTTTTAACTCGAGCACAGTTTCCCGAAAGGCGGATACAATGATATCGCTTCTTTTTTCCTGCTGCGGGGTATGGACATTATTGAACCAGCTTGACTCGCCGCTACTGAGCATCCGGTCAAAACAGTTAGTAACAACCCGGCTGTGCAGGAGCCGTTCAAACATATCTTCCCCCAACTCATCGGCGAAAATGTGCTCCAGCAGTTTCAGGTAAAGGCTGTGGAAAATTAGTGGAGCGGCGTTAGCGGCATCATCGATCGGCTCCCTTGAGTATTCCTCAAGAAGCAGCAACGCTTTATGCTCCGCTTCGTCTAGGGAGGAAAGAAGCAGCAGCGTATCGATCATGATTGGGGCCAACAGCTCAGCCTGCGTATTAAAGTAGCTGGTTTGGGCGCGGACCATGTCTTCCAGGGACAGACGCTCTTTTCCTTCCAACTCCCGCAGGATCGCCATAGCCCGGTAAGGTGGCGCCCATTCGGAGGATATAAAGTACGGGTAGTCATCATCCACCACCCTGTGGTTGGCGGTCACAATGATTCCTTCCGGGGGATTATAAAGAGCCGGCAATTCATCCCAGGGGATATAACCTTCCCATTCAAATTCGTCAGTACTGCCGTCCACAGGAAGCAAGCCGGAACCGTTGCGCCGGATCGGAATCAACCCGTTAGCCCGGTAAGCAATGTTGCCCTCCTGATCGGCATAGACGAAATTCTGAGCGGGAGCCATAAAATTTTCCAGGGCCGCGCTGAACTCAGCCCAGCTTTGCGCCTTCATGAAACCCTGCACCGCTTCCAATTCGCGCGTCGGGGATAACGCCGTCCAGCAGAGGCTGATCGGTTGATCGAGTTCGGCAACATCGCTGATAATCGGCCCGTGACGGGTAATCACAACCTCAACTTGCCGGGGTTCAGACTCGTCTTTCACCCAGAGCTCTTCAACGATTACCTCGGCGTCCACGTACTGATCTTGGTAGAGATACTGGTGCGGATTGGCCGGGTTTAATTTGATCAAATAGAGATCCTGCACGTCAGGGCCGGTATTGGTAACCCCCCAGGCAATATGATCGTTAAACCCGACAATGATCCCGGGAATGCCGGGAAACATCACCCCGGTGGCGTTAAATTCCCCTTCCAGGATCAGGTGGTTGGCATACCAGATCGAAGGAAGCCCCATGCCGAGATGCATGTCATTGGCCAGCATGGCGCCGCCGCCTACTGTTTTTGCGCCACTAACGACCCAGTTGTTGGAGCCGAGGCCTGGAACATAAGCGGCGCGGCCGTTCAATTCAGCCAGGCGTGACAGCCTAATCAGGGCGGGCACATCATCGGGTTTAAAAGCGCTCTCTTGTTCGACTGTAGGCACGATCACCGGCCCTGTTTCCGGGTAATCCGGAAACAGCTCCAGGGCCATTTCTTCACCAACCTGTTCGATCAACGCGCTAAGAAATAGTTCGGTGTTCATATTGCCGCCCAGGTACCAGGCCATATATTTACCGATCGCCATTGAATCAACCGGTTTCCACGGCTCGGGCTCATAACCGAGCAGCACAAACTCCAGGGAAAGCTTACCCCGGTTATCCTCTATAAATGCGTTTACTCCCCGGGCATAAGCTTCCAACAGCGCCTGTGAACCGGAGTTGAGCTGCTCATAACTGGCGCGGGCAGCCCGGTAGAAACCGACAGTCAAGGTAAAGCGATCGGTATCAACAAAACTCTCACCCAGTATTTCCGACAACCGGCCGCCGACACCGCGCCGGGACAGATCCATCTGCCAGAGCCGGTCCTGGGCCTGCACGTAGCCCTGGGCGAAGCAGAGATCTTCCATATTCTGCGCGATAATATGCGGCACACCGTACTCATCCCGGTAAATTTCCACCGCCGCACCCACTTCTGCCGAAACCATCCCTTGTGCCCTGGGCAAGCCCCGGCGGCTGAGAAAGTAGACCGCAATAACCGCAGCCAGAAGCAAGACCATCACAATCAGCAACAAGATTTTCCACCAATTCCGGCGCAGAAAAATCACCCCCATATATTATTAAGATATAGCATAAATATTCTGCAAATATACTAATATCCCTGTTATTTTATGGGGGAAAATAGATAAATCAGTTAATATTTCAGGTCAATTTCCAGAACCAAGGGGCACGGCATACCGTACCCCTGCAAATGATCTCATATGGCCCGCATTAGCCCTTGGTTCGCCTGACTAGCGCCTGCAGACAATAGGGACAGACCTGTGCTTGCAGGTCTGTCTCCTCGCCTTATATCTCAATCGCATGCCGCTCAACAATCAAGTGATGAAACAAGTGTTATTGGTTGAATCCTAATAAGAGTAGAATCCGCGGCCGGACTTACGTCCGAGATATCCCGCCCGCACCAGTTTGCGAATCAGCGGGCAGCTGCGATACTTACTGTCCTGAGTTTCATGATACAAAGTGTCCATAACCGCCAGGAGTACGTCCAGGCCTACCAGGTCGGCCAGGGCCAGGGGTCCAATCGGATGATTCGCGCCCAAGACCATGCCGCGATCAATGTCTTCGGCGCTGGCGATACCTTCCATAAGCACAAAAGCGGCTTCATTGATCATCGGTACCAGAATACGGTTAACCACAAAAAGGGGAGCCTCACTAACCGATATCGGTTCCTTACCCAGCTTACGGGACAGTTCGACAGCCAGCTGATAGGTTTCTGCCGCGGTTTCGGCACCCTTAATTACTTCCACCAGCTTCATAACCGGAACCGGGTTAAAGAAGTGCATCCCAACAACTTTACCGGGCCGGCCTGTAGCCGAAGCCATTTCAGTAATGCTCAGTCCTGAAGTATTGGAGGCGAAAACCGCTTCCGGTTTGCATACCTGATCCAGCTCCGCATAAAGTTTTTTCTTAAGCGGCATGTTTTCGACAACAGCTTCTATGACCAGATCAACATCTTTTAAGTCCGCCAACTCGACAGTACCGTGCAACCGGGCCATAACCGCATCGGCATCCGCCTGGCCCATCTTTCCTTTTTCAACGGCACGGCTTAGATTTTTCTTAACCGAATCCAGGCCGCGCTGGACAAATGTCTCTTCCAGGTCGCGCATGATTACGTTGAACCCGGCTGCGGCGGCGACCTGGGCAATACCGTTGCCCATCGTCCCGGCGCCGATCACGCCGATAGTTTTGACGTTCATTAACAATCGCCCCTTTTTTGTTTTATTTTCCTTTATAAACCGGCGGCCGCTTCTCCAGAAATGCTTTGGCTCCTTCTTTTTGATCTTCAGTGTCACAGAGCTGCGCGAACAAGGCTGCTTCAGTCTTCTGGCCATCCTCCAATGTCTGATCAAGACCCCTGTTCACGGCTTGCTTGGCCAGGCGGACCGCTACGGGACCGCGTTTTAATATTTTACCGGCTATCTCCCGGGCTTTGGCCACAGCTTCGCCGGGCGCTGTTAAGTGTTCAGCAAGGCCGATCCGGTATGCTTCGGCGGCATCGATCATCTCGCCGCTGTAAATTAGTTCCTTCGCTTTACCCGGCGCAATCATCCGGGGCAGGCGCTGCGTGCCGCCGTAACCGGGAAAGATCCCCAATGTAACCTCGGGAACACCGACTTTTGCATTCTCCGAAACGACCCGGATATCGCAGGCCAGGGCCAGTTCAAGGCCGCCGCCTAAAGCAAAGCCGTTTACGGCGGCGATCACGGGAGCATGGAAATCGGCTATCTGTTGAAAGATCAACTGGCCTCTGCGGCTCAACTTTTCGCCGTTGGCGCTGTTCAGAGTAGGAAATTCGCTGATATCGGCGCCGGCCACAAAGGCTTTCTCACCCGCCCCGGTAATAATCACAGCACCGACTGTAGTATCACCGGCCAACTTCTCAAAAACAGACTCCAGCTCTGCCATAACCTGCTTGTTAAGAGCGTTCACCGGCGGGTGATTAATTGTTACCACAACCAGACGATCTTCGCGTGCCAATTGAACCAACTCTGCCATTTATTAACCCCCTCAGTAAAAATAATCATTTTTGAACACTTAATTCCGGTTTCTACGCCTTATCGCCTCACCTCTCAACAATCATGGCCATACCCATGCCGCCCCCCACGCATAGGGTGGCCAGCCCCAGCTTCAACCCGCGGCGAGCCATTTCGTGAAGTAAAGTAATCACAATACGGGTACCGGTACAACCCACGGGGTGCCCCAATCCTACTCCACTGCCGTTTACATTGACAATTTCCCGGTTAAGCTCTAGAAGTTTCTCACAGGCCAGGTACTGGGCCGCAAAAGCTTCGTTTACCTCGATCAACTCAATCTGGTCCAACTTTAAACCGGCTTTGTGCAGGGCTTTCCGGGTGGCCGGTACCGGCCCATAACCCATCAGATCCGGTTCTACCCCGGCCCAGGCATATGATACGATCCGCGCCAGCGGCGTCAAGCCCATAGCGGCTGCTCTTTCGGCGGACATGACCACAACCGCAGCGGCGCCGTCGTTCAATCCCGAGGCGTTGCCGGCGGTAACAGTGCCGTCTTTGCGGAAAACCGGCTTTAAAGTAGCCAGGCTTTCCCGGGAAATATCACGCCGCGGATGTTCATCGACCGCCACGGTCACTTCACCTTTACGGGTCTTAATCAGTACAGGAACAATTTCATCAATAAAATAGCCGCTGTCGATTGCCGCGACGGCGTTGGCATGGCTGCGCAGCGCAATCTGATCTTGCTCGTCACGGGTGATCGCATACTTATCGGCTAGCCGCTCCGCTGTCTCACCCATCATAATTTTGTGAAACGGGTCCATCAGCATCTCCCAAAGTGAATCGGTCATCTCGCCGTGCTGCAACCGCTGCCCCCAACGGGCGCTCTTTAACAAATACGGCGCCGAACTCATCGATTCAACCCCGCCGGCCACAACGATATCGGCATCACCCAGCACAATTTCTTGATATGCCGAAGCGATCGCCTGCATGCCGGAACTGCACTGGCGCTGAATGGTAAAGCCGGTGGTTTCATTGGGCAAACCGGCCTTTAAGGCGATACAGCGGGCGATGTTCGGTTCATCCGATCGCTGGCTGCAGTTACCGAAGATAACCTCCTCAACCTGCTCCTTGGGCACGGCGGCCCGCTTGATTGCTTCTTCAACAACAATCCGGCCCAACTCCAAACCAGGTACATCCTTGAAGGCGCCGCCGAAATCACCGATCGGGGTACGCGCCCCGCTGACGATCACTACTTGCTTTTGTTTAGACATATGCCACCTCCAATTTTACTTTAAAATAGACTATGCAGTCACTTAACCGTTCTTTCATGCCGGCTTTGCTTCCGGCTTCAGGCTCCAGAAAAGAAAAACAGGCCCCCCGGGCGGCCTGTTGATGCTGCGAATATTTTGATCTGAATAGCTCGGTTGAGGCGTAAGAACGGACCCTTGGTCTCATGCTAGAGCGCGGGGCGGGGGTAAAGGCCGGCCCGCTCCACAATTTCCGGCACTACTTCTTCCCAGGCGATGGCCATGACGTGCACGCCGGCTACGCCTTCAATCTCTTTCAGTTGCTGGATGGTCTCAATACAGATCTTCAAGCCTTCTTCTTTCTTCTTCTCGGCACCCTGCAGGCGGGTGATGATTTCATCGGGAATGGTGATCCCTGAAACATTGTTCTTCATATATTTGGCTGCACCGAGGGATTTAATCGGGGTAACCCCGCCCAGGATCGCTACTTTCTTGTGCAGGCCGCGTTCGCGCACCATCTCCATCCACTTTTTGAAGCGTTCAATGTCGAAGATACACTGGGTCTGGATGAAGTTCACGCCGGCATTGATCTTCTTCTCCAGCCGGTCAACCCTGTATTCAAAGGGATCGGCAAAGGGGTTGGCCACAGCGCCGATGAAAATTTTCTCCAGCGGGTGTTCGAGTTCCTCTCCGCCGATAAATTTGCCCTGATCTCGCATATTTTTAAGCGTCTGGATCAGCTGCATCGAATCAATGTCAAAGACTCCCTTGGCGCCCGGCTCGTTGCCGAATTTCTGATGGTCGCCGGAGAGGCAAAGCACGTTTTTCACACCCAACGCTACCGCCCCGAGCAGGTCGCTCTGCAGGCAGATCCGGTTCCGGTCGCGCACCGTCATCTGGATTACCGGTTCCAGACCCATCTGGATTAATACGGCACCGCAAGCGATGCTGGAAGTGCGCACGATCGCGGTTTGGTTATCGGTCAGGTTATAAGCTTCCACGTGGTTGCGCATTTCGTGAGCATGGTGTTTCAGCTGGGTAATATCCGCGCTTTTCGGCGGGCCCAACTCTCCCGTTACCGCAAATTGTCCGCTGGCGATTACCTTTTCTAATTTACTCCCCGCGATCAAGTTTAACATCCTCCCTTACTATGGTTCTCGGGCCTCCATGGTGAGAGGAAGACCAGTCCTTCGGAGGTTGGATCTCCGCCAGCACCGATAGCCGTCCCAATTTAACCAGGCGGTCGTGAATCAGGTGCCAGGCGCAATCGGTGTCCTTGCTGATTTCACATTTTCCTTCCGCGGAACCGCCACAGGGACCGTTCAACAGGCTCTTGGCACAGCGGGTAATCGGGCAAATGCCCTGAGTGAGGTGCAGCACGCAATCGCCGCAGCCCAGGCAGCGCTCCACCCAGACGCCCTGCTCCACGGGATAACCCATCGCCTTGGTATTGAGGCCGGGTAAGACCAGCAGATCAGGCACATGTTCCACCATGGTCTGAAGACCGACTCCACAGGCCAGCGATAAGACCACATCAAATTCTTTTAAGCGGTCCAAAACTTGATCGATAAACTCAAACTCGCACTGGCGCTCGATGGTAAACGCCTCGACTACCGCATCCTGCTGATCCTGCTTCCGCTGGATCCGGATCAGCGCGGCCAGTTCTTCCGCTTCCTTCTGACCGCCCGCCATGCATACGGTGACACAGGTACCGCAACCCAGCACGCAGACACGTTTATACGGCGCAAGCATCTCTTTAATCTGATCGAGCGGCTTGCGATCGGCGATAATCATTTACGACTCACCTTCCCTTCACTAGATCTTGTTTCTTGAGTATGCGGAGCACCCCTACATTCAAGAGTTGTGCGAGGCGGATGTGAGAGGTAAAACCTCTTTTAATATCTCACTTCCAACCTCTCACATCTCACCTCTGAAGATCAGCGGTTGCTTTTTTTAAATACGTCAATATACGAGTCGCAGTAGATGTCCATATTGAGACAGATGCGCGCCGTGGCCACCGCGGCCATCAGTTCGTCATCACAGGCATCGGCGATAGCGGCGTCAAGGCCGTGACTCATGGCCATTACCGCGAAAATGCGGTTGACGAGCTCGCGGTCCCTGGTTCCCTGTGAAATGTTGCTTAAGCCCACCACGGTTTTAGGCGCCGGGTCGGAGATCAGTTTAATCTCCCGCAGGGTGCGCAGTACTTCCGGTCCATGATCCTGGGCCACGTTACAGGGCAGCACCAGGGGATCGATATAAAGCTTGTCGGGAGAGATGTCGAAGGCCATGGCATTGGCCACAATTTCAGCGGCCAGGCCGACCCGGGCATCAGCGTCCTTGGGGATGCCTTCTTCGTTCATGGCCAGAGCGATAATTTCGGCGTCGTATTCGGCGGCCATGGCGAAAACCCGCTCCATTTTGGCCTGCTCCGCCGGAACCGAGTTGATCATCGCCGGCCGCTTGCACAGCTTCAAGCCCGCTTCAATAGCGTCGTACTTGGTCGAATCGAGGCACAGCGGCAGGTCGGATACTGCCTGGGTGATCTGTACCAACCATTGCATCGCCTCCACCGGTGCGGGTGAACTCGGCCCCACGTTGATATCCAGATAATGCGCCCCGTTTTCCTCCTGCTTACGGGCCCATTCCTGAACGGCCTTGGGATCGCGCTCTTTGATCGCGCGGGCGATATCTTTAAACATGCCGTTTATCCGTTCACCAATAATAATCATCCGTTCAACCTCCTTCAACAATCGGAATAAAATGCGCTAATAGCTGTTGTCCTTCATTAAATCGTCTATGCTTTTCTTGACCAGCTCTACCGCCCGCGGGTGACGCATCACCAGGATATTCATACCGGCTTGCAGATAAGCGGTGGCGGTGGTCGCCTCCCACATCAAGCCGCGCTCTTCCTGATCACCCCAGCCGGGTTCCTCGTCGGATGAAATGTTCGCTTCCTTGGCCCGCCAAACCTCAAAACCAACATTACCGATCATGGGCATGGCCAGCATCTTGTCACCCTGCAGGGCGCCGTTGCGGGCCCGTTCCATAATCGAGTAGGAGTATTCAATACCGTAGCCCAATGAGGCGATGGTGGGGTCGATTACGATCCGCTCCACCAAAGCGGTGCTCATTTCGGCGATTAAAATATTAAGCTGCTTGCAAATGTTGATATCGATCGGCGACTGGGCGATGATATTGTGCTTGTGGGCCATGCAGGCGCTGGTGACAGCCTTGTAGTTGTCGAGTTCAGCCACACCGAGGAGCAGGTTTTCGCCCGCCGCCGCTTCCGCGATCACCGGGTAGATTTGCGCGTCTTTTTCAGCTTTGCCGCAGCCCAACACGATCAACGGCACGCCGACCGCTTCAAGCACCTTCTTCACCACGGCGGCGCAATCCTCGGGCGAGCTGTCTTTAAAATCGGGGTCGGCACTTTTCAGGCGCAACAAGATCAGGTCCGCGCCGTACTGATCCACGCACTTCTTAGCCCAGGCCGCCGGATCGGCAAAAACATCACCGTAATACTGCTTAAAGCAAGGGTTCCATTCCTCGGGCACCATATCCCAGATTTCCAGGGCAACGACCGGGCGGTTGGGAACCTCACCTTCAAAATGCAGGTAGGGCAGAGTGGATTCGCCGCCGACTGTGATGGTATGAGTACGGGTGCCTCCCTCTTCCCTGGTTGCGCCCAGCACTACCCGGCCCACTTTACTCCTATATTTTTCCTTAAGGATTTCTACAGCCATCTTAACGCTCCTCTCGTAAATTCTTTCACGCTCAAGGACGGTATTCTAACTTAACCTCCGGCCTCTTACCTGTAGCTTCTTGTTACGCAAAGTTTTCCTTGGCAAACTTGGAGATTCCGGCGGCCTCACGCGGGCCTACCATCACTTCCCAACCCGAAGCTTCCTCCAGGCTGCCCTTGAGGACGGCCACATGGCCGGGGATAACGATTTTCCGGTGTTTGACCACATTATCCAGGCCGGCCTTCTTTATCGCCGCGTTAATGGTTTCAGCCGAAAACTTATTATCCGCGTACGCCGTCAGCACGGAGATACCGCCGGTATCCACGGAGAGGATACGGCTGGCCACCCGGGACGCTTCCACTTCTCCTTCGACGATATAATAGGTCAGCGAGAAATTGGTGGTGCAGTAAACCGGGGAATCTTCAGTGGGCTCGCCGACAGAGTAGAGCTTCGGCTCCACCTGGATCGGTTTTTGCGGATCGGTGTAAAGGTTTTGACGCCAGGTGAGAAGCGGCAGCAGCTGCTGTTTTTCCGATGCCTTCAGGACGACGATCCCGGCATACTTGCTTACATAGGCCCCGGCCTGGACCACTTCTTCCTGGGCGTTTTCCTTGCTGGTAAACGCGATCGTCGGATAGCCGAAGGGGCGGAATTTTTTCCTCACAGCCAGGCGGCGGATCTGGGTCAAGTCAGCCAGCACCTTGCCGGTTTCGCGCGCGCCGCTGTCGAGCACGAGCTCTTTATAACCGAGAGCCACAATCTTCTCAACCAGCGCCGCGGTATCGTCGAGGTCTTTGCCACGCACTGCCAGAGGGCATCCTTTGGCTTTAGCCAACTCGGCCATCTTTTCATAGTTTTCCGCGGTGGCGGCGTAAACCAGCGGCTTGCGCTCGGCCACGGCGCCCAGGGCCGCGTCCATCAGGGCCGGGTCTTCAGCAATCAAGACCATCGCTTTGGCTGTTTTGGAGGTTACCGCCTCCACCGCGGCCTTAAACTTAGCCGCGTCACCGGAAGCACATTGCACGGCCACCATATTGGTAACATAATGCAAACCGACACGGTCGAATTCCAGGGCATCGAAGGCGGCCGCTTTCGCCGCAGCGTCTTCGGTGTCGCTGATCAGCACAGCGATACCGGTAGGGTGGAAGAAACGTTTATCGTGCCGGAACAGTTCCGTTTCATCGCCGAGTTCCACCACATTTTCCCCCGCGCCCACTTTTACCAGTTTGATCGGAGGCGCCGAAGCGGAATCCAAGGCCGCCTTGGCCTCGTCTGAAACATAAGGACAGGCATCCAGAGACGCTTTCCCACTGGCCAGAGCCATGGCAAAAGCAAGACAGGTCGGAGAACCACACTCTTTACAGTTTGTTTTTGGAAGATGCTTAAAAATTTCTAAACCGGTTAAACCCATTTTCGTACTCCTTTCTTAGAGCATATGATCAGATGACAATACCACCGGGTAACACCAACAGGGGAGAAAATATCTCCCCGCAAGCCAACCCTCTTGCCCATGTCCTTAAGCGAATGCGGGAAAGAGGGCCATCGGAAAAAGAAACCCTGGTTCCGGCTTCATCGTCTTTGCCTCCACCGGAGGGTTTCTTCTATCATTCTGGTTACATCAGCGGATCCAGCGTCAGGGCTGGATGCCCTTTTTCTTCCAGGAAGGGTAAGATTTCTTCGGACGAGGTCCCGACGGTTTCATCGGCGATCTTCTCTACAAAGTCGGCTCCCAGGCCTTCTTCTTCGGCCCGCTTCCGCAGCTCATCGCCCAATCCTTCTTTCAGCTCTTTCGGCATCCAAACCAGGCGGGCCAGCCCTCCGTCGGCGCTGATGAATTTACGGCTGAGCACGTAGGTACGGCCGTGCCCCATGAAACCGGGGGTCTGGATACCGCCGCCGCAGGTGCCGGCCAGTGTGGAGAAGGTCATCCCGCAGGGAGTCTCACCGCTGTATTCACGGGTGGTGATCATCACCCCATTGGCTTCAGGCATGATCGCCATAATGCACTCAAAACAACCGCAGGAAGTCATTGGGCGATCCATGAAGCTGTACATGGAGCACTCCTCGATAGTGCGGTTGGTGTTCAGGTAAACGTATTCGTTGACCGACTGCCAGATTCCCTTCTCCTCATCGATCAGGCCGTCCTTCTTAATCGGCCGGTTGGGACCGGTCGGATCAATTTCAAAGGCAGCCTTGGCATCAAGCCAACTTACGGCGCCGCACAGTCCCAGGCGCTCCGGGGTAACCACGCAGCAGTGGTTCGGCGCGAAAGACTGGCAGAGAATGCAGGAGTAGAAATCTTCCACGGCCTCGTCGGTAAGGCCTTTCAGGCGCTCATCCCGGGCGGTGTAGAATTCCTTGGCACGGGCCAGTTCTTGCTCGATTTTATCCTTATCGGTAACCAGGGTCACCTGAACCCGGTCCACGATCGCGGGGAATTCATCCTTGAACTTGGCTACAAGCAGCTCACCGAAGTGATGGATTTGGAAGCCCTTGGCCGCGGCGTCCTTACTGATCCGCATCCAGATCGTGTCGCGTTGGGCCATATGCCAGATGCCCTCACCGTAGTTGACCAGGTAGTGAATGCGGCGCTCAAGCACCCCTTCGAAGTCTTTCTGCATCTTGCGGCCGAAGATTTTAACCATGATCCCCAAAGGCAGAGAACCGCCTTCCGGCGCCTCGTCGATCTCGGGCCCGATTACTTCGATCTTGCCGTCTTCGATTTCATCCTCGCCGACCATCTCCACCAGTTCGAAAGCGGTGGTGCGGCCACCGCCGAATTCCACACGCATATCACCCTTGCGAATTACCTCGCCTTCAAACGCGGGGCCGACCGTGATCGGTACCGGGATATCGAGGATCTTCAGTTTAATCCCACGAATCTCCAGGGCCACTTGAACCAGGTCGTCGTAGTTGGGATGGGAAACGTACCAGTTGGGAATCTGCTCATCCGCAGGCAGCTCCTGATCGGTAATCACCGGGAAACCGAGGAAGATGGCAGCAAAGTGAGCGGCCACCTGGACTTCGTCGATCTCGCCCAACTGCAGCACAAAAGCGCGCACCCGGCGGCGCTGGTAGTCGCGGGTATCCTGGCGCTGTCCGGGGGGGATACCGCCGAAAGCGATCCCGGCGCGCAGAGCGTAGTTCACGGCATGGATGATCTGGGTAAAGTTGCCGACAGGGAAAGCAATAAAATCGATGCCCAACTTCAATCCGGCTTCGATCGCCTGCTCAATCACCTGGTTGCAGAGGAACAGCATAAAGCCTTTACCCTGCAGATCCTGGATCAGCTTGGCTACCGCTTCGGTGGATTTGCCTTTCCCCATAATTACAGCCTGGCCGGGAATGGTCCAGTCCACCAGGAGGATACCGTATTTACGCACCACCGGGTCGCCCAGAAAACCGGTCCAGGGATCGACATGGGGCTTGGCGCCGTCCATGTAGCGCAACGCCTCGATGATTTCCGCCGAATAGGCGGTGGCTTCGCCGCAGAGACGGGCATTGTGAAAGTTTAACTCTTCGTGAATCTGGTTGCGCATCCGGTTCAGGATGGGCGGCAGGTCGCCCAGCTTGGTCACCGCCTCACCGCTCAACGCCCTGATTACCGGCAGGTAGTAACCGGTGTCGGGATAGCCCACCGGCTGGTCGGGACCAAAACGGCGGATTGCTTGGTTCAACAATATCTCAGCGTAGCTGGTAGCGATTACCGCCCCATCATATGCCTTTTCGAATAGCTTTAACGGCGGGTTCGATTCGTCGACAGAGCCGTCGAAGATTTCGTCGAACGACTCCTTCCATTCTCTGGCCAGGACACCGTCAAAGCCGCTGGATTCAGTCATATTTCTCTCCTCCTTCTGGCAAGTAATTTACCACCCCGTAGACAGGGCCGTTTCGTATTTTTCCGCAGCTTGCTTATGCACGCGCAGTTTCCAGCTACGTTCATCAAGCGCCTCTAAAATTTTCTGCACGGCTTTCTCAGGATCTTCTTCCCAGATGAAATAGCCGCCGTAAACATCATGGGCAATCTGCAGGGCAATTCCGTCCACCAGGGCGCTGCCGGTGACCTCGGGAACCACGCCGACATGCGTCGGAATCCCCAGGGTTACACACCAGCTGCCGATGGAAACCGCCTTTTCGCTCATCGCTTCCGGAGCGGTGGCGACAAAAGGCACCTTGGGAGTGTCGACGCCCCACTGAACAGCGAGGGCGTTGGTCAGGTCGTAGGCGCGGGTGTTGTCCACGCAGGAGCCCATGTGGAAAATTAAAGGTAATTTAGTTTTCAGTTTATCTTTATTTGCTTCATTAAGCGTATTGATGAAGGCTTTAAGGCCTTCCCCCGCATACTGCTCCACCGCTTCATCATTCATCAAGCCCATTTTGGCCGCAGTGCCGGCGGCGCAGCCGGTAGCGACCATCAAAACGTTGCTCTTGGCCAGTTCCTGAATAATGGTACTGTGGCTCTTATCATGCGGTACCCGCAGGTTATTGCAGCCGGCAAAGAGAACAACACCGCGCAACTGCCCGGAATCAACGGCGTCTGTGATCACCTTGATCGGCTGATCGGGGTTCACGGCACCCAAGATGTCTTCCATCGCCTCCAGGCTGAAACCGGCGGTCACTTTGTGTTTCACGTCAGGGATATCCACCTCTTTGCCCTTACGCTCTTTGAAGGCTTCAATGGCCAGGTTGATAACCTCTTTCGCCTTCTCCACCGCGCGGTCTTCAGTGAACTCGACGTGGTAGGACCCGGGGATCTTGGAATGGGACATAGTGGTAATAATCCGGGTGTGGTAGCAGTCGGAGACCGCTTTTACCCCGGGCATGATGCACTGCACATCGACGACCATCGCGTCCACCGCGCCGGTCATGATCGGCAGTTCCTGGGAGAGGAAGTTGGTCAGCACCGGTACGCCCTGGCGCATCAGCACCTCGTTGCCGGTGCAGCAGATACCCATGCACTTGACTCCCTTGGCTCCCGCCGCTGCCGCTTCCGCTTTCATCTCCCGGGAGACCCGGACAATCATTTCGCTCAAAAGCGGGTTGTGGCCGTGTACAGCAATATTGACCATCTCCGGATCGAGCACCCCGAAGTTGGCTTCAGTGGTAACCGGCTTGGGGGTGCCAAACAGGATATCGGAAAGGTCTGTGCCGATGTGCATGCAAATGTAGTCGCACAAAGCTGTCTTCAAACCCTGGAAAATCAAGTTGACCGGATCTGCGTCCACACCCATGTGGGTCTGCCCCATGGTCTCAGCCATGGTGGTATGAATGCTGCGCGGCTGAATATTGCATTCAGTGAACTTTTTCATCCGGTCTTCCACGACTGTAGTTTCCAGCCATTTGCAGGGTTCCGGTGTGATTTTAGAGAAGTCCGCGATAGCAAGGTGTAAAACTTCTTCCAGCAACTCGTTGTCTTCTTTTCCCTCAACCGTCAAACCAAGCCTTTTGGCCACCCGCTGCAGTTTGGCAGAGTCTTCGACACTGTAGTCAGGGGCTTTGCCTTCGAGCACTTCCATGAGAGTATACAACATATGCCGGCTGTGATCGGCATGGGCTCCGCAGCCTCCGTTAATAGCCCGGATGAGATTACGGGACACAATCGTGTAACCGTTTGCGCCACAGATCCCCTTGGAAGACTTCTTAGTGATCCGGCAGGGACCTTGCAGGCAGATGCGGCAGCAGACACCGGTACGCCCGAAATTACACTGGGGCTGCATCTTGACGTAACGGTCGTACGCGGTTTCGATCTGCCCGTCGTTTTGATCCAAAACGGCCAAGGCGGCCGGATCAATCGTCCTCTTGTTGTCGACTTTTTTCTTTTCCTCGGACATAAGCTCTTTGCTAACCTCCTTAACAGAATGTAATAATAAGCTCAGCTATAGCATCGTCAGGCTTTAGTAACCTTAAAAACAACCACCTCCGCTTATTTTTTCAAAAATAGCTTCCATGCCGGGCAGAAGGTCTTCCGGCTTGAAACCGGATATTTCAGTCAGACGCGCCCTTTCCAGGGCTTTTTCCGTAAAAGGAATCATCCCGGCTATGCGCTCCGGCGGCAGCGCGTCAAACAGGAACTGCCGGTCCTCCGGTGCACGGGTTTTGTTGCCGATAAAAAACACTTGCGGCACCGCCAGCTCACCGGCTAAACGGTCTACGGCCAGCGCCGTACTCAAACCGGCGCGGGTCGGCTCCACCACAACCAGCATCAGTTGAATGCCGCGAGCCGTGCCCCGGGTAAGATGTTCGATGCCGGCACTCATGTCCAAAACCACCGGTTCGGGACGATCCAATAAAACATTTGTTAAGACAGCATTTAAAAAAGAGTTTTCCTTGCAATAACACGAAGAACCGCCCTGCTTGATGCCGCCCATTTTTAAAAAGCGGATTAATCCATCCCGCAGGGTATAGTTCTCAAGGATATCGGATACATCAGGGTTCAAGTCTACAAATGTTCCCCCGCCGGCGTTCTTGGCGTCGATCACCTCTTGCAGCTCACACAAAGGCCGCAGGGAGAGCACTTTCTCCGGATCAAGGCCCAGGGTTAAACCGAGGTTGGCATCGGGATCGGCGTCAACCGCGAATACCGGTGTCTCTTTCTTGGTCAGGCAGTAAACCAGGTTGGCGGCAAGCGTGGACTTACCCGCGCCGCCTTTCCCGGAAACGGCAATTTTCAACATTTATCCCCCTCTAAAAGGGCAAAGCTATGCCCTGGTGCTTTTTTGTTCAAGGGTTGTTTCGACAACCCGGCAGGGAAATCCTTTATCGGCCTAAAAAGTTAGTCATTTCATAATATTAAAAAGTATGGCTTTTTTTAAACACCTATTGTAT
>JBFMGD010000019.1:0-49480 GCA_040751775.1 Bacillota bacterium | reverse complement strand
ATCATTTTTAATTTTATCAGCGGTTGTTCTGTTGGGCGTTTTATTTGATATTATCGGCACCGCGGCCACCGCCGCCGATATCGCACCCCTAAACGCCAAGGCGGCCCGGAAAGTGACCGGGGCGCGGCGAGGCGTATACCTGGTGCAGCATGCCGACCAGGTGGCTAACTTTTGTAATGACGTGGTCGGAGATATCAGCGGTATCATCAGCGGCACCCTGGTCGTAATTATCGTTTTACGCATTGTATCGTCCTGGCAGCAACCCCGGGCGGATCTCTATGTCGGGATCGTACTGACAGCTTTGGTTGCCGCCATAACCGTGGGAGGTAAAGCCTGGGGCAAAACCCTGGCCATTAAACGCTCTACGGAAGTGGTGCTGTTCGTCGGCAAGATTATAAACCGCCTGGAAAAACCGCTCGAGTGGTTTAAGCCGGATCAACGCAACTGATAGAGGTGAACTACTATTGGAAGAGCTAATTAACCGGTTCGATCTGCCGGATGAACTAAAAAAAATGAACCTGGAACAGTTGAACGATCTGGCTTGCAAGATTCGCAATTATATGATTCGCACTGTCGCCGACAACGGAGGCCACCTGGCTGCCAATTTGGGGGTAGTAGAGCTAACCCTGGCCCTGCACAGCACTTTTCACAGCCCGCGCGATCGCATTATCTGGGATGTTGGTCATCAGAGTTATACCCATAAGCTGCTTACCGGTCGCTGGGAGAGATTTCCTTCCCTGCGCCGTTACGGCGGGCTAAGCGGTTTCCCCAAACCATCTGAAAGCGAACATGATCCCTTTGGCACAGGCCACAGCAGCACTTCCATATCCGCCGCCGTAGGTCTGGCCCAGGCGCGTGATGCCTGCGCGGAGGATTACAAGGTGGTCGCCGTAATCGGCGACGGCGCTTTAACCGGCGGTATGGCTTATGAAGCGCTGAACCATGCCGGCCATATCAAGGCCGATTTGATGGTCGTTCTCAATGACAACAAAATGTCGATCAGTTCAAACGTGGGTGGTATGGCGGCTTACCTGGGCCGGATTAGATCTGATCCGAAGTATTCCCGTTTAAAAGCTGAATTTGAACATGTGGTTAACCGCATTCCTATATTTGGTAAAAAAATGGTGCTCTCCGCCGAACGGATTAAAGGAGGCCTGAAGTACCTGGTAATGCCGGGTATGATCTTCGAAGAGCTGGGGATGACCTATTTCGGCCCGGTGGACGGGCATAATATTGCCGCGATGCAAACGATATTCAATCAAGCCGGCCGGATGAAAGGGCCGATCCTGGTGCACGTGGTTACTGAAAAGGGGAAGGGCTACAGTTTTGCCGAAGAAGCGCCGGAGCGTTTTCATGGAGTCGGACCATTTGACCTGACCAACGGTTTACCCCGTGGCAGTAAAAAAGGCCCGACTTATACAGAAGTGTTCGGCCGCACCCTGCTCAGCCTCGGTGAGTCCGACGAGAAAGTAGTGGCCATAACGGCGGCGATGACTGGCGGAACCGGTCTGGATAAATTTGCGGCCGCTTTTCCGGGCCGTTTTTATGATGTCGGTATTGCCGAACAACACGCGGTGACCATGGCTGCGGCCATGGCTGCCGGCGGCTTGAAGCCGGTAGTGGCGCTGTACAGCACTTTTCTGCAAAGGGCCTACGATCAACTGATCCATGACATTTGCCTGCAAAAGCTGCCCGTTGTCATCGCCGTGGACCGGGCGGGCATTACCGGTGAGGACGGTGAAACTCACCAGGGGTTGTTTGACCTTACCTTTTTAGGCAGCATCCCCCATATGGCGGTAATGGCTCCCCGCAACGAGGATGAACTGCAGCATATGCTTTTCACCGCGGTAACCGCCGCTCCCGGACCAACAGCGCTGCGCTACCCCCGGGACAATGGTGAAGGGGTGGATCTGACGGAGCCGCACCTGTTGCCCTGGGGAAAAGGGGAGCTGTTGAAAGAGGGAGAAGATTTGTTAATTATCGCCGCGGGAACAGCCGCCAACGCGGCGCTGGCGGCTGCTGAAAAACTGTTCTGGCAAGGGCTCCGGGCCGCAGTGATTAACGCGCGTTTTGTGAAGCCGCTTGACCGGGAACTAATTCTGCACTGGGGCCGCATTTGCGGGCGAGTGCTGACCGTGGAAGAAAACGTTCTGGCCGGTGGGTTTGGCAGCGGCGTGGCGGCGCTGCTGGCGGAAAATGGGCTTACCGTCCCGATTAAACATCTTGGCATCAACGACTGTTTTGTGGAGCAGGGCCCGCGGGCGGCGATGCTTTCGTCTTATCACCTTGATGCCGCCGGTATTTATGAGGCGTCGTTATCCTTCGCCAGGGGGAAAACGGCGAAAGGTTCACTGTGAAAGAGAGCGATAGAACTCTCCGCCTGGACATACTCCTGGTGGAGCGCTGCCCGGAGCTGACGCGTAACCGCGCCCGGGCGGAAATCATGGCCGGCCGGGTCCGCGTTAACGGGCGGATTTGCGATAAGCCGGGTACCCTGGTCAATCGAGAAGCGCCTCTCGAGCTGCTGCTGCCGGAAAACCCTTATGTCAGCCGGGGCGGTCTGAAACTGGCAGGCGCCCTGGAAGATCTGGACCTGGATGTAGAACATTTGGCTGTCCTGGATATCGGCGCCTCAACGGGCGGTTTTACGGATTGCTTATTGTCGAAAGGGGCCCGGCATGTTTACGCCCTGGATGTCGGACACGGCCAGCTGGACTGGCGTTTGCGGCGGCATGGACAGGTTACGGTCATGGAACGCTTTAATGTGCGGCATTTGCAACGCCGGCACTTGCCTGAGATTCCTGACCTGGCCACGGTGGACGTATCGTTTATTTCTTTAAAGCTGGTTTTGCCGGTGCTGCATGAGCTTGCTGTCGCCGCTGTTTTAACCCTGGTAAAGCCGCAGTTTGAAGCGGGGCGCGTGCAAGCCGGCAAGGGCCGCGGTGTGATTCGCGATCCGGCGCTGCACCGGGTCATATTGCTCGAAATTATTCAAGCCGCCTGCCGGGCGGGCTACTGTTATTCCGGATTAGCCGCTTCCCGATGGCCGGGGCCGCGGGGGAACCGGGAATTTTTTCTTTACGGCCGGCGCCGCGGCGCGGACTGCCGCTGCCCGGTTAATGCGGCTGAGCTCGTTGACCGGGTGGTCGACGATGCACATAAGGATACAAGCAATAGACTAGTACCTTGAAGGAAAAAAGACAAGTCAGTAGAAACAGTAAGGACGGTAAGTGTTTCCGGGGGTGATAAGAGTGCGACCGCTCGATTACATATTACTGTTCCTGCTGATCGGCGGCTACCTGTTTTACTATATCTACCAAAAGCGCAAACGAAAAGTGCGCCGGCAGCGCCGTCCGGGGAGCCGGTTGACCAGGCGCGAACAGGCCGCCTTAAGAAAACTGCAAACCAGGGGCTTTAAGCTGGAGGAAATACATCCCACGGTGCCGGTAACGATCACATATGAGCAAAAAAGTAAGACTTTTGATTGGGAAGGCAACTTTACCGTCGCTAAGAGAGGCAAGATCCACCTGGTGAAAGTGATCAGAGGAGATGACGCCGCTTCCTCGGCTGCTGTGCGCCGGGAACTGCTATTAGACTACCTGCTATATCAACCGAACGGCTTTTTTGTTTATGACGGGGAAAAAGAGCAGTTGCAAGAGTTAAACTTCTCCTTCGATAGCGGCGGCGGGAGCGGCGGGGGCCGGGAGAAGTTACTGCTCCGCCTTGCGCTGATCGTGCTGATCCTTGTGGGGCTGGCCTTGCTGTACAGCTTCATATTCAGGGGATGAAAAGGATGAAAGGAATCGGCCTGATCCCAAACTGGCAAAAAGCTAATACCGGGCTGGTAGTAGATCGCATCCGCGCGTTTTTTGAGAGACGCGCTGTCCCGCTCTACACGGCGGACAGTGCAAGCAGCAATTTCTGTGATACCGCTTCCCTGGAGGGTAAGTTGGCCGGTTGGCCGGACCGGGTCAATCTGATCATTGTCGTAGGAGGGGACGGCACAATCCTGCGCGCTGCCCGGGACCTGGCTCACTGGGATATTCCGATCCTGGGGATCAACGTTGGTCATAAAGGGTTCCTGGCGGAGATCGAAGTGGACCAAATGGACCGCTACCTGCAGTATATTGTTGCCGGCCGCTACGTATACCGGGAACGGATGATGCTGGAGGCGGTTGTGCGGCGCGGTGGAAAAGAGCTGGACCGCTACCTGGCGCTGAACGATATTGTCGTATCCCGGGGCCCTTTGTCCCGTATTATCAAGCTCGACACTTATGTTAACAGCGACTTCCTGGAGAGCTACTCGGGTGACGGGGTGGTGGTGGCCTCCCCGACCGGTTCAACCGGTTATTCCCTCTCGGCGGGAGGGCCAATCGTCAACCCCGCGCTGGAGCTGCTCGTGATTACACCGATCTGTCCCCACAGCCTTTATAACCGCTCAGTCATAGTGACCGGCTCTGAAACCATTGAATTGCGGGTCGGTTCAGGACAGGCCCAGGTGGTGCTCACAGCAGATGGACAGGTCGGCTTTACCCTCGAAGACGGCGATGCCGTAACCGTCTGCCGGGCGGCGCAGACCGTCAAACTGGTTCGCTTTGCCGACAACTCCTTTTACCGGCTTCTTCATCAGAAGCTGAAAGGGTAAAGAAGCGGAGGGAAAATAATGCTGCATGAGCTGCGAGTTTCCAATTATGCTTTGATTGAAGACCTCAGCCTGACTTTGACCCGGGGGCTGAATGTGCTGAGCGGGGAGACGGGCGCGGGTAAATCAATTGTTATCGGCGCGATCAACCTGTTGCTCGGTGAGCGCGCTTCGACAGAGCAGGTCCGTCGCGGCGAAGAGGCGGCGCTGGTGGAAGGCATTTTTGATCCTGCAACCGCGCCGGCTGAAGAGTTGTGCGCCTTGCTGGAAGGAGCCGGTATTGAACCGGGCGACGAACTCATTATTGCCCGGGAGGTTTCCCTGGGTGGGCGCAGCGTGGCAAGGGTGCATGGACGGACGGTACCGATTGCTTTCTTAAAAGATCTCGGGCAGATGCTGGTCGATTTGCACGGCCAGCACCAGCACCAGTCGCTCCTGCGGCCGGAAGCGCAACTGGAACTGCTGGATTCTTTCGGCGGGGAAGTTGTGCTGGCGGCTCGCTCTGCCGCCGCCGCTTTATACCGGCAGCGGCAGCAGCGGAAACAGGAACTGGCCGCGCTGGGTTCGGACAGCGCTGAACGGGAAAGACGGATCGATATTCTTGCTTTTCAAATGCAGGAGATTGAGAAAGCGGCTCTCAAATCCGGCGAGGAGGATGAGTTAATCAAGCAGGAAAAAGTGTTGGCTCACGCGGAAAAACTGCGCGCCATCGTGGCGCGGGCCTATGGTGAAATCTATGCCGGCGATGACGGCAGCGCTGTCCAGGCCGCGTTTGATGTTTTAAACAGCAACCGCGGCGCCCTGGACGAGGCGGCTCATATCGACGAATCGTTGGCGCCGCTGGTGGAGCTGCTGGAAAGCGCCGCCGCCCAAATCGAAGAGGTCTCCCTGGAGCTGCGCGATTACCAGTCAAAGATTGAATTTGAGCCGGCCGAACTGGTTGCAGTGCAGGAGCGGCTGAACCTGATCCGCGGCTTAAAAAGGAAATACGGCCAAACGGTGGAAGATGTGCTTACGTTTGCCGCCGCTACCGGAGAGGAGCTGGAGCGTCTCAAGAACAGTGAAACCGTGGCGCTGCAGCTGGAGCAGGAGATTGCCGGCCTGGAACGGCAACTGGCGGAGGCATGCGCGGCTCTGCGCAGCCGGCGGCAGGAATGTGCCGCCGCTCTGGAACGCCTGCTGGAGGAGGGTTTGCATGAGGTAGCGTTGCCCGGCGCCCGTTTCAGGGTCGCTTTTACCGAACGGGAAACGGTCACCATCCGCGGTGCGGACCAGGTGGAGTTTATGTTTTCAGCCAATCCGGGGGAAGCGGTAAAACCCCTGGCCAAGATTATCTCCGGCGGCGAGATGTCCCGGGTAATGCTGGTGTTGAAAACGATCCTCGCCCGCCAGGATCGCATCCCCACGTTAATATTTGACGAAGTGGATGCCGGCATCGGCGGGGCCACCGTGCAAGCCGTGGCTGAAAAGCTGGCCCTGTTGGGGCGGCACCACCAGGTGATCTGTGTTACGCACAGCCCGCAAATAGCGGCGATGGCGGATAACCATATCTTGCTTTTTAAAGAGCAATCCGGGGAGCGGACCCTGACCCGGGGCATGAAGCTGCAGGAGACGCGGCGCCGGGAGGAGATCGCCCGGATGCTCGACGGCGCCGGCATTGACGCGATCGGCCTGCAGCATGTGGACAGTTTGCTGGAACGCGCGCGACGCTTCAAAAACGAAGCCGGCTTCTAAAAGCGCAGGGCCGCAGTCGGGCTCAGGTGCAGCGAACGGAGCGCGGCGCCGGCGGAACCGGCTTTCGGATAAGGAGGAGAGCGAATGCGGCTGGAAGATATGATGACCCGGGATTTCGCTACCTTGCAGCCTCATGACACCCTGGCCAAGGCAGTGCGGTTGCTGCGCAACAGCAGGCGCGACGGCTTGCCGGTCTTAAACGGGGACGGCTCCCTGGCCGGGATATTTTCCAAGACCAATCTCTACGATGCCCTGCTCCAAGAACAGTGTCTTACTGAAACAGTTGATCCCTTCTATAATCGTAATGTTGTCAAAATATCCAAGGATTTATCCTACAGTGAAGTAATCGACGCTGTGCACAAGATGCCGGTCGGCACCGGAGTGGTGGTTGATGCCGCCGGCGCCGTGGTAGGGCTTTTTACCAAGGTGGAGCTGATTACCGCCCTGTTCAAAGAGGAGCGGTTGTTAAACGCACGGCTGCGGGCGATGTACCAGGCGATGCACAACGGCCTGGTTTCAGTCGATCTGCATGGCCGGGTGAATTTCATCAACCGTGCGGCTGAGCAGTTGCTGGGGTTGGAGCACCGGCTGATGCAAAGCCGGCCGTTGGAGCAGGTCCTGCCGCGGCTGAACATGCGGCACGTGCTCGAGGAAGGCGTGATCGAGGTTGGAGTGCAGTATTCGCTCAACCAGGCTACAACCGTGGTCAATAAGACTCCCTTAATTGACGGGGGCAGGGTTGTCGGCGGGATCGCCATATTTCAGGATGTGACCGAACTGGAGCTCGTGGCCCAGGAACTGGGCAGTGTGAAAAGGCTGAACCAGACATTAAAAACGGTTCTCGACATCGCTTACGACGCGATTGTGGTCGTGGATGAAGGGGGAGCCGTGGTGCTGACCAACCGCAGTTTCCTTGATTTCCTGCGCTTGAAAGAGGATGCGGTACTGCACAAGCCGATCAGCGATATCCTGGAAAACAGCCGCCTGCCGGTGGTGGTGAAGACCGGCATCCCGGAGCTGAACGATATCCAGTTCATTGAAGGAAAACCGTACGTGGTATCGCGCCTGCCCATTGTTCGGGAAGGACACGTAATCGGCGCGGTGGGCAAAATCAGTTTTCGGCGGGTAGACGAACTGCGCGAGCTGGCCGGACGGCTTGAAGCGATGAACAGCCGTTTAGAGCACTTTCAAGAAGAGCTTAAAAAGGCGCGCTACCGGGAACAGCCCTATACTTTTAGTGATATTATCAGTATCAGCCCGGTTATGGAGCGGTTAAAGCGAGAAGCGGAGCAGGCCGCCCAGGGTTTGTCCACCGTGTTGATCTCCGGTGAAAGCGGTGTCGGCAAGGAGCTGTTTGCCCAGGCTGTCCACCAGGCCGGGCCGCGCCGGGATGGTCCTTTTGTGAAAGTAAACTGCGCCGCCGTGCCGGAAAATCTGCTCGAATCCGAATTTTTCGGCTACGACCCCGGCGCGTTTACCGGGGCCCAGAAAGAAGGAAAAAGGGGCCGCTTCGAGCTGGCTGACGGGGGAACCCTTTTCCTCGACGAAATCGGCGATATGCCGCTTGCTTTGCAGGCCAAACTGCTGCGGGTACTCCAGGATCATGCCTTTGAGCGGATCGGCGCTACCGGCACCCTCCGCATAGACATCCGGGTGATTGCCGCCACCAATCAAGATCTTGAGCGTAAAGTGAGAGAAGGCGGTTTTCGAAAAGATCTCTATTTTCGCTTAAACGTAATTACCATCCCGATCCCGCCGCTGCGGGAACGCCCGGAGGATATCCCGCCGCTGGTGCATGCTTTCCTGCGCAAATATAACACTATCTTCGGCATGAGCGTAACAGATATCTCTCCCGAGGCGCTGCAGCTGCTGCTGGATTACCAGTGGCCCGGAAACGTGCGCGAACTGGAAAATATTGTGGAGCGGGCCATGAATTTCACCAGCGAGACGATTATCCAGGTGGAGCATCTGCCGCCCTACCTGCAGCAGGGGCGTGCACGCGGCACCGCTACTGGGCTGCCGCCGCGCAGCACCGGGGGATCGGTTTACCGCTGGAAACGGGAGGAAGTGGAACGGGAAGCGATCATTAAGGCGCTGCAAAGCACGGGCGGCAATAAAACCAGGGCGGCGCGCCTGCTGGGGATGAGCCGTTCCTGGCTTTATGAAAAAATGGACCGGATGAAGATTAAGGACAGCTGAGCAGTATTTTAGGAGGTGAGAGCGTAAAAACAGCAAGCTTAACGTTTTGGGAATTATATATCTTAAGCATTCAGAATTAAAAATCAGGAGTAAGAATGAAAAAAATCGGGATGTATGAAACCATATTCAGGAGGAAGCAGCATGAATTTTGATTTGACCAGCGAACAAGAAGCGATGCAAAAAGTAGCCCGGGAATTCGCGGAAAAAGAGATTATACCGGTGGCCGCCGAATACGATGAAAAAGAGGAGATGCCCGTTGAACTGATCCGCAAAGCGATTAAATTGGGCTTTTCTTCAATTAATATTCCCGAGGAATACGGCGGGGCCGGTATGGATGAAGTGACCCTATGCCTCGTTACCGAGGAACTGGGGCGCGGTTGCGCCGGTATTGCCACCAGCATCGGGGCTAATTCATTGGCTTCCCTGCCGATCCTGCTGGGCGGCAGGGAAGAGCAAAAACAGCATTATCTGAATGATATTGCCGGCGGGAAGCTGGCCGCTTTTTGCCTGACAGAACCCAACGCCGGATCCGACGTGGGCTCCATCTCGACCACGGCTGTTAAAGACAATGGCCATTATGTGCTGAACGGCTGCAAGTGCTTTATTACCAACGGCGGCTATGCCGACTACTACGTTGTTTTTGCCGTTACCGATCCAAACCGGGGTGCCCGCACCCTAACCCCGTTTGTGGTGGAAAAGGGGATGCCGGGCCTTTCGCCGGGCAAAAAAGAGAAAAAAATGGGTATTCGCGCCAGTAATACCTCCGAAGTAATCTTTGACCAGGTCCGGGTACCGGAAGAAAACCGCCTGGGAAAAGAGGGCAGCGGTTTCCGCACCGCCATGGAAACTTTCGACTTGTCGCGTCCCATGATCGGCGCCCTGGCAGTCGGTGTGGCCCGGGCGGCTTATGAAACTGTAGCCAAGCACGCGCGAGAGAGAATACAGTTCGGCAAACCGATTGCCCAGCAGCAGGCTGTTCAATTTATGCTGGCGGATATGGCCATACAGATTGAAGCGGCGCGCGCCCTCGTCCTGAAGGTGGCTTACATGGTCGGCAAGCGGGAAGGGAGATTGTCCGCCTATTCCGCGATGGCCAAAGCGTTTGCCGGTGATACGGCGATGCGTGTAACTACCGATGCCGTCCAGGTAATGGGCGGGTACGGTTATATTCGTGATTACCCGGTGGAGAAATATATGCGTGACGCCAAGATCATGCAGATTTACGAAGGCACCAACCAGATTCAGCGCCTGGTTATTGCCAACGACATCCTCAAAGGCAGTCTCTAAAATAGAAGGAGGACAGGGGAGCCGATCCCCTGTCCTTTAGGCACGATAACTAGCTTGCACTTAAATTCCCTGTTGCCTGGCAGGTTTAACTGGAAAGCTGCGCCTTGTTGCTTAAGCGCAGCCGATCGGCCATCATGGCGATAAACTCGGAGTTGGTCGGTTTACCTTTCTCTGTTTTTATAGTATAACCAAAGAATTTTTTGATTATATCGATATTGTTGCGTGACCAGGCCACTTCAATCGCGTGCCGCACAGCCCGTTCGACCCTGCTGGGCGTGGTTGTGAAGCGCTCGGCAATACTTGGATAGAGAATCTTGGTTACAGAACCGAGCAGGTCAACATCTTCAACCACCATGATAATCGCTTCCCGCAGGTAAAGGTAACCTTTAATGTGGGCCGGTATCCCGATTTGATGTAAAATTTCAGTTACTTCTTCTTCGAGGGGTACCTTGCGCGAGCCCTTTTTAACGGCGGCGGTCATCCTGCCTGCAGGAGGTAAAGAACCGGTTCCGTTAAGCTGTCGAATGCGCTCGGCCAGAGTTTCCATGTTAAAAGGTTTAAGAATATAGTATGCTGCTCCCAACTCAACGGCCCGCCGGGTGATATTCTCATGCCCGAAAGCGGTAAGCATAATTACGTGCGGCCGCGGGTCGAGGTCCATCTCCGAGAGAGCTTCAAGTACCCCGATTCCGTCCAGGTGAGGCATAATAATATCCAGCAGCAACACGTCCGGCGATTCTTCCCGGATCAGTTCCAAAGCCTCCTTGCCGTTGTACGCTGTCCCAATAACCTCAAAGTCCGGCTCCATGTTCAGATATGTAGTGAGGAGTTCATTGAATTCCCTGTTATCGTCCGCAATAAGCACTTTTAACACTAAATAGCCCCCTTTTTTAAATATTTTTTATTATGTTAAAAAAATTCGACATATGGATTATTATTCCTTCTTATTTTATAAAAAATTTAATTATTTGTTAAAGTTTCCGCTTCCTGGTGCATCCATTCCATAAAAATTCCGTAGCCACGAGTCGGATCGTTGACGAAAACATGGGTTATCGCCCCGACCAGCCTGCCGTTTTGAATGATCGGGCTGCCGCTCATACCCTGGACAATACCCCCGGTTTGCCGGAGCAGTGCCTCATCGGTAACCCGTAACACGATTCCTTTGTCGGAAGGCCTGGTTTGATAGGAAACTTTCTCTATTTCCACGGTAAAGCGCTGAATGGATTCGCCTTCCAGCACGGTCAGAATTTCAGCATAACCTGTTTCTACCTGGGTGGCCAGGGCCATCGGAATCGGCAGCGGGTAAGGGGAGTCGTCACTTTCAAAATCGACCAGTTTACCGAAGATGCCGTAAAGCGAATTTTTCTCGATATTTCCGGAAAAACCGTTATGTTCGATGAAGATGCCGGTTTTTTCGCCGGGTTGTCCCCGCTGCGCGGTTTTGATATCAATAATTTTTGCTTTGACAATAGTTCCTTCATCCAGGTTGATCGGTTTGTTAGTATCGGTATCAAGAATGATATGACCGAGTGCGCCGTAGCGGCCGGTAGCAGGATTGTAAAAACTCAATGTGCCCACACCTGCCGCCGAGTCGCGGATATATAGTCCGATCCGGTAGCCGCTGTCCGCGGGGGAGTAGACCGGATTCAGATTAATTTCCATCTCCCGGCCTTCCCGGCTAATCAATAAGATTATATTTTCTGCTCCCGCATTTTCCAGCAGCCGGGCAGCCGTATTCACATCGCTCGCGTCACCGCCGTTAATGGCCAGGATAGTATCACCGATTCTTATTCCCGCATCCCGGGCCGGTGAAACGGTTCTGCCTACCGCCTCAAAATAATAATAACCGACCACGGCAACTCCTTTGGAATGCAGCTTAATGCCGATGGAATGACCGCCGGGAATCAAGGCAATTTCGGGCAAGACATTGACGGTAATATGGCGCAACGGTATGCGCCCAAAAAGGGAAAACTCTACATTTACCTCACCGAGTTGTAAAGCCTCCAGGTTATACGGCGGAGCGATGCGGCTTAATTTAAGCGGCAGCTGTTCGCCATTAAAAAGAATAATGTCATTACGATCCCCGCGCACATAGACAAAGGGCAGCTTGAAATTAACATAATGTGTTTCGCCTTCCATAATGCGCAGATCATTAATCTTGTTCGCCTGCAGCTGCCAGGTCACAGTGAGGATTAATATCAGTAAACAGAGCCCTGTCCAAAACAAAATTTGCTTAATAAAAGTTGGTTTCATCGGCATCATCAACCTTCTTTGCGATTATCAGGGTTAGTGCGTGGAATGTAAAAGCTTTGTTTAAATTAACCGAGGGCCGAAAACTTTATACTTTCAACTTAACATAATTTACCCTAAAATATTTCCGTTCAGTCCAGTCTGGCGGAAATGTTGGTCATTATTGTTTTATTATGTTCCGGCGTGTATGGGGAAAGCTATCTAAGGGTGCGATTAATTTGAAGCTTGTCGGTTGTAATAAAACGGTAAGCATTCGGGGCAGGCTCAGAAAGGATCAAAAAACGAAGCTGCTTGTGAAAAGGCTGCGTCCCGGTGATATTGCCTTGATTGCTCATCAGGATTTGGATTGGGTGGCTGCTGAGGCCTTGCTGCGCAGCGGCGTTAAAGCAATCCTGAATATATATTCTTTTTGCACCGGTCTATTTCCGCCGGAGGGGTTGCACCTGCTGCTTGAAAAAGGAGTACACCTCGTCGAGAACATAAAACCCGATCTGTTTAATCTGGTCCGGGAGGAGCAGATGATCACCGTAGTAAACTCTTCAGTCTTTGCCGGCGGCCGGGAGTTGGCGCGCGGTACGATTTTTACATCCGCCGTGTATCGAAAATCGCACCAGGATACAATCCGTTCCAGTCCGGCCATAGTAGAAGATTTTGTAATCAATACGCTGGATTATGCTTACCGGGAACGCGGTCTGGTTACGGGAGGTCTAGCCATACCGGCCCTGAACACTAAATTTGCCGATCGGGATGTTGTGGTTGTAATCCGGGGAAAAGGCTACCGGGAAGATCTTCATTCGATCCGGACCTATCTCCGGGAGAAGAAACCGGTTCTAGTCGGCGTGGACGGCGGAGGTGATGCCCTGTTGGATTGCGGTTACCGGCCAGACTTAATCATCGGCGATATGGACAGCGTTAGTGATCGCGCCCTGCTGCAATCAAAAGAGGTGGTAGTGCACGCCTACAGTGACGGTCGCGGCACACCGGGCAGAGAGAGGTTGGAACGCCTAGGTGTACCCTACCGGGTTTTCAGCGCGCCCGGCACAAGTGAGGATATTGCCCTCTTGTTGGCTTATGATTCGGGAGCTGCTTTGATTGTGGCGATCGGGGCCCATTCTTCTGTTTTTGAGTTCCTGGAAAAAGGGCGCAAAGGTATGTCCAGCACTTTTTTGGTGAGATTAAAGGTCGGTGATCGCCTGGTCGATGCCAAAGGGGTCAGCAGGCTCTATTCTTCACGTTCTGCCGGGCTACTGCTCCCCGTGGTGGTGGCGGCCGGTTTAATGCCTTTATTGACCTTGGCCGCTTTTTCTCCCCTGGTCCAGCACCTGTTTCGCTTGTTATATTTTCGGTTGAAGTTACCCTAAAGTAAACTCAAAAAGGTCGCGGCTAAAACTCGATCAGAATTAAATCGGTGGATCTGCCATGAACGATTATCGAGAGTATTGCATAGCCATAGCGGCTATTTTCCTGGCGCTGGCCCTGGGGATTATGATCGGGGTTTCTTTTGGCGATGATTTCTTAGTGTCTAACCAGCGGGAAATGATTGAACGAATGGAATCCGAGCTCATGCGCTTGAGAGGAATCACACAGGAGAAAGAAGGTGAGCTGGAGCGCTGGGAGGCTGTAAAACCGCTGATCTGGCGAGGGTATCGTGAAATATTCGCCGGAAAAAAGATTGCTGTTGTGGCTGATAATGAGGCACAGGCAGCTCTTTTGAAAGAAGTTTTGGTTGAAGCGGGAGCCGCGGTTACCATCCTCCTGCTCACACCGGAAAATGGCCAGGTGAGCGCTGCAGCTGAATTCCCGGAAAAGATTTATGAATATGTGTGCCAATCGGTTTCCGAAGAAGCGGCAGACAGCGCTCCGCATTGCATTGTTTTGCTTATGGGAAGAGGGCGTATTCCAGGGCGTTTAGATACCTTGTTTCTGGATGCATGGCAATCACTAGAAGGTGCCGGTGCCAGGGTGATCGCGGCCTTCCCAAGGGAAGAGCAGGTCGTTCTGCCGTCGTGCGCGGGAGAAGTGGAATGGAGTTTAATTGATAATGTGAATACTTTTTGGGGTCAGTTGGCTTTATTGGAGATGGCCGCAACCGGAGAACGGGGCCATTACGGTTTCCGAAAGGAAGCAATCGGGTTAATCCCGTTGGCCCCGCAGTAAAACCTTTAGTGAGGGTAACCGGATGGAACTAACCGCGCTCGTCCCCGCCTACAATGAAGCAGCATCAATCAGGTGTACTGTTGGCGCCTTGCTCGGCGTTCCCGGCATAAAAGAGGTGGTGGTTATAGATGACGGATCGACAGACGATACGCTCCGGGAGGCTGTTGCAGCGGGAGCCAGGGTATTCCGCATGTGTAGAAATATGGGCAAGGCAGTGGCTGTGTTGACCGGATCCCGCCTGGCCCGGTCGCCATACCTGGCTCTGGTCGATGCAGATCTGGGCGAAAGTGCCGCGGAGATCCGGCACTTGATTAAACCGGTCCAGGAGGGGAGAGCGGCGATGACGGTAGCCCTCTTTCCGGCGGGACGCAAGCGGGGCGGGTTAGGGCTGGCCAAGAGGTTAGCGGCCTGGTCTATTTATCGATGTTCAGGACGGTTATTGAAGGAGCCTTTGTCGGGACAACGGGTCATGCACCGGGAGCTGTTGGAGCTGCTGCTCCGGTCTCCCCGCGGTTTTGGGCTTGAAGTAGCTCTTACCCTGGACCTGTTGACAAGAGGATATACAATTCTTGAAGTGGAGACAGCAATGTGTCATCGTGAACGAGGCAGGGATGCCGCCTCTTTTATGCACCGGGGCCGCCAGTGTAGAGCAATTTTGCGCGAGCTTTGGATTCGCCGTCATTTACTGTTCCGGGGGCGTAATCGATGAGCGAGTTGATATTTTTTTTGGTTCCGCCGCTGGGAGTATTTTGGCTGGCGCGGCCCCTGATTGATTTGTTCACCAGGCAAGAATCGGTGAAGACCAACTATCGCGGTATTTTGATTACTACCGCCCTGGGGCCGGCTCTACTGCTGGGCTTTCTGATCGCAGCCGCGGTTAACTTATGGCAGGGAAGCGAGCCGGTCACCTGGCTGGCCTTGACAACAGTATTAATCGGCGCCGCTTTCTTCGGATTATGGGATGACCTGATGGAAGATCAGATAACCGGCTTCAAAGGACATTTCAGGGAAGGACTGCAGGGTCGATTATCAGCCGGTTTGTTGAAAGTAGCGACAGCCGTCTTGATCGCTTTTATATTCACCGCACTTCTGGAAGCTTCGCCCGGGCAGCGGGCCCTGGCCTTCTTCCTGCTGCTGCTCAGCACCAATGGGCTCAATTTATTGGACCGCCGCCCCGGTCGCGCGATCAAGGCTTTTTTTTTGTTCGGCCTGCTGATTGTTTTATTAGCCCTGCAGCCGGAGAGAGCCGCGAGACTGCTGCTGCCGCTTCTGAGCCTAACCCTGGCCGTAGCCCCTTTCGATTTTAACGCGCACGGCATGTTGGGTGACAGCGGATCAAATCTGCTTGGCGCCGCACTCGGCGGCGCGGCGGTTTTATCGTTAAGCGTACCGCTCCAACTTACCCTGTTATTATTCTGGGTTGTTTTAAATATCCTGGCCGAATTTATCTCGATCAGTGATCTGATCGAGCGCAACAATTTGCTGCGCCGCCTGGATTATTTAGGGCGAACCGGCGAAAAAATGCCCTGCCGGCAAGGATTACCGCATACGGGCGGCGAAAGGAGAAGGATATTGATCGATGATCCGGACTAGGGTGGGGCTGGTTACCGGGATCCGCCGGGAACGGGACAGCTTGCGCGAAGTAAACGTTTCCGCCGAGGGTGAAGAGGTGGTAGCGGTTAATTACTGTGACTTAACCGGGCCTGTTTTCCCCGGTGATCTCGTTTTATTGAATAATACAGCCGTTTACCTTGGCCTGGGCACGGGTGGAGTAGATTTTGTCAGCTATAATTTCAGCCGGCCCCAACCGCCTTTCGCCGGGAGCGGTCATATCATGAAACTGCGCTACACTCCCTGGCAGATGCGGGTGCTCGCCTGCGAAGAGAAGGCTGCCGGCTATCAAAGGCAGCTCGCTCAATTTAAGGGGCTGCAGGGTATGCCTGTTCTGATCGGAGAACTGCACAGTATATTGGCTCCGGCGGCGGCCGTGATTAAACATTACCGGCCGGCCGGCCGGATTGTTTATCTGATGACTGACGGTGGAGCCTTGCCGATCCGCTTCAGCCGCACCGCAGCGGAGCTGAAAGAGAAAGAACTCCTTGCCGCAACCGTAACTTGCGGCCACGCTTTTGGCGGAGACTTGGAAGCGGTAAACGTATACTCGGGCCTTGTCGCCTGCCGGATGATTTTAAAGGCGGACCTGGTGATTATCTGTATCGGGCCGGGGCATGTCGGCACCGGAACCCGCTATGGTTATAGCGGCATCGAGGTCGGCGAGCATGTTAACCGGGTTAATGCGCTAGGCGGCACGGCGGTGGTCGTGCCCCGGATCAGCCTGGCCGATTCCCGGCGCCGCCACCTCGGCATCAGCCATCATACGCTGACCGCCCTGGCGGAAGCCGCGCTATCCGCGGCGCATCTCGTTTTACCGTTGTCGCCGCGACCGCAACTGTATCGGCTAATCGCCCAGCTCAGGCACAGCGGGATTCTGCATCGCCACTACCTGCATCTGAAAAAAGCGCCGCCGGTGGATAGGATTATGCACCGGTTTGGCTTGAATCCGGCAGAATCAATGGGGCGCCGCTACAGCGATGATCCGCTCTATTTTCAGAGCATCGGCGCGGCGGCACTGGCTGCGGCTGATTTGATCCAAAAGAAAAATGACAAAGGAGACACTAACCGTGGAGAATCTCATGGAAGAGACCTTATCCTCAAGTTACCTCTATCGAGGGCGGATCGTCAATGTTCGCCAGGACCGGGTCTCCCTGCCGGGCGGGAATACAGCGTTCCGGGAGATAGTCGAACATCCCGGAGCCGTGGCCGTACTGGCTTTAGATGAGCAGGAGAGGGCAATCCTGGTCCGCCAGTATCGTCAGGCGGCCGGTTCTGTTATGCTGGAAATTCCGGCCGGCAAATTGGATCCGGGCGAGAATCCGGCAGATTGCGCCCGGCGGGAACTGGCCGAAGAAACAGGTTTGCAGGGCGGTAGCTGGCGGGAGTTGGGCTGTTTTTTTCTGTCGCCGGGTTTTTGTAACGAAAAGATCACCTTGTTCCGGGTAACGGGGTTGAGCGAGGCCCCGCCGGCCGCGCGTGACGAAGATGAGAAAATCGAAATAATCCGCATACCGCTGGCCGATATGATCAATATGATTAGAAGGGGTGAAATTATGGATGCCAAAACTGTGATTGCGGTAGCGCTGTCGACGGCTCATACAGCATAAACCGCTTTCCCGGCGCATAAAGATAACCGAGCAAAGCCGGGGAGGCAAAGCGGTCTTGGAAGAGATACACCGGGAAATAAAGGAATATCTTCGAGAAAATTGGGGGATATATAGCTTTATCACCGTTTTGTTCATCCTCGGTGTGCTGATTGGAGCTCTGGCGGTGCGCGGCCTGGAAGAGAGCCAGCGTTTTGCTCTCAATCATTACTTTAGCCTTTTCTTGGACAGCTTTACCGAGACCGGTGAGTGGGATCAAGAGGCTGTATTCCGCCAATCGCTCAGATTGAATTTTCAATACCTGTTTTTGACCTGGTTTTGCGGCATTTTTATATTCGGTTATCCGCTGATTGCCGGTCTAACCGTGCTGCGGGGGTTTTCGGTAGGCTTTACCGTTGGTTTTTTGGTTGAACGGGCTTCTTTTCGCGGGATTCTCTTTGCGATGGGCTCTGTTCTACCCCATAACCTGTTGATCATACCGGCGTTCATTGTGGTTACCGTAACCGGTTTCTCATTTTCCTGGCTTCGCTTTTGCGGCCGCCTGGAGAAAAGACCCGCGTCGATCCGCGAGCATATCGGACCGTATACGATGATGACTTTCCTAATCGGACTGGTTCTTTTTATCGGAATTTTAATTGAGGCTTATATATCGCCGGTTTTTGTAAGGTTGTTGATACCGTTAATGACGGGCTCATAAATAATTTTTTCATGTCTGCCTAACCGGACCGTGAAAAAAAGGGTTTTCTCCATTGGTTGTGGAATATATAGAAATATTTTCTTAAAGCGAGGTCAACTCACTAGATGGAATTATGGCTGGATGAATTTTCCCATTACCTATCCGTGGAAAAAGGACTATCACAGAATACACTTGAATCATACCGGAGAGATTTAAAAAAATTTCTCTCTTTCCTTCGCAAAGAGAAAATCAATATGCCGGCCGCTGTAAATCGTGCAGCAATCACACGCTATCTGAACGCTCTCAAACAGGCCGGTAACGCGCCTTCCACGATTTCCCGCAACATCGCCTCGATCAGATCATTTTTTAATTTCCTGATGCAGGAAGGCTTGCTGGAAGAAAACCCGGCCCACCAACTGGAGACGCCGCGCCTCGAAAAAAAACTGCCCCGGGTTTTAACTACAAAAGAGGTGGACAAACTTCTCTGCCAGCCGAAAACAAACGACCAAAGCGGGCTCCGGGATAAAGCGATGCTGGAACTTTTGTATGCATCGGGAATCAGGGTATCGGAATTGGTCTCTTTAAATACCGCCGACTTCAACCCCGAGGTCGGTTTTCTGCGATGCCGGGGAAAGGGCATGAAGGAGCGGATCGTGCCCATCGGCACTATGGCGATTAACGTTGTCCAGGAATATCTGCATAACAGCCGTGCCCGTTTACTGAAAAAAAACGAAGAGAAAGCTCTCTTCCTCAATCATCACGGGCGCAGGTTGACCAGGCAGGGTTTTTGGAAAATATTAAAAAAGTATGCCTTAAAATCGAAGATTAACGGTGAAATTACACCCCATACTTTACGCCATTCTTTCGCCACGCACCTGCTCGAAAACGGCGCTGACTTGCGCTCAGTCCAGGAAATGTTAGGGCATTCCGATATATCCACCACGCAAATTTACACCCAAATTACTCGCCGAAAAATTCGCGAGGTCTATGACAAAACTCATCCCAGAGCCTAAATACGATCCAACTGCCGGCAAGCGGGTAATCATCGCGCTCCTCGACGGCGCGGGGGTCGGTGCGCTCCCCGACGCGATCGATTACGGTGATGCCGGGGCCAATACACTGGGGCATGTTTTCCAAAAACACGGCCCCCTGAAGACCGGCAACCTGTTCCGCCTTGGTTTGGGCTCTATCCTCAGGCTTTCCGGCTTTGATCCCGGTCCGGATCAGGATCACGAACCGGGCTATTGCGGCCGTTTGTCTCCCCTCTCTCCGGGTAAGGATACTACGAGCGGTCATTGGGAACTCTCCGGGGTTGTCCTGAAGTATCCTTTTCCGGTTTACCCCCACGGTTTTCCCATTGAAGTGATTACCGCGTTCGAAGAAGCGATCGGCCGGCAGGTGTTGGGCAATATTGCCGCTTCGGGCACGGAAATTATTGAAACAATGGGAGAGGCGCACCTGAGCGGCGGCTCGCCGATCGTTTATACTTCCGCGGACAGTGTCTTCCAGATTGCGGCTCATGAAGCCGTAACCAAACCGGATGAGCTGTACCGCTGGTGCCTAATAGCCCGCCAAATTCTGCAGGGTAAACATGCTGTCGGCAGGGTGATTGCGCGCCCTTTTACCGGCCAACCCGGCAGTTTTAAAAGAACGCACGGCCGCCGTGATTTTGCCTTAGCGCCGCCCGGCCCGACACTGCTGGATCGAGCCGCCGCGGCCGGATACACCGCCGCGGTAGTCGGCAAAGTCGCTGATATCTTCAATCATCGCGGTATTACCGCGTACCGGCCGGGCGGCGACAACGAAGCTGTCGCGGAAAGCCTGCTCTCCTTGATTCGTGAGGTGGAACAGGGTGTGATCTGGGCTACTTTCGGTGATTTCGATACCCTTTACGGCCACCGCAACGATAGTGCCGGTTTTGCGGCTGCCCTGGAGCACATTGACCGCTTCATCGGCAGACTGATGGCGGAAGCAGCGCCGGAAGACCTTTTGTTGATTACCGCTGATCACGGCTGCGATCCGACCCACCCCGGTTCAGATCATACCCGCGAATACGTTCCCCTGTTCGCCTGGAGCCCTCAATTCCACGCGCCAGTCGGTCTGGGCACCCGCAACTCCTTGGCCGACCTGGGGGCCGGCGCGGCTAAATGGCTTAACCTGCCGCCGTTAGGCCAGGGTAGCTCCTTTCTTTAAGCCAGGCTCTCTGCAACTCCCTCCATGAACGAAGCAAATTCGCTTCCCTCCCTCAAAAGGGCCGGAGGGAGTATCGTATTTTTTTAATACGAATGGAGAAAATAGCAAAAAATGAAAGGGGCTCGATACGGGTGAAAGCACTACGCCTCTGGTTGGCGGCAATGCTGATATGCTATTGCCTGATCTGCTTCAATGTGACCGCGAGTTCGGCTGAGGAACCGGAGCTCGATTTAAAAGCCGAAGCGGCCTTGCTGATGGAAGTGCACAGCGGAAAGATAATCTGGGAGATGAACAGCCGGACCAAACTTTATCCGGCAAGCATCACCAAGATCATGAGCTTACTCATTGTTTTGGAGCAGCTGGAACAGGAGCAGGTATCATTGACCGATCGGGTTACTGTCAGCGCGAGAGCTTCCTCAATGGGCGGTTCCGAGCTGTTTTTAAGTGAAGGGGATATTGTCTCACTGGAAGATTTGCTGATCGGCATGGCTGTCGGTTCAGCCAACGACGCCGCCGTGGCTGTAGCAGAGCATGTGGGAGGCTCCGTGGAAGGCTTCGTTGAGATGATGAATGAAAAAGCCTCACAGTTGGGTATGAACCAGAGTCATTTTTGTAATCCACACGGATTGCATGACCCGGACCATTACAGCACCGCTTACGATGTGATGCTGATGAGCGTGGCAATTATGGACTACCCCCTCATTCACCAGTGGGCCACGATCTGGATGGATGAACATTTCTTAAAGGATAAAATCCGCTCCGGTGAAGTCTACTTGAGCAATACTAACCGCATGGTTCGCTCTTACCAGGGATGTGACGGGCTGAAAACCGGTTTTACCAATGAGGCCGGCAACGGTATCAGCGTGACGGCGCGGCGCGGCCAGACCCGCTTTTTAGCGGTTGTGCTGGGCTCTCCCACGGTGGACGACCGCTACACCGCGGCCCGCACACTGCTGGATTACGGTTTCGGTAAATATAAAAGCGTGCCGGTAATTGATGAAGGGATGGTGGTTGCCAACGCGGCCGTGGATAAAGGATTGCCGCAGCGCATAAACATTGTCACCGTGCATAGGCTGGCTCTACTGCTTTCCTGCGGAGCGGAAGAAACTTTTGAAAAGGAAATTGTGTTGCAACCGCTTGAGCCGCCCCTTCAGCAAGGTCAAAAAGTAGGCGAACTGGTCGCCACTTTTAACGAGGGTGAACAGGTGAAGGTTGATCTTGTAGCTGCCGAGGCGGTGACCAGAGCTTCACAACCGATCCTCTTTGCCCGACTCCTGGATCACTGGCTGCGCTTCGGGCGGTAAAGGACCTTGCTCACCGGGTTTCCCCTCGACATTCGCTGTCTCGATCTGGGGGCACGCCATTGCCGTGCCCCCACTGCTCATTTTTAATCCCTCCGCATGACGGATAATATTCCAATGTTTCCGCCTTTATTTCATTCTGCGTACTGACTCCTGGGCAGTTACATGTCGAAATATTTTCAAATCGCAGCAGGGAAATATTGAGAAGTACAGAACTATTTTCCATGGTAAATTTTTATTGGTTGAGGAGGTCTCCATGGAAACTGAGAGTTTGCTGCATGGCGATTGCCTGATCGTTCGGGTCCGCGGTGAACTGGATCACCACCAGGCCGATCAGTTCAGGCAGACTGTGGATCAGGGCCTGGATGATCAGCGGGTAAACAGGCTGGTTTTAAATCTAGAAGGGTTGTCTTTCATGGACAGTTCCGGTATAGGTTTGATCTTGGGCCGCTTTAAACGGGTTCAGCAGAAGCAGGGGCAAATGGCGATCTGCGGCGTAACAGAGGCTGTATCGAAAGTGTTGGAAATATCGGGTGTACCCAGGGTCATACCCTTCATGCGTAATGAGAAGGAAGCGCTGCAGAAGACAGCCCGGGGCATCAATCCGAAAAGGAGGATGCGGTAGTAATGCATGGTCGGACGTACATGAAGCTGGAAATACCGAGCCGTTCGGATAATGAAGCATTTTCGCGTGTTGTGGTAGCGGCATTTGCTTCCCGGCTCGATCCCACGCTTGAAGAGATCAGCGACATTAAAACGGCTGTATCTGAAGCGGTTACCAACGCGATTATCCATGCCTACGATGACCGGGTAGGCGTAATCACGATCACGGCATCTCTTGACGGGAATAAACTGGTTGTGGAAATTTTGGATCAGGGTGTCGGCATCGCCGACCTGGAACAAGCCCGGCAGCCCCTTTATACCAGCAAACCTGAACTGGAACGCTCCGGCATGGGTTTTACAATTATGGAGAACTTTATGGATGAAGTCAAAGTACGCTCTATCCCGGGCCAGGGCACTGCCGTGGTTTTGGTTAAAGAGATCCAATCCAAGGCTGTTCTTCATCAGAACTGACTGTGATGCAAGATCAGTCCATCCGCCGTTTGTTGCAGCAATATCGGGAAGGCAGTGACGAATCAGGCCAGGAGTTGGCCCGTTGCATGGCTCCCCTGGTCCAATCGCTGGCCGGGCGAACGGTCTTCAAGCCTTCGGAGTTGGAGGATTACTGCCAGGTAGGTATGATCGGGCTGCTCAAAGCTGCCCGGCGTTATGATCTAAACTCACCGGTGAAGTTTTCCACTTTTGCGGCCGCCTGGATTAAAGGCGAGATGCTCGTTTACCGACGCCGCTCTTACCTGCCGGTAAAAATCAGCCGCACGCTCTGGGAACAGAGCCGCGTCCTGACGGACAGCCGGGAACAGTTGGCTCAGGCGCTGAAGCGTGAACCCACTGTTTCCGAGCTGGCGGCAGTGTTGGGGGTTGCCGTTGAAGAGGTGGCAATGATCATGGAAGCCGCCCGCCCGATCAGTTCTCTTGAGGAGGATACACCGGTTATACCGGACGGAATCAGCCAGGAAGAGAAACTAATCGAACGTCTAAGCCTGCAAGAAGGAATTATGACGCTGTCTCCCCTGGAACGGCAGATCATCATTCTTCGCTATTTTCACGAGATGACCCAGGCGGAAATCGGGCAGAGTCTGTCGCTTTCGCAGCGTCAGGTATCCCGTCTGGAGAAAAGAATACTCCGGCAGTTGCGTCAGTACCTGCAGGGTTAGCACGAACAAGTACGCCTTCCGTTATACCGGCAAGTATTCCATGTTTATGACGGTTTTTTTATTCTCGCTCCTGACTTCTCACTAATGACTCCTGAGCAGCTACAGTATAGATTTCTTAAATTGAGCGATACTATGACTGCTGAAGAATACCTTGGAGGGGGTGCGCCATGTTCTTTCGAGGTTATACCCTGAGGTACGCGGCGGTTATTTTTTTGGCGGCACTGTTCCTTCTGGTTACAAGTCTGTTGGTGTACATGCTCTGGTTTGCCGCCCCGCAAGAACCGCCGCACCGTTCGCATCCTGTCGGGGCTGTATCCGTACAAAGCTGTTATCAATCTACCGGATTAAGGAGGGATTTAAGATGACAACAGTGGCAAAAGTGATCGAACTGGTTGGAGAATCAAAAGTCAGTTGGGATGACGCCGTGCGCAGCGCCGTCAGGGAAGCGTCAAAAACCGTGGACAATCTAACCGGTGTCGAGGTGGTTAACTTTACCGCAAACCTGGACAACGAGGAGATCATCGAATACAAAGTAAATCTTAAACTGGCTTTCGGGGTTCGAGAACGCCGCTAATTTGCGAAGGCGCCAACTAAATTACTGCGGCCGGCTTATGCCGGCCGCTTCTCTACCGGAGACGATGGGATCGTCTCCGGCACAGTGTGCAGATGTTTATCCTGCACACTTAGTTACTTTTGACAGCATTGAAAGGAGCAGCCTGTTGTGAGTGAGAACGAAGCGAAAACAAAAATTAGTAAAAAAATAGAAGAAAATCTGGAATACCTTAAAAAACGCCTCGGTATCGGGGAAAGTAATTTTGATGTCATCCTCAAAGAAATTGTAATCGGCGGAAAGAAAGCCGCCCTGCTCTTTGTGGATGGCTTTACGAACAACGATAACTCCTCATTCATATTAAGGGCGATTCTCAATGTCCGCCGGGAGGAGATTATTCCGGATCCGCTTGATAAATTGCTCCGGCATATCATCCCTTACGGCGAAGTGAGCCCAATCAATGATCTCGAAGAAGCAATTCGGGAAACCCTGGCCGGACCGATGATCCTTTTTGTCGATGGTGAGCGGCAAGCGTTGGTTATTGATACCCGGCAATACCCGGCCCGGAATCCCGAAGAACCCGATATTGAACGCATTACCCGCGGTTCCCGGGACGGTTTTGTGGAAACCCTGGTTTTTAATATCACCCTGATCCGGCGGCGGATCAGGGATCCCAAGCTGCGGGTGGAAGCGATCAAGTCCGGCCGGCGTTCAGTGAGCGACGTGGCGATTATCTATATTGAGGATATCGCCCATCCGGATATAGTCGGGCGGATCCGCGCGAAGATCAAAAAAATCGAGATCGATGCGCTGCCGATGGCGGAAAAGACGGTTGAAGAATTCATCACCCGGTCCTATTGGAATCCATTTCCACTAATTCGCTATACGGAACGGCCCGACGTGGCGGCGGCGCATCTGATTGAAGGTCATGTGATCATTATCGTCGACACCTCTCCTTCGGTAATGATCGCGCCGGTAACTCTTTTTCACCATCTCCAGCATGCTGAAGAATCGCGTCATAATCCGATTACCGGCACCTATATCCGCTGGGTCAGGCTGATCGGAATACTGCTCTCCTTTCTAATTATCCCGCTCTGGATGCTGTTGGTCCTGGAACCACTCTACCTGCCGGAATTCCTGGCGTTTATCGGGCCGAAGGAAAGCGTGACTGTCCCTCTTTTCCTGCAGTTCGTAATCGCCCATTTTGGCCTGGACCTGGTACGTATGGCCAGCATTCATACACCCTCGCCTTTTGCCACCGCTTTAGGCCTGGTCGGAGCGCTGCTGATCGGGCAAATTGCCGTTGATGTCGGTTTTTTTGTCCCGGAAGTACTTCTTTATACCGGCCTGGTAGCGCTCGGGATCTTCTCAACACCCAGTTGGGAACTGAGCATGGCCAACCGGGTGGTCTTATTATTGATGATTGTTCTAACCGGAACCTTGCACCTCCCGGGACTGCTGCTCGGGCTGGCGGCGATCACGCTGCGGTTGATCACAACCCGCTCATTCGGCTTTCCGTATATGTGGCCGCTCTTTCCCTTGAATCTAAAAGCCCTGTTCAACATTATCATCCGTCGCCCGGTACCGCTGGAATTTTTCCGGCCCAGCTACCTGCGCACCCGCGACACCGATCGTGCTAAACAAGAGTGAGTTGTCACTGGACTGTTTTATGATGTCCTTCGGTTTCTGGTGCCTTTTTCCGCTCTATGGTATAATCATAGCGGGAATGGCACTTTTAGGTTACGGCGGTGTTTTGCGGATTGAATTTGATTGTCACACACGAGCATGGTGATTTTGATGCCCTTGCGTCGGCGGTCGCCGCGGCGAAGATCTATCCCGACAGTATGATCATTCTGCCGGAGCCGCTGCATGCCAATGTGAGGGCGTTTGTAAACCTGAACCGCGATCTGCTCCCGCTGGCTGAGCTAAGGGAGCTGTCCGCGGTGCCCCGCACCGCGGTGGTGGTGGATACCAGGAAGAAAACTCGCCTCGGAGCGGCCCTGTTGTTTGTTGAACAGGCGGCAGAAATTCATATTTTTGACCATCACCCGCCGGATCAAGATGACCTGGCCGGCAGCGAAGTGCGGGTGGAACCGGTGGGAGCGGTGACCACCCTGCTTGTAGAAGAAATCCGCCGCCGGGGGCTGCCCCTGACTGAACTGGAGGCAACCCTGATGCTGTTGGGTATCTATGAGGATACCGGTTCCCTGACGCACAGCGCCTCCACAGCCCGTGATGCAGCTGCGGTGGCTTTTTTATGGGAACTGGGGGTAAAACCGGAGCTGCTGCAGGAATATCTGCGCACACCGCTGACAGAAGCCCAAAAAGGACTGTTGGAAAAACTGATCGAGGGCTGTGAATATTTTGAACTGCGCCGCCGGAGAATCTTGTTAAGCAGCACGATCCTGGAAGAATATGTCCGCGGGGCGGCAGTCTTATTTCACTACTTGCAGGAAACAGAGCAGGCCGAGCTGGCGATAATTTTGGTCAATATGAATCAAAGCGTTTACCTGGCTGCGCGGACACAGGCCGAAGAGATCAACTTGATGGAACTGTTGGCTCCCCTGGAAGTAAGAGGGCACCCCGGCGCGGTATCCGCTTCGATCAAGACCGCCGATCTTAACAGCGTCCGGTCACAGCTCCTGGATCTGTTGGAACACTTTCTGCCGCCGGCGCTTACGGCCGGCGAGGTGGCTTCTTCGCCGGTAGTTACCATAAAAAGCGATTTGAGCGCGCAGAGCGCTCAGAACCTTCTGGATGAAAAAGGAATCAGCGGCTGTCCGGTCATGGAAGAAGGCAAAGTGGCGGGGATTATTTCGCGGCGCGATCTGCATAAAGTCTTGCGCAGCAGCCTGGGGCACGCCCCGGTCAGGGGTTTTATGCGCCACCCGGTAATCAGCGCTAACCTGGACGATTCGCTTACGGCTGTGCGTCGCTTGATGGTTGAACATAATATCGGACGGATTCCAATTTTAAATTTCGCCGGAGAACCGGTCGGGATGGTGACCCGCTCAGACATTCTACGCACTATGTACCGCCTGGATCGTAAAGGAAAGACGATAGCCGCCCGCGGCAGGCTGTTTAAGACAGGGGAACCGGTTGCGCCGGTGACGGTAGACGACCTCTCCGGGACAATCGGCAAGGTACTGCCGCCCAGGCTGCAGGGCTTATTGCTGATGATCGGTCAAAGAGCGGAGCAGGCCGGGGTCCGGGTATACCTGGTTGGCGGTGTGATTCGCGATCTTCTGCTCGGACAAAAATTGCCGCAAGATTTGGATTTTGTGGTTTTGCCCGACGCAATCGCTTTTGCGCAGAACCTGGAGCGGTTCCTGGGCGGCAAACTGAAGGTGTTCGAGCAATTCGGCACCGCATCGCTCTTCCTGGAAAGAGGTTTGCGGCTGGATCTGGTTACGGCGCGCAAGGAATTTTATGCCGCTCCGGCCGCTCTGCCCGAGGTTGAGACCTCCAGTTTAAAAAACGATCTGTTTCGGCGTGATTTTACGATTAATACACTGGCCTGCTCCCTGATGCCCGGTTCTTTCGGGCGCTTGTATGATTTTTTCGAGGGACGCGCGGATTTACGCCGGGGCATAATCCGCACACTCTACAACCTCAGTTTCGTGGACGATCCCCTGCGCATCTTGCGCGCCGTTCGCTTCGAACAACGCTTCGGCTTTACCATTGATCAGGGCACGCTCGAGTTGATTAGCAAGGCGGCCCGCGGCAATGTGCTCGATAAGCTAAGCCGGCAGCGGCTAAACCACGAAATCAGTCTGATCTACAAAGAGCCGGATCCGGTGGCGGTGCTGCGGCGGATGGATGAATTAAACGTCCTGCCTTTTCTCTTTCCCCACCTGGCCCCGACGGCTCAAACCTGGCAGCGGCTTTACCGGGTCAGCGAAGCTGTGGCCTGGTCCGACGGCCGGGAATGGGAGACTGAGCCGGATGCGGAGTTGGTTTATATATGCGGCCTGCTTTATGATTTGGATTCTTATCAAAGGTCTGCTATAATGAGACGGTTGCATTTATCCCGCGAGCAGGCCGAAACGGTGCACCTGGCTTCTCAAGCCACCCCTCGAATCCTGGAGGAACTGGCCGGCGAAGCGGTCAGGCGCAGCACCGTTGTCAACCGGCTTGCGCCTCTACCGGTCGTGATGCTCTTGTTCATGTATGCCATGGCCCAGCAGCAGCGGGTTAAGGATTACTTGCGGCTCTACCTGGACAGCCTGCAATTCGTGCAACCGCGGGTCAAGGGCGGCGACTTGAAACAACTCGGCCTGGAGCCGGGACCGATCTACCAAAAAATCCTCAAAGAGCTCAAAGACGCGGTGCTGGACGGCCAGGTACGCAACTACGAGGAGGAACTCGATTTCGTCCGGTCGTTTCTGGAACAACAGCGGAATAAGGAGGGTTAAGTAATGTTTTTTCGATTCGATCCGCTGGAGATTGCCCTGCGCATTCCGGTTTTACTAATTGCCATTACTGTGCACGAATATGCCCATGCCCGGATGGCCTATCATTTCGGTGACGCCACGGCTCAGCAGCAAGGGCGGATGAACCTGAATCCGATCAATCATCTCGACCCGATCGGCACGCTGATGATCCTGCTCGTTGGATTCGGTTGGGCCAAACCGGTCCCGATCAACCCGTACCAGTTCAGGAATTACCGGGTGGGGTTGCGCTGGGTTTCTTTGGCCGGCCCGCTGGCCAATTTTGCGCTCGGCTTCATCAGCCTGATTTTCTACAGTCTACTGTTTAAAGCGGGAATCAGCGCTGCGCTGGTCTATGGATTCATGAGCACCCTGGTTCAGATCAATATATTACTGGGTATATTCAACTTAATCCCGATTCCTCCCCTGGACGGTTCCAAAATTTTGGTTTCGGTGGCGCCCGACGCTTTTTTAAGGTTTTACCGGCAGCTCGAGCCGTACGCACCGCTCCTGCTGTTAATGCTGATCGTAACCGGCCTCTTCGGCAGAATCATTTTTCCGGCATATGAGTTGGTTTTATCGGTTTTCTATGCCGTGATCCGGTTTATTCCGGGCTTAGCATGACTCTTCAAGGGGTGATCTGAAGATGACAAAGAAAATAATCGTCAGCGGCATGCGGCCCAGCGGCCGGCTTCACCTGGGCAACTATATCGGGGCTCTGCAGAATTGGATCAGCCTGCAGGACGAATACCACTGTTATTATTTTATCGCCGACTGGCACGCCCTGACCACAGGATACGAAGATACCTCCGAAATCAAGGAGCACTCACGGGAGATGCTGATCGACTGGCTCAGCGCCGGGTTGGATCCGGAGCGATCCGTGATCTTTCGCCAGTCGGATATAGCGGAGCATGCCGAGCTGTTCCTGCTATTGGGCATGATTACTCCGATTGCATGGCTGGAACGCTGTCCCACCTTTAAAGAGCAGCTACGGGAACTGGATGGGAGGAATATCAATACGTTCGGCTTTTTAGGCTACCCGGCGCTTCAGGCCGCGGATATCCTGGCCTACCGGGCCGACGCCGTACCCGTGGGAGAGGACCAGGCGCCCCACCTTGAGTTCACCCGGGAGGCGGCTCGCCGGTTTAATTACCTCTACGGGACGGTTTTTCCGGAACCGCAGACTCTGCTCAGCCGGTTTACGCTGGTCCCGGGGGTTGACAACCGCAAGATGAGCAAAAGCTATGATAACTATATTGCCATGGCTGCTTCGCCTGTTGAAATCAAGGAGAAAGTCCGCCTGATGGTAACCGATCCGCAGCGGATCAGGCGCCGCGATCCCGGCCGCCCCGAGATATGCACGGTCTATCGTTTCCAGGAGATTTTCAACCAGGCCGGCGTGGCCGAGCTGGAGGAATCCTGCCGGCAGGGCGGCATCGGTTGTGTGCAGTGCAAGGATATGCTGGCCGGTAAATTGGCCGCGAATATGGCCCCGGTTTACGCAAAGCGGCAGGAGTTGGAGCGACGCCCCGGTTACCTGGAAGAGGTTTTAACCAGCGGCAACAGCAAGGCGAGGCAGGCAGCCCGGGAGACGCTGCAGGCGGTCCGGGATGCCATGGGATTATAGGGGGACAATAGATGCAGCAGGCGAACTATACTGTTAGGCTGCCGGTTTTTGAAGGCCCCTTTGACCTTTTATTCCACCTGATCAAAAAAGCGGAGCTGGATATCTGGGCCGTTTCTCTGGCCGACATTACCGAGCAGTATCTCTCATATCTGCAATCGATGAAGGAACTAAACCTGGATATCGCCAGTGAATTTTTAGTAATGGCGGCCACTTTATTGCGCTTGAAGTCGAAGCTGCTGCTGCCGCGGGCTCCGAAATCGGTTGCAGCGGATGATGAAGATGATCTTTTTGATATCAATTCCGCCGAAGAGCTTTTTAACCGTCTCGAAGAATACCGCCGCTTTAAAGAAGCCGCCGTTTACTTGAAGCAGAAAGAACAGGAACAGCAGAAAATATACCTGCGATCCACCAGCGGGCAGAGTTTAAAAATGATGGTGGCCGGCAGCCAGCAATCATTCTATACGTTCTGGGAAGGACCTTTTCTCTTGCGGGAGATGATGCTCCGCCTGGCGGAAACAGCGGCGGCGGCCGCCTTGCAACCGACCATAGATATTATCGATGACTTCAGGGTGGACGAGAAACTGGAATATATTTGTATGCTTTTGGAGCGCACCGGGCGGGCTCTTCCCCTGAAGGCGTTTATCAAGGGAAAGCACCTGTGGGAGCTGATTACTGTTTTTATCGCCCTGCTGGAACTGGCTCGCCGCCGCGATGTGCTGCTTTTTCAGGACCGTCCGTTTGGCCGGATCCTGGTAACCCTGAACAGGTCAACAGCAAAGGAGCCGGCAGATGGAGTGTGAGCTGCAAAAAAAGATTATTGAAGCCCTCTTATTCCTTAAGGAAGACCCGGTAAAAAATGAACTGATTGCGGACGTGCTCTCCATTCCGCGTGAAGAAGCAGCGGACCTGGTCAGGGAACTCCAGTCCGATCTGGCCGCTGCCGGCCGGGGGATTCAGATCTACGAGGTCGCGGGCGGTTATCAAATGGGCACTCTACCGGAGTTGGCTTCCTACCTTGAGCGCTCCTTTACTGAAGACGGATCCGGCAGCCTTTCGCAGGCCGCCATGGAAACGCTGTCGATCATCGCCTACCGGCAGCCGGTGACTAGGGTCGATGTCGAATCTATCCGCGGAGTCAAGTGTGAGCATGTGCTTGAAAACCTGCTTAAGCGTAAACTGATCCGCATCTGCGGCCGCAAGGAAGGACCGGGCCGCCCTCTTATTTACTCCACCACCACCGAATTCCTCAAGTATTTCGGCTTGAAAGAGCTGCCGGACCTGCCCCCTTTAGAAGAGGAAAGAGATTAAGCGCCAATAGTTTTTAGTTTGGACTCCTCGCTTCTAACTGCTGAATTCCAAGGTAGTTATGTTTTTTTTCCAATTCAGGGAAAAGTAATTAGCAGGGGCCGGGTGATCCCGGGCTTGCTAATTTTTAAAAGGGAGCTTCTAATGGCCTGGTATTATTATATCGCGGGCGCCGCCTTGCTCTGCCTCGCGTGCGGGGCTGTAATCCTCTTTGCTCCGCTGCGCATATTTGTGCGTTACCTTAGAGAAAATAGAACAGATCAGGTAACTCTCACGATTAGACTGGTTCGCTGCGGCGTCAGGATTAGCGTTGTCCGGTGCGCGGAAAACAGCCGCTTCGGCGCTGTGCTCCTGCTGGGTGGTTGGGAAATCCGTGTGCCGGGATTGGGAAAAGTGATACGCGTATTGGAACGCACTTACACCAAAATACGCAGCCGGGCGTCACGACGGGAGAAGCGGCCAAGCGGCCGGCCCGGTTTCAGCCTGGCACTGGCCGGAAAGGCGCTGGAAACGTTTCATGCGGTAAGGCCGCAGTTAAAGAAATTGACCTGGAAGCGCTTCGATCTGGAGGTGATTTTCGGGCTGGATGATCCGGTTTTGACGGGATTGGCAGCCGGGAGCGGCTGGTTTGTGAGCGGGGTGCTGTTGGGCTGCCTGGAGCGTTTTTTCTCAGTAGAGACGACACCCCGGTTTATGATCAGACCGCAATTCAGCAGCAGTGAACTGCGCTTACACTGGGAAAGTGAAGTATCGTTACCGTTGTTCCGCTGGTTAAAAATCGCGCTGCTTACCAGAAAAAAATTGGAGGTGTTTTAGATGGAGAATCATCCCATTGAAAGTTTAATGAAGACGGCCATGGAAAATTTAAAAGAAATGGTAGACGTGAATAAAATCGTTGGTGATACCGTGGAAACCCCCGATGGAAGTGTAATTATTCCGATATCCAGGGTAGCTTTTGGTTTTGCGGCCGGTGGAACAGAATTTGATCAGGAGGAAAAATCAACTAACGGAAACTCGCATCATCAGGCAGATCTTCCGTTCGGCGGCGGCAGCGGCGGGGGAGTGTCGGTGCAGCCGGTAGCCTTCCTGGTGGTCGGGCAGGGGCAGGTTCGCCTGCTGCCGGTAGATCATAACGCGATGCTGGATCGCCTAATTGATCTCGCGCCCCATGTCATCGCCCAAATTCAAGGGTTGTTCAATCAAAGAAGCGATCGACGCACGTCGGTAGCCGAACCGGTAAAATAAGAGGGCAGACTCATAATTAAAAAACCACGGGAATAGTATTTAATCAGTACCGGTCCTTTAACATATTCCCGGGGAGCGATGCGGATGAACCAATCAAAACGTAAAGGGCCGGCTGTAGTAATGCCGGCCTTATTTACTATTTTTATAACTGTCCTTATTTTACACAGCACTGTTTCGGCCGAGACGGAATACGAAGACGGCATCAGCGCCCTGGCTGCTGTCCTGATGGATCAGAAAAGCGGGCGGGTGTTATGGGAAAGAAACCCGCATCGAAGCCTGCCGATAGCCAGCATCACAAAAATCATGACGGCCATTCTGGCCCTGGAGCTTGGGCATATGGAAGATGTGATCGTGGTCAGCAAAGAGGCGGCCGATACCGAAGGATCTTCCATTTGGTTGGAAGAGGGCGAAAAAAAAACCCTGGAAGAACTGCTCTACGGATTAATCTTGATCTCCGGCAATGACGCCGCCGTGGCGATCGCGGAACACCTGGCCGGGTCTGTTGAAGAGTTTGCTATGCTGATGAATGAAAAAGCGAGGGAAATCGGCGCCGTTAACTCCCACTTTACCAACCCGCACGGCTTGCCTGATGATGAACACTTTAGCACGGCTTATGACATGGCGCTGATTGCCTGTTACGCGCTTAATAATGAGCGGTTTCGAGAAATCGCGGCTACGGAAGAACATACGATCAGCTGGCCGGACCACCCCTGGGACCGGATCATGAGCAATCAAAATCGTCTGCTGGAAAAATATCCTGGCGGTGACGGCGTCAAGACAGGATGGACCCAAAAAGCGGGGCGCTGCTTTGTCGGTTCCGCAACCCGGAATGACTGGCAGCTTGTCGTAGTGGTGTTGAACGCACCGCAAATGTGGGAGGACGCCACCGCTTTGTTGGATTACGGTTTTAATTCGTACCGCCAGGAAAAATTACTTTACCGGGGTCAGGTGGTCAGCACAGCCGAGGTAACCAAGGGGGAGGAACGGGTTAACGTTGTGGTAGCAGAGAGCTTCTGCTACCCGTTGCGACCGGGCGAAAAAGCGGTAATCCTTTACCGCATTAACCTGGTGGAAGAATTGTCAGCGCCTCTGCCGGCCGGTTACAGCCTCGGTGAGATGGAAATGTTTTTGGATGACGCCGTAATCGGCAGGGTTGAACTGCAGGCCGGGCAAGCGGTGAAACGGCATCCGGTGAGCAAATATTGGGTACTACTTTGGGCTACATTCTGGGAATAGAAGCGGCCGGATAGAGAGGAGGGAGTGCTATGATCAGTTACCTATGGGCCGCGATGATCTGTTTAGCCATTCTGACCGCGGCGTTGACGGGGAAAATTGACACGATCACACCCAGTATTTTTTCTTCAGCCGAGCAAGCGGTTAAGTTAGCTTTCGGTTTAATCAGTATCATGACTTTCTGGCTCGGTATTATGAAATTAATTGAGGCGTCCGGAATTATTAAAATTATTAAAAAAGTTTTAAGGCCGCTTGCTTATTTCCTATTTCCCGCGGTACCGCGGGATCATCCGGCCATGAACGCGATTCTAATGAATATGAGCGCCAACCTGCTCGGTTTAGGCAACGCGGCGACCCCGTTTGGGATTAAAGCCATGGAAGAGCTGCAAAAGCTCAACTCACTGTATCACACCGCCTCCGATGAAATGTGCACCTTCCTGGCGCTGAACACTTCCAGCCTGACCCTGCTGCCGACGACGGTAATCGCCCTGCGCTCCGCCGCCGGGTCCTTGAATCCCACAGAAATTGTCGGCACCACCATTATAGCCACCTGCTGCTCCTCGCTTGTGGCTGTGATCGTGGATCGACTGCTCAGGCGCCGGAAAGCGCCACTGAGATGATCGTTAACTTGATTAACTTTCTGTCGCTGTGGGTTATACCGGTTTTTATTGCCCTGGTTTTGGTAACGGCGCTAATCCGCCGGGTCAACGTATTCGATGTCTTCGTCGAAGGGGCCAAAGATGGATTTAATATGTCGGTCCGGTTAATCCCTTTTCTGGTAGGGATGCTGGTGGCGATCGGGCTTTTTCGCGATTCGGGAGTAATGGATTTGGCAATCAAACTGATTACTCCGGTTTTGATGCAGTTGAACATTCCGGCTGAAATTATCCCTTTAGCGATCATGCGCCCGATCTCAGGGAGCGCGGCGCTGGCACTTACTACCGACATTTTGCAGCGCAGCGGCCCCGACTCCCTCCTGGGGCGGATGGCTTCAACCATGCAAGGCAGCACTGATACAACGCTTTATATATTGACGGTTTACTTCGGCGCGGTCGGCATCTACCGAACGCGGCACGCCTTGACCACCGGTCTTTTAGCCGATCTGGGCGGATTTATCGCCTCGATTGTGGTCTGCAAAGCGGTTTTCGGTTAGAAAAACATAAGGTGGCGCAAACCTGATGGGACACCTGGTGGTGGTAGGCGGCGGTTGGGCCGGTTGTGCCGCCGCGCTGGCTGCCGCAAAAAAAGGGCTGTCGGTAACGCTGATTGAGCGCACCGATCGGTTACTGGCTTCCGGCCTGGTTGGCGGCATTATGCGCAATAACGCTCGTTATACCGCGGCCGAAGAGCTGATTATGTTGGGTGCGGGAGAGCTAATTGAGATCACTGACGCCAATGCCCGTCATATCGAGGTTAGTTTTCCCGGTCACAACCATGCCACATTATATGATGTCGGCCGAATCGAAGCACCTGTGCAGCACGTATTGGAGCGGCACGGTGTGAAATTTCTTTTTCAGAGTCGTGTGGTCGATACAGAGAGGGACGGTCAAAGGATCCGGGCAGTCTCGCTTTTTCAGGAAGACCGGCTCGTAGAAGGAGATTTCTTCATCGATGCCAGCGGTACCGCGGGTCCGGTTGGCAATTGCAGCCGCTACGGCAACGGATGCGCCATGTGCGTATTTCGCTGTCCCACTTTTGGGCCCCGGATCAGCATAGCTGTAAAAGCTGGTGTGAAGGAAATACCGATTTACCGGGAAGATGGTTCACCCGGATTCTTCAGCGGTTCATGTGAACTGGAAACATCGTCTCTGGACTCGCGGCTAATCGAAGAGATCAGGCGAAAAGGAGTGTTGCTCTATCCTTTACCCGCCGCATTAAGCGGGGATAACCCGGCCCACCCGGCGCGGTTGAAGGCCTGCCGCCAGTACAGCGCGGCGGCGTATAAAGATAACCTGGTATTGCTGGATACCGGAGTAATTAAGATGATGATTCCTTTTATGCCGCTGCATCTCCTGCGTTGCCTGAAAGGTTTTGAAAGAGCGGTCTACCGGGATCCCCTGGGCGGCAGCCGGGGCAATTCCGTCCGGTTCAGCGGGATGATCACCCGGGATAACTGTTTAATGGTCCCCCCTCTGGAAAACTTGCTCGTAGCCGGCGAAAGAGCCGGCTTGGCTCTGGGGCATACCGAGGCCCTGGTTACCGGAACCCTGGCCGGTTTCAACGCCTGGCGGCTAAACCGGGGTCTGGAGCCGTTGGCGCTCCCCCGCGGCACGGTAACCGGTGAACTGATCGCCTACACCAGGCTGAAAGGGCGCTCCCCGGAGGGGCGCCAAACACTCTACAATCTTTCGGGGGGGTCGTTGTGGGAATACCTCTGCAAACACGAGCTCTACACTGTTGACCGCGCGTTGATTAAAAAGCGTCTGGATAACGCGGGCATGTTAAATATCTTTGCCTAACTGTTCAAGCTTGAAAAGATTCTCAACTCTGACTTCCGAATTCTGAATAGCTGAGAAGTAATATTTTTCTTAAGCAACCTTTCAGCTTAAAGGGCATAGTACTAGTGATAACTAAGACACTCCAGGAGAGCGGTTATGACCTCCCGAATTATAATTCATCATTCTTGCTGCGGGGAAGTTCCCTCCGAAACCGGCTGCCGCTGTACGTCCCACGGCGGCTACCTGGTTCATGCCGACGGGTTAATCTTGAAGCTGCCGGAACGTTTGTCCAAACCGGCCGGCGCCGCCGGCCGGACAATCAATATTATTTTGGTCGGCTATTTCAACAGCGTCAGCCGGATCAACAGTATGGATCGCCGCCAGTTTTATTCCCTGACAGAACTGCTGCGCCGATTTTTAGATACGAGTGAGGAGCTTTTCGGGCAGCCGCTCTACCACCACCACTTTTGTCCCGGGCACCGGTTCCCCCGGGAGGAATTGGAATGGTGTTTGTGGAATATGCTAGCTTGAGCTGGTTTAACTCTCAAGGTTGATTGAACACAGCATTTTAGACGAAAGAAGGGTTATGGGTGCGCCTGGCTAAGTATCTCGCCGGTGCGGGCGTGGCATCGCGCAGAAAAGCGGAACAGATCATCCAGGAGGGAAGGGTATGGGTTAACGGTACGGTAACCATCCTGCCGCAAACGCTGGTCACCGGATCTGATGATATCCGGGTGGACGGATCCCCGGTAAAAAAACCGTCGCGTTATTATTACCTGCTTTTGGACAAGCCGCCCGGTTATCTGTCTACCGTCTCGGATACGCACGATCGCCCCACGGTATTGGACCTAGTCCGGGAAATTCCCGAACGGGTCTATCCGGTCGGACGCCTGGACGCCGATACTACCGGCCTCCTGCTCTTGACCAATGACGGCGAACTGGCCTTTCGGCTGGCTCACCCGCGCTACGAGGTGGAGAAAACATACCGGGCCTGGGTCAAAGGTACGCCGGCTGCCGCGGCACTGGCTCAACTGGCCGGCGGGGTAAGCATTAATGGAGAGAAGACGCTCCCCGCCAAAGTAAAGCTGGTCAGAAAAGCAGGGGTGCAGCGCTCTTTGTTGGAAATTACCCTTACAGAAGGTAAAAAAAGGCAGGTTAAATTGATGTGCAGCGCTGTCGGCCACGACGTGCTCAAGCTGCGCCGCGTCCGCTATGCTTTCCTCACTGCCCTGAGACTGCAGAGCGGCGAATACCGGCACCTGAAGCGTGATGAAGTGAAGCGGCTCTACCGTCTGGTCGGGCTGAAATATGGTTTATAAAAAATGCTTGCTCCAACCGCTCTGGTAAGGTATGATTAACAAGAACTGAATAATTTTTTACAGGTGCCCAATCGGGGTTAAAAGGGAAGCAGGTGTAAAGCCTGCGCGGTCCCGCCACTGTAACCGGAATCTTGACGCATTTAAGCCACTTCGCATCACATGCGGGGGAAGGAGGCGTCAGGGGATGAACGGAAGCCAGGAAACCTGCCTGTGAAAGCGTACTAGGCCTTCGTGGAAAAAGGGGGGTGCGATTTTTTGGATGCATACCAAGCTCGGTCTCCTTAGGCCGGGCTTATTTTTTTGCAGAGATCTTGAAAGGTTACTACTCTGTAAATTCTCTCCTTTCCTGGGAGGAGAGGGGCAGGCGAGGGGGCATTTTCATCCCCCTGCTGGTGCCGTAATGGCGGCATGGTTATCTACTGAGCGGAACCAAGGGGACAGTTCGGGCGTCCCTGTAGCAATTTAATACCCCATTTGGAGGTGCATGACATGAAAAAAACAACTACAGCCTTTTTAACACTGCTCTTAGCACTGCTGTTTATCGTTGGATGCGGTGCGCCGGCGGTGGATAACGGTGTTGACGATGAGCCGGAAATAGAACAGAGAATTATTTCCCTGATGCCCAGCAATACCGAAATTCTGTATGCCCTGGGCCTGGGGGACTCAGTGGTCGGGGTAACCGACTTGTGCAACTACCCGCCGGAGATGGAAGAAGCGGTTGCCGCGGGACGAATTCAAAGGGTTGGCGACGCGTTTAGCGTTAACGAAGAGCTAATTATCAGCCTTCAGCCAACACTGGTTGTGTTCGGTTATTCCACCGATGCCGCTCAGGCCGTGGTTCAACGATTAAATGATCTTGGCATTGCTACCGAAGTAATCTATCCCCAAAATATTGAGGAAACACTGGCCAGTATCGTCCGGCTGGGTGAAATAACCGGCACGTCCGAAAGGGCGGCGGAGCTGGTTACCGGCATGGAAGCGGCTTTTGAAGAAGTGCGCGCGGCAACCGCCGCCCTGGCGGATGAAGAGAGACCGCGAGTTCTCATGCTCCTCGACCTGGATTATCTCTTCGTGGCCGGTCCGGGCACCCTGGAAGATGAACTGATCAGCGTCGCGGGCGGTTTGAATGCCGTCGACGCCTCCGGATACAGCGCGGTTAGTGAAGAGGCGATCATCGACAGCAAACCCGATATTATCCTTTGCGGATTCCCATACCGGGAACGGATTATTGCGGAGAAGGGATCGTGGCAGGATCTGCCGGCTGTTCAGGCGGAGACCGTATATGATTTGAACGGCGATTTGATCAACCGCCCCACACCCCGGCTGGTGGAAGGCCTGCGGTTGCTTCTATCCCTGATTCAGCCCGAGTTATAGAGAGGACGGTTTTTAATGCGGGGGAAGCGGTTTCTATTTTTTGTGGTGCTGGCTCTCTTGATGCTGTTTATTATGGTATGGGCTACCGGGACCGGAGCGGTACAGATCCGTCCGGCGGCGGTTGTGCGGGTTTTTGCCGATCTGCTCAGGGGAAGCTCCGCCGCCGGGAATGCCGAGCACACAATCATCTGGCAGGTCCGTTTTCCCCGCGTTCTCTTGGGGTTCTTGATCGGAGCCGCTCTGGCTGCGGCCGGAGCGGCTTTCCAGGGATTATTACAGAACCCCCTGGCAGATCCGTATACAATCGGGGTTTCTAGCGGCGCCGCCCTGGGAGCGACAGCGGCGATTCTATTATTACCGGGAATAGGCCTCTCCACAACCCTGCTCATTCCTCTTTTTGCTTTTTTTGGCGCTTTGATAGCCCTGATTATTGTTTACCAGTTAGGACGTGTTGGCGGGCGCCTACCGGTGGTGACGGTTCTACTGGCCGGGGTGGTAATCAGTTCATTTTTTTCCGCCATGATTTCGATGAGCATGATCTTTGCCGGAGAGCAGATGCGCAGCATTTTTTTCTGGCTGGTCGGAGGGCTTGGCCAAAAGGGTTGGCCCTATGTAGCTTTAATCTTGCCATACTTGATCGTGGGGCTGGCGCTGCTGATTTTCCTGGCTCGTGATTTGAACCTGATCCTTTTAGGAGAGGAAGAAGCTTTGAGCCTGGGCGTTGAAGTGGAACGGGTAAAAAAAACGGTTCTCATCGCTGCTTCCTTAATTACCGCCGGGGCAGTATCCGTGAGCGGCATGATCGGGTTTGTCGGTTTAATCATCCCCCATGCCATGCGCATTCTGATCGGCCCGGATCACCGCCTGCTGTTTCCGGCTTCCCTGCTCGGCGGGGGGATTTTTCTGGTTGCCGCCGACACCTTCGCCCGGACTATCATTAGCCCTGTGGAGATACCCGTCGGCATTATCACCGCTTTTTTGGGGGCCCCGTTCTTTATGTACCTGCTGCGGCGCCACCGGGAAAAGTACCGGTTCTAATTAACATCTAATCCGGCAAACCAAGGGGTACGGCATGCCGCGCCTAGAGCTTGGGATGGCTGCAATCATAAGCTCGATCTATTCTGAATTCTGAATTCTTGACCAAAGGTGTTGCCATGTCCATCAAAATCACAGTAAAAAACCTCTCTTTCCAGTACGGCACGGCGGCGGTGTTGCAGGGAGTCAGCTTCTCCATCGGGGAAGGTGAATTTACCGGTATTATCGGCCCCAATGGCAGCGGTAAGTCCACCTTGTTAAAGAATATTGCCGCCTTACTGGCCCCTACCGGCGGGCAGGTGATCATAAACGGTAAAGAACTGAAACGCTGGACCAGACGCGATTTGGCTGCACAGTTGGCCCTGGTCGGCCAGGAGCGCGGCTCCGGTTTTAATTTTCTGGTTGAAGATGTGGTAGCCATGGGCCGCTATCCATACCTGGGGCGCTTCAGTGCACCGCGGGAAGCGGATCGCCGGGCGGTGGAGCGGTCAATGCATCTGACCGGTTGTTACCATCTCCGGCAGAGAGAAATCTTCAGTTTAAGCGGCGGTGAACGGCAGCGCGTAATCCTGGCCCGGGCCCTGGCGCAGGAAACGGATTGCCTGCTCCTGGACGAACCGACCTCTTTTTTAGATATCGGTAACCAGGTGGAGTTTCTGGAACTACTGCAGAGCTTGAACAGCAGAGAACGGGTTACCCTGGTTATGGTGATGCATGATTTGAACCTGGCCTCCCGTTACTGTTCCAAATTGTTTATGCTGCATCAGGGGAAAATACACGCCTGCGGCAGGCCGGATGAAGTGCTGACCAGGGACAATATCCTGGAGGTGTACCGCACCGAAGTGATGATCGAACCCCATCCGCTGGGCGGCAACCCCCAGATTATCCCGATCTCCGCCGGGACGCTGCCCCCAGACAAGCGCCGCCTCCGGAATGTGCATATCATCGGCGGGGGAGGCAGCGCCACCCCTTTGATCAACGAACTCTTTATGAAAGGGCTTCCTCTATCCGCGGGAGTACTCAGCGTCGGGGACAGCGACTGGGCCACCGCCCGCCGGTTTGGGCTCGATATGGTGGAAGAAGCGCCTTTCTCCCCGATCAGTGAAGCCCGCCATCAGGAAAACCTCGCTTTTATTGCCGGGGCCGGAGCCGTCATCCTCGCCCCCCTTTATGTCGGACCCGGCAACTTGATCAATGTCCGGGCGGCTTGCAGCGCTTTGGAACAAGGGCAGCCTGTTTTTCTGATTAACGAACCGCCAATCGAGCAGCGTGATTTTACCGGCGGCGCGGGAACCGCTCTTTACCGGACGCTGATCCGGGAGGGCGCGGTGCAGACGGCACGACTCGATCTCTCCCGGCTTACCGCCGCGCTACTGGCCCGGAGATAATTCAGGGTACAGTATACTTAATTATGGCAATCAGGGTGCTGCCAGTTGTGTAGTGCGATAATTAAGTATATTGCCCCCGGATTGGCTCTCCTAATTGCGGTTCTTGCAGGATATTAGGATAAATGAGAGAATAGAATCATAAACAGGCGTTATAAAGGGGAGTTAAGATAAATGCTTCGCTCAAACCTGGATCTGGAACGCAGGGAAACGGTTTCCGAATTCCCCAAGAGCCTGGAACAGGTCGATCTTGCGCAAAAGATAAAAGTCAAGGTTCGTTTTGATTATAAGGGATTACCACGGCCGGCCCGCTTTTTTATCGGCGGTAAGGGGTCCAAGGAAGTGGCTGAAGAGCTACGCCAGCAGCAGGCGAATGTGTGGCGCAATGTGCCGATGCAGGGAGTGCGGATCGACGATTTGGAGCTCATGGAGTTGTACTCAGTATACGATGAAATGGAGCAGTCTACGATTTCATATGCCCCGCTGGAACTTAAAGTAACCGTCGATACCCTGGAAGATTGCCTCCGTTTTGTCAGCAAGGATGAATTCAGGCGGATGGAGATTATTGAGCCGGTCCAGCTGAACCTCTGCGGTCGCGAGCTGGAACGCCTCTTTTTTAAATTCGCGGAGATTCAGAAACAGAGACTTCGGGAGCAAGAATTAAAATAAGGGCCGAAAAGACCGCCGAAAGCGGTATAATTTTCTCTCCTTAACCTCAAAATGAGGGTAAGGAGAGAAAATTTTCATGAACTTTCTACAGCGTCGCTTTATCGCCTGGTCACGCAAGGTAGAACGCTTTCTGCTCCGGTTGATCTGCATCAGCCTGGCACTGCTGTTGGCCGGCCAGTTGCTGATGACTCATGATCGAGTTCGTTATTATCTGAACCGCCTTGAATCCCTCGAAGGGGCGCCCTATCGCTGGACAGAAGAGCTGCTAACCTCTAAAAGGCTCGGCAATAACCGGCAGCATCTGTTTCGGGATTTATACTGGATTGAGTTGGTATTAAGGGAAGGCGACGGTCCCTTGGCAGTGCTGTGCAACGGGGTGCCTGCCGGAAACCTCGGATCGCAGCCGCTGCTAATCTACGTGCATCCCGGAGATTTGATTGAGGTATCAGGTGAGGAAAGCCACGGCCTGCCGGCTGTCGTGGAAGTAATATCGACGTTCGGCCTGCTGTACCCGCGTGCCGGCGATCTGATCGAAACAGGCGGCGATCGCGTGCTGGTCGGCTGGGCTGTTCCCAACGAATAATCATTTATACTGATGGACGGTGTTTAATATGGTGCGAGGGATCAGGGGCGCGGTGACAGCAGCCGGAAACAACCGGGCAGATATCCTTGCGGCTACCGGACAACTTCTGGCGCGGATGATCGAGCAGAATGGAGTGGCCCTGCGCGATATCGCAGCCGTCCACTTTTCGGCGACACCCGATCTGAATGCCGCGTTTCCAGCCCGGGCCGCCCGGGAAATGGGTTGGCAGACCGTACCGCTTTTCTGCCATGTGGAAATAGATGTGCCCGAATCGCTGCCCCAATGCATCAGGGTTTTAATGCTGGTCAATACGGAGTTGCCCCCGGAGGAGATCAAGCATATCTATCTCGGTGAAACATACCGGCTGCGGGAGCTGTAATAGTTTCAGCCGCACAGTTTTGCAGTAAAAAAAGGTATTTCCTCAGATATAGCGAAAAGAATAATAAAATGTCGTTAAATTCTAGCCCTACTCTTAAAATTGCCATTGATGGTCCGGCAGGAGCAGGTAAAAGTACTGTAGCCCGGGAGATAGCGCGGCGTCTGAACTTGAAGTATCTGGATACAGGCGCCATGTACCGGGCTATTACGCTTAAACTGTTGCGCCGTAATATATCCCTGGAAGACCGGCCTGCTGTTGAGGCGATTCTCGAGCAGACCGCGATCGATTTCACGGAAAAACAGGGCGTGCTGCTCGATGGAGAAGATGTCACCGCGGAAATTCGCAAACCCTACATAAATCAAGCGGTTTCACCGGTTTCCTGTTTACCGGAAGTACGCCGCCGGTTGGTGGGCATGCAGCAAGCTATCGCGGCGCGGTCTCCGGGCATCGTTATGGACGGCCGTGATATCGGGACCCGGGTTATTCCGGACGCTGACTATAAGTTTTACCTGGATGCCGCTTTATCCGAAAGAGCGCGCCGGCGTCTTCAGGAACAGCGTGAGCGAGGCGTGACCCTCTCCCAGAATGCAGTGGAAACAGAAATTGGCGAAAGAGATCGGATCGATTCTCAGCGCGCCGATTCTCCGTTGACCATAGCCGCCGATGCTGCCGTGATCGACACAACCGCTCTTTCTTTTGAAGAAGTAGTCGCACGGATTTTGACTGCAGTCCGGAAGGCTTAAGACAGAAACAAAGGGTGAAGCAGATGCTCTACCGGTTCGGACGCTTTGTATTTGTGGTCTTATTTAAATTATTTTACCGCTGGCGGATAGAAGGTAAGGAAAATATCCCGGCGGATGGCCCTTTGATTATTTGTTCAAACCATATCTCCTGGCTTGATCCTTTTGCCGTGGGTTCAGCTGTTCCGGCGCGCCTGCGCGTGCATTTCATGGCTAAAAATGAGCTGTTTCAGAACTGGTTTGTGGCGTTTCTCTTAAACAAAGTGGGTGCTTTTCCGGTTAACCGGTCCGTTGCCGATTACGGAGCGATTCGCAGGTCATATCAGCTGCTCAAAGAGGGGAAAGTGTTGAGCCTATTCCCGGAAGGGACGCGCAGTAAAAGCGGCCGGTTGCAGAAAGCACAGCACGGTACGGCGCTGATTGCCGGACGCCATCCTGTGCCAATTTTGCCGGTGGCGATTGTCGGACCGTACCGGCCTTGCCGCCCGCTGCAAATCAACATTGGGCCGCCATTTTCTTTACCGCTTTTAGATTTCAACGGGCGGCAAGAAAAGAAAGAGATGCTGGATCAGATGAGCGCGGTAATCATGGGTCAGATCAAAAAATTGTTTCCCGGCGGCGTTGACAGTGATAATAATACGCCGGAATGATTAAGCTAATTCCGCCGGGTTTACCGCTTGGAGGTTTGATTGCTTGCAGGTCAAGTTGGCGGAGTATGCCGGTTTTTGCTCGGGAGTTAAAAAAGCGATTCAGACAGTGCTCGACGCCGCCCGGGAGGGAAATATCCAGACACTTGGTCCACTGGTTCACAATGAATCGGTCAGCAGTTACCTGGCCGACCACGGGGTTTACAGCGTCAGCTCTCCGGCAGAGGCGTCCGGTTCGACTCTGGTGATCAGAACGCACGGTGTGACCCCAGCGGTCCTGGAACAGATTCGCAACCAGGGCCTGGCGGTGATCGACTGCACCTGCTCCCGGGTGCGCCGGCTGCAAAGGCTGGCCGCCGAGCTGGCTGCTGAAGGAACCCGCGTGATTATCTTTGGGGATTCTTCTCACCCCGAAGTGCAGGGAGTGACCGGTTGGGCCGGGGAAAGTGCGGTGGTGGTTTCTACGGCCGCGGAGATGGACAAACTAAGTTTAGACGAACCGGCGGCATTGCTGGCCCAGACCACGGGCGACCGGTCAGACTATGCAGAGATCAAGAAGCTTTTTTTGGAGAAAACCTCCGGGGGCCTGGTTTTCGATACACTTTGTCCGGAAACCGGGTTAAGGCAAGAGGAGTTAAGGAATATTGCAGCAGAGGTTGATGCCGTGGTGGTTGTGGGAAGCGCCTCCAGCGCCAATACCAACACCATGGTTGAGATATGCCGGCGCATCAAGCCAACCTGTCGGGTGGCAGGCGCCGGGGAGCTGGACCCGCAGTTTTTTACGGGTTGCCGTGTGGTCGGTATTACCGCCGGCACGTCCACTCCCCATTGGACGATAAAGGAGGTTGTGGAAAGAATGGAGAATGAGGAGTTTGCAGCCGAAAATGAAACAGCGTTCGCTTTTGAGGACGAGATTAAACTTGTTCAGGTTCAGGCGGGCGAACAGGTTGTCGGAAAGGTGGCACGGGTAACCGAAGACGAAGTTTTTGTTGACATCGGTTATAAAACCGAAGCGCTGCTACCGAAAAATGAACTTTACTTGACTGAGGGAGAAACGCTTACCGAACGCTTCAAGCCGGGCGATGAGATAGAAGTTACCGTGCTCAGCGTTGATGATCAGGATGGAAAGGTCGTTGTGTCGCATAAGCGGCTGGCCAAAGAAAAAAGGCTGTCGGAGTTGGAACAAGCCTTTGAACAGGAGACGATCCTCGAAGGCCTGGTCAAACAGGTTGTCCCCGCCGGCATGGTGATCGACCTGGGAGCGGGTCTGGAAGGTTTTATGCCCGGATCCCTGGTGGATACTCGCTATGTCCCCGATTTTACGAGCTTTATCAAGGAAAAAGTTCTCTTCAAGGTTATTGAATACAACCGGGGCAAGGACAAAGTAATCCTCTCCCGGAAAAAAGTGCTGGAAGAAGAGAGCTCCCGGGAAAAAGATAAAACCTTAAGAGCGCTGGTGCCGGGATCGGTGATCCCTGGAACCGTGCGGCGGCTGACCAACTTTGGCGCTTTTGTAGACGTCGGCGGTATTGACGGCCTTGTCCATATTTCTGAACTGGCCTGGGAAAGGGTCGGCCATCCCCAGGAAGTGTTAAAAGTCGGCGATCAAATTGAGGTAAAAGTGCTGGAAGTGATCCCGGAAAAAGAACGGATCAGTTTAAGCTTGAGACAAGTTCTGCCGGATCCCTGGTCAAAGGCGGTTCAAGAGATCAAAGAGGGAGAGATGATGGTCGGCAAGGTGACACGTCTGGCCGCTTTCGGCGCATTTATCGAACTGAGGCCGGGTGTTGAAGGCCTGGCTCATATCTCGCAAATCGCTGACTATCACGTGAAACACCCCTCGGAAGTGTTGAAGGAAGGCGAAAAAGTAGAGGTTAAAATTTTAGAGATTAAACCGGCTGCAAAACGGATCAGTCTCAGTGTCAAGGAAGCCAAGGGAGTAGCGCATTATGCCGCGGGCGCTGTAGACCGCACCGCGGATAACGGCAACGTTACCCTGGGCGATGTTTTTGGAGACCTTTTCGATCAGTCCGGATCAGAAAAAGACGGCGCGGCTAAAGAGACAGCCGCCGATGAGGCAGAACCGGATTAGATGCACCGGCTGCGTCGCAAGGACGAGCATATCCGCTTAACAGTACGGCAAAAACCCGGTCTTGCTGACTTTTCGGGCATTCATTTTGTGCATAATTGCCTGCCGGAGTGCAATTTAAACGAGGTTACCGTAAAGACAACCCTTTTGGGTAAAACTTTACGGTCGCCTCTTTTTATTAACGCGGTAACCGGGGGAACGCCGCTGGCCAGGCGCATTAACGCGGCGCTGGCCGGCGTGGCCGCGGAATGCGGCCTGGCAATGGCCCTCGGTTCTCAGATGGCTGCGCTGGAGAATCCGGCGGTAGAATCGACCTACCGAGTAGTGCGCCGGGCAAACCCGCGGGGCGTTGTCTGGGCTAATCTCGGCTCTTATGCTTCACCGGAGATGGCGCGGCGCGCGGTGCAGATGGTCGAGGCGGATGCAGTCCAGATTCACCTCAATGTGCCCCAGGAACTGGCCATGGGCGAAGGCGACTGTGCTTTCCGCGGCACGCTGGCACGGATTGAACAGATTGTCAAGGCGGCGGCGGTACCGGTAATCGTCAAAGAAGTCGGTTTCGGCATTGCCCGAGAACAGGCCATTTGTTTAAAAGAGGCAGGCGTCGCCGCCATTGATGTCGGCGGTCAGGGCGGCACCAATTTTTTGGCGATCGAAAATCGCCGCTCCGGCAGGCGGATTTCACCGGAACTGCTCAAATGGGGCATCCCCACAGCTGTCAGTTTACTCGAAGTGCTGGCGTCCGTGGACGATCGCATCGCGGTGCTTGCCGCCGGAGGCATGACCTCCAGCCTGAACATCGCCAAAAGCCTCGCCCTGGGGGCGAAGGCCGCGGGTTTGGCCGGCTTGCCGGTATACCTGCTCATCCACCACGGCCGGGAACGGCTGATCAAAGAAATTAAACGCATTGAGCAAGAACTGCGCATGATCATGCTCATGACCGGCGCCACTACGCTGGATCAACTGCACAGGGTTCCCCTGGTCATCACCGGCTTCACCGCCTCCTGGCTCCAACAGCGCGGTATCGACACCGCTGCATACGCCCGCCGCTAAAAATGGGGGGACAAGGACTGTCCCCTGTCCCACTGTCTAGTAAAGCTGCATAAATGCGGTATCCACGGAAAAGATAAATTCATGACAGTGAACAAGGAGGACGGCCGATGCCTGTAGGCATGATTATCTTGCTGGTAATTTCGATCCTGGTTTTTCTGGGGCTGGCGCAAAGAGTGTTGGACCGGTTGCGTCTGACTGACCGGGCGGCGCTGGTTTTTATCGGAGCGATGCTCGTCGGCGGCTTTCTACCCGATATACCGCTGACCAGCACTCTGGCAATAAATATCGGGGGAGGGATTATCCCCCTAATCCTGGTTGGCTATCTTTTTGTCAAGGCCGGCACCGCCGCGGAGCGGTTCCGGGCGGCGATCGCCTTGTTGATCACCGCGGTAGTGGTCTACCTGGTGTTGAAAATTATTCCGCTGGAGCCCACGTACGCTTTTCTGATGGACCCGCTTTACCTGGTGGCGCTGATCGCCGGAACGGCGGGCTACCTGGCCGGGCGCTCCCGCCGGTCGTCTTTTATCGCCGGTGTGGGGTCAATTGTCCTGAACGATATCTTTACCAGAATCGAGCTTTTCTACCGGGGCGCGAGCAGCAACCTGGTAATCGGCGGCGCCGGTATCTTCGATGCGACCCTGATCTCCGGCCTGATTGCCCTCGGCCTGGCGGAACTGGTCGGCGAAATCCGCGAACGCCTGGGCGGTGGGCCGCATGAAGAAGGACGGCCGATTGAACTGCGCCGGGGGTTGCGCGAACCGGGCTCTGAGGCCGAAACAGATGAAACACAGCACGAGGAATAATCTTATGCGTTCACTTCAATGAGATTAGGAGGACAATGCTCTATTATGAAAGCGGTGCTAACCTGGGTTGTACTGGGCTTAATGGCTTTTTCCTGGGGAGGGTTACTCATCCCGCACGCCGCCTCCCAGGAACATGATTTTTTTGACCTGCTGAACCAATCCGAACGCACGGATGGCTATTTCTCCATGCTCAATCAAGCGGATGGCGCTGTTTTGCTGCGCACCGCCCGCATTTTACATGTCGGCAATGAATTTATCGACCGCTCTAACCGCCGGTTTCGCGTTACCTCGATTGAAAATGACACGGCCTGGGCGGAAGAGATCCGCGAGAGCAGCGCAGCCGCCGGAACAGACGAATTAAACACCCGCCCGGTTCAAGCGGATGAGGGAAAACCAAAAGTAGGGATCTATCACTCGCACGGCGCCGAATCTTATGTGCCTGATGATGGAACGGAAAGCATCGATCAAGGCGGGGGGATTCTCGATGTAGGAGATACCTTCAGCGAGGCCCTGGAGGAGCAGGGCGTGGAAACGGTACACGAAACCGAAACACATGTCCCCCACGATGCCGGGGCTTACCAGCGTTCCCGCCGCACTGCGGAGAAGCTGCTCATAGAAGAAGAGGCCGATATCATCATCGATCTACACCGTGACGCCGTACCGCCGGAAGAGTACGCCGAAGTGGTTGAAGGCGAACCGGTGACCCAGCTTCTCCTGGTGGTGGGCGCGCAAAACCAGAATGCCGAGAGTAATATGCAGTTGGCCCAGGATTTAAAGGGTATTGCAGATGAGAGGCACCCGGGCCTGGTCAAGGGAATACTCTCGGCTCCAGGCAGCTACAACCAGGATTTGGATTCATCCTCGATCCTGGTGGAAGTAGGTGCCCACGAAAATGATAAAGGGGATGCCGAGCGTGCGGTGGTCCTCTTCGCCGATGTGGTTAACGAATACCTGACCGGAGAGGCGGCACCCCAGCAAACGGAGCGTACCAGCCGGATCGCCGGCAGCAGCGTTCTGATGGTGCTGGTCGCCCTGGCCGCAGCCCTTTTCGTTTACCTGCTTATCGCCGCGGGCAGCTGGGCGGAACTGAAAAGAAAAACGGTGTCATTTTTCAGGCGCGAATTCGCCGACCTGCGCCAGAGAG
>JBFMGD010000018.1:0-50434 GCA_040751775.1 Bacillota bacterium | reverse complement strand
GTGGGCCAGTTAGTGAGCACATAAACCCCCCTGGCCCCGATGATTAGGCCGAGGATGGCGATTAATACCAACACCAAAAGAGAGTCCTCAGCGTAGCCCTTTTTCAGGCCATGTTTGTGCAGGTAATAAAGACCCACGGCGGCCGAAACCGCAAACATCAGACCGTACCAGCGTACAGTCAAAGGGCCGACTTGAAAAAGGATCGGATTGATATCTTCAATGAGCATATGCCGCACTCCTCATTTGGCGTATTCTCTGACCAGCTCCCGAACCCGTTCGGAAACCTGATCCCGGACAAGGTAAGCCATTATTTCATCTTCTGTTCCCGTGGCACGCGCCGGATCTTCCAGGGACCAGTACTGTTTATAAACGCGGGCGGGCACCACCGGGCAGCTTTCCCGGGCGTCGCCGCACAGGGTGATTACCAGGTCCATCCGCTCCAGGAGATCCCGGCGCTGTACACCTCGAAACGGTCCCCGCCGTAGCCATGCCGCCAGCGGTTTTACGATTCTTCTCGCTGCAGCGCTGGGAAGAACCGGCGGGTACGCAGACAAATCCGTACCAGGGCCAGCATGAGCGGCACCTCGATCAAAACACCCACCACGGTGGCAAGAGCCGCGCCCGAAGTAATGCCGAATATGGTTACCGCCGTGGCGATAGCCACTTCGAAGTGGTTGCTCGCCCCGATCATGGAAGCGGGAGCGGCCTCTTCGTAGGTTAAACCGATCAGCTTTGCCGCCCCATAGCCCAGGCCAAAGATCAACAGCGTTTGGATCACCAGGGGGACAGCGATCATTACCACCACCAGGGGATTACTTAGAATTACGTTGCCCTGCAGTATAAAAAGAAAGATCAGTGTGACCAGCAAGGCAATAATGGATATTGTCCCCATGTGCTTGAGGAATACTGTTTCGTACCACTGCACGCCTTTCGTTTTCAGCAAACGGGTGCGGCTGATATAACCCGCAACCAGGGATACTCCCACATAGAGCAAAACACTTAAAAATATGGTCATAAAGGGGACCACCAGATCGGCCACGCCGAGGAGGAAGTTGCCCAGGGGAGCGTAGAGGAGCAGCATGGTCAGGGAATTGATCGCTACCATCACCAGGGTCAGCCCCATAAAACCGCGGGACAGGTAGCTCCACACCAGTACCATGGCGGTACACGGAGCTATTCCCAAAAGGATCATGCCGGCGATATATTCCCCGGCCGGGGCATCGTCAATAAAGGGGGCCCAGATTACCCGCATAAATAGCCAGGCGAAAAAAAACATCGTAAACGGCTTGATTGCCCAGTTGACAAATAAGGTTAATAAGACCGGTTTCGGCGCTTTAACCGCGTTAACAACCTCGCTGAAGTCGATCTGAACCATAATCGGGTACATCATGGCGAAGAGCAGAACCGCCACCGGTATATTCACCTGGGCTACGGCCAGGGAATTTAAAAAGCCGGCTGCTTTCGGGAGCGCCGCTCCCAACCCGATGCCAATCAGAATACATAGAGCCACCCATACGGTCAAGTATTTATGAAAAAAACTCAGTCCATATTCCTTCTCTACATTCATACTGTTCACCTCATAACGATTGAATATATTTTGACACCGCGCATCGTCCGTATAGCTCTACGGTGCCACATCGCGATGCCCGTCAATCGAAGGGGCATTTAACTTTGGGCTCAGCTTTGGAATTATGTTCGTATTGCTCGACCGGCAGCATAATCTCTTTGTGCAAACGCCTAAATTGCCTGGTAAAACCGCGCTTGTCAATGGAGTAGAAGTTCCATTTACCGTTGCGCCGGTCCTTAACCAGGCCCGCTTGTTTCAGTATCTTCACATGGTGGGATATTGCGGTTTGAGAGAGGTTTAACTGCTCCATCAGCTCGCAAATGCACATCTCCTCCTGGCAGAGCATCAGGATAATCCTAATTCTCGTCTCTTCACCCAGCGCTTTACAAAAATCGATTATCATAGACAAGTCTCATCCCTACATATTTAAATATTTAGTTATCTTATGCTTACTACATCAGATTTAATTTGTCAACATAAGATCGCTTAACAAGATCGCTTAACTGACCTTGACCCTCTTCCCCCAAAGGAAAAGAGTTAAAATGGTTAGGGCTGACCGCTGCAAAGTAATTACTATAATATAGTTTTAATTTTTAAAAAAAAGGATTTTACAGACAATATTCGAATTAAGTAAAGCATATAACCATAAGCAAACTTTATGACCTTTTTCTTATTATTAGCTAATGTTTCGCGCAGGGTGTTCGGGAAGCATGTGAAACTACTCTCATGCATTCAGCGATAACCTGAATAACCAATTTTGATCGTGCAGTTTTTCGGCTTTAATAAATATTAAGCAAGTTTCTTAAGCAGAATTTCGAACTTTGAGATTATCTGCCGAGAAGTTATGTGTAAAGGAGGTGATACAAAGGCAAAAGGTGTTCACCACTTGCAGTCTACGCAGTAACATTTTTTCAGGAGGTCATCTAAAGCTTTACCGGTTTTGATTTGAAGTTTAATTATAGGGGTGGTTAAGAGTGACGGTAAAAACATTTAACCGGGGCGTTTTCCTGCCCCACTTCAAGAAGCTCTCGGAAGAAAAACCCATCACCACCATCTCCCTGCCCAAGGAGGTCGTTATCCCCCTGCACCAGCACACGGGGGCGCCCTGTCATGCCGTGGTCAAGGCGGGAGATAAAGTAAAAACAGGCCAAAAGATTGGGGAAAGCGCCGCATTTGTCAGCGCGTTGATCCATTCCAGTGTCGACGGGACGGTTACCGCCGTCGAGCCCCGGCCTTATTTCACCGGCACCGATGTGGAGAGTGTCGTGATCGCAGTTAATCCGAAACAAGAAGAACCCAAGTGGCCGGAGCGGGATCCGTCCAAGTTGACCATGGACGAGATCAAGGCAGCCGTTAAAGAGGCGGGAATCGTCGGCATGGGCGGCGCAGCCTTTCCGACTCATGTCAAGCTAAGCCCGCCGCGCGCGATCGATGCGGTGATTATCAACGCCTGCGAGTGCGAGCCTTTCCTGACCTGCGATCACCGCTTGTTGATCGAGTCGACCGAAGCCCTGGTTGAAGGCGCCAAGCTAATCCAGAAACTGGTCGACGCACCGAAGATCTACTTCGGAGTCGAAACAAACAAGCCTGACGGCATCGAGGCCTTAAATTTAAAAATCGCCGGCGATGAGACCATGGAAGTGGTCGCGCTGGATGTCAAGTACCCGCAAGGTTCTGAGAAGCAGTTGATTAAAGCGATTATGGACCGGGAAGTTCCCCCGGGCAAGCTGCCCTTCGATGTCGGTGTCGTGGTGCAAAACGTGGCCACCGCCATCGCCGTCTGCGAAGCCTGCCGCTTCCAGAAACCGCTCTACGAGCGGGTGCTGACGCTCACCGGTGACGGCGCGGCCAAACCCGGCAACGTGCGGGTGCGCATCGGCACGCCGATCGGCCATATCATCGAACAGTGCGGCGGCTTCAAAGGCGCATCCATCGAGGAAGGCGAACTCGATACCAGTGAAGTGCGCTATCCCGTATTCGCGCCTCCCCACCTGGTTGGGAAAATCGTCATGGGAGGCCCGATGACCGGCTGGGCGCAGAGCAGACTGGACGTTCCGGTAGTCAAGGGTTCCAGCGGCATCCTGATCTTTACTCCGGCGATGGTGGTAAAAACCGAACATACGGCCTGCGTGCGCTGCGCCAAGTGCGTCGAGCACTGCCCGATGTTCCTCTACCCCAATTATATCGGGACTTACGCCGAAACCGGTCGCTACAGTCAGGCCGCCGAATGGGGCGCAATGGACTGTTTCGAATGCGGCATCTGCGTTTATGTCTGCCCATCCAACCGGCCGATCGTGCAATTCGTACGCGAAACAAAAAAACAGATTGCCGCCGCCAGGGCCGCCAAGTAGTTGGCTTAACCAGCCTGTTGGGTTGAGCCATTTGCGTTCCTTGAGAACGCTTGATTTGTAAGGTTTGTTGAGAGGTAGAAAAACTTTTTTACCCCAAGAAGAGGCTGTATAATGGGATTTTTTCGGGCTTTGCCAGGAGGATATTGCAAAATTGACCCCAAGGATATTTCTGATAATTGGCTAGATTGGATCTAAGCGATCGGCTTGGAATATAACAACATTAAAGGAACATAAAGGGAAATCCTCTTTCTTTGGCGAAGTATACTTTTGCGAAATAAACCAAGACAAAGGAGGGTTTCCCATGGCGATTATACCACAACAAAGTCTTTTTGGGTGGCAACCATTGAGGATTTAGGTGACTTAGAACGCTTGCGTTTGGTCACAACCTACATGCCTGACGAAGCATTGATGCGGCTATTAGAAAAAGAGCGCGGTTTCGGCCGCGATGATTATCCGGTTAGAGGAATGTGGAATGCTACACTCGCGGGGATTGTCTACCAGCACCCTTCAGTGGAGAGTTTAATTAGAGAGCTTTCACGAAACGGCCAGTTAAGGCAAAATGTGCGGCCTTGATAAGGTGCCTACGACCTGGGCCTTCAGCCGTTTTTTGAGCAAGCTGATGGATATGGAAGAAGAGATAGACGCTATCTTTAACCGGTTAATTGATGAGCTTAAGGTTTTGCTGCCTTTTGAAGGGGCTAAAGCGTATTTGCAGCAGTAATTTCTGTTTAACTTGAAAAAAAGGTATGCAACGCAAATGGCTCGGGTTAAAAACAAGTTGCAAGGAGGGATAAGTTACTCTATGGAGGAGCATCAATTACAACTGTCGGTGTCGACGTCACCGCACTTAAGAACACAGGCAACTGTATCTCATGCCATGCGCGATGTCATTATTGCTCTAATGCCTGTGACCCTAGTTTCGGTAGTGCTTTTCAAATATTATGCTCTTTTCCTGATCGCTGCCTGCCTGGTTACCGCAGTGCTGACCGAGCTGCTGTTTCGAAAGATTTTAAACAAACCGGTTACCCTGTATGACGGCAGCGCCCTGGTCACCGGGCTACTGGTCGCAATGCTGTTCGGCCCCGGCAACGCCTGGTGGACAGTGGTTCTAGCCACATTTATCGGTGTCGGCCTGGCCAAGGAACTGATGGGCGGCCTCGGTTGGAACCGTTTTAACCCGGCTCTCTTCGGCCGGCTGACCGTGATCATGATTTACCCCCTGTTTTATTATGTCACCGCAGCCTTCGGCCCGCTTCGCCCATATTTTGGGCCCATTGATACGGTGACTCAGGGAACGCCGCTGGCCCAGTTAATCCAGGGTACGGATTTGCCCCGGTTAAGCGAGCTCTTCCTTGCCTATCCGGGAGGTGCCCTTGGTGAAACCTCCTCCCTGGCCCTTCTGGTCGGCGGTATCTACCTGGTTCTGAGGAAACATATCAGCTGGCACACACCAGTCACGATCATAGCCACTGTTGCAATTATGGCGCTGCTGTTGGGACAGAACCCACTCTACCATGTTTTGGCAGGCGGGGTAATCATCGGCTCTTTCTTCATGGCCACCGACTGGGTAACCAGTCCCATCACTGCGCAAGGCAAGATTGTCTTCGGGATGGCGATAGGGGTGCTGCTGATGCTTTTCAGGGTGGTCCTGGCACCCACCGAAGGCATGGCGTTCTCTATTTTAATTATGAACGGTTTCGTACCTCTAATCGATCGCCTGACCAAGAGGCGAAAGTTCGGTGAGACCAAGGAGATGCGGCCCTCGCTGGTTACTAAACCTAAACCGGCTGTGCAAAAGGCGGATAAATGATGGGCTGCTTGATTAAATAGAGTGTATTGGAACGGCTATATAACACCGGGGGTGATTTAGTATGACCGAAATACCACGCCGCCAGTTTATAAAAATCACGGGAGCGATTGCCGCAACAGCTTGTATAGGGGGTACCGGCCTCTCCAGGATTGCCGCCGCTGCCGAATCGGGCGCGGACGCATCAATGCTCATTGATCCATCAAAATGCACCGGATGCAGAACCTGTATGATTGCCTGTAAAAAATGGAACCATCTCCCGCTGGAAGAGAATAAGTTTCATACGGCCCGGGAAGGGAGGCCGCGTTTCTCCGCCAACCAGTGGATTGATGTTGTGAATAATCGAATCAGCCCACAGGACAGTGAAACCGGAGAAAAAGAAATTTACATCAGGCAGAGCTGCATGCACTGCAAGGATGCCGCGTGTGTTCAAGTTTGCCCGGTGGGAGCCATCGATTACACCACCTGGGGCACCGTGGAAATAGATTCTATAAAATGCATCGGCTGCAATTACTGTATCGCCAACTGTACCTTTAATGTGATCGGGTTTGACCCGGCCCGCAATATTGCCCGTAAATGCACCTTTTGCTCCGATCGCCTGGCCCAGGGAACGGCACCAGCCTGCGTGGAAGCCTGCCCTGCCGGGGCCTTGACTTTCGGGACCAGAAAACAAATCACAGCGCTGGCGGGAGCCCGGGTAGAAGAGTTGCAGCGAAATGGTTTTCCCCGGGCCGGTATATACGGGCTGCACGAACTTAACGGTCTGGCCATGCTTTACGTCCTGGCTGAAGGGCTGGAAGAAACTGATACCAATTACGCGCTACCGGAAAACCCTCAGATTTCCAGCGCTGCAAAAGTCTGGGAGATTATCTATAAGCCGATCCGTTCTTTCCTCGTAGCGGCCCTCGCCATCGCCCTGTGGATCAATAAAGGGGAATCAAGGATCAAGAATGATTAAACCAAGCCTTTTGGCTTAAATATACTAAGCTATAAGGAGGAGAAACATGAGCGCAAGCAATAATCAAAAAGAGGTATCCTTTAAAATACTTGAATTAAAAGGAATCTCGAGGCGCAAGTTCATCAAGTATTGCGCCGCCACGGCTGCAGTATTCGGCCTGGATTACTATTTCGGCAGTCACTTTGCCGAGGCGACAACGGCGGTAATCGGTAAAAAACCGGTCATCTGGATCCAGGGCCAGGGATGCACCGGGTGCAGCTGTTCCCTTCTTTCTTCCATAAACCCCGGCCCCGCCGAGATCCTGCTGGATCTTGTTTCCATGCGCTTCAATAGCACGATCATGAATGCGGCCGGACACTTAAGTGCCGAAGTTTTAGCGGATACTGTAGAGCAGGAAGGTTACCTGCTGGTCGTTGAAGGTTCCATCCCCACCGGCGATCCGCGTTATTGTTTCGTGGAAGGAATAGGATTTGATGAGCTGCTCGCGAAGACCGCCAAAAACGCGGCCGCCGTGATCGCCGCCGGATCGTGCTCCGCTTACGGCGGTATCCCCAGGGCCGGTTTTACGGGGGCCAAAGGTGTAGCCGAACTGGTTACCGATAAACCGGTAATAAACATTCCGGGTTGCCCGTTTAAGCCGGACTGGCTCGTGGGGACCCTGATGTATTACCTTAATTTCAATGAACTACCGCCCCTTGACGAGCTGAAACGGCCACGGGCTTACTTCGGCAACCACTTTATCCATGATACCTGCCCGCGGGTGGCATACTTTGAAAAGGGCCAGTTTTTAACGGACTGGAATAATCCGGATACGGTAAACTGGTGCCTGTTGAAAATGGGCTGTAAGGGGCCGGTTACCCATTCCGACTGTAACCGCATCTGGTTCAATGACGGCGCCAATTCCTGCATCCGTTCCGGCTCCCCCTGTGCCGGCTGTGTAGAGCCCCAGTTTTACAAAGATCTCTCCCCCCTTTATGTCTCCCCCCTTGCCCCGGATGGACCACAGTTAGACCCGGTTTCAAATCAAACAGGCGGGATTGACCCCGGTTCGGCAGCCCTGGGAGCCGGTATCGTTGCCGCTCCGTTCCTGGTGAGCAAAGTGGCGGAACTGCTCAATAAGAAGAAAGAAGGTGAAGCAAAGCATGGCGAATAAAATCGTTATCGATCCGGTAACCAGGATAGAAGGCCACCTCAAGGTAGAAGCAGAAATAGCAAACGGGATTGTTTCCGACGCCAGGCTGGTAGGGACAATGTTCCGCGGCATGGAACAGCTTGTCGTGGGTAAAGACCCCCGGGATGTCCCGTACGTGGTTGAAAGAGTCTGCGGTGTCTGTGCCGGCGTACACGGCTGGGCCTCCTGCATGGCCTTGGAAGAGGCGCACGGCGCTACTGTGCCCGAAATGGGCCGGGTGCTGCGTAACTTGATGATGGGAGCATTATGGTTGCACGACCATATTTTGCATTTTTACCACCTTGCGGCTCTTGATTATATCGATCCGACCGCTGTACTCGCCTACACCGGCAGCGTACCGGAACTGGTGGCGGTGAAAGATAAAATAAAGAGTCTTGCAGATGCAGGAGACCTGCATCCCGTCCTCCCCTCGTATAAGCCCGACGATTTTTGCGTTAGGGATCCCGAGCTGGTGACCCAACTTGTCTACCACTATTTGCAGGCTCTGGAGATCCAGGCCAAAGGAAGAAAAGCTTCCGCCATCTTCGCCGGAAAACAGCCGCATCATTCCACCATGGTAGTGGGAGGAGTTACCTCCTTCCCCACCCTGGGACAGGTCGAACAATTCCGGCGTATCCTTAATGAAGTTATCGCATTTGCGCGCCATACTTATATCCCCGACGCTGTTTTACTGGCTACAGGCCCCCTTGCTCCCCTGGAGAAAGCTTCCGTCGGAGCCACCGCGGGCCACTATCTCAGTTATGGGGGTTACCCGCTCGACCAAAGTGGCGGCAAGTTGCTGTTCCCCAGCGGGGTGATATTTAACAATAATTTTTCTGAAGTACAGTCTTTCGATCCCGCCGCTATACGGGAAGAGGTAGACTACTCCTGGTACAAGGATGAAGCTCGGCCCGGGCATCCTTCAGAACGGGTCACCGATGTAAATCTGGACAAAACAAAAGGGTATTCATTTGTTAAGGCGCCGCGCTACCAGGGTAAACCGATGGAAGTGGGCCCCCTGGCCCGCATGCTCGTTATGCAGCCGGCGCCATTCATGGAGTTGATGGAAACGCTTCAGGTAACCAGGCCGGGAGCGGTAATGCGTCATGCCGCCAGGGCCGTGGACACTTTAGTCATGGCTGATGCCGTGCAGGATTGGGTCAGTGAGTTGATTGCGTTAATCGGAGAAACCGGCGTATACGGCTCCGGCGGTAATGCGGCAATCCATGATACGGCCCATTGGGAACCTCCTTTTGAAGGGATAGGCCAAGGACTAAATGAAGCGCCCCGGGGGGCATTGGGGCACTGGATCACCATTTCTGATAAAAAAGTTAAGCGTTACCAGATGGTAGTGCCCACTACCTGGAATGCATCACCGCAGGATGAAGCCGGACAAAAAGGCCCAATCGAAGAAGCCCTGATCGGAGCTCCTGTAGCTGATCCGGAAAATCCCATAAATATTCTAAGGATTATCCGTTCCTTTGATCCCTGCCTCGCCTGCGCTATCCACCTGATTCACCCGAAAGGGAGCAGCGTCATATCGTTGAACCCGCTTTGTTAAACAATGGCAGGCCGCCCGGATGCGGGCGGCCTGCCCAATGGTAATAACATAACTGAAAGGGAGTTACCCCTTGCTCGAAGAAAACTGTCATAAGAAATTGCTGGTGTTGGGCATCGGAAACATTCTCTGCGGAGACGACGGTATCGGGCCCATCCTCGCGGAAAGGCTGCTCCCACTCTACCGGGAAAATAAGCAGGTTGATATCCTTAACGGTGGAACAATCGGGCTCGGGCTGTTATACTTGTTTGAAAACTATGACCATGTCCTTTTTCTGGATGCAGTAGATGTGGGCGCACAGCCGGGTACAGTGTTTAAATATACTCTGGAAGATTTGGAAACGATACGATCAGAAAAGATGTTGTCATCCCACCAGTCAGACCCGTTCAAGTTGGCGCTTTACGCCGAAACGATCGGTTGTTTGCCGAAAAATGTGGCGGTACTGGGGATTCAGATTGGCGCCGTCCGCCCGGAGATCGGACTGAGTGAATCACTGCAATCAAATATGGTTTCCATCGAAAAAGAAATAATTAATCAAATGATGTATATCTTGAAACATGCATGAATTATCCATAGTCGCTTCAATTATTGATTCGATCTCCGCAGACGCCCGGGAGCGAGGCATCAAGAAAATTTCCCATATCCGTATCGTGGTTGGCGAATTTTCGTCGGTCAATACCGGGGCCCTCACCTTCGCCCTCTCTCATGTGACCCGGGGGACGATTCTCGCTGATGCCGCGGTCGAGGTAACTGTCCGGGAGGCACGGGAAAAGTGCGAGCACTGTAACCGGGAGTTTAAACCGCAGCTGCCTTTCTTTCAGTGCCCAACGTGCGGTAAAACAGCATTTTCCAGTAGCGAAAGCCGGCAAATCTATATTGACTTCTACGAAGGGGAATAGTAATGCGTGTCTACCTGGCCAAAGAGCCGAGCCAATCAAAACAACGCCGACGAAAACCGCCGGCTACTGAATCAAAACGCTGCTTTGATGATAAACATAATCGGATCACCCGGTCCCGGGAAAACGACATTACTGGAAGCTACTTTAAAAGAAATGCCTTCATACCGGACCGCAGTGATTGAAGGGGATTTGACTTCGGAAGATGCCCAAAAACTGGCTCCCTGGTGTGAAAACGTTTTTCAAATTAATACGGAGGGCGCCTACCACCTCGAGGCCGGTCATATCGGCCGGCTGCTGATCCAGGAAAACCTGTTTTCGACAGAGTTTTTATTCATTGAGAACATCGGCAACCTGGTCTGTCCGGCTGAATTCGATCTAGGTGAAGACATGAGAATCGTTGTGATCAGCGTAACGGAAGGAAACGATAAGCCCCGTAAATATCCACTGTCATTCCAAAATGCTGCCGCCGTGGTGGTTACGAAAATGGATCTGCTGCCTTACTGTGATTTTTCAATCGATACCGCCCGGGCTGATCTCGGCCGAATTAACCCGGACTTAAGCATATTTACGGTATCTACCAAAAGCGGAAAGGGGCTGGACGAATGGTGCCGCTATCTGGAAACGCGGTTCAGGGCCAAAAAAAGATCTGCCTCGAGACGACGCAGAGGCACTGGCGTACTTAAAAGATACCGCTGACTTTATACTGACCCACAACCGAAATAAAAAATACCTTCTGCCTGTTGAAAGGCGGCGAGGCCTATCTCAGCCAGCACCTGGGAGAAATGGATACCGTGGAAGCGGAAACGGCATACCTGGAGAGCTTAAACCGTTACCTGGGCTCTTTTAACCTCAAAGTAAAGGTCGTCGCTTATGATATGCACCCGCAATACCACATTTCTTCCCTGTCCAAAGAAATTGCCGCGGAACAATACTACGGCATCTACCACCACCACGCCCATTTTGCTTCCTGCCTGGCGGAGAACGGCCATAACGGCAGAGCGATCGGCGTAATCCTGGGCGGCACGGGATATGGAACGGACGGGGCGATCTGGGGCTTCGAGATCTTTTCCGGAGATTGCCTTCATTTCACCCGTGAATTGTCCCAAAAATATACGCCCTTGCCCGGAGGCGAAGCGGCAGTGCAGTGGCCATGGCGGATGGCTTTAAGCTACCTGCGGCAGGCGATGGGTGAAGAGGGGCTCTCCATGGGCCGGGAGCTGTTTGAACGGCACTTCGCCCAAGAGCTGCCCCTTGTAATCAGGCAACTTGAGAGCGGGTCTCAGTCGCCGCTCACTTCAAGCTGTGGCCGTCGTTTTGATGCCGTAGCCGCGATCCTGGGGATTTGCTATGGCAACACGTACGAAGGACGGGCGGCGGTGGAACTTTCGGAAATATTAAGACCGGGAGATGCTTCACTTCTCCCGGACCCCTACCCTTTTAGAATCACAGAAAAGCAAATCGATTTTTACCCCATATTTCCCGAACTAAAATCCGATATCAAAAGCGGCAAAGATAGAACGCTGCAGTGCGGCGCTTTCATGACACAGTAGTCAAAGCCGTTGCGGAAGCGGTCGGCATTATCGCTGAAAAGACCGCCTTAAAATCGGTGGCGCTCTCCGGGGGTACCTGGCTCAATCCGTACCTGCTGCTTAAACCCGTACTATCTGGCTTGCGAGGGGAGGGCTGTCCTGGTCGCCGCCGCATCGGCAAGCAGGAAATACCCGGCGCAACCGATAGCGCCGCTATCGGTGTTGCCCGTGCCGCCAGCGGCAACGTTTATCTTCGGACACGGTTGGGCGGAACAAGAAGGCTGAAAATGCTTTCCGGAACGCCGCTGCCCCGTATTTGCTAGAGAAAACCGGTTTACCGGACACGCCGGGGTGTTCCTTTAGGGAGAAGCGTTTGCAGCCGATATACCCCCCTTAATTTGACCGTATAACCCGGCCGACCCTTGGTCTTTAAACAAGTGAAGCAATATGCCGAAGGGATGCTTGTCCGCATTTGCCGGATTATAAATAATATAATATTGATGCTTAAAGGTGAACTCTCGAAGACGGAACTTTTTAAATTTCTCTTTCACCGGAATAGCCTCCGGGAGCAATGAAACCCCTTTATGAGCCACCACCGCCGAAATCACCGCATCGATCCGGTTTACTTCCATCACCAAATTAAGGTCGTTAATACTCAAACCATGCTCACCAAGTGTTTTTTCAACGGTGGCCCGGATCCCGGTACCCCTGTTTTTCAGGACCAGCGGCAGTGATCGGAAATAATCCCAATCCAGTGAATCGCTGCCGTCCGTAACCAAGGACTCATTGGCAATTATTGTCAGCTCATCTTCAGCCAGCAAGTCTACCGCCAGGCCTTCTTTATAGCATTGATCAACCAGTTTATCCTCAAGGGGCCCCTCCACAAACCCCATGTCGAATACTTTGTTCAGCATCTGCATTACTATCTGGTAACTATTATTGATATTTAAGAGAATCCTGAATTGGGGTTGGAGTTCCTGAAACTGAATAATTTTACATGGTAAAAAATAGCCGCCGATAGTACCCGAGGCGCCGATATGCAATTCCTCCAGGTAGGTGCTGTTTGGTTTCATAAAATGCCGCTCCAAATTCTTTGCCATGGACAGCATTTTTTGACCTTCCTGGTACAAAAACAGCCCCTGTTCGGTCGGTTTGACCCCTTTGTTGGTTCGCTCAATGAGCTTAACCTGATAGTATTCTTCCATCTCATTGATTTTCATGCTAATGGTGGGTTGTGAGACAAAAAGCTTGCGTGCGGCATTAGAGATGCTGCCCGTTTCCAATACAGTACAAAACACGTGTAAGTGGCTTAAATCCATTATAAAATTGTTCCTCGTCTATTAATTTCTTTTTCCAAGGCATCCTGATTATTATATTATCTTAACCGCTGAGGCTCGTCAACAAGTCCTGTACTTTAAATTATCATCCTATATACCTATAATTTATCAATATAGCTATTCATTATAGGTATACGTTTTTTCTATGTTTATTACTAATACTTATGAAAGTCTTTATTTTAAAGGGTTTTAACGTTTTTCCAGTATATACCACTTAATTTATGTGAATATTAAGCCAAAGGTATTAAACACTTTTTTCCGAATTTAATTAATAACACAAGGCTTTAATAGGGTTTTCAATTTAAAGAGGAGAGAAAAGTGTTTAGCCTTGCGAATAATTTTTTACATCCTCTATAGGAGTAATCGTTTTGATAGGGTTTCTTCTGTAGTATTTTGTATTTTTTAAGGAGGTGGCGCATGAAGAAAACAGCAACTAGGTTAAGGGCAGTCCTTAGTAACAGGAGGAGATAACATTAATTTAGTTTTACCCAAAGAAGCCAAATTATAGGGGTGGTTAAGAGTGACGGTAAAAACATTTAACCGGGGCGTTTTCCTGCCCCACTTCAAGAAGCTCTCGGAAGAAAAACCCATCACCACCATCTCCCTGCCCAAGGAGGTCGTTATCCCCCTGCACCAGCACACGGGGGCGCCCTGTCATGCCGTGGTCAAGGCGGGAGATAAAGTAAAAACAGGCCAAAAGATTGGGGAAAGCGCCGCATTTGTCAGCGCGTTGATCCATTCCAGTGTCGACGGGACGGTTACCGCCGTCGAGCCCCGGCCTTATTTCACCGGCACCGATGTGGAGAGTGTCGTGATCGCAGTTAATCCGAAACAAGAAGAACCCAAGTGGCCGGAGCGGGATCCGTCCAAGTTGACCATGGACGAGATCAAGGCAGCCGTTAAAGAGGCGGGAATCGTCGGCATGGGCGGCGCAGCCTTTCCGACTCATGTCAAGCTAAGCCCGCCGCGCGCGATCGATGCGGTGATTATCAACGCCTGCGAGTGCGAGCCTTTCCTGACCTGCGATCACCGCTTGTTGATCGAGTCGACCGAAGCCCTGGTTGAAGGCGCCAAGCTAATCCAGAAACTGGTCGACGCACCGAAGATCTACTTCGGAGTCGAAACAAACAAGCCTGACGGCATCGAGGCCTTAAATTTAAAAATCGCCGGCGATGAGACCATGGAAGTGGTCGCGCTGGATGTCAAGTACCCGCAAGGTTCTGAGAAGCAGTTGATTAAAGCGATTATGGACCGGGAAGTTCCCCCGGGCAAGCTGCCCTTCGATGTCGGTGTCGTGGTGCAAAACGTGGCCACCGCCATCGCCGTCTGCGAAGCCTGCCGCTTCCAGAAACCGCTCTACGAGCGGGTGCTGACGCTCACCGGTGACGGCGCGGCCAAACCCGGCAACGTGCGGGTGCGCATCGGCACGCCGATCGGCCATATCATCGAACAGTGCGGCGGCTTCAAAGGCGCATCCATCGAGGAAGGCGAACTCGATACCAGTGAAGTGCGCTATCCCGTATTCGCGCCTCCCCACCTGGTTGGGAAAATCGTCATGGGAGGCCCGATGACCGGCTGGGCGCAGAGCAGACTGGACGTTCCGGTAGTCAAGGGTTCCAGCGGCATCCTGATCTTTACTCCGGCGATGGTGGTAAAAACCGAACATACGGCCTGCGTGCGCTGCGCCAAGTGCGTCGAGCACTGCCCGATGTTCCTCTACCCCAATTATATCGGGACTTACGCCGAAACCGGTCGCTACAGTCAGGCCGCCGAATGGGGCGCAATGGACTGTTTCGAATGCGGCATCTGCGTTTATGTCTGCCCATCCAACCGGCCGATCGTGCAATTCGTACGCGAAACAAAAAAACAGATTGCCGCCGCCAGGGCCGCCAAGTAAGCGGAGCCCTGTCGCGGGTGATCTTAAACAGTCCTATGTTTTAGTTATTTATGAGGAGGGAAAAGGATCGTATGGTGGATCAAGAACTGCAATTGACTATTTCTCCATCACCTCACTTAAGATCGCCGGCTACGGTAAGCCACGCCATGCGGGATGTCTTACTTGCCCTGGCACCCGTAACGGCTGTCTCGCTCTACTGGTTCAAGTTTAGCGCTGTTTTTCTGATTATTGTTTGCCTGGGCGCTGCGGTACTGACAGAGCTGCTCTTCCGCAAAATATTAAAAAGGCCGGCCACCCTGCGTGATGGTAGCGCGCTGGTGACGGGCCTGCTGGTGGCCCTTTGCTTCGGCGCCGGAACCGCCTGGTGGACCGCGATCCTGGCCACCTTTATCGGGATCGGACTGGCCAAAGAGCTGATGGGCGGACTGGGATGGAACCGTTTCAACCCGGCCCTGTTCGGACGGCTAGCCGTAATTATGTTGGTCCCTATTTTCAACTATGTCACCGTCACATTTGCCCCGCTGCGGCCTTTCTTCGGCGCGCTGGATGTGGTGACACAGGCGACACCCCTGGCCATGCTCAAGCAGGGGGCTTTGCAAACCGATCTCGGTTCCCTTTTACTGGCACATCCCGGCGGAGCTTTGGGGGAAACCTCGGCTATCGCGGTGTTGCTGGGTGGAGCTTACCTGATCTATAAAAAGCATATCAGCTGGCACATTCCTGCTTCCATTCTCGGGACGGTATTTGTGTATGGTCTCATCGCCGAGGGCAACTTCTCCCTGGCCCTGGTTCATATCTTAGCCGGCGGAGTCCTGCTGGGGGCATTTTTTATGGCGACCGATTGGGTCACCAGCCCGATCACCCCGAAAGGCAAGCTTATCTTCGGTACCGCCATCGGGGTGCTGCTGATGTCTTTCCGGGTTCTGCTGGGCCCGACCGAAGGGATGGCTTTCTCCATTCTGATCATGAACGCCTGCGTGCCGATAATTGACCGGATTACCAAGCGGCCCAGATTCGGCGAAGTAGCGGTACAGGAAGCTGCCGTTCCCGCGGCGGTGAAACCTGCCGTAGGAAAGAGCAATTAACCTAGGGGGTGAATTGAGTCTATGAAGCTATCACGTCGTAGTTTCTTAAAGTTAACAGGAACCGCCGCCGCCGCTTCCGTGCTGGCCGGCGCCGGTTTTAAAAGCAGAGCCGAAGCGGCTGAAGCTATACGGGTACACTACGGGCGCGAAGTGCCCACCGTCTGCACCTACTGCGGTGTCGGTTGCGGCGTCCTCTGCTATGTGCAAGATGGCGTCATTATTAACACCGAGGGTGACCCGGATCATCCGATCAACGAAGGCTCCCTGTGCAGTAAGGGTTCTTCACTCTACAACCTTTCTTATATCTACGATTCCAAGGGAAGGCCCAAACCAAACCCGAACCGGTTGACCAAACCCCTTTACCGGGCACCCGGCAGTGATAAGTACGTGGAAATTGAATGGGATGAAGCCCTGCAAACCATTGCCCGGAAGATCAAGGAGAGCCGGGACAGTGACTTCCAGCAGACGGCCACGGTTGGCGATAAAACAGTAACAGTCAACCGCACCCAGAAGATCGCCTGGTTAGGCAGCGCGTTTTGCACAAACGAAGAAAACTATCTTTTCCATAAAATGGCCCGCGCAATGGGGATGATCAACATCGACCACTGCGCCCGCCTCTGACACTCCTCCACGGTCGCCGGTCTCGGCGCCACGTTCGGTAGGGGTGTGATGACCAATCACTGGATTGATTATCAAAACAGCGATGTAATTATGAATATCGGCGGCAATACCGCGGAAAACCACCCCATTTCGATGCGGTGGATTGAGAAAGCGAGAGCTACCAGGGGCGCCAAGCTAATCGCGGTGGATCCACGGGTATCCCGCACCGCGGCGATGGCCGACTTGCACGTGCCGATCCGCCCCGGCACTAATACCGCTTACCTGGGCGGGATGATTAACTATACCCTGGAAAATAAGCTATACCATGAAGAGTATGTGCAGTACTACACCAACGCCACCTATCTGGTGAATGAAGGGTTCACATTTGACGAGGAAAACTGCTACTTCTCCGGCATCGAGGATGACCCGGCTCGTAAAGCCAAGAAGTACAACCGTTCCACCTGGTCATACCAGAAGGATGCCGAAGGAAACGTGATCAAGGATCCGACGATGGAGGATCCGCGTTGCGTGTTTCAGCTGATGAAACAGTTCTACGCCAAGTACACCCTGGAAATGATCGAAAAAATCACCGGATGCCCCAGGGAAACACTGGAAGAGTCTTACAAGCTCTTTGGCGGCACCGGCCAGGCAGGCAAAGCCGGCAACATCCTTTATGCCATGGGGATCACCCAGTTCACCCACGGCGCGCAAAATGTGCGGGCCATCGCCATCGTCCAGCTGTTACTGGGCAACATGGGTATTGCCGGAGGCGGAGTAAACGCGCAGCGTGGCCAGTCCAACGTGCAAGGTTCCACAGATATGGCCATGCTTTACCATATCATTCCCGGTTATATGCCCTGCCCGTCACAAGGACCCCACGCCACCCTGGAGGACTACAATGCCACTACACCCGGCGGCTACTGGGCCAACCGGCCGAAATTCCTGGCCAGCTTGCTGAGGGCCTGGTATCCGGGAGTTGAACTGGCGGACGCCTACCACTACCTGCCCAAACTCGATGGGCGGGATCACTCCCACATCGGGATGTACAAATACACCTCCGAAGGCGAAGTCGAAGGAATGATCTGCTGGGCCGACAACCCGGCGGTAACCGGCCCCTCCGCAGGCCACAAGCGCCACTACCAGGCCAACCTGAAGTGGCTGGTTTCGGTGGATATTTTTGAAAACGAGACCGCCTCTTTCTGGAAAGCCCCGGGGACCGATCCCAAAGAGATCGCTACCGAGGTCTTTATCTTGCCGGCCGCCGCGGCTTATGAGCGTGAAGGAACCAAGTCCAACAGCGGCCGCTGGATCCAGTGGCAGTATAAAGCGCAACAAGCTCCCGGGGAATGCAAACCCGACCTCTGGATCGTCGATAAGTTGTTCAAAGCCGTGCGGGAGGAGTATAAATCGGGCGGCGCTTTCCCCGATCCCATTCTTAAAATCAACTGGGATTACGGCGACGAGGCCGACCCCAACCTGGTAGCCATGGAGCTGAACGGTTATGATCACACCAAGGGCCGTGATGCCCTTCTGACCAACTTCACACAGCTCAAGGATGACGGTACCACCGCCTGCGGTAACTGGGTTTACAGCGGCTATTACAACAATGCCGCCAACCCGCCTTGCAAGAGCCGGATTAAGGAAACCGAGGGGATCGGACTCAACTCCCAGTGGTCATTTGCCTGGCCGCTGAACCGGCGCATCGTTTACAACCGCTGCTCCTCCGACCCGGCCGGCAAACCGTGGAACGCCGCTACTGCCCTGGTCTGGTGGGATGAAGTTGCCGGCGAGTGGGTGCGCAGGGATGTGCCTGACTTCGGATGGCGCTCACCGGAAGGAGAAACGATTCCGCCTGAAGTATCTGCGGTTAAACCTTTCATCATGACCGGTGAAGGGCAAGGCCGGTTGTTCACCGATGGCGTCAATGACGGCCCCTTCCCGGCCCATTTCGAGCCGGCTGAAAGCCCGACTGCGAACCTGCTCTACCCGAAAGCGACCTACAACCCGGTCAGCCAGCGCTGGTATGAAGATCATACCTGCGAAACAGGTGACCCCAATTTTCCCTATGTAATCACCACCTACCGGGTCACTGAACACTACCAATCCGGGATTATGACTCGGAATACTCCCTGGCTGAACGAATTGATGCCGGAGTTGTTCATCGAACTGAGCCTCGACCTGGCTGATGAATTGAACATTAAAAACGGGGATATGGTCTCAATCGAAACGAAGCGCGGCCAGATTGAAGCCAAAGCATGTGTTACCAGCCGTTTGAAGCCCATGACTGTCAACGGCCGGAAACAGCACTTCGTCGGGATGCCGTTCCACTGGGGCTTCATGGGTATGGCCAAGGGTGCCGTTACCAACGACCTGAGCCCATCGGTGGGAGATGCCAATACCACCATTCCCGAATATAAGGCATTCCTGTGCAATATAAGGAAGGTGGTGTAACAGATGAAAAAAACGATGCTGATCGATAACTCCAAATGTATCGGCTGCCGGGCCTGCCAGGTTGCATGCAAGCAGTGGAACCAGCTTCCGGCGGAGAATACTCAGTTCAACGGGACCTATGAAAACCCGTCCCGTTTTTCTCCGATCACCTGGACCAAAATCGCCTTCCGGGAGTATGAAAGCGACGGCAAAGACCGCTGGACCTTTACCAAGCTCGGCTGCATGCACTGTACCGACGCTGCCTGTATCAAGGTCTGCCCGGCCAGCGCTATCTCTCATACCGAATACGGCACGGTCAAAATTGACCAGAATAAGTGCATTGGCTGCAACTACTGCGCCGCCAACTGTACCTTCAACGTGATCGGTTTTGACCAGGCGGCCAACGTGGCCCGGAAGTGCACCTTCTGCTATGACCGGGTCTCAGCCGGCATGTCTCCCGCCTGCGCCAAAGCCTGCCCAACCGGCGCCATCACCTATGGCGGCCGATCGGAAATGATCGATCTGGCCAAGCGGCGGCTGGCAGCGCTGCGGAAAGCAGGCAACAGCAAGGCTGTAGTCTACGGCCTAGAAGAGCTGGATGGCCTGGCCATGATGTATATCTTGAAAGACGGCCTGGATGGAGCCGAGGCCAAGTACGGCCTGCCGGAGAACCCGCGCATCCGCACCGCCGCCCATATCTGGGACCTTGTCTTCAAACCGGTTCGGGCCGCCGTGGTGCTGGCTATGGTCTTCGCTCTCTGGATCAACAAGAGCGAATCCACCAAGGAAACCAACAATAGTTAGTTCAGCTTGTTTTGCATGAGCAAAAGGGCTGTCCCAAAAGGGGCAGCCCTTTTTTTGTCATGGGTATGGTTCTGCTGACAACGTTGTCATGGGGACGGTTCTTCAATGACTGAGAAGGAAGCAAAAGAACCGTCCCCATGCTTCCTACTGTTGTTCGAGGTAAGACGCGATCGCACCGAAGACATCGGATACCGTTCCTTCCCGCAGGTCATCGGCGAAGACAACGATTGCCGCCCGCGTTTTCTCAAGCGGGTAGAGGCCGGCGATCCAGTGATTGAGCACCTCCCGCCCATCCCGAAGGCGGCCGCTTTGCGCGGTACCGGTCTTCGCTCCGAGCATCGCCTGCGTTGTTCCGGCCGGACGGCCTGTTCCTTCTGCTACAACCGCCTGGAGCAGATATTTTAGCTTGTTAACCGTGGAAAAACTGAGTACATTTTGACCGCGCCTTGGTGAGAAGGTTCTGATCTCGCGGCCATACGCATCGGTTAGAGCCAGAACCAAGCGGGGCTGGATTTCACGGCCTCCGTTGGCGATAAGCGCCATGACCGCGGCCACCTGGAGCGGTGTGGTCTGAACCGGTCCCTGGCCGATCGCGGTATTGGCCTGCGTGCGCGCACCGGCCATCTCCGCGACCGCGGGCAGGTAACCGGCTCTTTCGCCGATCGGCAGCCCGGTCACCTCACCGAATCCAAGACTGCGGGCGTACTGATAAATCTTCTCCGGGCCCAGTTCAAGCGCCAGCCTGATAAATGCAGTATTGCACGAATGCGCGAACGCTTCCACAAGGGTGATTTCCTGATCGTGATGCAGATTGGAACAGGGGATATAGAGTCCGTCCACCGTCACCCCGCCCGGACAGAAAAAGGTATCGAAAAGGCCAACGAGATCTTCTTCCAAGGCCGCGGCGGCAACAACAATTTTGAATATAGAACCGGGCTGGTATTCCCAAAGCGCGCGGTTAATTAGTGAATCCTGATCCTGCTGCAGGTGTACGGTCAGGGAAGCGGCGTTAAAGCCGGGACGGCTGGCCATGGCTAAAATATCACCGTTCGAGGGATTCAGCACCACCACAGCCCCCTGCCTGATCCGCCGGTCCATAATTTGTTCCACTGCCCGTTGCAAGTCCAGATCGATCGTAGTGACAACATTGCTGGAATAAAATTCAGCCCGGCGGATCCGGTAACCGATACCGGGAATAAGCCGGCTGTGCCCGTCAACCACCGCCGCCAGAACAGTCCGCTGCCCCATGGACAGCTCCCGGTCAAAAGCCAACTCAAGCCCGCTGACACCCCTGCCCTCGCTTTCCCGGAGATAACCGACCACATGGGCGGCAAGAGCGCCGGGTCCGTAACGTTCCATCTTCGAAACAGGAATCAATCCGGGAAGCGACGTGAAAACCGGTGATATCTTTTGATTAAGCGCAGGGGTGATCCAAAAAGGAAGCATGCCGTGCGGGGGTGTGTTAATCTGTTCAATCCCCTGGATTGAGGTAAGGCTGCTGATAATTTCAGCCTCACGCCCCCGGTACTGGCCCGGAAAAGCGAGCAGCCCGATCTCAAGACGGCCGTCCAGTAAAGAGCGCTCGTCACGAGCCTGGATATTACCGCGATTATCCAAAAGTACTGTGCTTTGCAGGCGCTGTTGAACCGCTTCCTGTGAAAGAGCGGAACTCTTAAGAACCTGTACCTGAAAAAGCCTGACGACTAACCACAGGAAACAGACAGATAAAATAAACAGTAAATACATAATTCTTCTTTGACAGGATAAATAACTCAAAAAAATTACCCCCGGTTGAAATTCTCTACCAGGGGCGGCTTTTTTATGCACCGCAAACCAGTAAGTCCCCCTTTCCTGAGATCGGGGGACTTTAGAGGGGTGACGATGATCTTTTTTACAACACTCTATTCTGCCAATTTACGCTTAGTGTACCGCCCAGGTAGTTAACCCGGATAGACTGATCGGAGTATGTCTCCACGATATGAGACGCGTACGGGAAATTACCAAAATACTGGAAGGTTAAATCAACAGGTACCCAACCAAGGCCGTCCACGAAAAATTCGCCCCAACTGTGCCGGTAACCTTGCAAAGAACCGGCGGTCATATGAGCCCGCTGCGGCCTCGTGAAACCGTTGACCACGCGCGCGGTCAAACCGAGCTCCCGGCATTTGTTGACGAAACCGGTTGCCAAGGTAAGACAATTGCCGCTGCCCGCAAATTGATTGTATGCCTGCCGGGCTTTATCAACTGTAGCGTTGGTGGAGTTAATCGATACCGGACGAACGGTAATGGTATAATCCACTGTCAGGACTTTTGTTTCCTGCGGCTGCAAATCTCCGATATTGAAACTGCTGACACGGCCGGAAGTCGAAACTACCGCATAATTTGTGGATTGCAAAACGGTGTTTTGGTAAGGCGAGCTGTTTTCCAACATCGGCAGGTGAACCACGACACCCTGAGCTAGATCGGAACCGGTATTGGTTACCTGAACTTCGGCTCGGAATTGAAACGTGTGGCTGCCGCCCCAGACATATGTCACTGGCGCGGCGGGCGGCGGTGAAGCCGGCTGGCTCGGCGGTGAAGGCGGCTGGCTCGGCGGTGAAGGCGCGGCAGCCGGCGGGTGTTGAACCGGCGATGGGTCGGTAGGACTATTATTTACGGGCGCCGGATTTGTGTTTAAACTCGCAGTTTCAGAGCCGGTGCCTACCGGTGAGGGCTCTCTTTCAGCATCCGGTTCATTCTGATCCGAATCGTTCTGACCGCTCTTCTCTTGTACGAACGCTGTTTCCGATGAATTCTCAGCGGCAGAACCGGATGCTTCCAGTTGCTCTTGCCCGGCGGCCATCATTGCGTTTTCCGGCAGGGTCATTTCTGTTTTATTTTCCAGTTGAGCCGGCGATGTCGGAGTCTCCGAACGTTCGGCGAAAACTACCATTCCCAGCAAGCCAAGCACCAAACAACAGACGGCAATAGATCTGATTATTCGAAATGTTTTCTTCATGCAAAAGTCCCTCCTTAGACTTAACTGAGGGACCGACAAGGTATCTTTATACCTGTTTCGGCGGCCCGGCCATCATAGTCCTTGAATGGACCTTAGACCCTTGGCTTTGCGTCCCTGTCTTTCGGCAGGTTTGCCCTTGTCGGTCAGATATGTAATTTATATTGCTCTAAAAACCTATTCTCTACAGTAGAGCAAGTTCCTGCATTTATTTTGCAAAAAATAAATTTTTTTTAGATATCCCCCACATGGTGTCAATAAACTTATTCTACCGGCCATCCCCATTCGTTCTGCGCGGCACCGTGAGAAGCCTGTATTGCTTCAAATAAAGCTGAGAGCCAGTACTGGGCACCCTGGTATTCGTTACCGGTGGAAAGTCCGTCCAGGCAAACGTTTACCGAGAGGCAAATCGTGCGCTCCGCCTCGCTTGCGCCGCTAAAAGTGCCGGGCACCGGTGCAATGTGATACCAGTAGCCACCCGGGCCTGGCTCCCACCCGGCTCCGGGAGTCAATCTAACATTGTCTGTGGAAAGGTATGTGTAGGCTTCGGCATCGCCGACTATTTCCTGGGCATTACCGCTAACTGTAATACCGTTGGTGTAATACCAGATGGCGTCCTGGATATCATTCTTTGCATAACCCCGGCTCAAGTAATCCTGATTGATAATATATTCGATTTTATCCCACGGTATCGCTTCCCACCGGCTCTGAGTGGCCACTTCATCATACCAGTCTTCATTGCAAAACGGATCAAAAACCTGCACGCCGTTATGCCAGCCGGTGCCGATAGTCGTATTCTTGTCAACACACCAGGTGGCATAGATTACGTTATTTTCCAGCCAGTCCAGATTACTTAAGTTGCGAAATTTACCGTTTATATAGGACACGGTACCGGGGTAGGCCACGTTAAAGTCGCCGGTGGCAATGGGGCCGTCCGTACCAGTGTATCCTTTGCAGGTGGAATCCCACTCGATCGCCAGGAGCTGGATATTCTGCCCGGTATAGATCACCAGCAAGCGCAGCGCGCCGGGGCTCCAGCGTCCCAGCAGCCTGGCGCGGATCACGGTGCTCTTGCTGCCCTCGTTTAACACGCACAAACGCAGTTCCCGGCAGTCGCCGGGGTTCCAGTTACCCTCGACAATTTTACCGACACCGGCCTGCCGGCCGGCGCTGATCGCTACCGTCCCCGCGGTAAAGGTATTTTCGATCGGATCGGTGGCAGCCGTAAACCAGGCCATCGTGGCCGCTCCCACCAGTGCAATGGTCAATACAATCGCCACAAGGCTAAGCACAATCTTTAAGCGAAACATCTTTTTGCCTCCCTAATTATTTAAAACACGCTCATTCAGCAGTTGATAGCCTCCGGCGGAGTACCAGACCTGTACCAAGCAGCACCAGCCCGCATATTAGTATAGCGATCGAAAGCCCTCTGGTCCGCGGCAGCGGCGGGTTTTGCTTCGGCTTTTGCGGAGGGATTATGATCACCGGCGGATCCACTGACGGCGGTTCCGGTGGAATGATAATTTCATTGGAGCAAATCGTATAAAAGACCAGCTCCGTAGTTAAGGTGGATCCCTGGAACTCATTACCGGTTTCAGCACCCGGAAGCAGCACCATAAAATCCAGCCGGAGCACGTCACCGTACGCCATCACCCTGCCGAGCAGTTGGCTGATGTTCAGTGCATCCGCTTTGGCCGGCACTTCGCCGGTCACGTAGCCTTCACTCATCGGGCCGCGATAAAGCTCCCGACCCTCGCATCTGATTACCAGGACCAGTTGCTCGAAAAGACTGCCCGGTTCGCCCAGTACAGGTTCTCCGTCCACCCAATCCCAGGTTAAAAAAAGATTGGCCGAAGCCTTGCCGACCTTGGTTACGGTGATACTGCGTTCAATGCTGTCGCCCGGATTCAGGTTGCCCAGTTCAAATAAAAGATCCCATGGGTCAAGCGCAATCCGGCACGGGTGGTCGTCGTTTTCCACCACGGCCATGGTGTAATACGGCTGCACCAGCAGCACCAGGCCGGCCAAAACCAGGAATGCTCCCAAGAATATTATTCTACTGATTTGTTTTTTCATTTGCATTGACACCAATCCAATTGTCAGGGACAGGGGGGACCCTGTCCCCTGATTTCAATAAACGGCAATATTGTGACCGGTCACCCCGGTTTACGGGGTAACAGCAGACCATAACTTGGCGACTGGATCATAATTAACCAGCCAACCGGGTTCACTAGCCGAAGCGTTGTTGGAAGCCTGGATTGCCTCGAAGGTTGTGAGCAGCTTAAACTGCTTCCCCTGGAACACGTTGGTTGTGGCCGGCCCGTCCAGGCAGACCCTGATTGTAAAGGTTGCCGTTCCCCCCGGGACGCCGCCATAGGTTCCTGTGACCCGGCCTTCTTTGTAGTACCAATAACCGCCAAGTTCTTGCCAGTTGCTCTCGCCGGCAGCCGGCGCTATGGTAACCACATTCGCCGGCGGGGTCCAGGGCACCCACTCGCCGCTTACTTTTTCATACCACTGGCCGACCAGGCGGCCCCGCAGGTAAATACCCTTGGTGCCGGTGTTGGTAATAGTGAACTGTTTATCCACGCAGTCGCCCGGGTTCCAATTGCCAAAAACAAAACCTTGCGTTAAGACGGTTTCGTTCGCGGCAATGCTAACCGTTCCCGCTGTAAAGACGTTTTCAATCGGATCGGCAGACGCGGTAAACCAGGCCGCGGTGGCGCCGCCGATCGCCGCCAGGCTTAACACAATAATCAGGACACTGAAAAGGATTTTGCGGTTCATGCTTTATGCCTCCATTTTGTATTTATTTTTCATCTTTCGGCGGCCAGGCTGCCTTTCCGTTGAAAGGCCCTTTAGCTTTGCGTCACTGCCTTGCGGCAGGTTTGCCTTTATCGTTTACCAACTAAACTGCAGCAGGTTTTTCCGTCGTTTTGGAATCAGTTTTCTACCGGGGCCTCACCTCCTTAAGTAATTTGCTTGCTACATTTGCCCGCCGCCGCGGCGGGCGCATCAATATCTAATTTAGCAAAGGGTACCAGTAGTGTGACGGCCAGGTATAATTGATAGCGCCGTTGGTGACCTGAATCGCCTCCGCCAGCAGGGAGACAGAAAGGTCGGTACCACTTCCGTCGAAGCAGAAGTCAAAAGAAATATTGACCCCATTTTCCGGATTTACGATAGTCGGGCCCGTCGAGTTACCGTAGTACCACCAGCCGTCATTTCCCTTTCGCCAGAAGGGCTCGCTGGCCGGGCTCAGGGTGATCTTTACCGGTACAGATGAAGCGCTGATTGTGCTGATGTAAACTTTATTGCCTCCCATGCAATCGTAAATGTAGCTGGTTTTAAGCAAGTAAGTACTATAGCTGGGCAGAGCTTCACCTTTAAAGGGGTAGGATGAAAATTTAGCGTCGCCAGGCGGTACGGTCAAACCCGCATAAATGTAGTAATCCTTCAAGCCGCCCGGTGTTTTAAAATTGAAATAGAGTTTTGTGTCGTCGTCCCATATTTCCACGGTACCTACGATTTTTCCGTTTGAATCCAACCCTTTTACAAGGGGTGCCGTCTCGGTATATAAGCCTAAAGGATAAGCAAAATAGCGTCCATGCCAGGAAGGGCCGCTGTAACCGGGAATCCGTTCCCCTTCAGCCCAGGCGCTTTCGCAACCAACCGTAGTTTTCATTGCTATGTATATCATCGGTAAAACGCTTCCTGTCGCTTCAGGCCGGACCCGAATATACGCCCGCTTGCTCCCGGTATTGGCAAATTCCCAGGTAACTGAGCGGCAGCTACAGCTACTCTGCTCGCTATTTTGTACCGGCATGCTTTGTACAGCCACCGGTTGGCTAATCCGCACGGTTCCGGCAGTAAAGACCGTTACCCCGCCATCCGCACCGGTATAGAACCACGCCGCTGTAGCGCCGCATACAAAAGACAGCGCCATGATTACCACTGTAACGCTGAAAATAAATTTAAATCTCATGAATCAGGCACCACCTATCCGGCGGATAAATGATCCGCTCTCTGTTGTTCTTTGCTCTTGCCGTTATCCGTTATATATTTATACAGATTGCGGATCTCAAAAAATATTACCAGGATACCGGGTACAACCACCAGAATAAGCAAACCGTTTCTGGTCTGGGCAAAACCCATTACATAACCGAGATAGGGAATACTGCCGTGCACCTGTCCCACCACGTTGCCGGCCGGTACCGGGTTCGGATCATTGATATTATTGGCGTCGCCCCGGGTGGTAAAGGACAATTCATCCTCCCGGTTCACAGCGACGACCCGATGAGTAGTGAGAACAGTGCCGCCCCCGAATCCCTTAAAAGTAATAATATCACCCACCGCAATATCAGCAGGATCCACCGGCCGCACCAACGCCAAACTCCCGGTGTCAAACGCAGGGTTCATGCTGCCGCTGAGAACCACATACAACTGGTAGCCAAAAACCGAGGGAATGCCTCCCGCCAGTCGGCTCTGGACCAGGAAGAAAGCCAGGGAGGCTACAATCACCAGCAAGCAGGCAAAGATGACGTTGCCGAGAAGGCGAGCCGCTGCCGTTAAAGCGTTTTCATTGGCTTCTCTGACGGACGGTTGCGGTTTGACTTTCGACGCGGCTTTTTTATACCGACCGCGTTGTGATCTACTGGTCAACCGGGACTGAAACGGAAGCGCTTCATCCGCTGCCGGCGTAACAAAATAGCTGCTGCTGTAAAGATCGGCTGAAGCCGCCTCAACCGCGGCGCCGGACGCTTCCGGAAAATAGCTCTCAGAGAGCGGGGCAGGGTCATCTTCAGGCTCAGTTGCGGCGCGGAGTTCTTCCGGAAAAGGACCAAGCGGTTGATACCGGTACTGTTCCCCCACCGGCCGGCTGGCCCTGGTTTCCCTGGCGTAAATCGCCTTTTTTACCCGGACAATGAGTTCCTTCCCTTCCAAAGGTTTTAAAATATAGTCATCAATTCCGAGGGCGAGGGCTTCCTCCAATCGCTCATAGTCTTGCTTATCGGCGATTACCAAAACATAGATATCTCGAGACGGATTATTCAGTTTTTTTAACATTTCCAAACCATCCATATCGGAAAGGTTAATGTCCATAATCAGTATATCCGCCGTAAATTTGTCACTGACGCTTAAAGCCAGCTGCCCGGAGGAACAAGTAATCAAATTGCTTTCTCCGATATCCGCCAATACTTTTTTTAAGAGGCCGGAAAAAACGAGATTGCCGTCTACTGCCAATATATTCATGGATAGTCCTCCTGACTGACATTACCGCAAATCAGCTTCTTCAATTGCATTAAGCTAAACCTCATCGTACATGATTATTTCTCATCAATACTAATCCTGATTGTATTCGAACGGACCTGGTCGGTAAAGTATGAACCGCTTTCCGGTAACCCGGCAAGGTATAAGATCACGACAAAACCGAATATAAAGACCAGGGTGATCTTCAAAGTATTAACCACTATATCTCTACGGATTTGTTTCCGCAAATCATGGTTGCACTTTGGTGACAGCTGTTGATTGATCCTGGACATGAGACACACCCCTTTCCACCTTCAGGAAACTTCTTCCTTATTTTCCCATAATATCATATTGTTGGCTGTCCCCGCGCTATCTCTTTCCAGGGCTTCGGACAGCAGCTTGGCTAACTCCAGAGTACTGCGAAAAGCAACCGTCTTTTTTCCATCTAACCACCGGATCGTTCCCTGCCAGCTGGCATTCTGACGAAAATAAATACGCACATAAAAGGCGGCACTCTTTTTGGACGTAACCCCGCTACACTTCATCTCATCTACTCCTTAGCAGTTCAGGTAAAGGTTTACTCCGGCCAGGAACGCAGTTCGGTATCCGGCTGAGGGAAACCCAGCTGGTTTAATTTTCCTTGAATTAACATCAACATTTCCACGAAATCTTTAAACATATGCACCTGCCCTGATTGAACATGCTCAACCTTGCCGTGAAAGGGCTCACTATTTTCCGAATTAATTCTAATAATAAAATCGGATGAATTGTTCCACCTGGCTTGCGCTTTTTTTTGTTCTCCCAAGGCTTTGCTCTCCCCTTAATTTGTTTGCTGCCAATACTATAATACTATAACAGGACCCGGTTATATCTCGGTTACATCAGTGCTAAATATTTCCATTAACGTTTGGCAAAAACAGCCCTTTTATGGCTGTTTCTACTTCCCCCTGCCTCTCCAAAAAGATGCAGAAGTTTCGCCGTTTTTCCCCTCTGAATCCTGATTTCTGACTCCTTAATTCTGTTTTATTTTATTCCGCTATGTACGGCTCGGCCGGCAGCAGCGGTTGCTGTTTTTTGTGCAACACCAGACGATCCAGGGGATAGCTGTCAACAAATCTGGCTTCAACCCGCCCGAGCACAATATCCGCCTGTTGTATATTTATCCAGGGCAGGAGGATCAGATATTGAGCTTTATTCCAGCGGGTTATTACATCTCCCTTGCGCAAACTACTGACTAACACATCCTGCAAGGTGGCCATCGCTTCATCGAGGACTTTTTGCGGCGGCAACCGGTAGTCCGGGAGAGTAATGGTCATTAGGCCTAGAAACACTACTTGACCGGTTCGTTCGCCTCTAAATCTTTCCAGCTTGTACAACTGACGGAATACATCGGCGTCACAATAGAAGGCCCCGTTTGCAGCCTGCCTGTCTCTTAGCCCTTCCTGGATAAACGTTAAATCCAGGTCAAAATTGTCATGCTCCATTTTTAATACCCGGAAGAGATTGCGCATGGCAGCGGAAGGCTTGGCCCCAAGATCCCGGTAAAATGTTGCGGTCACTTCGTCATAATGAACCCTGGCCTGCTTCGTCTTTCCTTCTTCCAGCAGCGCTTCGATATAGTGAAGATGCAGCTCTTCTTCATAATATTCAATCATCAGCGCCTTCTCACAAACCGCAATGATCTCCGCAATCCGGCGGCTGTTTTTAAGAAGCCTGATCAGTTCAAAAACCGCCTGCAAGTAAACCCGCTGGTAGTGATTGCGAAATGGCAGAATCCATTCCTGGTAAGAAGATTCCGGCAAGAAATCACCCTTATACAGTGAGACTGCCTCCAGATACAAGTCAATCGACTGGCGCGGATCTGTCACAATATTTGAATGGGCTTCAGTACAGAGTTTTTCAAATTGCTCCACATCCAGCCAGTAACCGAACTGACTCTGCCACCTGTAGCAGCCGTGGGCAAATGTTATATTCAAAGCAAGCTCCGGCGCAAGCAAGTCTTTTTCCAGGAGCTGCCGCAGGCGAAAAATCAAAGAACGCATTGCCAGGTTGGAATCGGTATAAATCTGATCGGGCCAGAGCGCTTCCAGGATCGCTTCGGAATGTGTCGTTTTTTCACGATGTGCAATCAGGTATTTAAAAAGATCCCACGCTTTTTTAGAACGGCTGGCCTCATCAGAGATGACGCTGGAACCGCGTTTAATTAAAAACCGTCCCAGGGTGTAGATCTGAATTATTCTACCCTCATCAGTTAAAGAATCCTTATCTTGCGCACGCATGGCAAACTCTCGCTTCGTCATAATGATCTGGAGCCCAAATAGATAGCTCTTTTCCTCCAGATTACCAGAACCGTAACATTAATACTACAATTAGACATATGATGACATTTTCCTGCATTTATAAAAAATGACTGCCCTTTTTCTGGGCAGCCCTCGCACGTTGTCACTGGGACGGACCGTCCCCCCGTCAATTAGCCTAACGGTTCCTGATGTTTTGTTCCGCTTTTTGGGTATTCAGGTTATGCTCTGCCAGGGTGCGGGCAAAATAGCTTTCGCCGGTGCCATCTTCTTTTGATCGGAAGAAAAAGTAATCGGTAGCTTCGGGGTAGAGGGCGGCGAGGATGGAAGTCTCGCCTGGCGCCGCGATAGGGCCGGGCGGCAAACCCGGGTATTGATAGGTGTTGTAAGGTGAATCAATCTTCGTGTCTTCGATCGAAAGAACCGGTTTGACTTCATCCAGAAGGTAATTAACGGTAGCACAGGACTCAAAAGGATAGCCGGCCGCCAAACGGTTGTGGAATACGCCGGCGATCAACTTGCGCTCGTGATCGACCACTGTTTCCCGTTCCACGATCGAGGCCAGGGTAAGCACCTCATGCAGGCTCAGGTTCAACTCACGGGCGCGCTGCCTTAACTCTTCACTTAAAACGCGGTCCAGACGGCGCAGCATCAGAATAATGATCTCTTCCTCAGTAGCGCCTCTGGCGATTTCATATGTATCGGGAAAAAGGTAACCCTCCAGTGAATACTTAATACTGGGGTTGTGAATACCATTTAAGAACGAAAATTTATTTACTATATCCGACGGAGCCTCTTTGACCAGCGCCAAGAAACGCTCCCCGTTGATCAAACCCTGCTCATCCAAACGCGCAGCAATCTGCTCTACTGTAAGTCCTTCCGGAACGGTAAACCAATCTGTCTCCCGAAAAACGGCGCCGCCGCTGATCGTCGCGGCAATTTCATCAAGGCTCATGGCCGGGTTTAGATGGTAGCTTCCGGCGATGAAACCCTTATCCAGGTCGTGCCAACGGGCGTAGATCCGAAAAACCAAGGCATTATGGATTACGCCCGCGTCAGCCAGGATAGAGGCGATTAGACCGGTTGAAGCCCCGGAAGGCACTTCGATTAAAATTCCCTGATCGTTTGAAGCGTTCACCGGAGCGATCATACTGTTGAAGCTAATCAGCAGACCGGCTCCGCAAAGCAGTAAAATTGCCATAATAGTGCCTGATATCGCCACGGCCCGCCGTTTTGGGACCAAGCGACCACCTCCATTTCAAGAAAAACCTGTTTAAATTATAGCGAAAGACTGCCCTGAAAGCAAGCATGGGCAGGTTTTCCTGCCCACGGTTTCCGGCTTAATAAATGTTTTATAAGGTTTCCCCGTCATCTTCATCCAAAGATTGAATCCTGTTTTCCCATTCCAGTGCAACCTGGTTCCATTCCGCTTCGTCTTCCACTTCCACCAGTGTTTCTTCACCGTTTTCCTCATCAAGATCAATCCGGAATATATAGGCATCGTCGTCCAGGTTAATTTCCTCATCCTCTTGTTCCGCTTCGTAATTGACCGGGACCAAGATGGCATACTGCTTGAGATTTACCGGGAATATGTCGATGATGGTAAAATCATGTTCATTACCTTCTTCATCCACCAGCGTAACTAAATCTGTTCTTTCTTCACCGTTTTCCAAATCCCTACACCTCTTTTTTCAATTAATACCCCGCCAAGAGGGTCTTACTGCATCTTAGCTTTTCCCGAAACATAAAAATCTAGTCCCGCTTTACCGGGTTGGAGAGGTATGTTTCCAAAATTAATACCGCGGCCAGCATATCCTTAACCCCTTTGCGCGCTTTTCGTCGTACATTGCCGGCGATGAGCGTTCTTTCAGCAGCCCGGGAAGTAAGCCGTTCATCGATAAAAGTAACAGGAAGCCCGGTTTTCTTTTCGATCGCCGCCGAAATTTGTTCAACATCTTTAACCGCGGCCCCTTTTGTTCCGTCCATATTCAGGGGCAGACCGACCACGATCCGTGTTACGGTATACTCCATACAGATTCCCGCAATATTTTGTATCGCTTCTGTTGAGGTTTTCGAAGATATTACCGTCAATCCCTGGGCGGTTATGCCCAAAGGATCGGAGACCGCCACACCAATTCTTTTATGACCGATATCCAAACCCAGGATCCGCAATAGTATCCTCCTAAACCTTTAGCTCATTTCTCCGCCTCTTGCTCATTGCGCTGCCGCAAATAACTGCTCACCAGCTCTTCCAAAAGCTCATCTCTTTCCACCTGCCTGATCAGGCTGCGCGCGTTCAGGTGATTGGTGATATATGCCGGATCTCCTGATAATAGGTAGCCCACCATCTGGTTCATGGGGTTATATCCTTTCTCTTTCAACGCCTGGTAGACGGCCAGCAACACCTTGCGGGCCTTATTTTCCGCTTCTTCGCCCTCAACTTTAAACATAACCGTTTTTTCGTACTGTTCTTCCATCTCTTCCCCCCGCTTCCTTACCGCCAGATTACCCTTTTTTGCCCGCGGCCGCCAGCTGCGCGCGGACCAAATCCGGCACGGAGCGAAGGGCCGCCGGAAGCGCCGCCGGATCTTTACCTCCCGCCTGGGCCATTTCCGGCTTGCCGCCGCCGCCTCCTCCCACCTGCGCTGCGACCTCGGCGATGATGCGGTTGGCCTGAATGCCGCGAGCGATCAAGTCGTTTGTCACCGCGCCGGCCAAAATAACCCGGTCACCGCATACCGCTCCCAGGACCACCGCAACCGATGACAGCTGTTCTTTAATCCGGTCCAAGAATAAGCGCAGGGTATCCATGTTATCGGTATCAACCCTGGCACTGATCACCTTAACCCCTTCGACAGATTCCATACGGGACAGCAGCTCCTGCACGGCAAATCCGGCGAGGCGTTGGTTCAAATCGTGGTTTGTTTTATGCAGCAGGCGATTTTGCGCCAATATTTCATCCAGCTTTGGCTCCATCCGGTCAGGGAGAGTATGCAGAGCCTGGGCTGCTTTACTCAGCTGATCCCGGTCCCGGCATGCGGCGTGATAAGCTTCCAAACCGGTCAGTGCTTCCACACGGCGCACACCTGAACCGATTCCCTCTTCGGCCATTATCCTGAACGTGCCGATCTCGCCGGTGGCTGATACATGAGTCCCACCGCAAAGCTCCCTGCTGTAGCCGCCGGCGCTGATCAGGCGCACCTCGTCCCGGTCATATTTTTCTGTGAAAAGGGCTGCGGCCCCTACCTTTTGGGCTTCCTGCAAGGTTGTCCACTGTTCAGATACAGGCAAGTTATCTAATACAGCCCGGTTAACGGTCTCCTCCACCAAACGTAAATCCGCCGCGGAAGGAGCGGCATAGTGTGTAAAATCAAAACGCAGGCGATCAGCGGTCACTAAAGAACCGGCCTGGTTGACGTGTTCTCCAAATCGCTCTCTTAAAGCCTGGTGCAGCAGATGGGTAGCGGTATGGCTGCGGCAGATTGCGCGTCGGCGGCCTCCTTCCACAGAAGCAACCACCTGCTCCCCTTTGAAAAAGATTCCCTTTTTCACCAGCGCGCGGTGCGCGATTTGCCCGGTCGGGGTAAAAAACGTATCTTCAACAACAGCGAGATTTTCCCCGGTAATAATTTTACCCGTGTCGCCGATCTGCCCTCCCGCTTCGGCGTAAAACGGGGTCCGGTCAAGAAACAACTCCACTCTTTCCCCTGTCACCGCCCGGTCACGGGTTTGTCCGTCCACCAATAAGAGCAAGACCCGGGCTTGCTGCTCGGTTGCCTGGTAGCCGGTAAAGACCGTACTGATCCCGGCGGCCTCCCGGTAGCTTTGCCGGTCAACCTGCTCTGCGGATAAACGAGCGGCCCGGGCACGCTGCTGCTGCGCGGCCAGGTTTTGGTCAAAGGATTCACGATCCACCTGCAAGCCCCGTTCGGTCAGGATTTCATTCGTCAAATCCAGGGGAAAACCAAACGTGTCGTATAATTTAAAAGCCCAGTTGCCCGGAAAAACAGTCCGCCCCTCTTGAAGCAGGCTGCTGACGTAACCATCAAGGATTTCCATGCCCTGAGAGAGGGTTTCCTGAAAGCGGTTTTCTTCCGTCTCCACAACCTGGATAATCGAATCGCGGCGCTTTTCCAACTCCCGGTAGTGCGCACCCATTTGCTCAATAATCAAAGGCACCGCTCCGGCTAAAAAGCTTTTTTCTATACCGAGGAGCCTGCCGAAGCGGGCTGCCCTGCGCAGCAGGCGGCGCAGAACATAACCACGGCCCTCATTCGACGGGATGACCCCGTCCGCCACCATAAAGGCGATACCCCGGCAGTGCTCGGTTACAATCCGCAAAGGTATTTCCAGATCACGGTTTTCCGGCGCGGCCAATCCTTTAAAGTGGCTGTAGAGCGGCCGGAGTAGATCGGTTTCGTAAAAAGAGCTTACCCCCTGCAGCGCCGTAGCGAGACGTTCCAGCCCGGCCCCGGTGTCAATATTTTTCTGCTGCAGCACGGTGAGCTCACCGGAAGGTTCCCGGTTATACTGGGTAAAAACGAGGTTCCATATCTCCAGGAAACGGTCGCACTCGCAACCCACGGCACACTCTTCCCGGCCGCAGCCGGCCGCGGAGCCGAGGTCAAAATATATCTCTGAACAGGGGCCGCATGGGCCCAAACCGATTTCCCAGAAGTTGTCTTTTTCCCCCAGACGGATAATCCGCTTCGCCGGAATACCGATCTCACGGTGCCAAATATTGAATGCCTCTTCATCTTCTTCATAAATACTGATCCAAAGGCGATCCGGAGACAGCTGAAAACCTTCCGTAACGAGTTGCCAGGCCCAGGCTACGGCTTCTTCCTTAAAATAATCCCCAAAAGAAAAGTTGCCCAGCATTTCAAAAAATGTGGCATGCCGACCCGTATAACCGACTCTTTCGATATCGGGTGTGCGGATACACTTCTGGCAGGTCGCCAGTCGGGTATGCGGCGGTTTTCTCTCCCCGGTAAAAAACGGCTTTAACGGGGCCATTCCCGCGCCGATCAGCAACAGCGTCGGGTCGTCCTGGGGAATCAGCGGAAAGCTGGGCATCACCAGGTGGTCTTTGCCGGAAAAATAATCGAGAAATAAAGCTCTTATTTCACTACTCTGCATCCTGTACCCCCCCTGTAGAACCACAATAATTATATCTTTTCAGCAGTAAACGTGTCAATAAAATGACAGTTTCACCTGCCGCTGCCAATCTCGATAGATTATTCCGCTCGAATGCACCGGCTATCTCGCGGAGCTCGCATAGGCCAGCAGGTGCCGGCCGATAATGCGGATTACTATGGTTGCCGGCACGGCTAAAATCAGACCGGTAAAACCGAACAGTTTACCACCGAGCAACAGCACCAGAATAACCAGCATCGGATGCAGGCTGATGCTTTTCCCGATAATATACGGCCCCACCAGGTGTGATTCCACCTGCTGCACGATGAAGATCAGGAGCAGCACCTTGAAGAATAATAACGGCGAATCAAGAAGGGCCACCAGCAAAGCCGGCACAGCCCCGATAATCGGTCCAATGTAGGGAATCATGTTGGTGATGCCGATTATCATAGCCATCACCAGGGGAAAGCTGACGTCAAGCAAGAGCAAGCCGAAATAGGAAATAACACCGACCAGCAAACTCACCACCAGCGCGCCCCGGATAAAAGCGCCCAGGGCCTTGTCAATATCACTGGAGAGGGACACCAGGCGCTGCCTGATGCCGCGCGGAAAAAGTCTTCTCAAATTATTCTTGATTAGGATCTCGTCTTTCAAAAAATAATAGGTCAGGATCGGTACGAGTAAAAATAACAAGACCCGGCCGAAAAGATCAATCAAAAAGTTGTAGGCGTGCTTCAATTGATCAGCGAGGATTCCTTCCAGATCACTAATATTGTTGTCGATTATCTCACGCACATTGGGAGGCAGGTTAAACCGACGGTAATCCTCTTGCAGGTGCTGGGTAAAATCTTGCAGATTCTCGGCATATTCAGGCAACCTTTCGCCCAATTCTTGAATATCATCGAGCAGCAGCGGGACACCCCGGACGCAAAAAATAAAGATGATTATAGCGAAGAGTAGGTAGAGCACCATAATGGCAACGACACGGGAAATGTGGCGCCGTTCCATAAAATGGACCAGCGGCGCCAACAAGTAAGCCAGGATCAGTGAAACCAGAAAAGGAGTCAGGACAATAAATAAGGACTGCCGTACCTTGATAATCCAGATCAGCACCAGGAGGACCAACATTCCACCCGTAACCGCGGCTGCGATCCGTTCCCAGCGGGTCATAACTCTTATTCTATTTTTCACCACCACCGTTCACCCCAGTCTTTCCCCTCTTGCTCATAAAACCGGCGGAGTACATTCACCTTTCCATCCGGGCAAACAAAATTTAACCCGGTTCGCCTCGCGGACCTTCCATAATATATATTCTTGATTTAGAGTAAATTAATACAGCAAGGAAGGGGGTTAAACGGGGAAGCGCCGGTTAGCTTTACTCCTGTTTGAGCACAACCGGGATTAATGAACCGTCGGCCTCAACGTAATACATTCTGGCTTGCTGTTGGGCATTTGTTTTAAATTCCATCAGGCACTGCCAGCAGTAATACTGATTTGTGCCTACTTTTCCGGTATCCATGGTGTGACATAACGGGCACTGCATTGCTTTAAAAAACACATCCTAGAAAAACACTATATTTTTCCAGGTATTATGCCCGTTTTTAATAATTTTATACCCAAAACATATCCTTATATAGCCGGTAGTACCTGTGCTTCTTTCTGCTTACAGCGCTTCTTTAATGATCCCGCCCCCGATTACCAGGTCTTCTTGGTAAAATACGGCGGCCTGGCCCGGCGTTACCGCCGCCTGGGGCTGCTCGAAGACAACCCGGGCCATCCCATTACCCGGTAACGGCTTAAGTATTGCGGGAACCGCGGCGGTGCGGTAGCGAATTTTTACCGAGACCCGATGCACCCGATCCAGTTCCGGAAAAGCGATCAGGTTCACCTCTTCAATTTCAGCCCCCTCGCGGAAGAGTTCCTCTCTTTCGCCGACCACCAGGGTATTGTCCCGGGTGCGAATCTCCAGAACGTAAAGCGGCTTTGGCGCAGTAAGCCCCAGGCCGCGCCGCTGCCCGATCGTGTAAAAAGCGAGGCCGGTATGGGTGCCCAAACGATCTCCCCGCCGGTCGACGATCGGTCCCGGTTCAGCCGGAACACCGCAGCGGCGTAAAAAACTCCGGTAATCGTTGTCAGGGATAAAGCAGATTTCCTGGCTGTCCGGTTTACGGGCCACGTCGAGGCCAAGAGAGGCAGCCTTGTGCCGCACCTGCTCCTTGGTCATCGCACCCAGGGGGAAGAGGCAGCGCCGCAGCTGCTCCTGGGTCAGATTGTAGAGCATATAGGACTGGTCTTTCCAGCTGTCCAACCCTTTTTTAAGCAGAATGCGCCCGCCGGCATCACCATAAGCCAATCGCGCGTAATGACCGGTCGCCAGGTTTGAGGCTTCCATTTCAAGCGCCTTTTGCAGTAGTGCCGAAAATTTGACCCGGCTGTTGCAGACGATGCAAGGATTGGGGGTTCGTCCCGTCCGGTATTCAGAGATAAAATCGGCGACCACTTCTTTCCTGAACAACTCTTTCATATTCAGAACATAATGGTCGATACCGAGGGATTGGGCCGCGCGCCGGGCGTCCTGGACCGCTTCCCAGGCGCAACAACCGCGTGCGGCCGCGGTAAGATCGGCCTGCTCCTCTTCCCAGAGACGCAGGGTAACCCCGATCACTTCCCACCCCGCCTTCCGCAAGAGCGCCGCCGCCACGGAGCTGTCCACTCCACCGCTCATGGCTATGGCCACCCGTCCTTTGTTTCTCACGATCTTTTACACCTCATAGCTGCTTGCTTGATATTGACTTATTCAGGTATCCGGAATTCATAACACCTGATCGCTGCTCACATTCTTCATAGCAGCCCCGGCCCCGGGAAATTTCCATCACCCCGTCCACCAGGGCCGCAACCGCTGAAGCCGGCACCGCCGCAGCCAGCGTCACTGCCGCTGCATAATCAACACTTATTATCTCCCCACCGAGGGTTTGAATATGCCGGGTCATGGCGCCCAGGTCTTCATAGGCTAGCGTAATTCGGTAATAAGCCGGCGTCTCGCGCTCAACCAGGGTCGCCTGCTCCAGGCAGGCCTTGGCGCAGCCGCGATAGGCGCGGGCCAGGCCGCCGATGCCCAGTTTGATCCCGCCAAAATAGCGTGTGCCGACAACGATCACCCCGGACAGCGCCGCGCCCGTCAACACTTGCAGCATCGGCAGGCCGGCCGTGCCGGCCGGTTCCCGATCATCACCGGCGCGCTCGATCAAATCCGGGCCAATCCCGATCCGGTAAGCGAAGGTATGATGCGTGGCGTCGGGGAATTCTCTCCGGATCGTTTCTAAAACCGCGCGCGCCGTTTCTTCAGAAGCCGCCGGCGTCATGGTGGCGATAAAGCGGGAACCCTCTACTGAAAACTGAACGCGCACCGTCCCGGTAAGGGTGAAATAGCGGCAATCACTCATTTTCATTGCCGTTCTCCGGGCGGGTGCCGCTACCGCGCAGCCGCTCCAGACGATCCTTGATCTGCTTTTCGAAACCGCTCGCTGTCGGTTTGTAAAAGGTCTTCCCTTGCAGGCTCGCCGGCAGGTAGCTTTGCCGTACAAAATGACCCGGATAATCGTGCGGATAGCGGTAACCCCGGCCGTGTCCCAGCCTCCCAGCTCCGCGGTAGCTGCTGTCGCGCAGATGGACGGGCACGCTCTCATTGCACTCCTCTTCCACAGCTTGCCGCGCCGCCTCGATGCCCAGGTAAGCAGCGTTGCTTTTGGGAACGGCGGCCAGGTAAGTAACAGCCTGGGCCAGGGGAATTCTCCCTTCAGGCAGGCCGATCATCTGCACAGCCTGTGCCGCCGCCACCGCCACCTGCAGGGCACGCGGGTCGGCGTTACCGATATCCTCCGCGGCACTGATAATTAGTCGCCGGGCGATAAAAAGGGGGTCCTCGCCCCCTTTGAGCATGCGAGCCATCCAGTAAAGCGCGGCATCGGGATCCGAGCCGCGAATAGATTTGATCAAAGCCGAAGCGATGTCGTAGTGATTGTCGCCGTCCCGATCGTAAGCCAGGGCCCGGCTTTGCAGCGCTTCTTGCGCCGCTTCCAGCGTAACTGTTATCTTTGCTTCCGGCTCATAGAACGCCGTGGCCGCCAGCTCCAGGGCGTTTAAAGCCGTCCGGGCATCGCCGTTGGCCTGGTCGGCCAGGTAGCGCAGCGCTTCAGGCGCCGCTTCCACCGGCAGTTGCCCCAGGCCTTTCTCCCGGTCAACCAGGGCGCGCTGGAGCAGCTCCAGGATCACTGCGCTGCTCAGAGGTTCAAATATAAATAGGCGCGTGCGTGATAATAAGGGACCGGTTAGATAAAAAAAGGGGTTCTCCGTGGTCGCCCCGATGAAGATGACCGTACCCTGCTCCACCGCCGCCAGGAGGGCATCCTGCTGCGCCTTTGTGAAACGATGGATCTCGTCGATAAACAGGATCGTGCGCTTGCTGAAACCGGCCCAGCGCTCCACTGCTTCGGCGATCACCTGGCGTAAGTCCTTCACTCCGGCTGATACGGCATTCAACTGCACAAAAGCACAGCGCGTTGTGGAGGCGATAATGTGGGCCAGGGTGGTCTTTCCCGTTCCCGGCGGGCCGAAGAAGAGCATCGATACCAGCCTGTCCCCGTCAATCAGGCGCCGCAACGGTTTTCCTTCTCCGAGAATAGATTCCTGTCCGGCAAACTGGGCCAGGTTATCCGGCCGCATCCGCCGCGCCAGCGGCCCTTCTTTGCCTATTTTTTCTTCCCAGTTTAAGGTAATCAGATCCAAAACGCTTTAGGCACTTCCTTTCAAAATTGCGCGGCGTGCAGGTAGAGGGCGCATTCGAGGCGTTTACGCTGCAGGGCGCACTCCAGGGGATAGGGTTCTCCCGGTTTGCTGTTCAGGTAAGACGCGGCCCGGCAGCCGCCGCCGCAGTAATAGCGGGCCCAGCAATGCCGGCATTGCCCCTGCAGCGGGCCCGCCGGGATAAACGATTCAGGCAGTGCCGGGTTGAAATTTTCCGGCTCGTGCACGTGGCCCATGCGCAGTTCCGGGCGTCCCGCCAACTGGTGGCATGGATAGATCGAACCGTCGGCGGTTACGGCCAGGTACTCCCGGCCGGCACCGCACCCGGATAGCCTTTTCGGCAGGCAGGGTCCCTTTTCCAAGTCGATCGCGAAATGGAAAAATGAGAAAGGATCGCCGGCCGCCGCACATTCAAGGTAAAATGCGGCCAACTTTTCATATTCCCGCTCCAGTTCCGGGAGGTCCGCCTCGCTCAAGGCATAATCCTGATCAGGCGCATCTATTACCGGCTCCATGGATATATAACGGAAGCCCAACCGGTAGAGGTGCTCCACGTCGCGCGAAAAATCCGTGTTAAAGCGGGTAAATGTACCGCGGATATAGTAGCCGCCTTTGGGGCGCCGGCCGGTATATTCAAGCAGGTGCGGCAGGACTACCCGGTAACTGCCGCCGCCGCGGAGCAAAGGGCGCATCCGGTCGTGAACCGCCGGGCGTCCGTCCAAACTCAACACCGCCGCAAAAGATTCTTGCGCCATGTATTCCGCAACCTCCGGGGTCAAAAGCAGGCCGTTGGTCGTGACTGTAAACGCGATCTCCTTACCGGCGGCAGAAAATTCCTGACGGGCAAAAGCGGTTATCTCTTGCATCACCGCACGGTTCAACAGCGGCTCTCCGCCAAAATAGTCGACCTCACAATGGCAGCGCTCTCCGGAGAGACGGATTAACAGCTCCATCGCCGCGCGACCCACCGCCGCGCTCATGTGGCCATTGCGCGCGGCACGGCCGCCCCGCGCAACAAAGCAGTAGCGGCAGCCCAGGTTGCAGTCTTCCGAAAGAAACAAACAAAGCGCTTTAACCCGTGGAGCGGCACCGGCGTCGAAAGAACCGCTGCTGCTCCAAAGCAGGCCTACGCGCTGCAAGGATTCGATCTCATCCAGGGCGCCGGATACAGCTGCAGCACCGTGGGAAGGCGTTAGGGCCCGGACAATTGCCTCCCTGCCGTGTCCCGCCTCCAGCATATCCAACGCCTGCCAGGCGGCCGGATCAAACTCGTGGAGAGCGTTGCTCTCCACGTCAAATACGAGCTGTTTATGATTTATCGTGAACCGGTGAATGCTGCTCAAGTGTTTCACCTAGAAAAAAGCAGCCCGGGGGCTACTTTTTCGGCTCCTCGCGGCGGCAGATTTGACTGCCTACCGTGCAGGATGTTTTACAGGCCGACTGGCAGGAGGTCGGGCATTCCCGGCAGCCTGACCCCTCTTTGCAAAATACAGCGCCCCGGTTGATGATGCGGATATGTTTCAATTTTAGGCTCCTCCTTTTATAGTTCTGGCCATATTATACCACGTAACTGCTCAGGAATCAGTAGTGATCATTTTAGGAGTGAGAATGAAGAACCGGTGAAAACGCTGTTTGGTATAAGTAAATCTTACTGTCTCAACAACAGGGCCCGCCGCCGCGGTAAAGTGGCGGCCGCGCAAAAAACCTGTGATACTTCGCTATAGCTGTTCAACACCGCCTGCCTGGCCGCCTCCCGCAGACTGTCTTGTTCCGCCAGGTTTAATCCCTCCACCGAGATCAGTTCGAGGCGCAGGACCAATTTGTCTCTCTCCAGCCTTCCCCTAATTTTTCCCGCGGCTAAAACCCCTTTAACCGTTAATACCCGCCGCCTTACCGCACGCAGCAGGAATTCCGGCAGTGCCGCATTTTCCGTAATACCCGGCAGGCTGTAGAGCATCTCCAACAGCAGCCGCAGAATTAGCACAGACAGCCCGGCCGCGGCCAGATTTTCTGCAAAATAACAGCCCAATTGCTCCGCCAAAATTGTAACCGGTACAAACAGGAGTAAATAAAAACCACTGCGAAGCTGTCCCGAAAGCGCGGCGATAGCCAGGCTGCGGGAACGCCTGCCGATGGCGGCAAAGCGGTGCCACAAAATCGCTTCTGCCGCCGCAAAAGATAACACGATCCCAAGCAGGACGGCAGTATTAATCTCCGGTGTGCCTGCAATCAGTCCTATAACCGCTTGCCGCAGTACAAAATCGCTCAATGCCAATACCGGCAACACTGTGCTCAGAACAGCGAGCAGATGGATCCGGTCTGCTCGTGAATGGCTGCCCGGCCCATAAGAGACAGCCCACCCGCCGCCGGGCATTACCGCCAGCACCGTAAGCAATCCCCCAGCGCTGTAAGCAGCCTGAGCCAACAAAACGACGCTGCCGCACCATAAGGCTGCCGCAACTTTGAGCGCTGTCAGTGCGGCTGCAGCCGCCAGTTCACACCGTACCGCTTTGATCATGTATGTATACAAAAAGAATCACCCCTTTTCACACCAGTATAGTGTCGAAAAGGAGTGAAGGTGTTAATCCCGGATCAAGAATTGTACGGTTACCGGTTCACGCCCCACATCCCGCCGGTTGCCCCGAAGACAAACCCCAAGAATAACTTGGAGAGCAAGTTCCAACCGACGGTTATGTTGTCAAGCGCAAATAATCCAATAACCAGCATCAGCGCCACGTAGATAAACCCGACCACCCCACCGTATAACCAGCCCCGATAACCGATCCGTTTACCGGCAAAGCACGCGCCCGACATAATCGCTGTCAGGCTCACCCCGAAAACCAGGTAAGGCGTTATCTTTTCCGGCACAGCGGTAAAATAAAGAACTAGGGCTGCGATAAATAACAGCAGTGCGGACAGGGCCAGGGCGAGCGCGATTCCCTTCAGCAAGACCATAAATAAACCATGCCCCGTCAGGGGTTGCGGTGCAACACTGTAACCCGGTTGGCGGTTCATAGACTCACCCCCTACCAGAATCTATGAACCGCGCCGGAATTTTATTCCTCGTCTTCGATAATCCGGTCCACACCGGCACGGGCAAACTTAATGTTCACGTTATCGGCAACACGCAGCGTCAGCACAGTATCGTTGATTTCTTTGATCACACCGTGGATGCCGCCGATGGTTACCACCCGGTCGCCTTTCTTCAGGCTGCTCAGAAGCTCCTGGCGCTTCTTTTGCTGTTTCTGCTGCGGGCGGATCAGCAGGAAATAAAAGATTACGAACAGTAAAATCAGCGGGATGAATGGACCCAACGCTCCCAAGTTTTCCAGCACTTAAACAACACCTCCGAATAATTTGTTCATTCTAGGCACCATCGCCTGGTAATAGCGCGCGAATTCGCCCTGGCGGAGAGCTTCGCGCATCTCTCTCATCAAACGTGCCAGGAAAAAAAGGTTATGATATGTAGCCAGCCGCATTGCCAAAAGCTCGCCGGCATTGAACAAGTGGCGGATATAAGCCCTCGTATACTGCCGGCAGACCGGACAGGCGCAGTCCTTATCCAGGGGTGACATGTCCGTCGCATAAACCGCGTTGCGGATCGTCAGGTAGCCGTCGCTTGTCATGACCCGGCCATTACGGGCGATGCGGGTGGGCAGCACGCAATCGAAGAGATCTATCCCCCGCCTGACCCCTTCCAGGAGCGCGTCCGGGGAACCAACCCCCATCAGGTAGCGCGGTTTCTCTTCAGGCAAGTGCGGCACCGTATCAGCCAGCGTGCGGTACATCGCATTTTTCGGTTCTCCAACACTCAAGCCCCCCACGGCGTAGCCGGGAAAATCCATCGCCACCAGAGCCTGCGCTGAAAATACCCGTAAATCGGTATAAACCCCGCCTTGCACAATCGCAAACAGAGCCTGCTCCGGGCGCAGGTGCGCCTGCCGGCAGCGCCAGGCCCAACGATTGGTTCGCTCGACCGCCCCGCTCACTTCATCGTACGAAGCCGGATACGGCGGACAGTGGTCCAGAACCATGGCGATGTCGGAACCGAGCGCGTTCTGAAGCCGCGTCACCCGCTCCGGGGTCAGATAATGGGTCGAACCGTCGATATGCGAAGTAAAGGTGACTCCGTCGTCATCGAGCTTGCGCATACCGCCCAGGCTGAATATTTGGAAGCCGCCGCTGTCTGTAAGAATCGCGCCGCGCCAGTTGATAAACTTGTGCAGCCCGCCGGCGCGGGCGATGATCTCCACCCCGGGCCTTAAATAAAGGTGATAACAATTGCCCAGGATCAGACCGCTATTCATCTCTTCGAGTTCCCGGACCGTGATCGCTTTGACGGTACCCTGGGTTCCCACCGGCATGAAAGCGGGCGTTTCCACACTGCCGTGTCCGGTTTCCAACAGGCCCAGCCGAGCCCCGGTTTCAGGGCAGCGTTTGATTACTTTGTATGAAATGGACATCTCTGCCACCCTGTTCTATAGCTTATAATAACCGGACCCCACTGTCAAATATACTTTTTTAGTTACAATATCAGCATGCAGTCGCCGAAGCTGTAAAACCGGTACTTCTGGCAAACAGCCTCCCGGTAGGCCGCCTGCACCGGTTCGTAACCGGCGAAAGCGCTGATCAGCATCAATAAAGTTGACCGGGGCAGATGAAAGTTGGTCAACAGCGCGTCGACCGCCCTAAACCGGTAACCGGGGTAGATGTATAAACCGGTCCAACCCTCCCGGGAGCCGGGGGGAATCGTTCCCGGGTGCGCGTCGCTTTCCAGCGCCGCGGCTGTTTCCAGGACCCGGCAAGCGGTGGTACCCACCGCCACCACCCGGTTGCCTTGCCGGCGGGTCTCGTTGATCAGCTTGGCCGTATCGGCGTCAAGGCGGTAGTACTCGTGGTGCATGACGTGTTCCCGGATATCTTCAACCTTTACCGGCTGAAAGGTACCCGGGCCGATATGCAGCGTGATAAACGTGCGCCTGATCTTTTTTGCGTCGAGAGCCGCGAATACGGCAGGCGTAAAGTGAAAACCGGCTGTCGGCGCGGCGGCCGAACCGTCTTCAGTGGCGTAGATGGTTTGATATTGCGACGGATCCTCCAGGGTTGCGGTAATGTACGGCGGCAGGGGAACCTGTCCTGCGCGGGCCAGCGCCTCCGCCAGCGGTTCGGGACCGCTAAAGCGAATCACACGCTTCCCTTCACCGGCGTAATCTTCAATCAACGCCTCCAGATCGCCTTCAAAAAACACCTTTATACCGGGTTTCAACTTGCGCCCCGGCCGGACCATCGCCTCCCAACGCGAGCCGTCCAGGCGGTGCAGCAGCAGAAGCTCTACCTCGACACCGGTGCCTGCATGACGGCCCAGCAACCGCGCCGGGATCACCCGGCTATTATTCATTACCAGCAGATCGCCCGGATCGAGATAATCGGGCAACCGGTGAAAGATGCTATGCTCCAGCGCCGTCCGGCCGCGCCGCAGCACCAACATCCGCGAGTGATCTCTATCCTCAAGCGGCGCCTGGGCGATCAGCTCCGGCGGCAGAACGTAATCGTAATCGCTTAAATTCATTTTTGGCATGAAGAACCCCTATTTCAACCTCAACAGGCGGGAAATTAAACTGAGCACCAGGGTCAGCACGGCGCTGAGCACCAGGGTTGTAACGATCGGAAAGTAAAAAACAAAGTTTTCCTTGCGGATCACGATGTCGCCGGGCAGCCGGCCCAGGCCGAGGCGGCTGAAAAGAATAAACGCCAGCCCGCCGAACGCAAGCAGCCCGCCAATTACCAATAAAATCTTTCCGATCGATTCCAGTGTCGGCATAGAAACCTCTCCAGTTGATGCATTCTGAACTCTGTTGATCCTCTTCTCACCATAACTTCAGTTGGGGATCGCTCGGCAGCTCCAAACCCAGATAGCTGTAAGCATCCCGGGTAGCCGCACGGCCGCGCGAGGTGCGCTTTAAAAACCCCAACTGCATCAGGTAAGGTTCGTAGACATCCTCCAGGGTTTCCGGTTCTTCACTGATCGAGGCGGCGAGGGTATCCAGGCCTACCGGACCGCCGTCGTATTTCTCCACAAGGGCAGTCAACAGGCGGCGGTCGATCTGATCCAGGCCGAGATCATCTACCTGCAGCATCTGCAGCGCCTCACGCGCCACGTCTGTCGTAATTATATTGTCCGCTTTAACCTGCGCGTAATCCCGCACCCGTTTCAGCAGCCGGTTGGCCACGCGAGGGGTACCCCGGGAGGCGGAGGCGATCGCCTCCGCCCCTGCCGGAATAATTTTTACGTTTAACAGCCGGGCGGAACGCTCGATAATCGCTTTCAACTCAGCAACAGAGTAGAAATCCAGGCGGTCCACCACGCCGAACCGGTCGCGGAGCGGCGAGGTAAGCATACCGGCCCTGACTGTGGCCCCGATCAGGGTAAACGGGGGCAAATCCAGGCGCAGGGAACGGGCGCCCGGGCCTTTGCCGATAATAATGTCCAACGCGTAATCCTCCATGGCCGGATAGAGAATCTCTTCCACCGTCCGGTTGAGACGGTGTATTTCATCAATAAACAGTACATCACCGCGGCCGAGGTTTGTCAATATGGCCGCCAGGTCGCCGGGCCGCTCGATCGCCGGGCCTGATGTAATCCGGATATTGACACCCAGTTCGCAGGCGATAATATGAGAGAGAGTGGTTTTACCCAAGCCGGGCGGGCCGTACAACAAGACATGATCCAGCGCTTCACCGCGCTCGCGAGCCGCCGCGATATAGATTTGCATTTTTTCTTTCACTTTTTCCTGCCCGATATACTCCTGCAAACTCCGGGGGCGCAGTCCGTATTCGAGCTGCGGATCATCATCAGCCTGTTTTTGCGCGGATACTATCCTCTCCTGCATATGACCACCCCTTTGCCACTATTACAGGGCTCTGTTAACTGGCTGCGTTTCCGGTCGCCATTCCTTTAAGAGCCAGCTTCAACAGTTCTTCGCGTTGCGCTTCCGGCGCTTCCCGCATAATCCGGTTTACCGCGGTCGACGCTTCGAGACGGGAATAGCCGAGGCCGCACAACGCCTCGATCACATCGTCACGCGGCGACAGTTTGTCCGCGGGCAGTATCTCTATCGTATCGAGCGCAATCGTCCTGGGCAGCTTTTCTTTCAATTCAAGCACCAGCCGCTGGGCAACCTTGCGGCCCACACCCGGAGCCTGGCACAGCAGGGTAAAATTCTCTTCCATAATGGCGGCACAAAACTGGGCAGCGCTTAATACCCCGAGCAGCGCCAGGGCAAGCCGTGGCCCGAAGCCGGAAACACCGAGCACCAGGTTGAACAGGTTGCGCTCATCGGCGGAGCGAAAACCGTAGAGGTTGGCCTCTTCCTCACGTAAAACAAGCCTGGTATAGAAAACCGCTTCCTGGCCGATCTGCTGCTGCAGCGCTTCCATGGACGGCGGGGTTTCAATATGCAAACCAACGCCTCCCACCTCCAAAACGACCCGGCCGGGTCTTACCGCTACCAATCGACCTCGCAGATAGTCGATCAACTAAGCCCCGCCTCCTTTTACAGCGTCTTGAAAGCGCCGGTGCTGCAGGTGGCAGAGAGCGACCGCCAGGGCATCCGCCTCGTCGTCGACAGCCGGTATCTCCTTAAGCTGCAGCAGCAGCTGGACCATCTTCTGAACCTGCTCCTTCTCCGCTTTGCCGTAACCCGCTACCGCCTGTTTTACCTGCAGCGGGGTATATTCAAACAAGGGCAGGTTGCTTTGCGACGCGGCCAGGATCACGGTGCCGCGGGCCTCACCCACCTGTAAAGCGGTGCGGGTGTTTTTACTAAAAAAGAGCTTCTCCAGAGCCAGGGCATCGGGCCTGTATTCGCCGGCCAACTCCAAGACGCGGTTAAAAATCTGCTCCAGGCGCAAAGACGCGGCAGATTCCTGCCCGGTCCGGATGCAGCCCGATGCGATCCAGCGGAAGTTTCCGCCATGTTCCTCAACAAACCCGAAGCCGGTAATAGCCAATCCGGGATCCACACCCATTATTCTCAATTTGCCGCCACCTGACTGGTAATGTTACTAACCTATTCTTTAATTCCCACGGCAAATCCTGCCCCGCGGGGTTGAAGAAAATAAAAAACCGGAACAGTTGTTCCGGTTTTAACTGGCTGGGCTTGTGGGACATCGTAAGCTATCCTATCTTCATCAACCGCCATATGATCCAACAACTCGGGCTGGATGTTTTTAAGAATTAAAGAAGAGAGCAGTGGCAGTGGTTGTGGGTATGTGGGCAACGCGCTTTTTGCGTTGTCCAAGTGAGTGTGGAGCTTGTGGGTAACCCTGCCCCTGGGGGGTTATCCACAAATCCACACGAACGGCATACCCACAGCCACAGGCAGGCAGGAAATAGACCGGCGGGCGTTGTAATAACCCGGTAGACAGGATACGGGGGGTGAGATTAGTTGGGACGTCCTGTTTTCTACCGGCAACGCATCCGCAGCCAAGCTGCCTCGGTACAGGCCAAGTCTTTGTTGACCCACCTGGCCAGCGAGATACGCTCTCGGCGGGAGATATCCCCGGAAGAGGCTTGGCTAGTGGCCTTAGACGCCATCCGTTTTTTAGAGAAAGGCCTTTTGCGGGTTAACCCCCTAACTATGGACACTACGCACTCATCATTAAGGCTTTCTCAGATTTACTCATGATATCGTTATAGTACTCCAGCGGTGGGCGATAACCAATACTGGAGTGGAGCCTCACCTCGTTATAGTAGCACATAAATTCCGTAACAACCTGATATGCTTCGGCAAAGCTTTCAAATTCATGTAATCGCAGGCAATCCTCTTCCAAAATGCTATGGAATGCCTCTATGTGAGCGTTACTATTGGGTGAACTGTTCGGTATACGCTCATGCATCACAGAGAGCCTCTCACAGGCCGTTTCAAAGGCCATGCTGGTAAACTGAGGACCATTATCAGTACGTATTACTACTTTCCCTTCTGGAGAACGCCTGGCACACGCCCTGGAAAGAATATAGGCAGCATCGCGGCCAGTACAGCTTAACCCTGTATGGTAATCGATAACTACGCGGTCACAGACATCCAAAATGCTCATGATAAAGAAAAAGCGGTCCTCTCCGGCTATGTAGCCATACTTAACATCTATCTCCCAAAGCTGGTTGGGTGCGGTAACCTCTCGCTTCTTGGCCAGCCTGCGAGGGTGTTTCCGTTTCACCCGTCGCTGGGGCTTTAGCAACCCGAGCTCCTTACACAGGCGATACACCTTCTTCTCGTTGATAACAAGCCCATACGCCCGCCGTAGCCATACTGTCAGTTTAACGTAGCCGTAATTATAACAATCACCCTCAATGGCCTCACACAGCCACTCCTTTATCTGCTCGTCACTTATACGCCGGCCTCTTCTATCCCAGGAATACCCCGGTACAGGCCTGCCCCCAAAATTCACCCTGTGACGTCGATATCTGATGTGGTAGTAATAACAAGAACGGCTGATTCCCACTATGCGAACTACCTGGGTCACCTTGTACCCCCGGCAAATCCACTTGTGGGCCACGGCTACTTTATCGGCCAGTGAGGGTTTTGCTTTTTTAGCAAATCACGCAATATCGCTACTTCTAAGTCTTTTTCGCCCAATATCTTCTTGAGGCGTTCGTTTTCCTCTTCCAGCTTGTAATATTCCTTATTGCTCATGCTAACTACCTTGCCGTTACTATTACCGCCTTTAAACGCTGCCTCCCCATACTTCTGGTACTCTCTGATCCACCTGTTAACCATGCTCGCTGATAGATCGTACCGTCTAGCGACGATCGCTCCATTACCCGTCTCCAGTGCCTCTTTCACTACCCGTAACTTCGTCTCTACTGAATGTCTCCTCCGTGTACTCATTTGGATCTCCCTCCCATAATATTTTACCAAACTAAGACTACCTGTCCAAATGAGTTAGGGGGCTAAACAGGAA
>JBFMGD010000017.1:0-52096 GCA_040751775.1 Bacillota bacterium | reverse complement strand
TAAGCGACCTGTGCAGAACGCCGAAAAAGCCCGTAATTACGGGCTTTTTCGGCGGTGTATCTTATTTATCTACATGTCATGGTGCGAGCGAGAGGATTTGAACCTCCACAGGCGTACACCTACTAGGTCCTGAATCACAGGCGGTAGTGTTTAAGGGCGGTCATAGGTTCTCACAAACAAGCACACGTTACACCTGAAGACCCCGATAAATAAGGGTTTTAGAGCTATAGGATCGGGAGACCAATAGCGGCAAGGTTTGGCGACTTGGAAGGTGTCTTAAAATGTTAATGGGTACTCTAATGGGTATAATTCGGAATAGGACATACCCGCAATCAGGCGCTATCTTGATTTATTGCGAGCATTTAATGTTTAATATTCACAACCAGTCAACCAGGGCTGATAATGCATGATATAGGCTATTTATGGGTGCTTTAGGTGGGTGGTCAAAGCCAACTGCCCGAGAGGGGCGAAAGCTAACTCATTCCGTGTTTGATGTGGGGAAGCATCCAATGGTAATATAGTCCTACAAATGAATACGTTTAGAGCAGCCCCGACCGCGATAATATGCCATGCTCGGCATAACAGGAGTAGGATCTCCCCGGATCGGGTTGTCCCTTAAGGGGAAAACTGGTGATAAAGCGACCCGCCAAGAAAGCGGGCGTGGAGCTTACCGATACAACGACGGGACACTCTGAAACCTTAAAAAGGTTTTTAGAGTGTCCCCTTTTTTATTTAAAAATGGAGGTGGTTTAAGGTGAGCTCAGTTAAAAATATTGAGGATCTGCCGGTCCTGATTCCTCTCAACGACTTCGCGAAGGTTGGCCCGTGGAGTCGAAGCACTCTATACCGTTACGTTAAATGCGGCAAGTTACCTGTAGTACGTTGCGGAAAAAAAATCCTCTTTCCCCGAGATCGGCTCTTTCAGATGCTCCTGGAAGAAACAAGTAAATAAAACCCGGCATGGCGGGCCGGGCGTGGAGGGATTGTAAAAGCTTTGCTAAAACACAGTTTATCATGCAATAGTATATTTGGCAACGTTCGAGCTATTCCCTTTCTTGACGTTGTTCAAGCCTTCTTACCCGGTGTAGAATTGCGGCGCGGCAAGATGCTCTGCCCCTTCCACAGTGAGAAAATCCCTTCTTTTCACGTTTATGACGCTGCTGGCCATTGTTATAGCTGCGGCTGGCATGGCGACGGCGTTGCCTTCGTTGCTGAACTGCTGAGCCTGCAGCCCCTGGATACAGCCCGGCGCATTGCAGCGGTTTTCGGAATACCGACTGTTCGAAAACCGACACGGGCAGAGTGGCAACAATACAGCGAAGTGCAACGGAAGCGGGATCTGGAGCGAAAATATCAGGGATTGGAGAACAGGGCATTTATCGCCCTTGCTCGTTACCGGGATCTAATTGTTGACGTGTTTAAGCTTGACGGGTTGGACATACCCGCCGATCTGGTGGATGCAATTCACGAATTACCAAAGATTGAACATTACCTGCACGTTTTAGCTATCGGCAACCCCGAGCAAAAGCTGGAACTGTTGCGCGAAGGGGTGATCGGGCTATGGGCCAACGTTTACAGCTTACAGCAGATGACGAAAAACTAATTGAAGGAATCAGCTTGAGCGAAAACCTAACGGACATGGGAAATTCCCGGCGGTTGGTTATGCAGGTTGCGGGGAATTGCCGCTTCCTGGCAGATGCAGGCAAATGGATAATCTGGACAGGCAAACGATGGGAGATTGACAAAACCGGTGCAGTTATGCGGCAGGCGCGGGATGCTGTCAGGAGAATTTACAACGAGGCGGCGGTAGCCCTTGATGAAAACGAGCGGAAAGCCATAGCCAAACACGCGATTAGGAGTGAATCAGAGAACCGTATTAAATCGATGGTCAGCCTCACACAAACAGAGCCGGAGATCCCGATAAGGTTAGATGAACTCGACCGGGATATATGGCTGTTGAACTGCTTAAATGGGACAATCAACCTCACAACCGGGAGACTGCATTCCCACCGGCGGGATGACTTTATCACAAAATTATGCCCGGTGGAGTACAAGATAGAGGCCCGATCTGAATTACTCGATTCCTTCCTGGAGCGGGTGCTGCCCGATGCGGAAGTGCGGCGATATGTTCAAAAAGCCCTCGGCTATACATTAACCGGAGACACGGGGCTTGAGAAGCTATTTTTTGCTTACGGTCCACCGGCAACAGGGAAGTCAACCTTGCTATCGGCAGTTGAATCCGTGATGGGTGACTATGCGGTAACGGCAGATTTCGAGAGCTTCCTACAACGAGACCGCGTAACCGGCGCGGCCAGGAACGATATTGCCCGTCTTGCTGGAAGACGGTTTGTCTTATCCGTCGAGGTCGAAGATGGCAGAAAATTGGCAGAATCACTAGTCAACCAATTGACTGGGGGCGATACAATAGCGGCGCGGTTTTTGTATTCGGAAAGCTTCGAGTTTAAGCCACAATTTAAGTTATGGCTGGCGGCAAATAATCGCCCAAAAGTATCTGGGCCGGAGAGTGCAATTTGGCGGCGCATGGTGCAGGTACCCTTCCTGGAGACTATACCGGAAAACGAAAGAGATCCCGCAGTAAAAAGCCGCTTGCGAACTACCGAGAGGGCGGCTTTACTTGCATGGCTAGTCAGTGGTTGTCTGCTATGGCAGAAAGAAGGTTTGCTGGAGCCAAGAGCCGTCAAGCATTTAACGGACGACTACCGCGAAGAATCAGACGTGCTGAAAGATTTTTTTCAAGAGTGCTGCTTGCTCGAACCGACAGCGCAGGCAAGCAATACTCAAATATGGAGAGCTTACCAGGACTGGTGCAAGGCGAATGGTGAACGTTACCCTCTAGGCAGGAAAAGGTTTACACAGGCATTATTTAGCAGGGGGCTTGATCAGTATCAGACAGGAGCAAATCGGGTACGGACATGGGTTGGAGTTGGACTGCTGAACAGGTGAACACTTCAAGAGGTTATTTCCATAAACCTCTACGCGAGGCAAATACAAGAGAACTTTATGGAAAACACGTTTTGAAGTGTTCAAGTGTTCGCGGGGTTTTTAACTGATTGGAGATAAACGATGTCAAGAAAATAGCCCACAGCGACTGCACTGGGCGAAAGGGTGCTTAATTTGGATAAGATGATTCTATTAAAACCAGCGGAAAAGAGCAATAAAGGCAACAGAGACAACGTGCTTTCCTTCCAGGAGGCACGTGCTAAACAAAAACGATCACCAGTTGACCCTCTTGAGGCAGCGTTCGAGGAAGGTGTTAAAACGGGGCTGATGATAGCACTTCTGGAACTGCTCAATGCTGTTTTTCTGCAAGGGCGAGACCCGGGAAGGGTTGCGGCATATGCGCAGCAGGCACGTTTCCCGAGCGGTTATCTCCAGTCTATAAGCGAAGCGGTTGTCAGGGGACTGATAGGGAACAACAATGGGCGGTGATCAGCATCTCCACGGCTTTCCAGGATGAATCAGCGAGGGCTGAAACATATTGCGAGTTGGCATGCCTAATGATTTATTCAATAACGCATGGCAAGGTTTTATACTTTGAAAGGCAGGTGATGGCTTTTAGTGGCAGGCACAGGGAAAATGACCCGAAAAAGAGAGCAGGCGATAACCGCATTACTGGTGCAGCCTACGGTTCAGGAAGCGGCGAGGGTTGCCGGTTTAGGCGAACGGACCCTCTGGCGGTGGCTGCAGGACCCTTCTTTCCAGGAAATCTACCGACAGGCCCGGCGAGAAGCGGTCGGGCAGGCGGTGGCGCAACTTCAAAGGGTGAGCGGTGAGGCGGTCCGGGCTTTACGGCTGACTATAAACGACCAGGATACACCGGCTTCGGCCAGGGTGAGCGCAGCCAGGGCAATCCTAGAGTTGGCCATTAAGGCTGTCGAACTGGAAGACCTGGAGGCACGACTGCAGGCCCTTGAGAAGCGCTTGGAGGAACAAGCCAAAAAGGGAGGCATAGCGGCATGGAAAAAAGATTAAGGCTCCTGGAAGAACAACTGGGAACTGTAGAGCAGGTTGAGGCATTGACTATAGAAACTATCAAGGCTGACCTGTTAAACCGATTTGTTGGTGGTCCGGAGATCGGTGTTTCCAGAGACCCAGAAGTTGGGCAGTTAATAAAGCAATTGTGGCGTTTGAAATATCAGCCAGGGACAAAAGCAAAGCAGGTGATAATCCGAGAAAAACTACACCGGAAATGGGAAGCTTTTCTTAGTGAATAACGCTGATAAAGGTATAGCGATTAAAAACAATTTGCGGGAGGTTTCTAAAGTGAACTATTTAGATGAACAGGTGTTTGTAATATGGGAAAAGTACCAGGCTGAATGGTTAAAGATTCGAAACAACCCGGACCTATCGGGCGAAGGTAAGCGCAAGGCCCTTGTGCAGCTGTCAAACAAGACCCTGGCGCAATACGAGGATCTGCACCGTAAAATCAAAGAGCACGAGAGAGACTTGACGGAAGAACTGATGCGGCTGGAGGCAACGGACCCCAGGCGGAAGCCGTCAGAGGAAGAGGTTGCCCAGGAGCAGCGGGTAGCCAATTTAATCGTTTCCAAGGCTGCTGCAGCGACTGACGGCAAGATGCTTCTGGTTGTTGCCGAAGAGGCTGCCCGAAAGGACCCGGCGGGCTTCCTGTTGTCCTATGCTAACCTAGTGAGGTTGCTTGACCCGCTGGCTCCAAGGCTGGCTGCTGGTCCCTGGGACCCTTGGAAGGGTGCAGGTGAGCCGGTTATCGCTGACACCGGAAGGACACGGTTGTTCACTGAACTGCAGGGCTATTATGACACGGCGGCTGCTGCAGTCGTTACTCCGGGAGAGTTAAAACTAAAGGAGCGGCTGGAAGCGATCCACAATTCATTGAGCGGCTATTCTGCTTCACGAAGCTTGTTACAGCGTCTTGAAAACAAGATTACGGTACCTGAAGAATGGCCTGTAAGCGTAGAATAATGCACAGCTGCCCGGAATGTTCAAGGCTAACAGAAGGTACAATTGACGAAGGGGCTGTCTTTACATTATGCCCTGACTGTTACTCATCCTGGAATAATCCAAGCCATATACAGCAGAAAGAACAAGGACGATTGAGCTTCGTAGCTTTTCGCTTAAAGCCTGGTCGGGATGATGACCTTATAGCATGGTTAGAGGTTTTGCAGGAACGGGACCGCAGCTATCATGTTCGCGAGGCATTAAGGCGACAGTTAAACGGGCAGGCCTCTTCCCCACTTCAACGGTCTGCCCTGTCCCCGAACCATCGATCAGGCTGCGACCATCCAGCTTGAGCAACCTTCTCCGGTGGTAGAAGGTGCTGTTCAGTCCGACCTGGAAGCGACTCTGAACGGTTGGCTTGATTCTGTTTAACAGGTGTTTAACAAGGACTTTTAGGAACAATCTAATTGGTAGTTAATTGGTACAGCTCCCAGGAGTGCTTATTTATAAGGGTTGGAAGCATTACCTCTAGGTATCATAACAAAGGACAAAGGCACCTGGTTACGATTTATCATGTTTTATTACAAACATATATAAATTATTGACTTTTATCATCTATCGTTTTATAATGTAGTAAATCATGGTAAAAGGAGTGTTGATTATGAGTAAGTTTTTGACCACGGCGAAAGTTGCAGAGATGTTTGGTATTACAGAAACGACTGTACGAGAATGGCTTAGAAGTGGGGAGCTTATCGGAGTTAAAGTCGGAAGTACATGGCGGGTAAAGGAGAGTGATCTTGACAGATACCTGGAGGATCAAAGAGTAAGGGTTTTACTTGAGCGTGCGAAAAGAAAAGATCCAGATGTCAATTGGCAAGAAACACACTGCTTACAGTGTGGCGAAGTTCTTATAGTGAAACGCCCTGGAGACTGGGTATGTAACAAAGAATGTAAGGAAAAATACGACAGGAAATTATGGCAAATTGCAGGTGATGATGGAATGCCCTCTGAAGTTGCTCCGCATATATAAGCAGAGGAAGAGAAAAATTTATTATAAATCAAAAGGGAGGATCATGCAATGGCTAATAAGCCAGGAAGGAGAGCATCCGGTGAAGGGAGCATTTCCCAAAAGAAAGATGGGAGATGGGTTGCCAGCCTGATTACCGGGCTAAGCGAGAAAGGCAAGCCCAAGAGGTCTTATTTTTACGGTAAAAACAGGAAAGAGGTTGCCGACAAACTGAAAAAAGCACAGACCCAGGTTGATACTAATACTTACCGGGATAAGGACAATACCTCTTTTGCAGCGTGGTTGAATCTCTGGCTGGAAGAGTATAAAAAGCCTGCCCTGCGGCAGACAACTTACGAAGGTTATCGGCTGCAGGTAAGCGCTCACATTTCCCCTAACCTGGGACATCTAAGGGTAACGCAGATCAAAACAGAACATATCCAAAAATTTTACAATGAGAAGCGGCTGGGTGGCGGCCTCTCCCCCAAAAGCATCAGGCATATGCACTGCGTTATCAGGGGAAGCCTGGAGCAGGCTAAAAAAGAAGGGATGATTTTCATTAACCCTGCCGAATCGGTTAGCCTGCCGATGCTGGAACAACAGGAAATGAAAACGCTGGACGTTGAACAGGTCAGCACTCTTCTTGATGAAGTAAGAGAAAGCCGATTCTTTGCCGCTTACTACCTGGAGCTATCAACAGGCCTGCGGCGCGGGGAACTGTTGGGGCTGCGGTGGAAAGACCTGGACCTTAAAGAAGGGACGTTATCGGTAAACAAGAGCCTATCAAGAGTAAAGGATGGTCTGATCCTACAGGAGCCGAAAACACCAAGGAGCCGAAGAAAAATCAAGCTGCCCGACAGCGCGGTCAAGGTGCTCAAGAAGCATAGTGCCATTCAAGCACAGGAACGGCTGGGGCTGGGCGCGGCCTACCAGGATCAGGGTTTGGTTTTTGCGAATGAGGTCGGAGATCCTACCTGCCCCAGGGCATTTACAAGACACTTTGAGCGGGCGCTTAAAAGCGCTGGGTTACCGAGGGTGCGCTTCCATGACCTGAGACACTCATTCGCGACAATGGCGCTTGAAGGCGGGATCAATATTAAGACAGTCCAAGAAATGCTGGGCCATACTTCCATCAGCATAACGGGCGATATTTATTCTCACGTTACCGGGAAAATGAAAGACGCAGCAGCCCAGAAAATTGAAGGCATCCTGGGCCGCTGCTCCGAAAAGTAAAACACGATGTAGAGGCAAAGCTGGGGAGTTGCAGCTCCCCGGCTTTTTATTTCAAGTATTTCTTATCAAGGAAACACTGTGGTAACAAATTAAAAGTAATCTTTTTTGGCAAACAGGATTATTGCAGCTGCTTGTAGAGTTGCTCAACATGAAATATGCTACTGAGATAACTACAACTATAAGTATTCATCAGGAATTTGATCTTTATATTCTTCTTTCCATTCAGGCCTAACAAATTCTTTAAAAACCTCGCGATAAATTTGTATTCGTTTATAAGAAGGAAGTTTAACATTTGAAAGTTCTTCGGCATAGTCTACAAGTGTGTCTTTAACAGATAAAAAAGTGGCCTGGAGAATATCTATTTGTTTTCTAACAGTGTTATCGAAGAAATTAATAAGTCTGTCCTCTTTTTCTAAAGAAAAGTAAATATTATGAAAACCCAATTTATCTTTATGTACTATATCCTCCATTTCTTCTTTAAGGTGAGGTGAAAAGTATTGTCTATGCATTTCAAAGCCGATAGCGCCAATAGATTTGAATAAAAATCTAACAGGATGAGCAATTTTACGAGTGATAAGAATTGGTACCATTTCAGCTTTACATGCTTTATTTAATAGTTCCCATATTTCGTGCGACTCTGGATATAACCATTTGCGAATGTTTTTGCATTCTACAATAGAACTGATTGGTTTAGTTGTTGCAGAAAACATAAAAACATATTCTGGCCATCCTATCTCTTGGAAGTTATGACCATTTATTAAGTGAGGTGGGTTGCCAGGAGCTCCAGAAATAACAAAAGAATTGCATTCTCGTGCAGATTCATAAACCACTATTTCCAGAATGTTCCCGCAATTATTAACTTTGCTTGCCAATGTTTTGTATTTATTGTATAGTTTTTTGATTAATTCAAGTCTATCTTTATCTTTCTGGTTATCTGGATCAAAGGTGGAATGAGCAAAAAAAGGTGGAAGGTTTTGGTTTTTATCTTCAAGTTTGACAATTATATCTTCTCGCGAGAGCTCTTTTAATGCTTGTGTAATAAATATCGGCTCAGGACGCATATACGTTGGACCCGATTCAGATATTTTGGTTTCTAGTTGTGTACGAGAGCAGACTCGACGTTGTGTAAGAATGTTAAGGATTCGTTTTTTTGCAACATCCACCCATTTTCTTTTTTTACCACCCGTTGATTTCAATAACAACCCCCACAATTAGTTTATATAGATATATAAATATCCTCCCTATACTTTTTGGTTTAAAGATGGACTTTTTACATGTATTAAATTGCCATTTACAATAGACACATTGCATCAAGTCAATTAATTTGAAAAATTAATAGATACCTTATTTATTTTCAGTATGCCTTAGAAGAATATCCCGAATCTCGCCCGGCTGTTTTGCCACAGCCCATCGCCAGTAACCGAATCGTTCGTTTACAGCCTGCGTCCATAATGCCAATAGCCTTGTTATGCTTCTCAAGCAGCACCCTGTTGCTGATATAGGAATTTCTGGAATCCGTTGAACACCCTGGCGATCTCATCAGGCGGTCCAAGGTCAGCAACGGCATCAGCAACCGAATCATGATACTTAAGGCGAAGCAGCGGAGTAAGCTTTCCCTGATCAAGTTCATCAACGCCAACGCTGACATATTGCAGCAAGACAAAATCCAGGAAAGCCTGCTGCTTATCGTTATAATTTGCGCAGATATTCGCCCTGGCATTGACGGCCCGGTCTTCTCGGGTCAGCGGTTCTACGGCGTAAGCCACATTTAACAAAACATCGAAAAGGTCACTGTTTTCAGCATCAATAATCTTTTGCATTTCAGATAGCTGTTCGCTCCCGAAACCCTTTTCTGCCAAGCCTTCCAGGAGCTTTCTGCGTGTGTCGGGCATGTTCCATATTTCGCGCAGTTCGTCTTCGTTACGGAAGAATTCCGGCAGTTCACCAAACAAAGCTTTCATGAACTCTTGAGCAGACATAGGGGTGCCGTCGGGGTGCCAAAAGCTTGTGGCGGTCATGTGCTGGATGGTGCGTTCCTTACCATCAGCGAGCTTAACCTTTGCTTTCTTTATACAGATACAGGGGCGCTGGCCGCATCTGGGGCAAGGGTCTTTCTCACAAATACAAGGGCGCTGTCCACAAACCGAGCAAGGTCCCGTTGACCTTTCGCATTCGCAGGGGTTGCAACCACATTTTGAGCAGGCATCCGGTCCCATTGGTTCGCCATCCCATTCGGGATCATTGAAGTGGTGATGGGCCTTTACAAAGTCGTAGATCGTAAAATAGTCCTTGCCATCGTAAAGTCTTGTTCCGCGTCCAATGATCTGCTTAAACTCAATCATTGAATTGATCGGCCGCATTAACACAATATTTCGGATGTTGCGAGCATCGACCCCGGTGGAAAGCTTTTGCGATGTTGTCAGGATTGTGGGTATGGTCTTTTCGTTGTCTTGAAAGTCACGCAGGTGCTGCTCGCCAAGAGCTCCGTCATTAGCTGTTACGCGCTGACAGTAATTTGGATCGCTGCTATCTTTGACCTGGTTGATAAGGTCCCGCACCGCCAGTGCGTGATCCTGAGTGGCGCAGAATAACAGGGTCTTTTCACGCTGGTCAATTAGCTCCATGAAAAGTTTTACCCGGTGTTTTTCGCGCTCCCTGATCTCGATAATCTTGTTAAAGTCGGTTTCGGTGTAACGCCTGCCGACTTCAACCTCACCTTCAATTATTGTGTCGTCGGACGTATAGACATACTCATCAATAGTAGTTGATATTTGTCTTACCCGGAAAGGCGTCAGGAAACCGTCGTTAATGCCTTCCTTGAGTGAATATTTAAAAACCGGCTCGCCAAAATAGGAATAGGTATCGACGTTCTCTGTGCGCTTGGGTGTTGCGGTCAATCCTAGCTGTACGGCAGGTGAAAAATATTCCAGAATACCGCGCCAGTTGCTTTCATCATTGGCACCACCCCGGTGGCATTCGTCAACAACTACGAAGTCGAAGAAATCGGGTGGATACTCACCGAAGTAAGGTGAAGGCTCCCCGTTCACAGGCGGGCCGCTCATAAAGGTCTGGAATATTGTAAAGAAGATGCTGCCGTTTTTGGGTACCCTACCCTTTTTACGGATATCATGGGGCGATATGCGAACCATTGCATCTTCAGGGAAGGCTGAAAAATCGTTAAAGGCCTGGTTCGCCAAAATGTTGCGGTCAGCCAGAAAAAGTATACGTGGCCGTCGGGTAGGCTTAGTTGCACTTTTCCAATCTCTAAGATTCCACCTGCTGTGAAATAGCTTCCAAGCAATCTGGAAAGCAATAAAGGTTTTACCCGTGCCGGTAGCAAGGGTCAGCAGGATGCGATTGCGCTGATTGGCAATGGCCTCCATGACCCGTTCAATGGCTATGTCCTGGTAGTAACGCCCCTGGAAGTAGCCGCCCTTATCTTCAAAAGGTATCGCTGCAAAGAGATCGCGCCAAGTGTTTGGGGTGTCAAATGTCTTGTCCCAAAGCCCCTGCGGTGTTGGAAACTCGGCCAACTCCAGCTCGCCCTCGGTGCCGGTTTCCATGTCGACCCCGTAAAAACCTTGTCCATTGGTGGAGTAGGTGTAACGGATCGCGAGCTTGTCGGCATAGTTCTTGGCCTGCCCAAGACCTTCAGTCAGCTCTTCATCATAAGCCTTGGCCTCAACAACTGCCAGTTTGGTGTTCCGATAAATGAGCACATAATCGGCCGTAAGCGGCTTGCCGCGCCGGCCGTGGCCTTCGAGCCGCCCGAGCGTGATCGGATATTCGCGCCGGATGCGGCTGTCATCAACCACACCCCAGCCCGCTTCTTTCAGTGCAGGGTCTATATATTCGGCCCTGGTTTCTGCTTCGTTCATAAATTTGCTCCTAAAGCTGGCCGCTGAACGCCTGGTCCAGCAGCGATTTTTTCAGTTCATCAAGGGCGGTGAGCTTTTGTTGGTAGATGAATTCAAGTTTCTTCGTTACAGGTTCAAACGAATGCAACTTTTTAATAATTACATTTTGTGTTTCAATTTCTGGAACTGGGATATTAAAGTTTACCAAAGTTTTGATAGGCAGCTGCGGTTGAGCTGCACCTGTTGAATACTTCTTTATCTGTTCTTTCATAATTGCTGATCTAAAAAGCTGAAAAAGATATGTGGGTAGCAGCTTGTTTTTCTTGGGTCGGAAGATGAGCATTCCCGAATTAATCCGAATGTTATCATATGGCACGTCCTCCGAGTAGTGCCCGACATTACCTATAGTACCGCGCGTTGTTAATACAACATCATCTCGCTTGAGCTTTCCTTTGCGAAGTTGCCGATCTTTTTCTTCTGTTATAAACATCGTGGTATCAAAGTTAAAACCATCTGAGCGAACATTCTTAGTGTTTAAGAATAGACAGAAACCATCACTGGTAAACTCACTGGATTTAGGATAATTTACGCCACGATCACCGTCAATAATTTTCATAATGTCCTCTTCACCAAGACGTCTCTCCACCCACCCCTCGCCACGCTGAGTGAAGACAGACTGCAGATAGCCTTCAAATAGTTCGCGTGCGTTCTGGATGTTCTTTTCAGCGTTCGCTTTGGCCCTGACGATGCCTTCAAATGCTTCGTCGAGAATGTCGACGAAGCGCTGCTGCTCGGGGAGAGGCGGGACAGGGATAGGTATCTTTTTTAGATTGCCCTGGTTTAATTTCGGAACAGTTAATCCGGAAACAAATAGTTTTAAATCCGAATGATTTAGATAGTATATAAGCCATTTATCGATTAATATTTCACGGAAAGGTCGAAGTACATGAGCATGATTGTTCACCCAACACTTACCCTTTACTGCGTAAGCTGTATTTTCACCCGAGCCCCACTTTGCACCATCTTCACCTACCAAAACAAGTAGCTCATCAAAAATATACTCACTTACATAGTCTAAGATACCAGTTGCGCCATAGTAGGGGTATGGGCCAGCAGTGCGATCACTTTTAGTAACAGGCTTACGCATGTGGTCAAGAACATCACATAGCTCGCCAAGTTGCTTCATCTCACAACTACTCATAACAATAAACCCCGAATCTTCCCCAGCGCTTCCGCACTCTCAGCATCCAGTGCAGCGATCTCATCTATGATCTCCTGCGGCTTGCGGTGTTTTATCGCTTCGCTGCCATTAGGGTTCTTTACCGAAAGGTCAAAGGTCGTCTGGTTAATACCAGACGCATCTATACTCCAGCTCTTGGGTGAGTCGGCGTATGTTTTCTGCAGCTCGACAAACTCTTCCAGGTCAGAGTCGTTAAGAGGATTTGTCTTGCCGAGGTTGCGACCGGGATCTAGTTTGTAATACCAGATCTTTCTTGTCGGGGAGCCTTTCTCAAAGAAGAGCACCACGGTTTTCACGCCCGCCCCCTGGAAGGTGCCACCAGGGCAGTCGAGGACCGTGTGCAGGTTGCAGCTTTCCAGCAACAGCTTCCTTAAGCTTACCGAAGCATTATCGGTGTTGGATAGAAAGGTGTTCTTGATGACCACGCCTGAACGTCCCCCGGCCTTGAGCATCTTGATAAAGTGCTGTAGAAATAGAAAGGCAGTTTCACCGGTGCGGATGGGGAAGTTCTGCTGCACCTCTTTACGCTCTTTACCGCCAAAAGGCGGATTGGCTAATATGACATCCATCCGATCCTTTTCCTGGATGTCAGCAAGGTTTTCGGTCAGGGTGTTGGTTCGTATAATGTTGGGCGCTTCAATGCCGTGTAAGATCATGTTCATAATTGCGATAACGTAAGCGAGCGATTTCTTTTCTTTTCCATAGAAAGTGCGCCTCTGCAGGGTCTTTAATGCGTTAGTGGTCAGGTTAGGCTCACTCTTCATGTAGTTGAAGGCCTCGCACAAAAAGCCTGCTGAACCAACAGCGCCGTCGTAAACGCGCTCCCCCACTTTAGGCTTTACAACCTGGACGATGGAGCGGATGAGCGGGCGGGGTGTGTAGTACTCGCCGCCATTGCGTCCGGCGTTGCCCATGCGCTGGATCTTTGCTTCGTAGAGCAGGGATAGCTCGTATTTCTCAGCATGCGTACGGAAGCTCAGTTCGTCAATGTGATCGATGATTTCACGCAAGTTATAGCCGCTGTTGATCTTGTTTTTGATCTCGCTGAAAATCTCACCGATTTTGTATTCAAGGGTGTCCGGACCACTGGCCTTCATCTTAAAGCCCTGCAGGTAGGGGAACAGTTTGTCATTTACAAAATCACACAGATCGTCACCGGTAAGGGTTTTGTTATGATCAACCTTGCCATCTGGACCCTTTGGCGCAGCCCAGCTTTCCCAGCGATATGACCGCTCAAGGATATGGGTGAAATCTCTTCCCTCCAACCCAGCTTCAATCTTCTTGTCCTGCTCCAGGCTGTCAAGATACTTTAGGAACAGCAACCATGAGGTCTGTTCTGTGTAATCAAGTTCGGTGGTACAACCTGCTTCTTTCCAGAGAACGTCATCAATATTTTTGAATGCTTGTTCGAACATGGCACCTGTCCTCCTAAAATAGACATATACTGCATTTATTGCTCATTTTCTGACAAACATAAGTTCAACGTGGGTATAACAAAGCCAAGAAGCGGCCTCCCTGCCTTTTTATTTCTTCTTGCACATTAGCGTCGACAACGCCTTAGATAGTTCTGCATCCTCTTTTAGGGCCTGCGACAACCTTTCGGAGAGTTCCCCTAAAACAAGCCTAACACTCTCTGCTAATTCCAGGCATTCTTCATCAGTTCGGTTATGAATACCATCACTTAAAGCTCTATGTAGTAGAAATAGTGGACTATGGCCATCAATTAGTAGACTTTCGGGTAGCGAATCCTTTGCGAGGTCAAGCGCTTTACTAAATTGTGTTTCTTTTAATGCTTGTTGTAAAACATCAAGTTTTTCTCGTGCTGCCATAATTTTTTCTGAGACTCTAATAATTTCTCCAATAATTCTGTTCTTTTGATTCTCAACAACTCTCCTATAGTAAGCAAAGGCACCAATTCCTAAGCCTTGAAATTCACAGCGCCGTCCCTTCAAGAATACCTCTTTATCGGGGCCAATAAGCTTAACTAACCGGGGTGGTACAGGTGGACCAAAGGGCGGCAATTCTCCAAGCTTGAGAACCTCACCTTTGGGTTCAGTATCTTTGAGAATTATCGCTGCAATAGAGAATAGCTTAAGATTACGCTGACAATTTGAGCACCGGTAGGTTAGATAGATAAACTCATAGCCACTTTTAAATAGATCTTGATCTTGACCTGAAACACATCTGAAGAAGCGAAATCCGTTGCAACTATCATCATCGCAGTAAAGCCGAATTTCTGGAGTATTCATCACATTACGTCTGTCGCTACTTTCCCAAATTGATAAATCAGAAATGATTTTACGTTGATTCGGAGGGGCACTCTCCAAAAATTTTGCTAACTTAATTTCTTCTTTGACTTCACTATTGGTTTTTTCAGTCAAGATTAAACTCCTTCTTGTATCAAAATAAAAGGCCAGGTGGCGGCCTCCCTGGCTTTGTCTTTTGCTTGGTTTTGAAGGCGCTAATGGGTACCGAATGGGTACTTTGGCCCTTTTAGTGGTTCCTATGTATACGGCATCCTTCACGGATGCCGATGTTTACTGGTGCGAGCGAGAGGATTTGAACCTCCACATCCGTACGGACACTAGGTCCTGAACCTAGCGCGTCTGCCATTCCGCCACGCTCGCAAATTATGGTGAACTACTGTGCTATTATAACCTCTTTTAGCCCAGATATCAAGGAGATATTTTGAAAGTAACTTTAAAAAAAAAGCGCTCGTCGCGGGCACAGCACTAGGCAGGCGGAGCGAGAACGCTCAAGGCGCGCGGGCTGATGCCGATCTTCGCCGGCAGTGATCCCATGATTTCACCGTCGATATGCACCGGTACGGATGCGGCGGTGTCGACAAACAGATCCGCGTATTGAGCGATATACATAGATTTATGATTCAGGTGCTGCCTGAAAAAAACTTTCACAGCCAGCGTCGTTGTCTGCAGGTAACCGGTCTTTTGGAGCAGACATAGATCCAGCCTGCCGTCATCCAGGCGGGCTTGCGGCGCGATGCACAACTGGCCGCCGTAATAGCGCCCGTTGGAGATGACCGCCATGAAGGTCTTCTCCTCGCGGATGGTGTCGCTGCCGCAGGTGATCGTGATCGGAAAGCTTTCGAAATTGGCCAACTTGGCCAAAAATGCGATAACGTATGCCGGGTAGCCCCGCATAACCCTGTTATCTACTGTGGCCAGTTTTGCCACCGCCGCGTCAAAACCGAAACCGACTACGTTTAGAAAATAATAACCATTAATAATACCCAAGTCCACCTGGCGCGGCTCCCACTTTGATAAGCCCGCCAGCGCTTTCCGGGGATTGCCCGGAATTTTCAATGAACGGCGAAAACCGTTGCCGGTGCCGGCCGGAATAATGCCGAAAATGTTATTTTTCAAATCAAGCCCATTGATGATCTCCAAAAGGGTGCCGTCTCCCCCGACCCCGACAACCAGTTCAATCCCCTTGGCACGCATCTGTTCAGCGATATTACTGCCGTCACCCTGAAATCGTGTATAAAAGACACTGTACGGCTGAGCTTCCGCCTTAAGAACCGCTTCCAGCCTGCGCCATACCCTCAGGGAACGCCCTTTTCCCGCCTGCGGATTAATGATAAAGGCTGTCTTGTAGTGTATCGTATTACTCCCTCCCAATTCGTTTAAAATACGGGCCGCTTCAGCCAGCTTCTCTGCCGCTTCTTTTTCTCCTCCGCCTGCACGATAATAGCGCGGCTTCAGTTCAGCGGTTGCCTGCCATGATACAGGATTGCACCGGGCGCGTTCCACTCCCAACTTAATTAGTGATCTTATCATTATTTTATTACAATTCGGCCGAAAGTGAAAGCTTACGATTCCTTGCTTGACTAGCGTCCTGTTATTTCCTATAATATAACTATCTAAGTTATATATATTCAAAGGAGCCCTTGACCATGATTACAAAAAAAGCGGAATACGCCGTGGCCGCGCTAACCGATTTAGCCCGCCAGGGCGAGGGGGTTCAAACAACGACCCGCGCAATTGCGCTCCGGCAGCGTATCCCCAATAATTTGATTGTCCAGATCATCGGCACGTTGCGGGAGGCGGGCTGGGTTTCCAGTACGCGCGGCCCGGCCGGCGGAGTGGCCCTCACCCGCAACCCTGCTGAAATTTCGCTGCGCAAGGTAATTGAGCTACTTGACGGTCCAATTGGTATCACCCGCTGTTTACTGCAAGACAAACCGTGCCGCGACCAGGTAAGCTGCGCGCTGCGCGGTGTCTGGGCCGAGGCGCAGGACCGCATGCTCGAAGTGTTGGAAAGGGTCACGATCGGAGACCTCGCCCGGGTTGAAGTTGAAAATTGGAAGCCGGATCTTCTATCATAATGTTCTATAATGTGCTCAACATCAAAAGGGAATACCGCATCCGGGTATTCCCTTGTTTTATGGAAACGGCAGCGGGGCTGCCGTTGTTTGTAACTACCCAGCCATTGACCCGCTACACCACGGGGATAGTTCCATCGTCTTTCCTTCGGTCCTTCGCTCCGCTACGGGGATACAGCATGGGGACATTCCTCTGTAAGAGGTGTGTCCCCATGCATTAAACCCGTCCCCATGGTTCCGCTTTCTTAATTTTTCCGCATGAATGATGGTTAATACCTCAGCTCTCTTGCTTGATCTTTCCGTCGACCGTAACCACGACCTCCCGCACCGGGATCTCTTTACCGGACTGTTTCAGCGCCGAGCGGACCATCTGCACCAGGCCGTGACAGCACGGCACTTCCATATATGCCAGGGTAATGCTTTTGATCTCGTTCTGCTTAAAAATTTCGATCAACTTCTGATGATAGCTGTTGACATCATCCAGCTTGGGGCAGCCGATAATCAGCGACTTCCCCTTCAACAACTGTCGGTGAAAATCGGCAAAAGCATACGAGACACAATCGGCGCTGATCAGCAGGTCCTGCCCCTGCAGGAAGCGGGCCTGCGGGGGTACCAGGTGCAGTTGAATCGGCCAATGACTCAGTTCCGCCTCGAGCGGTTCCGCCGTGCCGCTCACCGGCTGAACCGGTGGCCGCGTTTCCTGCCGGATAGCTCTTTCCATGCTCCCCGCGCAGGCGCAGGGTGCGGCCGCCTGCAGGCTGCTCGCCTGGTTTCGCAAATGTTCCTCCACCGCGGTTTCGTCAAACGGCGCCGCCTCACGCTCGATTATTTCGATTGCTCCCTGGGGGCATTCTCCCAGGCAGTTGCCCAGGCCGTCGCAGAAGCGATCTTCAATTAAGCGGGCTTTGCCGTCGATCACCTGCAACGCCCCTTCAGCGCAGGATGGGATACAAAGGCCGCAGCCGTCGCATTTTTCTTCATCAATCTTGATAATTTTACGCAGTGCCTTACTCATTAATAATTCCTCCTTCGTATTTTCGAAAGCCGGTTTGTCATTGCGAGCCGAAGGTGCGGCAACTTAAGAGATCGCCACGTCGCTACGCTACTCGCGATGACAGTCACGTTTGTGCCACGCTAATTTTTTCTTTGGCGCCGTCAAGCCGCCCCTGAAGGACATTATTGATTATCTGACTGGTCTCTTCAGCCGCTTCGATCGGAAATTGATATTCTGCGGTCAGTTTTTCGATAAACTGTTCCCAGTTCTTCAATCGGTCCAATTTGCGCATTTTCAAAACAACCAGCGCGGCCAGGACAGGCAGCGGTTCTATTTGTTGTGCCCGGCATTGTGTTTCGGCCTGCTCCATTTTCTCTTTAATCTCTCTTTGCTGTAACGGCAAACCCTGTAATATCCGGCCCAATTCAACTTCCAAAACCCGGCGGAGCGGCTGCGGCGCCACCCCCTTCGCAGCTGCGCCCAGACACTTCTCGGAGTAGGCACACCATGCGGCACAACCCAGATTAAATCGGGGATTGGTGACTTTTTGCTTGCAGTTGGGACAGCGTACCCGGATATCGGTTTTCCAGAATTCAATTGTGGAGCCGCAATGCGGGCAAGGCTGCTCGTGAATATCATCCGCCGTCCAGTAACGTGTATCCTGCCCCGGACATTTGGTTACGATCATTTAAGCCGCCTCCTTGAATTATATATATATGTAACTTAGTTGGTTATATTATATACCGTCATTTTCATTTTGACAATACTTTTTTAAGAATTTTGGAGTATGATTTTTAAGGATTGGCACTGTGCAGCACGCTGTGTCCCTCATTTTAGAAATCCAGTGTGCTTTGAAGTCGGGATCGGAACCAGTAAGGGCACGGCGAGTGCCGTGCCCTTCAACTACATCAGAATATCTGTGTCAATTCAATGTTACTGGCCGTAAATCCATTCTTCCTGGGAGATCCGGTATGAAAAAATCTCAGCCGGCTCAAAAAAGAGCCCGATTTCCCGAGCCGCGCTCTCCAGTGAATCCGAACCGTGTACGATATTGTTCCCTGTAAAGACCGCCAGATCACCTCTAATGCTCCCCGGAACCGCTTTTTGCGGATCGGTGGCTCCAATCAGGGTCCGGGCTAAGGATACCGCGCCGTCCCCTTCCCAAACCATGGCCACAACCGGGCCGGAAGTAATGAATGTGATCAAGCTGTCGTAAAAAGGTTTACCGAGGTGCTCGCCATAATGGCGGGCAGCCAACTCAGGCGAAATCTGCATCATTTTTAAACCGGCCAACTGCAAACCTTTTCTCTCCAGCCGACCGATTACCTCGGCCACCAATCCGCGTTGTACTCCGTCAGGTTTGACCATTACAAAAGTACGCTCTCTCTGCCGCACACCGGGTTGCCTCCTCTTGCGCTGTTTCAGCCGCCCACAGCCGGCTGGAGCAGCCGGACTAATAGATACTGATCAAATTCTTGTCGTCAATCACTGTCGTCTTCGCATCGCGTTTCTCGCGCAGATCACGCGGTACCGCAAACATGCCGCGATGTGTTTCACCGTCATAAAACTTTAGCTGCATCCCCCGTTCTCGAATGCGCCGGTCTATTTCAGCCGGTTCCAAACAGGCCGGTTTTTTATCTTTTGAAGCGACGATGTAGCTCCAGTCGGTATTAAAGGATGGAATATAAGCACGGTATGAGTGGACTTCCGCGATGGCCTGCTTGATCGTATTATAAATCGCACTGTGGGCATCCATAAAGGTAATACTGAAATCACCGGCCTGTAACGCCAAAATTCCGCCTTCATTCAAGCGCCGGTTAATTAACTGATAAAACTGCCTGGTAAACAGCTTCTGGGCAGGCCCTGCCTCCACCGGCTCCGGCAGGTCACCAATAATAACGTCAAAGCGGTCCGCATGGTCTTCAAGGTACTGCCTGGCATCGAGATGCAACAACTCCGTGCGGGGATCGTCAAAACTACCGCGGTGCCAATCCTGCAGGTATTCCTTGCATAAGTCAACCACTTCCTGATCGATATCGACCATCACGGCCCGCTCGACCGTTGGATGGAGCAACACTTCCCGCAGGGTTGCCCCTTCACCCCCACCGATTACCAAAACGCTGCGCGGTGCTTCATGCATCAGCATAGCCGGGTGAACCAGCGCTTCGTGATAGATATACTCATCTAATTCAGAGGACTGGATCTTTCCGTCAATAATCAATATACGGCCGAAAAAGAACGATTCGGCAATCTCGACCTGCTGAAACCGCGTTCGAAAACTCTTCAGGTAATCTTTAACGCCGAACATATGTGCCGTGCTCGGAGATGTATGCTCGATAAACCACTTGTGATCGTTGGTAGACAATGACCGGCCTCCTTTAGTAGTTGACTGCCGGCTTGTGCTGCAGCGGAACATCAAAGATGCCGCGCTTAATTTCCCGGGCTGTCATATTTTGGGCAGAGAACTTCTGTTTCAAGTAATTGCACGACACCCATGGATCAACGGTCTGACCACAGGTGAATATGTCAACGGCAGCGTAGCCGAATTCGGGCCAGGTGTGGATGGCTAAGTGTGATTCAGATATTACCACCACGCCGCTGACACCCTGGGGACTGAACTGGTGGAAAACAGTTTCCACTACCTCAGCTCCCGCTTCCAGGGCTGCTGCCAGCATCTCCTGCTTAATTTGAGCAGGATCATCCAGCTTATCCGCCGGGCAGCCGTAGAACTCAGCCAAAATATGACGGCCTAAAGCGCTCATCTCTGATACCTCCTTGTATCCAGTTTTTTTCAAGTAAAAAGCATCAAGATACATTGTAACAAACTTATTTCAAAAGTCAATGTATAAGGGAAAATTTTGATGGTTTGATTGATCTTTACTTAAGTTAAAGTTAACCCTTGCTTAAAACCAACTGTTTGGTTAAACTATAGAAGTCCAGTAACAAGTTTACGCCGCAGATCAATACATATATAAAAGGAAGAATCAGATGGACGAACTTAAATTTTTATTTAATCCCAAGCAAGTAGCTGTCATCGGCGCATCGCGCTCGCCCCGTAAGATCGGCTTCGCCATTATCGACAATTTAGTGAGGAGCGGTTACAAAGGATCGATTTATCCTGTGAACCCCCGGGAAACGGAAATCACCGGATTGAAATGCTATCCGGCTATTGGAAAGATCGAACAGCCGGTTGAGGTGGCTGTAATATCGGTTCCCGCGGAAAAGACCCTTCAGGCCGCCCGGGAATGCGGTGAAGCCGGGGTTAAAGGATTAATCGTGATTACGGCCGGCTTCAAGGAAGTAGGTACGGAAGGCTCAAAACAAGAGCGTGAACTGTTGGCCGTCTGCCGCAAGTACCGCATGCGTATGCTGGGCCCCAATTGCGTAGGGTTGATGGATACCCATACCCCCATGAACGCATCATTCGCGCGCGGCTTTCCGAAAAAAGGCAACATCAGCTTTATCTCCCAAAGCGGCGCCATGCTTGTTTCCATTTTGGATTGGAGCTTCGCCATGGGAATGGGTTTTTCACGTTTCATCAGCCTAGGCAATAAAGCCGATCTGAACGAAATTGACTTCATCGAAAGCTGCGCCGCTGATCCGCACACCAAGGTGATCCTCTGCTACATCGAAGATGTGATCGACGGTGAACGATTTGTCAGAGTCTGCTCCGAAGCCAGCAAGTTGAAACCGATTATTATTCTAAAATCGGGCACCAGCACCGCCGGGGCCCAGGCGGCCAGTTCCCATACCGGCGCACTGGCGGGCAGCAACAAGGCCTACGACACCGCTTTCCACCAAAGCGGGGTGCTCCGGGTGGACAATATGAATGAACTGTTTGACCTGGCGCGCGCCTTTGCCAACCAACCGCTGCCGGCTGGAAACCGGGTTGCTATCGTTACCAACGCGGGCGGGCCGGCTATTGTCACTACGGATGCTGTCGAACGGTGCGGCCTCTCCATGGCCCGCTTTGAAAAAGGTACTATAGACGAACTGAGGCAAAATCTGCCCGTTGAAGCGAATATATACAATCCGGTCGATATCCTTGGCGACGCTGGGGACGAGCGATACCGCTTTGCCCTGGAGAAAGTACTGCAGGACGGCAACGTGGACAGTGTGTTGGTGCTGCTCTGCCCTGCCGCGGTAACCGAACCGGAGAAGACCGCCCAAACAATTATTGATCTTAAAAAAACATACCCGGAAAAACCGGTGTTTGCTGTTTATATGGGCGGTAAATACCTGGCTGCCGGTCAAGAAATGCTCACGAAGGGCTCCATCCCCGCGTTTACTTTTCCGGAACCGTCGGTTAAGGCTGTTGAAGGGATGGCGCGTTACGCCCGCTTCAGAAAAACCGCCGCAGCAGGGCCGCCGCTGCATTTACCGGGGATCGATCAAAACGCCGTCAAGGCTGCCTTTTACGATGTCTTAAAAGATAGGCGGGTGGTTCTGCTGGGTCACGAAACTTCCAGCGTCGTTACCGCCTACGGCATTCCGGTCAGTGCGATTCATCTTGCCGCGACCGAGGAGCAGGCATGCGCAATCAGTGAAAAAATCGGTTTTCCGGTCGTTTTAAAGATTTCGTCGCCGCGGATCGCCCATAAAACCGACGTTGGCGGGGTGGAGGTTGGCCTGCACAACAAAAACGCCGTGAGCAGGGCTTTTCAGCACATTATAGAGCGGGTGCGGCGCTACCTGCCCGACGCCCCGATCTATGGGGTTGAGGTGCAAAGTATGGTCGACGAAGGGGTGGAAGTGATTATCGGGATGTCGCGCGATATCCAGTTTGGTCCCCTAATCGTTTTCGGCCTGGGAGGTATTTACGTCAACCTACTGGAAGACGTCTCTTTCCGCCTCGCCTCCGCTTTGACCACCCGCGAGGCAGTGGAAGAGATGATCACCGAAACAAAGGCATACACCTTGCTTAAAGGGTACCGAGGTAAAAAGCCCGCCGACATGGACGCCCTGATTGACGCAATTATGCGAACAGCCCGTCTTTCACTGGACTTTTCCGAGATAACGGAGATGGATATTAACCCCTTGCGTGTGCATACCCAGGGGGCAACCGCTCTGGATGTAAAGATCACCATTGAACAGGTCAGTTAACGCTTTAGATATAAACAACGAGGTGACGAAATGAAGTCAATCTACTTTTCAGGTAAGTCCGGAGACGGTAAAACCGCCACCGCCCTGGGGATTGCCATGAAACTGCAAGAAGAGGGTCTGAAGGTTTCGTACTTCAAACCGCTCGGGTTTCAAAAAGGAACGGTCAAAGTTGGTGACGATGATGTGCTGCTGATGCGGGATGCGCTTAAATTGCCGTTTTCCAGTGAAGTGATCTCTCCGGTTACTGTAAACGCGCATTACCTGACCGGCCGTTTTCTGAAGGAAGAAACAGGGATCATGGAAAAAATTGAACGTTCTTTCCAGCGCTGTCAGGAAGGTTATGACGTTGTCCTGATCGACGGCAGTATCGCTCCTTATGTCGGTTACAACCAGGACCTGGACGATTTCAGCCTCGCCGAACGCTGGCACGCGGCGATTATCTATGTCTTAAAGGCTGAAGATGATTTCGAGCTTGATCGCGCCCTCCTTTACCTGGAGCAGTGGTCATGCCGCGATGTGCCGGTGATCGGCTGCCTCTTCAACAATATCTCCCGCACCCAGTGGGACAAAGCACGCAGCGTCTACCGGCCGCTGGTGGAACGAAAAGAGATCCGGGTGCTGGGTGTAATTCCCCGCAAGGCGGAGATCGCCGCCCCGACAGTTGCTGAATTCTACAACGCCCTGCAGGGTGAGATTCTGGCCGCTCCGGACAAAATGAACCGCATCGTGGAGGAAGTGATCGTCGGCACGATGACCATAGAAAGCGCCTTAAGCTACCTGCGCCGGGCACCCAATAAAGCCTTAATTACCGGCGGCGATCGCAGCGACATGGCGCTGACCGCCCTGGAAACCAGCACCTCGGTGATCATTTTTACCGGCGGGCTCTATCCGGATGTCAGGGTCCTCTCGCGGGCTGAAGAAAAAGGGGTTCCCGTAATCCTAGTGCACAGCGATACCTTCTCGACAGTGGAAAGCCTGCATAGTGTTTATCGGAGCATTCACCCGCAGAACACAGAGGCCATTCGAATCGTGAAGGAAAACATCAATCAATATGTGGATTGGAAGCCGGCTCTGGATTATGTAAGGAGCTAATGTGGTAAGTAAGTGTTACCCTTTTTGATTGTACATGTGTGAATCTGCAACCTGCAGCAGCCGCTCAATGGTATCCCCTTCTTTGGGGTATTCCGCTACCCCGCCGCTGACTCCTAATTTAACCTGGATTTCGGCGGCGGGATAACAGGGTGTGTTCTCAATCGCCTCGCTCAAGCGTTCTAAAGCCTGCCTCGCCTGATCGCGTCCCGCCCCGGGCATTAACACGATAAACTCGTCACCGCCGAAGCGAGCCAGAGTTTCTCCGCCCCGAACCAGTTCCTTTAAGATATCGGTGACATGGATTAAAACTCGATTGCCGATTACATGTCCATAACAGTCGTTTACCGTTTTAAACCGATCCAGATCCAGAAAGATGATGGCAAATTTACCTCTCGCCCGGCGGCAGCGCATGATCTCTTCCTGAAGGCGCTCTTTCAGGTAACCGCTATGGTAGAGCCCTGTGAGATGGTCGGTTACGGAAGCGGTATACAGTTCCTCCCGCAATTTCTGCTCTTCTTTAATCAGCACACTTACCGTCCAGAGCATGAAAACCAAAGACACCACGCCGGCTATGAAATAAAACAGCGCCGGAATCGGTTTGGCCGGCAGAGGAGCAAAAATCGCGGTACATGTAAACAATACTGCCAGGCGCAGGCTGCTAAAACCGCTTTTTAACCCGAAAAGGATTGTACAGGCCAAAATCGGCAGGCAGTAACCGATATGAAATACACTGAGAATGCCGCCGGTTACATAACCCAGGCCGCAAATCATAACAAAATCAACGGATGTAAGCAGCAGCGCCTGCACACTATTTGCCGCAAAAGAAACGGACCGATAGTAGCGAAAAAACGAATGCAAAAAACCAAGCAAGGCGATCAAAATCAGCAGTGTCAGATAATTTTGCAGATACGGTTGGATGGCCAACGCAAGAGCGAAGCAAAAAAGCGTATACCAGATACGCAGCTTTTTAAAGAAAAAGCTCAACCTGATATTTTTTTTAATCTCATAGCTGTGATAATTATAGCGTACCTGCTCGGTATTGATGCGATCGTCTAATGCCACCGCCCGGGCCCCGTAATTCAAATCACACCAACTCCAGTAAAGTCGTCGGGAATAGCTTAATACTCTACCTACAATATATATGATGATAATCTTTAATCTTTCCGGCTTGCATAGCTAACCCTTGCAGGGTAGGGCTCGAAGTTATTCTGCGGCTTTTAAGCGATACCGGTTGCGGCAGTTAAAGTGTCAGGGATCTGGTGAGACTTTTCTGGATTATTATAACAGGTTCACCCTGCTCTGTAAACTTAAAATAATCGATATAATGAGCCTGATCTACTTATTTGGTTAATTAATACGGCATATTCACCTGCAGGAATTCCTTTTAAGCCGGTAAGGTTACGAAAAACAGGAAATAAAAGCGAGCGCGTAGAATTATAATGCAAGGTCAAGCGACAGCCCAGGTAAAAAAAATGAAGCCATGGGGACGGTATCTAGAACTGCCCCCATGGGAGAATAGCTAATGCGTGCACAACCTTCCGCCGACTTCTCAAGGCCAAGATATAAAAAACGGGCTCGAAAACGATCGAGCCGCCTGATCGTGCTACTGTTGCTATTGCTGGCGGCGGCTGGCGGAGCCGCTTACCTTGCCCCCGGTTTAATCCTCTCCTCCTGGGGCGAAGAGACAGCGCTGGTGATCGGCAATGCCAAAATTGGCTTTAACCTGGTCCGGGCGGATCAGCGGGAAATTTATCTGGCCGTGGAGCCTTTACGAGACTATCTGGACCCGTATTTTTTTTGGGATGCCGCGGAAAAAACAGCGGTAATCACCACCGCCGACCGGGTAATCCATATGCGCAGCGAACAGCTTACCGCTGAGGTTAACCTGCAGCCGGTAGAGCTGCAATTTCCCCTGCGTGAAGAAAACGGCCGGTTTTACCTGCCGCTGCTCTTTTTAGCCGATTTTTACGGCCTGAACGTCCAATACCACCCGGAAACAGATACGGTGGTGATCGACCGCAAAGGTGAGGCCGCCTACCTCGCAGAAATCAGCGTTGCTTCCGTTCGGCTGAGAGAAGGGCCGGGCTTGCACTACCCTTATCTGGCACAATTGCAACAAGGAGAGAAAGTACGCCTGGAGGAAAAAACCGGCAGCGGCTGGTGCCTGGTCCGCACCGCTGCGGGATTAACCGGTTACCTGCCCTGGAACCGGATCGAAGTTCAAGGGGCTTACCCCTCCCCCTCTCGAACCGGTGAACCCGGAGGACTCCGCCCGCCCGGCCTACCGCCTCCCCTGGTGCTGGTATGGGAATTTACATATCCGAACCCCAATGTGGAAACCATCGGCGCGATGCCTTCTCTGCAGGTTGTTTCCCCGACCTGGTTCCATCTGGCCGATGAGAACGGCGGTATCAAGAACCTGGCTGATCCTGCCTATGTCCACTGGGCCGTCGAGCGAGGCTATTCAGTCTGGGCCCTGGTCAGCAATTCCTTTGATCCCGAGATGACCGCGGCTTTTCTCTCCAGTTCGGCGCGGCGCCGCACGTTTATCGATCAACTGCTTATCTTCGCCCGCTTATACAACCTCGGCGGTTTGAATTTAGATTTTGAGAACTTTCACTATAGCTACGGCGAACTCTATACCCAGCTGATCCGGGAACTGGCCCCCCTCTGTCGCGCGGAAGGACTTGTCCTTTCGGTCGATGTGACCATGATTTCCGATGAACCATATTGGAGCCGCGGCTACGACCGTGGCGCCCTGGCCGAAGCGGCCGATTACATTATGCTGATGGCCTACGATGAACATTGGGGAGGCTCACCGCTGCCCGGCTCGGTAGCTTCTCTGCCCTGGGTGGAACGGGGCCTGCGGAAAGTACTTGACGAAGTGCCCCCGGAAAAGCTGATCCTGGCTGTTCCTTTTTACACGCGGTTATGGCAGGTGGAAAATAAGGGCGGCAGCGAAGTGAGCATCTCTTCCCGCGCCTACTCCATGGATCGCGTTGAGGAGATTCTCAGCGCGCAAGAAAGCCGGCTGGAATGGGACAACGCCGCCCGTCAGAATGTTGCCCGCTATACCGACGGTGCAGAGGAATATGTTGCCTGGCTGGAAGATAGCGACTCGATGCGGCAACGCCTGGAACTGGTCAACCGCTACCGCCTGGCCGGCGTGGCTTGCTGGAGGCGCGGCCTGGAAAAACCGGAAATATGGGATCTGTTTGAAGAAGTATTGGCCGAATACCAGCAAGCCAATCAGAAAAGGGGAGGCGATTAAAATGACTTTAACTAAGCCGGACAAGCTTTTCCCGGATACTTACGCGGCGTCGCGGGATCGGTTTAAGCAAAGTTTGGACCTAGTCCGCCGGAGATGGCCGCAGGCAGCCCTGCATACCGGGCCGGCCCGGGGCGGGGACGGCGGGCCGGCTACGGATCTGATTAAGGCGCCGCCGCTTGAAAGCAACTCGCAGGTGATTATTTTCACCACCGGACTGCACGGTATAGAAGGATACGTCGGCGCCGCTGTCCTGCAACTGTTTATCCACGAATACCTGCCGCTGCTGAACCCCAAAAATACCGGCCTGGTGCTGGTGCACGCGATTAACCCCTGGGGTATGCAGCAGCGCCGCCGTACCAACGAGAATAATGTGGATTTAAACCGCAATTTTATCTATGACTGGGATGCCCTGGACACCGCTCTAAACCCCGACTACGATGCGTTCCAGCCGTTATTCAATCCCGCCGAACCGGTTAGTCCGGCCGCGGTTCGCCATTTTTACTGCCGGCTGCTGCGGGCGCTGCTCGGCCCCGGCGCAAGCCGGTTGAAAAGAGCGTTCACCCTGGGCCAGTACCGCTATCCAGCCGGACTTTACTACGGCGGCAGCGGTTATGAAGCAGCGGCCCGTATGATGATCGAACAGTTCGACGAGGTGCTGCGGCGCTATCAGCGCCTGCTGCTTTTGGATATGCATACCGGGTACGGCCCGCATGACACGATGACCGTGGTCAACTCTTTCCTGGAAAAAAGAAGCTCGGCAGAGATGCGCGCCGCCTTCGACTATCCCGCCGTGGCCAAAACCAATCCGGACGAATTTTACGAAATCCGCGGTGATATGGTTGATTTCTTATATACTTATGCTCAAAATCGCTACCCGGACAGGTCGCTATACGCCACCAGCTTTGAATTCGGCACCCTGGGTGACTCCCTCTGCGCCTCCATCCGCACCTTGAAAACGATCATCTTCGAAAATATGCTGCACCGCTGCGGGGCTGTCGGCCCGGAAACCGCTCGCCGGGTGAAAACCGGTTTCGATGCCCTCTTTGCCCCGCGGGCACGAGGCTGGCGGGAAAAAGCGGCCATGGACGCCCGCCGCGCCCTGGCCGGTATTCTGCGCACCGAAGGTTACTTAAATTCACCTTAAAGAAGCCATCAGCGCTTCCGGGTCGTCTACCGCCGCCCGGGCAATGATACCCATAATTGCGGCCACCTTTGCCGCCCAGTAAGAATCGGTAGCGTAGCAAGCGTTCACGGCGCTAAGATTATGACCCCGGTAGAAACTGGCCCCGGGTGTAAGATATTTATGACGCAGCAGCCGGGCCAGGAAAAATATGCTGTCGGCTTTCGTGGCAAAGGTAAAGGCATTGCCGTACGGGTTGCTGTCAATAGCGTTGAGTCCCGCCAGGTTGTTTTTCTTGCGGGCCAATGAGGACCGGCCCCAACCTGATTCATGCACGACGATCGCGGCCAGGGCCAGCGCATTAAGACCGTACCGTTCCTCGGCCTGCACCAACACTTCTCCGGTACCGTAGAGTTCGGTAGTGCCGTACTGCCGCCAGGCTCGCTCGAAGCATTGCGCACTGAATCCGGACAGAGACACTAATGTCATCCTCGTTCCGGTCAAGCCCACCGGCACAGGACGTCCGGAGCGGGAAAGCAGCTGTTCATGGCCCCGGGAAGCCGCCGCGAGGCTACCGGTAACAATTTGGAATGTCCGGGCCCTGATTGCCAGCAGCTCCCGCAGTTCGATTTTTTCCTGCTCCAGCTCTTCCACTTGCTCACGGTAAAGGTTAATTTGATCAACCAGCACCTCATTTTCTTGGCGCATCTCTACCAGTTTCTGCTGCAGATGAATCTGCTCGAAGTGCAACTCATTAATCTGGGTTACCGCCAGGGCAGAGGTCAGGAACAGACCGGTGATCGACAGATATTGTATAGTCGATATTTTGATACGCCGCATCGTTTCATTGCCCCCTCGTCAAGTCGGGCCGACAGTTTGACCTTTTAAACCGCCTCTATTCTAGATATGCAAGGCGCCGCTGTTTTGTGTATCCGGTCGACTACAGGCAATCTATCCGGTGTGCTATACCGGGCATTCGCTTTATCAGTTTCATTTTTTCATGTCATCTTTTCGTTGACAGATTTGGAACAATCATGTACTGTACAATATCATGTGCACGTTTATGTGCATCAATATTTTCGGGGAGGATCCGGTATGGACGCATTTGAAACAAAAATTGCCGCTTTCAAGGAACAGTATGACGAGCTGCGCGAAAAGGACCGTTATTATTACCTGCAGCAGATCGACCGCCTGGACGAAGCCTGGGTTGAAATCAGCGGGCGTAAAATGGTCATGTTCTCATCCTACAGTTACCTAGGTCTTCTGAAGCATCCGCGCATCGAAGCGGCAGCTAAAGAAGCCGTGAATAAATTCGGTACCGGCACGCACGGTGTGCGCATCCTGGCCGGCACCACCGCTCTGCACAACCAGTTGGAAGCAAAAATGGCCTCATTCATGGGCACCGAGGCCGCGATCGCCTACAGCAGCGGCTACGCGGCTAACCTTTCAACTATATCCACCCTGACCGGCCGGCACGACACCGTGATCACCGACCGCTTGAGCCATGCCAGCATCGTGGACGGCTGCATGCTCTCGCAGGCCGAGTTTACCCGTTTCAAACACAACGACCTAGACGATCTGCGTAAGATCCTGGAACAGGCCAAGGGCAAATACCAGGGGATCCTGGTGATCGTGGATGCCGTCTACAGCATGGACGGCGATCTCTGCCCCCTGCCGGAGCTGCTGCAGCTGTGCCGCGATTACGGCGCCTGGCTGCTGGTGGACGAAGCGCATTCCCTGGGGGTGCTGGGCGAAACGGGGCACGGCATCCTGGAATACTTCGGCCTGAAAGCCGACCAACCGGGGCTAATCCTTTCCGGTTCGCTCAGCAAGACCATTCCGGCCGTGGGCGGCTACATTGCCGGCAAAGCTGAACTGATTAATTTTCTCAAGCACAGCGCCCGGGCATTCGTCTTTTCCGCTGCGCTGCCTCCCGCTGCCGCGGCGGCGGCCACGGCCGCTTTTGAAACGATTGAAGAAGAAACCTGGCGCCTGGAGGCGGTCCGCCGTAACATCCGGCGCTTCATCGGCGGCCTAAACGCCATGGGCTACAACACCCTCAACACACAGAGCTGCGTGATCCCGATCATTATCGGGCAGCCCGAGCCCACCCTGGCCTTAACCTGCGCCCTGCACGCGGACGGCATGTTCGTCTCGCCAATCCTGCCCCCTGCGGTTCCCGCCGGCACCTGCCGCCTGCGGGCTAATGTGACCAGCGCCCATACGGACGCGGACATCGACTTTGCCCTCGGTTTGTTAGAAAAACACGGTAAAACGATGGGTATCATCTAACCCGCCAGGGGAACGTGACAGGGGGACGGGAGGCTGTGTGATTAAACTGCTAAGTCTGCCCCCATTTTGCTCCCTGTACTGATCGGGATCCGTTGCCGATATCTCATTTTTACCGCTATCTTGAAGTTCTTTTTGATAGCCTTCATAAATCTCTTTACGGTTACGCAGTTGCTCTATTCTTTTTTTAATCTCATCCGCATCGGGCTTCCGATCAATGCTAGCTATCTCGTCGTTTTCTTCCAAGTCATTAAAGTAAGTGTTTATCTTCTCGTCAAAATATTTACGGGACGCTCTAATTTCTTCTTACTGTAATTGTTCTTCTACCGATGATAGGACAAACCGTAAATTACTTGCACAATCTCGGCTATCAACTTCCGTAGAGCGGCCCATGCTTTGGGCCGGAAACGTGCTCATCCGCCACAATAAAAGTTTGCTATGGATATTGTTAAGATATAAACGAAACCCCTTTCACATAAACCATCCGAAAAAAGAGAGACGGGGTTCGAATCTAAAACTCATTATTGTGAAAATAATTAATATTTGTTACAATAATGAATGCGGTACAGATTTTATCTCGATCTTCTACCAAAAAAACCACTATCCCCCGCACGCGTCACACGCTACGCGATAGAACAGGACACTCTGCAGGCTAACACAAATTGGAGGGAAGTGAGTCCTAATGAAAGAGCCTCTTTGGATTCCGGATGAAAAACGGAAAAATGAAGCGAACATGGCCGCGTTTATGAAACTGGCAGCCCGAAAAGCCGGCCGTGATTTAGACAACTATGATCAACTTTACCGGTGGTCGATCGAGAATATGGCACAGTTCTGGGAACTGGTTTGGGAATTCGGCGGCACCGTCTTCTCCCGGCCCTACGACCGGGTGATGAATAACCCGAAGCTAATGCCCGGCTGCAAATGGTTCGAGGGAGCGAGGCTTAACTTCGCGGAAAACCTGTTGCGTTACCGTGATCACCGGACAGCACTTATCTTCCAGGGCGAAACAGTGGCCGCCCGGAGAATAACTTACCGCGCTCTCTACCACCAGGTGGCGCAACTCAGTCGCGCCATGGAGGCATGTGGGGTTCAAAAGGGCGACCGGGTGGCCGGTTTTATGCCGAATATGATCGAAACGGTGGCCGCCATGCTGGCCGCAACCAGCATCGGGGCAATCTGGTCCGCCTGCTCTCCTGATTTCGGCGTTCAGGGAGCGCTGGAGCGCTTCGGCCAGATTGAACCCCGCCTTCTGTTCACCGCCGACGGATACTACTACCAGGGCAAAAGCTTCTCTTCCCTGGGCAAGGTTAAAGAGATCACCCGGCGCATCCCTTCCATCGAAAAAGTGATCGTGGTGCCATACACGCCTGCGAAAACCGATTTAACAGGGCTGCCGGAAGGGGAGTATTTCGCCGATTTTCTCGCTGCGGGCGGCGGCGAAAACGCTGAGATCTCCTTCGCCCAGCTCTCTTTCGATCACCCCGTCTATATCCTCTACTCTTCCGGCACCACCGGCGCTCCGAAGTGTATCGTCCACGGCGCCGGCGGCACCTTGTTGCAGCACCTAAAAGAGTTGCTGCTGCATACGGATTTAAAGCGGGATGATGTCATCTTTTATTTCACCACCGTCGGCTGGATGATGTGGAACTGGCTCGTCAGTTCCCTGGCCGTCGGGGCGACGATCGTGCTTTACGACGGTTCACCATTTTACGCCGGTCCGGGGGCGCTGTTTGAACTGATCCAGAACGAGCGGATCACCATATTCGGCACCAGCGCGCGCTACCTGGCCGCACTTGAACAATCGGGCTGCAAGCCGGCGCAAGAGTTTAACCTGGATGCCCTGAAAACTATCCTTTCCACCGGGTCACCCCTTTCAAAAGACGGCTTTGCCTTTGTCTACCGGGAGATTAAAGAAGACCTCTGTCTTGCCTCCATCTCCGGCGGCACCGATTTGATCTCTTGCTTCGCCCTGGGAAACCCGCTTCTGCCGGTTTACGCCGGTGAGCTGCAGTGCCGGGGGCTGGGGATGAAAGTTGAAGTGTTCGATGAAAAAGGGGAATCCGTGGTCAATCAGAAAGGGGAACTGGTTTGTACGGCTCCCTTTCCCTCCATGCCTGTCGGCTTCTGGAACGACCCCGACCAAAAAAAATACCGTGCCGCTTATTTTGAGACCTACCCCGGCATATGGCACCACGGCGATTACATGGAGCTGACCGAAACCGGCGGGGTGATTATCTACGGACGCTCCGACGCCACCCTCAACCCGGGCGGCGTGCGCATCGGCACGGCCGAGATTTACCGGATCTTAGAGCGTTTTCCCGAGGTCGCGGATAGCCTGGCGGTGGGTCAAAAAAGGCATAACGATGAAAGGGTGATCTTGTTTGTGAAAATGGCCCCCGGTAAAAAACTTTCCGGCTCGCTGGTCCTGGCAATCAAAAAGGCAATCCGGGATCATACCACACCGCGCCATGTCCCGGCCAAGGTGATCCCGATCGACGATATTCCCTATACCGTAAACGGCAAAAAAGTGGAGATCGCCGTGCGTAAAATCATTCACCGGGAAGAGGTCTTAAACCGGGAAGCCCTGGCAAACCCGCAGAGCCTTGACCTCTACCGGGATCTGGCGGCGCTGCAAACATAAATTTTGTTATCACCCGCAAAACAGCCTTATTAGGAGTTGACAGGGGGACGGGGTTGCCGTCACTTTATGAAGACAATACGCGCTTTAACAATTATTATCCTGGTTTGTTTATTGAATTCCACGGCGTCCGTATCAGCCCACCAACCGAGGCTGATCAGCGGTGACCAGACGGTAGATATTAAAAAGGCAGAGGTTTCCCAGGCTTTTTATGCAACCCTCGAAGGGAGCCCGCACCTTTACCAGATTGATGCTTTACGGGAATTTGAACTATATCTGGGCCTGCTGGTTCCTGACCTGCCGCGGATTGAGAAGGACATCACCGCAACGGTCTTTACCGTAAAATTCCTTTTCCTAAAAAACGGCTCAATCAGTCGTCTTTACTGTAGGAAACATTGTTGCTTCATGGACGGTCTCCTCTGGCTAAAATCAAATCGGCAAAAGTCTTTTGAGATTTTGCTGCTTCACTTGCTGCCGTTGCAACGAGCTTTCGCAGGATTCCATCAAAAATCTCGGTCTGGATTAGAGAATACGCTATTACTGCCATACGAGCATCTTTTTCGTAGTCCTGGAGCATATCCATATCCGAAAATTTCATTGTTAAATATTCACTCCCTGGTCATACTTTCATAATATTCCTGTAAAGCATGTGCCGCTTTTACTAATTTTTTGCTCTCTTGCCTGAAGGTATCCGCGACTTGTTGATCTACACAGTTTCCAGCGTAGTAATCACATTTACGAGCAGTTACTTCAGTTTCATTTATGATTTTTACCAAATACATACCCTCTTTAATCCTTTGTATTGTGGTAGGGTCAAATTCTCTTAATTGTGGTTTTTGCTTGTTGAGTAGTTTTACTAAACTAATCATTATTACCCTCTCCTGTTGCTCAAGTACTTATTATAGCGTAACCATTTAGTTAAAAAATATTACTATTCAACTGTCCGGTTTACTCAACCAAGTTCCATAATTATAATGAACGGTAGTGAATCTAAATTTAAGCGATTCCTAAATACTGAAAACTTAGTACATTCTCCCCGATGGAAAGAGCGTTATTTGATGCCGATCTTCACCTTAAATATAGCACATTTGGGCTCACACTCTCTTCTATGGGGTATAGCTATATTATAACATAATTGTTCTATTCTAGGTACTGGTATTTACTGTTTTTACTTAGCCTGCTGTCCCCCTGTCATCTAAAGTTTGGATCGATGATAAAACAATTGCTGACGCATCTGCGCGATTAGAAGCGCCAATTTTTGAATAAATGTTCTTCATGTGATATTTCAAGGTATTGGGTGAAATGTAAAGCAGCTTTGTAATCTCTATATTTTTATGACCGATTAAAACCAGGTGTGCTATCTCTGTTTCTTTATTGGTGAGGTTAAATTGGCCGGTGAGAGTTTTTTCAATAATCTTTTGATCAATATTATAAAAATAATAAAGTAGGGGCATTCTGAGATCTTCTTTTTTTTTAGTAAATAATGTACCCTGTGCGATACTGTTTGCAGCAGGCTTAATATCCTTGAATAGTCTTCTAGAGAAGCGGTAATTAAAAAAAGAAGTAACTAAAAAACCCGCCAGGATAAAAACAACTCCGGCAACACCGACTATTTTTCCCGTAATATCCGGATCCGGGGAAATCAACGGCACCACGGTGAAAACAACTGCGCAGGACATCAGTTCAATGGAAACACCGATCACAACAGGAAAAGGCGTAAACATGGTATTTTGCCGGTCAACCAGCGACAACCAGTAAAACAGATGGATGCAGATCAGCCCCGTCAAAATAAAAATTCCAACCAAAATATTGGAGAATCCACTGGTAGGACTAACGGCCTGGATCAAAAAACCTAAACCGATCACAAAATAAGCGAAGATGGTAAAATAGTAACGGTCGTATTTATCGGACCACTTACCCAGAAAAAGCCCTGTTAGAATATACGGTATAAGCACTAACCATGATAAAGCCGGTTGCTGAATATGGCTTGTCAGGATGGAACGATAGATTAAAGAAACAGTGGCGTAGGCAAATACACCGAATAAAAGTAAATCTAGCGGGGGAAGCATAGAGCGGATCGAAAATGACGCGGGTTGTTTTGGCCTAACCGGCAATTGGTTCGTTAATATGCCGCCGATTAAGATTGCAAGCGAGCTAAAGACTAAACTATATATTTTCCCATTGCCGGGCACGGCCATCACCAGGATATTGAAAGTTAACAGTGTGTAGGTAATGCCGATTGATATGCCCAAAACACTACCCCGCACAGAGGCAGTATCGGAAGATGAAAACCACGTCATCCACCGGCCGGCAATCCAACCGGAAGCAATGCCCATAATTACAAAAAAGAATATACCCAAGATCGGCGAATAGGCATTATTAAAGAAAAGAAAGGCAACCGTAAGCAGAGCGATTATAAAAGGCGTAGTTTTGCCGCAGTGTTGCGCAAATTTTTGTTCAACAGAGGAGAAGTAAACCCATGAACCGGCAAGCAGCCCCGCGATATGGGTGACAGTAAACAGATGAGGCAGGATGCTGTCATTTAAGTTGAGAGCAGTCAAGGCGGGACCGTAATACGGAAAAAACAAGATCCAGTTGACCATGAGCCCCATTGAAACGGCGCCGCAAAAAAATCTGCCCCTGCACTGCAAGCCTATTCCGCCCCTTTTAAATACCCACCCCTTTGGGGTGGGTATTTATTTACTCTGATTGTATAGAATCTACTCTAGAACGGCAATAACGCATTTAAATTAAAATTCAGTCAAAGGAGATTCAATGAAGTGAAAAAGAGAGGTTGGCTTATTCTGATCGTGTCCGCGGCAGCGCTGCTTCTCCTGGCTGCGCCGGGTTTGGCGGAAGATAGTCCGGTAAATGTCTATGTAGACAATGGATTTTTCAGCGATACGGCCGGGTGGGGTGAGACGCATTTTGATAAAATTCAGGATGGAATCGACGCGGTAAGCGCGGGCGGCACAGTTTACGTAGCCGCGGGTAGTTATTGCGAGAATGTCAGCATCTCCAAGGATAACCTGACAATTATGGGCGAAGACGGCGCAATTCTGGACGGAGATTTCGATGAAAGCACCGGGACCGGATTTTTCGTTACGGCCCAGAGAGTCATGATCAAAGGTTTCAGAATTGAGAACTGCGAATACGGTGTTTATCTGGACGGCGGCGGTAACCGCATCCGGGATAACGTGATTACGGATAATGTTTGCGGAGTTTTTAATGCCGGCGACGGGAACAGGGTCAACTACAACTATATCTCCGGCAATAGTACGGGTTTACAAAACGATTCTGTTGCAGTGATCGACGCTACCATGAACTGGTGGGGCGATATCAGCGGACCCAGTCATGACGGCTATCCCTCCGGAGCAGGAGACAGTATCACGGACAATGTAGATTATGATCCCTGGATTGCGGATGAAGAAGCTGATTACAGCGAAGGCACACGCATTATGCTGGTAGCAAACGGGGTTAATTATGCCAGGGCCTCTTTCCTTGAAGATGCTCCTTTTGCTTTCCCGATCATTATCACCATAACCATCGACGAAGAAACTGACGGCTGGGTTGCGTTCATTGTCTGTAACCCTGCAGATCATGAAGCAAAAGGCCTGCCCGCCGGTGTCGATCCCCTGTTGTTGGCGGGATATAATCTCGCTTGCATCGAAAGTAGCTTCGATTCGGCCGGTTTGCCGGTGCAGCTGGAAATTATTCTTGTGGAAGACATAGCTGATCTTGAAGATTTCGATGCAGATGAGCTTCCTTCCGATCTGGTTAAGCTGTACCGCTACGAAGACGGCGCATGGCGTTCGCTCGGCGGCACCCTGGTAGTAGAGGACGGCAAACTGATTTTCCGCGCGGAGTTTACCGGCTTGAGCCTGTTCGGCATATTCTTAAATATCCTCCCTGAAGAACCCGGAGCTGATCCTGCTTCCGAAGCCTTGCCGCGCACCAACGGCGCGCTGCCGCTGACCGGCCTGGCGTGCATGGCCATGCTGGCGGCGGGGGCCGCAATTTTGCACAAGAGAAGGCGTTGTTGATGCGTATAACGCCATGACCAATGATCTTCCCTACCGGAAAGCAGTGTGCCAAGAAGAAGCGCTGGCGGAATTGCTGCGCAGCGCTGGTACTCACTTTGACGCTGCGTGGGTTGAGCTCTTTATCAATACACTGTGAACTGCTCATTGACATTGCCTAAGAGCCAGTCTACCGGCGGCATAATGACGTCGTTCACTAATGAACTGATAATCTTCGATTGCGCAAGCACTCAGTTCACGCCAAGCTCCTTCTGACGGGGTCAGCGCTATTATTTAATATGATAATATTTCATCAAACTAGCTTCGAAAAGCTTCTGGGGCAGAGTTTTTTTCAGCAGTAATGCGCTTTTCTGCGTAAAAGGGGCGAACGTATAACGCAAGCGGGGCTGTTTGTTGTTGAGAATTTTTTCAATCAGGCGGGCCAGAAGATCCGGCGGCGGGCCACTTTGTTCGTCTTTTTGCATCACGCTCAGGGATCGTCTAAATTTATCCCGGTAGAGTGAGCTATCCTGCTCAGCTTTCTCTGCCACCAGCCGGTTTGCGGTAAAACCGGTCTTCAGATCCCCCGGCTCGATTAAGACGACCCGGATTCCAAATTCACGCACCTCCATGCGCAGCGATTCCGTCAGCCCTTCCAGGGCGTACTTGGCGGCGCTGTAGAAGCCCTGGAAGGGGATGGCAATCAGGCCGGCCAGGGAGCTGATATTGATAATATAGCCGCCGCCGGACCGGCGCAACAGCGGCAGTGCCGCCCGGCATACCCGGAGTGTGCCGAAAAAAAGCGTTTCAAACTGGGCTTTGGCTTCTTCAATAGTCGTTTCTTCGACGGCCCCGGCCAGGCCGAACCCTGCGCTATTGATCACAATATCGAGGCGACCCTCTCGCTGAACAACCTGTTCCATCCCGGCTTTAACGGATTGATCAACGGTTACATCCATGTGCAGCATCACCGGCTCTCCCGGAGAATCCTGCAGTATCCCCGGTGTTACAGTGCGGCTGGTGCCGTATACCCGGAATCCTTTCTGCACAAGATGCCTGGCGACAGCTTGGCCGATGCCTGAAGACGCACCGGTCACCAGTACCACGCCCACTCGCTTATCCAACACACGCCACCTCACTTATTTGACAAATTTTCGAAACTCTAGAGGCTGCCATGAATTCTCCCGATTCCGCAGGCTGTACTCCAAAATCTTAATAGTTGTTTGATCTTATCTTCCATAATATATGTATTTTTGTAATATAGGAAGTGCTTTCTGCTTACTTTTTGCCTTCAGACCCTTCAAATGCCACTTCGAAAAAAGAAAAAAGCCCTATTTTAACAATGTCATTAACTTAAGTGTTTCCGCTGAACCATAAAGCCCGGAAGCTGACGGTATTGCCTGTCCAGAGCCAGACGGACATAATGACCATATAATTTTAGAGAAAGGAAAGACGCCCCTGTTAATGTGTCCGCATGATATACCTTTTGAATCAAGCGGGCTTGGGTTCCTGCGAAACTCTTCCGTCGAGATCTCAGCTTCAATCAGGGACGGCACCAGGTCATCGCCGGCAGCTGCCTTTTTGCGAAGGCTCCGCGACTTGTTTGAATAATAACCGTAATACCTTCCCCAAAAAAGCGAAAACCCCAGAACCCTTGATTTATAAGGTTTCCGGGGTTTTTTGGTCGGAGCGACTGGATTTGAACCAGCGGCCTCTTGACCCCCAGTCAAGCGCGCTACCAAGCTGCGCCACGCCCCGCTGCATGATTTATTATAAATAACGATTACTTTGGGATTACTGAACTAAAACACACTCGACTAACCTTGCAGATTATTATAACACACAAGTGGTCTTCTTGAAAAGACTACCGGATAATCATTGATGTTTTTTGTAACTCGTTTTTTGTAACTGATACGGTCACTTATTCGTAATTCTCATAAGCTAGATCACCAGTAGCAGGGAGTTTAACATGAAAGGTCGATCCCTACCCAACCATTGAGTTAAACTCTATAATACCACAATGTTTCGTGACAACACTATGCGCCAAAGAGCAATGTGTATATGTCGATGCGCTTTCTGAGCATATGATTTCATGGAGGCGAACCGGAGATGCTGTTTAAGAATTTTAGATTACCGCTGCTCATGCTGATAGTGCCGGCGGTATTGTTTTTTTGTACCGCACGCAACGGATTTGCCGCTGAGGGCGAGCTTTTCTTAACCATATTACACACCAACGATGAGCATGCTGGTGAAAGGGAAAGGCAATTCCCTGCTGCTCTGGCAGGCCGGCGCTATGTTGCTTCGCCGCAGAAAAATCAGGAATTCGCGCCGCGGCACGGCTGAGCGGCAGGAAACCGGTGCATTAAGGCGAAAGAGAAGCCGTAAGTAAAGTTATCTTCAGTGAAGCATGGAGGACAGCAGGATGACCGGTTTTTTGTCGGGCGTGATGGCCTACCTGATCGGCGCGTTTCCCACCGCCTATGTTTTCGGCAGGCTTTTTCGGGGCGTGGACATCCGCAAGGTCGGTTCGGGTAATGTCGGGGGGATGAATACGGTAAAAGAGGCCGGCGTCGCGGCAGGGCTGCTCACAATCGCCGTGGACACCGGCAAGGGCGCGCTGGCGGTCTACCTGGCCGCGCTGGTGGGCGGCGGGGCGGAGAGCATGCCGGCCGCAGCCTTAATGGCGATCCTCGGCCATAATTTTAACCCGTTTCTCGGGCTCAAAGGCGGCAAAGGCCTGGCCACGACCCTGGGCGCCTTCCTGGTGCTGTCGCCGACGGCGCTCCTTTTCATGCTCCTGCTGGCGCTCGTGCTGGCCGTGGTGCTGCGCGATGCCAATACGGCGGCGGGCGGCACGGCGGCGCTTTTCCCGGTTTTATTCTGGGTGCTTTTTCAAGATTGGGCATGGGTAATTTTCGGGGCGGCGCTGGGCCTGGTGATCGTGATCAAGCATGTTAAGGATTTTCGGGCGTATGCGCGGGGCAGGCGGAAGTTGTTTTAACAGGGCACGCCAAGGCGTGCCCCTTGTACATTCTCACCTCTCACTTCTCATTTACCGGGCCTGTTTAATCGAGAGGGCGATGCGGCGGCGCTTCAGGTCGACGGAGAGGATTTTAACCGGCACCACTGCTTCGATCTGCAGCACCTCCAAAGGGTGCTTGATATAACGGTCGACGATTTCGGAGATGTGGACCAACCCGTCCTGGTGCACGCCGATATCGATGAACGCGCCGAAGTCGACGATGTTGCGCACAATCCCCATCAGCACCATCCCTGCTTTGAGATCTGCCATTTCTGTAACCGACTTCAAGAAAACCGGTTTGGGCAGGTCCTCGCGGGGGTCCCGGCCCGGCTTGCGGAATTCATCGAGGATGTCGCGCACCGTCGGTTCACCGGCCTCGAGGCGCCCGGCCAGCGCGGCGATTTCAGCGGGCGAGAGATCGGGGATGGCTTCGGGCCGGCCCAGCGCTTCCGGCTCCAGGGAGAGCTCCCGCATCAGCCGGCCGGCCAGGTCATACGACTCCGGGTGCACGGCGCTGCGCTCGAGGTAGTCGGCGCTGTCTGGCAGGCGCAGGAAGCCGGCACACTGTTTGAAAACCTTCGGGCCGAGGCCGGATACGGCCAACAGTTCGGCGCGCGCTTGAAAGCCGCCCGCTTCGCCGCGGTAGGCCACGATGCGATCCGCCACGGCCGTGTTAATCCCGGCTATGTAAGAGAGCAGCGGCGCGGAAGCGGTATTTAAGTCGGCGCCCACGCTGTTCACGCAAGCTTCCACCGTGCCGGCCAGAACGGCGCTCAATTCCTTGGGCGGCATATCGTGCTGGTACTGGCCCACGCCGATCGCCTTCGGGTCGATCTTGACCAGCTCGGCCAGCGGATCCTGCAGCCGGCGCGCGATCGAGACGGCGCTTCGCTCCGCCACATCGAGGTTGGGGAATTCTTTTTTCGCGGTGGGCGATGCAGAGTAGACGCTGGCCCCGGCCTCGTTGACGATAGTATATTCAACCGGGAGAGCATGTTCTTGAATCAGGGCGGCCACAAAAGATTCGCTTTCGCGGGAAGCAGTGCCGTTGCCGATGGCGATACAGTCGATGCGGTGTTTTTTGATCAGGCGCAGCACCGTTACGGCAGCGCCCGCGGTGTCGTTTTTCGGCGCCGTCGGGAAAACGGCGGTCGTCTCCAGCAGTTCCCCGGTTTCGGAGACGCAGGCCAGCTTGCAGCCGGTCCGGAAACCGGGGTCCCAGCCCATGATGCGGCGCCGGCGCACGGGCGGCACCAGCAGCCTTTTTTTCAGGTTCTCCTTAAATACGGCGAGCGCCCCTTCGATGGCGTCATCAAGGCGGTCCTGCCAGACCTCCCGCTCGAGGGAAGAATGAATCAAGCGCCGGTAGCTGTCGGCGGCCGCGTTTGCCAGCAGGTCGCGGCAGGCTTCCGCAGCGACCGGCTCAACGAAGCGCTCGCCCGCGACGCGCAGCGCTTCGCCCTCCTCCACTGCCAACTTCAACTCGAGCACCTTTTCTTTGACCCCGCGGTTTATCGCCAGGATGCGGTGCGGTTTCATCTTCGCCAGCGGTTCGCTGAACCCGTCGTAGTCATCGTATGTATTGACCTCCGCCGGCCCCTTCTTCTCCGCCGCCACAACGCTTTTTTCACGATAGAGCCGCCTTAAACCCTGCCGCACGGCGGCATCGTCGGAGATCACTTCGGCGATGATATCGGCCGCTCCCTGCAGGACCGCCGCGCCGTCCGGCAGATCCTTCTCGGGGTCGATATAGCCGGCTGCTTCCTGCGCCGGGTCGATTTTTCCTGCCATAACCGCGAGCGCCAGGGGCTCCAGCCCTTTTTCCCGGGCCACCGAAGCCCTAGTCCGCTTTTTCGGCCGAAAGGGGCGGTAAAGGTCGTCGAGCTCGGTAACCGTGGCCGCCGCTTCCACCTGAGCCCGCAGCACGGGGGTAAGGGCCCCCTGGGCTTCAATCAGGCGCAGCACGTCCAGGCGGCGCTGTTCAAGGTTGCGCTGTTGAGTGAGGCGCTCCTGGAGCAGCCGGATCTCCTCGTCGGTCAAGCCGCCGGTCATCTCTTTGCGGTAGCGGGCTATAAAGGGCACCGTGTTCCCTTCGTCAAGCAGCGCCGCGGTCTGGATTATTTTACTCTCCGGTATTTTCATTTCCTGGCTGATCCGTTTGTATATTTTATCGTTCATCGGCTGTCATTCCCTCGCCTTTTAAAAGTTTAAATACCGGGATATTAATCCGGTTCTACGGTATTTTAAAGTAGCTGAAAATCCGGCCGAAGTCAATTCCAGCTACGACAGCATCTTTATAGGCTGCGTAAAGGTGGCGGTTTGCTTCCACCAGCGGGTTTGCTTTAATGCCGTGCGAAATGGAGAGAAAAGTTTCCATGTACGCCGCCAGCTGATCACAGGCTTTGATCAGTTCCCCGTCCAGGGGGCTGCAGCGGTCCCGGTTATAGTTTGCGCTAATCTCGGCTGAACTGATCGGCTCGATTTGCCCGTCCGCGCCGATAATTTTGCTTTGAAATTCATCTTCCGTAAAATAGCTGATTTCAGAGTGCCAGGCTGCCGGCAGCAAGGGGAAAATGCGCTCTTCGAGCTGGCGGTGTTCGATCTCTTTAATCAGCTGCTCAATCCCGGCTACCGATCGCTTTACCGGGGAGACGATGTCCCGGGTGAGCACTTCGGGCAGGTCGTGAAAGAGGCCGGCAAAGAAGTTGTTGTAAACACGCTTATCGCACGCCCCCAACTCCACCGAGCAGAGATAGGCCAGCACCGCCACGATCAGCATGTGGCCGATCACCGATGTTTTCGGGACGCGCGGCGATTGAGCCCAGCGCTGTTGAAAGCGCAGCTGCCCGACCAGATCCAGAAAGTTGCCTGTCTTTTTGCCCAGGTTCAGCTTTTGCACCCCGACCAGGTCATAGTGCTCTTCCAGCTGGTTCTCTATGTCGGCCTTTGTATCCTCCAGGCCGTAGAGACCCTCATTGAGACGGTAGATGATTTTGAATTCCCAATTGGTGGCCAGGTAATGCGCCGCTTTCAAGATTTTCTTTTCCAGGACGGCCTGCTCCGGGTTCATCAGGTATTCTTCAAACCGGTTTAAAAACGCGCCTTCGAGCGGGGCGAGCATACCGGACAGCTTCTCAAGCACCCAGCGGTTGAGCTGCGCCCCTTTCCGGGCCATCAGCTTGTGGAATACCGGCGGCTTGATATCCGTAAGCACGATCCGGTGCAGGAATTCAAAGAGGCCGCCTTCAATCAGTGTGCGCCAGTCAATGCTGCTGCCGTAATCGGTTTCCTGGGTCTTGGCCAGGACATAAGCGTAAATCATCTTATGGGCTTGCTTGTCCAGCTCGGTAAAATGGTCCGGCCGGATATGGTCGTTCCAGCGCTGGATGCTGGCCGCTTCGAAGAGCAGCTCCAGCAACTCTTTCCTGATCATTTTTGGTCCCCCCTTCGCGGCCGTAAATAACATACCTGGAAATGTTCGTGAAACCACCGGTTATATCCTGCCTAACAAATGCTTTACTACTTTCTTGTACCCTGCCTCCTGTTTCCTGCTTCTTGCACATAAAAATACCCCTTAAACCAGGGGTATTAGTTGACGAGCCTGACCCGGCAGCGTATTCGCTAGAGGATAATGGCGATTAAGCCACCGCTGCCTTCGTTGATAATCTTTTCCAGGGTTTCCTGGAGTTTCTCCTGGGCATTGGGCGGCATGTTACCCAGTTTGCCGGTTATGCCGTCCTGAACCAGCTCGTGGAGGGATTTACCGAAGATCTGCGATTCCCAGAGTTTTTCGGGGTTTTCCTCGAATTCCTCCATGAGATAATTCGCCAGTTCCTCGCTCTGCTTCTCCGAACCGACCACCGGGGTAAATTCGGATTTGACATCTACCCGGATGATGTGCAGAGACGGCGCGCTGGCCCGCAGTCTGACCCCGAAGCGACCGCCCTGGCGGATAATTTCCGGTTGATCCAGCTTCATCTCTTCCAAAGCCGGGGGCACGATCCCGTAGCCGACCTCCGATACCTGATAAAGGGCCTCGGCCATCTTGTCATATTCCCGCTTGGCGCCGGAATAATCTTTGATCACCCGCATGATATCCGCGTCGCCGCTGATCTCTTCACCGCAGAATTCCGCCAGAACCTGCTCGAACATACCGGGCGGGGTTTCGAGCTGGATTTCCGCTTCACCGGTGCCGAGGCTGATCTGCCTTAAAATCGCGCTTTCGATGAACTCATATCCCTTAAACTTTTCCAGCAGGCTGTTCACTTCACGCACCTTAAAGATCCCGGCTACGTTTTCCTGGATGCATGCGTCGAAATTGTCCTTCAGCCAGAAACCTTTATCTAGGACAGCCACCCATGGCGGCGTGTTCACCACTATGTTCCTGACCGGGAACTCATAGAGCGCTTCTTCCAACACCACATCCAGATCGGCCTGGTTCAGCTCGAGGCAGTTCAGGGTCATTACCGGCACGTCATATTTAAAGGAGAGTTCATCTTGCAGCTCACGGGTTTCTTCAAGGCCCGGGTTTGTCGAATTCAAGATTACGACAAACGGTTTACCCAGTTCCTTGAGCTCTTCGATGACCCTTTCTTCCGCGTCAATATAGTTTTCTCTGGGGATTTCGGTAATAGACCCGTCAGTGGTGATTACGATGCCAATGGTGGAATGGTCGGTAATCACCTTACGGGTACCCAGCTCAGCCGCCTCCTGGAATGGAATGTCATAGTCAAACCAGGGGGTGGAAACCATGCGCGGGCCTTCTTCATACTCGTACCCCGAAGCTCCTTCCACGGTATAGCCGACGCAATCGACCAGCCGGACACGCATATACATGTTTTCACCGACCACAATCTCGACCGCATCATCGGGTACAAACTTGGGCTCCGTGGTCATAATCGTTTTGCCGCCGCTGCCCTGGGGAAGTTCATCGCGGGCCCGTTCAAACTCCAACGGGTCTTCGATCTTGGGCAGGACGAACAATTCCATAAACTTGCGGATAAATGTGGACTTGCCGGTTCGAACCGGCCCGACTACTCCTAAATAAATATCGCCCCCGGTACGCTCTACCAGATCGCTAAACAGGTCAAATTCCACCGTTCATCCCTCCTTTGCCTTCTATTTTTTCTCCTCCCCGGTTTAAGGAGGAACATCAACAATCTAACAATATATATATATGTTCCGGGCAAAGCATTATTACTTCCTGTACAATAAAAAAGGGTTAAAAAGCAACCCCGTAGACTAATCAAGCAGTCAGATTCAATGGTAAAATGGGGACACCATACTTATCCACTGTTTCCGGATATGAGGGCGCAGCACGCATCGCCCTTCGGTTAAAATGCGATATCCTCGGTCTCCGCCTTGCTCTCCCGCCGCATCAACGCCTCCACCGCCGCGCGGGGGTTTTTCCCTTCGAATAAAACTCTGTAAATCTCTCCGGTGATCGGCATATCCACGCCAACCCGTTTAGACAGCGCCCAGGCGGCCCGCGTTGTGGTCACCCCTTCCGCCACCATTTTCATGTTAGCCAGGATTTCTCCCAAAAGCTTACCCTGACCCAGCTGCAGGCCGACGGCGCGGTTGCGGCTGTGCACACTGCTGCAGGTAACGTAGAGGTCGCCCAGGCCGGAAAGCCCGGCGAAAGTGCGCGCCCGCGCGCCCATGGCTGTGCCCAGCCGGGTCATCTCCACCAACCCCCGGGTTACCAGGGCGGCCTTGGTGTTGTCACCCAACCCCAGCCCTTCCACAATCCCAGCCCCGAGCGCGATAATATTTTTCAATGCGCCGCCAATCTCCACGCCGATCGGATCCGGATTGGTATAGACGCGCAAAAACGGCGTCGTTATGGCTTCCTGCACCAGCAGCGCCGTTTCCCGGTTCGTGGCGGCGACCACTGTCGCGGTGGGTATGCCGCGTGAAACCTCCTCGGCATGGTTGGGGCCGGAGAGCACGGCGATCCGTGCGCGAAAATGCTCGCCCCACTCCTGTTCCAGCACCTGCGACATGCGCAGGTAGGTGTTCTCCTCCAGCCCCTTGGCCGCGCAGACGATGATCGCCTTTTGGGAGAGGTATCCCCGGATGGCCACAGCCGCGGAACGAACCCCGTGGGAAGGCACGGTCATCAGCACCAGCTCTTTGCCCTGCAGTGCCTCGGAGAGGTTCAGCGTCGGCCGCACTTCCGGCGGCAGTTTAACTCCGGGCAGGTAGGTTTCGTTAATCCGCTTTAGAACGATCGTTTTATAAAGTTCGCTATTCCTGACCCATAGGTTGACGGTTGCGCCCTCTCCGGCCAGGGCGGCAGCCAGCGCTGTGCCCCAACCTCCTGCTCCGACTACGGCCACCTGCATGGCTAACTTTTCCCTTCCCCGGCCGGATTAATCTTTTGCCCCAGTTTTGTTTCCGTTCCCCTGATCAGACGGCCGATATTGGCGTGATGGCGCAAAATCACCAGCAGCGCCGCGAAAGCGCCGAAATAGATATAAGCCGCCTCAAAACCGAAAAGCCAAAACAGCAGCGGCAATGAAAGCGCGCCCAGGATTGAACCCAGGGATACATAACGGGTGGCAGCGATGATTGCGCCGGCAAACAGCAGCACAACCGGGGCCACCCAGCCGCCCAGGGCAAAGAGGACCCCGATGCCGGTCGCGGCTCCCTTGCCGCCCTTGAACCGGAGAAAAACCGGAAAACTGTGCCCCAACAGGACGGCCAGCCCGGCCGCCAGGCGCACAGCGGTCAAATCGCTTAAATACCCGGCCAGCAGCACCGCGGCCACGCCTTTCGCCCCGTCCAGAAAAAATACAAACAGCGCCGCCGGCCAACCCAACACGCGCAGTACATTCGTAGCGCCGATATTGCCGCTGCCGTAGGCGCGAATGTCCACTTTCTTTAAGAGGCGCGTCATGATATAGCCGAACGGAATAGAGCCGATGATATAAACAGCCAGGATAGCCAGGTAATTCATCTTTAATCTCCTTTCCCCTGTCGCGGTTTTAATTTGATCCGGATCGGTGTGCCGCTGAAAGCAAAAGAATCCCGCAGGCGGTTTTCCAGGTAGCGCCGGTAGGAAAAATGCATTAATTCCGGATTATTGACAAAGAAAACGAAGGTAGGCGGTTTTACTGCGGGCTGAGTGGCATAATAGATCTTCAGCCGCCGGCCTTTATGTGAAGGCGGCGGATTAACCGCCTGCGCGTCCTCAACCAGTTCATTTAAAACAGGCGTGGGGATCCGCTTGTGCTGTTCCTGCCAGGTCTGGCGGATCAGGGGAAAGAGATGCTCCACCCGCCGCCCGGTCAGTGCGGAAACGAATACCGCGGGAGCATACGGTGCAAAAGAGAAAAAGCGGCCCAGGTTTTCAAGCCAGCTGTCCCGCGCTTTTTCGGTCTTACCGCCCAGGTCCCACTTATTCACGACCAGAATCAGTCCCCGGCCAGCCTGTTCCACGTAACCGGCCAGCCTTTGGTCCTGTTCCGCGATCTCGCCGCTGCCGTCCAGGACCAGCAAGGCCAGGTCGGCCCGTTCGATCGCCTTCAGCGAGCGCAGTACGCTGTAATACTCCACCGCCTCCTTGACCCGGCTTTTCCGCCTCACCCCGGCGGTGTCGATGAAGACATACGGTTGATTCTGGTAAGTAAAACGGGTATCGATCGAGTCGCGGGTTGTGCCGGGCAGATCATTGACGATTACCCTTTCCTCACCGAGTATCGTATTGACCAAGGAGGATTTGCCGACGTTCGGCCGCCCGATTACCGCCACTTTCACCGCGTCGGCCGGATAAGGATCATCATCTTCGGCGCGGGGCAGCAAGGCACAAATACGGTCCAACAGATCGCCGGTGCCCCGGCCGTGCGCCGCCGAAACCGCCAGCGGTTCGCCCATCCCCAGTTCGTAAAAGGCGGGCACTTCAACGGCTCCTTCGGGACGGTCTATTTTGTTGACCACGGGGATAATCTCTTTGCCGCTGCGGCGCAGCTGCACGGCGATCTCCCGGTCAAGCGCGGTCGGCCCTTCCCGCCCGTCGAGCAGAAATAAGATCACCTGCGCTTCTTCCACGGCCAACTCTGCCTGCTTGCGGACCTGGCCCGCCAGGCGGTCGCTTTCGCCGAAAGTAATGCCGCCGGTATCGACAACCGCGAAGGTGCGGCCGCACCACTCGGCGGTGCCGTAGAGGCGATCCCGGGTCACCCCGGGTACTTTTTCTTCGATCGCGGTCCTTGCTTCCGTGATCCGGTTGAACAGGGTTGATTTTCCCACGTTCGGCCGGCCAACGATGGCGACAATGTTAACTGTCATGTTCCTGACTCCTTCCTTTGAGACCGATGAGACAATGCGGCGCCGCTGTTCAGCTCCCGCAGGCGGCCGGCCAGCTCATAGGGGCCGCTTACTGCATGGACGGGCAGGCCCAAGCTCTCTTCCAGATCGGGCACGGTCAAGCCGTCAAGGAAGAGGTTGCTTCCCTCTTTCAGCAAAGAGCGCGCGATGAAGACGGCTTCTCCCAGGGGCCGCCCTTTCAGGCCGGCGGTTAAGTCAGACCCGGTCAGCAGCCCTGCCGCCGTTACCGGGGCACCGAAGAAACGGTTCTCCAGCACCGCTACCCGCAACTTGACCCCGGGCGCCTCGTTAAATCGCCGCGCCGCCCGTCGCAGCAGCGGCGCCGCTTGCTGGCCCGTGACCAGGGTGGCCTGAAACGGACGCTGTAGCGGGCGATCCAGAGTCGGTTCAGGCAGGGCGGTTAGTTCGTCCAGGAACTGCCTGGCCAGGCCAACCCCATTTTCCAGTTGGGGGAAACCTTCATACGCTGCGGTGTGCGGAAACGGCAGAGAGGCCAAGGCATAAATTTCATCCGCCAGGAAGATAAAGCGGCTCCCCCGGGCCCGCAAGAAAAGCCGCTGCCACCGGTGCACCTGGCGCACGAGCAGCCGCGCTTCATCGGGTTCCAGCCGGCGCAGCGGCGGTCCGCCGGCGCGCCGGTGCGCGGTCAAACCAACCGGTACCGCGGCCGCGCTTAAAACCGCTTCTCCGAGACGAAAAAGGTCCGCGACGGTTTTTTTGAATACCACCCCGGTGTTGTAACCGGGACAGAGGACAATTTGCAGATGAACCTTGATCCCGGCCCGCACCAGCGCGTGCAGGTTTTGCAAGCCTTGGTCTGCCCTGGCCGTGCCGAAAAGGCGCCGCCGAACCGCCGAATCGGTGGCGTGCACGGATATGTATAAGGGGCTGAGCCGCAGCCTGATCACGCGGCGCAGATCGGCGTCTGACATGTTGTTTAAAGTAATAAAATTGCCGTAGAGAAAAGAGAGGCGGTAATCGTCGTCCTGCAGGTAGAGCGAAGGGCGCAGACCGCGCGGATTCTGCCGGATAAAACAAAAAAGGCAGCGGTTGCCGCAGCGGCGCAGCGGCGCGATGGTGGGCGGGTCGAAACTAAGGCCCAGCGGTGTAGCCGCATCTTTGCAAATCGTCCGCCGTTTAAGGCGGCCGTCCCGGCTTAAAAGGAGCAGTGCCAGCCGCTCATCCGTTTCCGCTATTTTATAGTCGATGATATCACCGGGCGGCCGGTTGTCGATCCGGAGCAACCTCTCTCCGGCGCTGATCCCGGCGGCGGCTGCCGGTGAACCGGCGGCGACATGCTGTATAGTGCGGCCTTGTTGTCCCTTCATATGCCAATCCTTCCCGCTCCAGGTGCATTCATCCCATTATCCCAGAAAGGATGACCCTATGTCAATATCAGTGCAGACATTTTTTTCCATGGCTTTCAAACGGTTGCGTTTCCCGGCAGGGTCGGCTAATTCACAATGTAGGCGGCAGGATTGTTTTCGAAGTCGCTCACCCGGGAAAGCAGGCTGCGGTACGCGGTACGAATGCCGAAGCTGACCAGCGGACGCCCCACTGCCACCAGGCCCAGCCGGCGTGAGAGAAACCCGCCCAGCCGGATGGGCATGGTTAAAGAGCCCGAACAGTCGATCAACGCTACCCTTAGCCCGGATGGTTGCACATGGGAGAGATAAGCGGTGATAATCGCCCGCACCTGAAGCCCCCAACTGCCGCTGCCGAGGGTGAAGACCCGGTGCCCCTGCCGGTCGGCGCCGATATAATGCAAATAACCGATTTTGCTTTTACATAACCGGTCGAAATAGGGCAAAGCGATCAACTCTCGATCGGTGGGTCTCCTGCCGCGCGGCAGCAGGCCGGTATAGATCGACGCGGCTGTAACCGATGTATGCGTGCCGCCGTAACATTGAAATATAATAATCATAGCTCGTTGTTAACCAAAACGGCGGCAGCCTGCAGGCGAGCCTGGGCCACGGCTGCCCCGATTTCTGTCCAGAAAGCGTTCAAGCCGCGGTAGGAACCGGACAGCGGACCGGCTGGGCGGTTCCTGCCGCGATCCCACCGGAAAGCAGGCAGGGCGGATATAACCATTGATTGGCCCTCGCCTTTAAGCAGCGCCGTCAGCCCGCTCAGCGTCCTTTCCACCAGGGATGGCGGCACGGCGGCGCTAAGGATATATAAGCCCGACCCGTTGGCATCGTAATCATAAAATTGATAAAGTACAGCCGTTGCTTCATTCGGCGCGCGCTCTTTCCACCAGGCAGATGCCCGGCCGGTACATTGCCGCAGGCTGTCTGCGGGATAACGGTGCCGCACGGCGGCCAACAGGGCCGGCACGATGCTGCCCCTGCTGTAATAGATATAATCCATCAGTGCTTGACCAGGATATAGAGTCCGTTTTCCAGGTCATGGACAATGCCTTCGGTAATCCGGGCCAGGTAGGTGGCGATGCGGTCCTGTTCAACTTGATCGCGCGCGATAAAAACCGGCGCCCCGCCACCGGCGATTAAACCGGGATCCCGGGCAATCACGGCCAGGATATATTTGCTGATCGACGTCTCCATAAGGAATAACCACTCCTAAAAACCTAGTCGGCCGCCTTGCGTCCCGCGCGCGACTGCAGCGGCCGGGCGCCGGCGCTTTCTAAAACCGGGACACGCCGCACCGCCGTCAACAGTGATTCCATGTCCGGTTCAAGAGGCGCAATCAGCATCCCGATACGGCCGGTATCCAGATCTCGCCGCAGGATTGGGGTAAATTCGGCTGTATCCACATCTTTATAGATCCCCAACTGGGTTACAGCGTCGTGCGCGATCGCCATACGCTGCCCGTTATTGGCCAGGATCGCCCGGGCGTCGTCGTTATACGGTTCGATGATCACACCCAGCCCTCGCTCCATGATCGTGCGGCGCACCTCTTCCCGGGCCAGGTTCATGAAATGAATGTTTTCCACGAACACGTTCGGTCCCTTGAATGAGATTGCCGCGGGACGGACGGTGGCTACATCCTCGATCACCTTACCCCGCATCAGGCGAATGCTTAACACGAGTGCGCCCACACCGACCGGCACCCCCCACCCCGCGCCGGTTAAGAAGGTAACACCGCTGACGAGAAGCGCCAGCACCATGACCAGGTAGTTGCGTGCTTCAAAAACACGGGCAATCCCCTCAATATAATCCGGACCGCGCGGAACCAGGTTGGACAGATCCAGGCTGGTCAATGTTTTTCGCTCCACCTCGCGGATATCGCGGAACTGGGTTGCCGCCAGTGAGAGAAAGGTGACCGCGGTAAATTCTTTTTCCCACAGCGCCGGAATCGCCAGGGAACCGAGCACTGCGGCGATTAGACCCAGGGAGAGATGGGTGATGTAGCCGTGCGGAAATGCGGGAAACTGGCGATAGTCGGAACGCAACATCAAACTGCGGGCCGCTGTACCAAATGCTACACCGAGAATTGTGGCGATTAAGTAGCGCTCCATCGAGAATGAATTAACCTTTCCGTCATCATCTGCCCTGCAAATCCCCTCTCCCCCGGGGGAGAGGGTTAGGGTGAGGAGGGTATTTTTGTTTACCGTTCATCGTCATCGCGTCTTGAGCCGACT
>JBFMGD010000016.1:0-52233 GCA_040751775.1 Bacillota bacterium | reverse complement strand
ATTAAACGCCTTGGGGTGCATCTTTATCCCTCCCTTGCATCTGTGCCGCGGTCGCTTTGATTGCATCGATAATTTTCACATGGCCGGTACAGCGGCAGAGATTGCCGGCCAGCGCCTCTTTAATCTCCAGGTCACTCGGATCCGGGTTTTTATCCAACAGCGCCTTGGCGGACATTAGAATACCGGGACCGCAGAAGCCGCACTGCAGCGCCTGCAGCTCTTTGAAGTTTTCCTGGAGTGGATGCAGCTGATCCGGATCGCCCATACCCTCGATGGTCATGATCTCCTTGCCTTCAGCCCTGACCGTTAGATAGAGGCATGAACTGACCGGTTTACCGTTGATTAATACTGTACAGGTGCCGCATTCACCGACGCCGCACCCTTTTTTAGATCCGGTCAGCGCCAGCCTGTTCCGCAAGGTGTCGATCAGTTTCTCATCGGCGGGCACTGCAATCGAATATTTTTGGCCGTTCACTGCCAACGCAACCTCGTAAAGCATCTCGCTCATCATCCTTTCCGTGTGGCGAACTAATCGCTGCAGTCTGTAAGCGATTCGAGAGCCCGTTTCACATATACCTTGACCAACTCTTTGCGGTAAGCACAGCTGGCTCGAAAATCGTCAATGGGGCTGCATTCCTCGCGGGACGCCTTTTCCGCGGCCAAGAGGATGTTTGCGGCGGTGGGCGCAGCTCCTTCAAGCACCCTTTCCGATTCGCGCGCCCGGATCGGAGTCGGCGCGACCGCCCCCATGGCAATACGCACATCTTTACAGACGCCGTTTTCCAAGCGCAAGCCGGCCGCGACGTTAACCACCGCCAGAGACAAAGCCTTTCTCCGGCCGTGCTTAATAAAAGAAGAGCGGCGGCCCGCGGCCCCGGGCAGAATAAACTTAACGATAATCTCGTCGGGCTGCATTACCGTTTTTCTGGGGCCGACAAAGAATTGATCCAGGGGCAGCTGTCGCGCCCCTCTTGCCGCGCTGATCAGCTCAACAACGGCATCGTAAACCAGCAAGGCAGGGGCGGTATCCGCGGAAGGAACAGCCATCGCGATATTACCGCCGACAGTGCCCATGTTTCTGGTCTGGTTGCAGGCAATACTGCTCAAGGCCTCCCTGAACGCGCCGTGTAGATCCCCCACAAAAGACTCGAGGATCTCGTTATGCGTTAAGGCGGCCCCAAGATGAATATCCGCCCCGTCTTCCTTTAATACTTTCAACTCCGGCACGTTGTCCAGGTCGATGAGCACGGCGGGAGACAGCATCCCTTTCGCCATCGCCGGTAATAGGTCCGTCCCCCCGGCGATCAGGTTTGCCTGGCCGGCGTGCGCGGCTAAACTGTCCAAGGCGTTCTCCAGGGTCTCAGGCCGCAGGATTTGATTGATATTCAAGCGTTGTACTCTCCTTTCTGTTTGGGGATTGATCGATCACCTTTTAACCGGTGCCGGTATGCGTGAAGCGCCGCTTATCCCCCAAAAACGAGTTTAGGCACCCACAACGAGATAATTGGAAACAGCGAAATCAGGATCAGGCAAACAAGCAGCGGAATATAGTAAGGCACAACCCCGCGGATGATCTTGCCCAGGGGCACTCCCGTGGCCTTGTTGAGCACAAAGAGCAGGATACCGAACGGGGGGGTTAAAAGGCCGATCTGAAGGTTGAAGTTCATGATGATCCCGAAATGAATCGGGTCCACGCCGACTTCCCTCACCAGGGGCGGCAGGATCGGCGTTAAAATGCCCAGTATGGCCATAGTCTCCATGAACATGCCCGCGGCCAGCAGGAGCAGGTTGACAAAAAGCAGGATCATCAGGGGGTTCTGGGTAATAGCCAAAATTTTCGCGGCGAAGATCTGGGGCACCTGGCTCTGGATAATGAGAAAGCCGTAGATGCCGGCCATACCGATTAAAGCAATGATCACGGTGGAGTCGATAGCCGTCCCCTTGATAATCTCCCACAGATCTTTCATATTCACTTCCCGGGTAGATGAACAGGGCCAGGAATAGGGCGTATATAACGGTAACCGCCGCCGCTTCGGTCGGAGTAAATATGCCGACCATAATCCCCGTTACCAGGATAATCGGGGTGCCCAGGGCCAGGAATCCTCTTTTAAAAGTGTGTATGAGATTCGGCCAATTAGATTTTTCACCGTGCGGCAGGTGGCCGCGATGAGACTGAATGAAAACCATAGCCATCAAGACAAACCCGATCATCAACCCGGGGATGACGCCGGCGATGAGGAGTTGGCCGACCGAGAGGTTGGCGATGATCGCAAACATAACGATCGGCACGCTGGGCGGGAAAATCGCGCCGATGGTCGACGAGGCCGCGGCCAAACCGACGCAAGAGCCTTCCGGATAACCGCCGTCTTTCATCGCCTTGTATTCGATTGCGCCCAGGCCCGCCGCATCGGCCGTGGCCAGGCCGCTCATGCCGGCAAAAATCATGCTGGCGACCACGTTGACGTGGCCCAATCCGCCCTTGGTGCTGCCCACCAGTGCCTTGGAAAAGTCAAAAATGCGGTTGGTCATGCCGCCCACGTTCATAATACGGCCCGCAAAGAGAAAGAAAGGTATCGCCAGGAGGGTAAAGTTATTTAAACCGAAAAACATGCGTGAAACAAACAGTTCGCCGTTTAATCCTCTGGCTACTCCGAAGATCATCAATACCACGGAAGTCAACCCGATGCCGTAGGCCACGGGGTATCCGGAAAAGAGGAAAAACAAGAGAATACCGACGAACATAAGCAGCAGCGTCCACTCGTTCAAGTGCTCACACCTTCCTTCCGAGGTCTTTTCTTAGCGAATTCCGCGATTAAATCCATGATTCTAACCCAGATCCAGCGTGCCAGATAGAACGCCACTTGTAAGCGCCGTGCGCGAGAAACAGCGCGAAACCAAAGATCGTTACGTCTTCGGAAAGAATGCTACTTTCAGATTCAACCGTCAATTCTCAAGATCCCTCCTTTGCCCTGATGATACATTTCACTCGCTTCAATCAAATTGTCGCTCGCCGGAAACACTGCCAAAATTTTGTGGTTACCCGGTTCTTCTCACTAATAATGCGGGCCACCACCCTGACGGGTGGCCCGCATTTTGTTACTGCAAACAAACCGGGTTCATTGATTATTGGCCCATTTTGACAACTTCTTCACGCGTCAGAACGTAGTCTTCTTCGTAAAGCTGAACCAGGGCTTTTTCAGCGGCTTCTTGCCAGACTGCCCGCTGCTCGTCGGTCCACTCGATAATGGTTACGCCGCGCTCTTCAAACTGCTGCAGGTAATCAGCTTCGTGGCTTTCGGATTCGGCGGAAATGGTCGCGCCGCCATCCTGAGCGGCCTTGACTACCATATCACGGGTAACGCCGTTGAGGCCTTCCAACCAGTCCACATTAAAAGCCCAATAGCCTAACATCGGCTGATGCCTGCTCAGCATCAGGTAGCTGAGTACTTCATCATAGCGGTAGCCCAGGGCGGCGGAAAGGTCGCCGTCAGCGGAATCAACAACACCGGTCGGATTAAATATAATATGTATGTCTGACAATCATAATAGCATACTGTGCGTGCTCCTGTCAAGAATTCGCGATCTGGCAAAAGGTGAAAGATGGGCACTGTGGGGGCGGTTGGAAAAAGAGGGAGGGAACGGACTTTAATCGGGGAAAGCTATTTAAGCTGCTTTTTGCGGGCCACGATCCTTTCCGCCACTTCCACCGTGGCGGCGTCAACCATCTGGCCGTCAAACAAGAATGCGCCCTGGCCTTGCTTAACCGCCGCCGCGTAGGCATCGATTAATTTTTGCGCGTTGGCCATGGCCAGGTCAGACGGTGTAAACACATCCATCGCTACCGGAACCTGGTTGGGGTGAATCGCCCACTTTCCATCAAACCCGAGCGCTTCTTCCCATTGTGCCTCCAGGCGGTAATGATCAATCGAACCGGCGTCATAACCCGGAAACGAAGCGCCGATTAGCTGCAACCTGGCCGCCCGGCCGGCAACAGCGATGCGATTTAGAACATACTGCCAGCGATGGCCCGTAAAGGCCGGATTTTTCTCCTGGTTACGGTAGAGGTCGTTTAAATTCAGGACCGGTATTCCCATGGCGGCGGCAAAATCGGCCGCCCCGAAGATGAGGGCCTCCAGGCGGGGCGTGGCAAGAGCAATCTCCCGGATGTATTCCACCGCTTCCGGCTGTTCGATCAGACACTCCAGCCCAATTTGCCGGGCTAATCCCAGCTCGGTCTCCAGTTGGTTCAGCAGCAAATCAAAAAAGTGCAACTCCGCCGGACCCTTTACCTTTGGGACGATGATCACATCGAGGTTGGCCCCTGCTTCCCTGACAATTTCCACGACATCGCGGTAGCACCAGGGAGAGTGCGCGTTGTTCACGCGAACCGCTCTCGTCTTGGAGCCCCAGTCGAGCTCATTTAAAGCGGCGGCAGCGTTTTGCCGGGCCTCCGTTTTTCGATCCGCCGGCACGCTGTCCTCCAGGTCAAGAAAGACCTGGTCCACATCCAGGCCGATCGCTTTTTCGATCATTTTCCGATTGATCGCCGGTGTAGCCAACTCACATCTGCGTTTTCGGAATACCACGTTCGATCACGGTCCTTCCGGTTATACTCTACCCGGGGCGCTCGCTGCTGCTGTACTTAATTTTTTCGCCGATCAACAAACCAGGGCCCCGAAATCATGTTTTGCCATCATTTCGCGGGCCCGGATTAACCATACCGTGTAAGGTGTCCTTCTTGCTTTGCCCTTTTGCTGATTAGCATCCCCGAAATAGAGAAGGCCTAAACTGAACAATTAATAATTGCCGATCGAACTTTGCAAGCTCTTGAAGATATTGTCGATATGCTCATTGATCAGTGATTCCATCAGTTGGGCGTCTCTCTCCTTCAAAGCGTTGAAAAGATTCCAGTGATCGTTCACAGCGTTGCAGATCGTATCCCTGACCGCTTCGTCGCCGATATCCCAGAACAGCGAGTACATTTCATGAGTATAAAACAACATATCCTTGATATTATTAAGCAAGTCATAAGCGACAGTGTTTTGGGAAGCCTTGGCCAGCAACATATGAAAAGAAATATCTAAAGAGAAAAACCTTTCGATCACGGCAACATTCAGAGTTTTTTGGTCTAATTCCAGTTCGCGGTGCAGCATCAGGCACGCTTCTATGTCGCACAAATCCTCGTCGGTGGCCCGCATGGCTATTACCCGCATCAGGGATGATTCCAGTAATTTCCTCAGCTCAAAAACCTCGCCGAAGGTTACCAGCTTTGAAAGCTGAAGCGGATTGACTTGTTTTTTCAGGGCGCTGATCGCGTTTTCCACCACGTACAGGCCGTCTTTTCCACGGTTGATTAAGCCCATGGATATTAACGCAGTCAGCGCTTCCCGCACCGTACTCCTGCCTACCTGGAATATCTCCGTCAGTTCCTTTTCAGTGGGCAGTTGTTGACTGGGTTTTAGTTCACCGCGGTTTATTTTTTCTTTAACCTGTTCGATTATGTTGAACGAAAGCGCCTTTCTCTCCAGCGGCTTAATCGTATCAAATACATCTTGTTTCATAATGTAGCTATCCTTCCTGAATGTCTTCTTGTCAGACATAGATATAATATATTTTTTCAACTAATCTGTCAAGCAACCATCACCTTTTTTTATATTTTTATTTCCGAATATTAATTCGCTATAAGTATTGTATTTTCCTTTTTGTGCTCAAAATGTTATCTGCTGCAGGGTCCGCCAGGCAGGCCCCGTATAAAATAAACAAAATCAGGCCGGCATCTTTAGCTCCGAAGGAGCGGGTCAATGCCGGCCCGGTTAAGTTGCGGAAACCGCTTGCTGCAGCTGTTTAGATTGTAGATCGGACGCTGCTGGTAATATTCTACATTTGCTGCTGTTTACGTTAGACCAGGTAGTTGGGCCGCTCGTTCCGCAACGCTTTAATAATCTGTTGGACCGCCTTTGTGCGCTGCTCTACTGTCGCCTCTTCAGAATAAAAGGCGGTGTGAGGGGTGATGATCACATTTTCCAGACCCAGCAAGGGATGATCCTTACTGATCGCCTCTGCCTGAAGAACGTCCAACGCAGCCCCGCCGATTTGTTTTTCTCGCAACGCCTGAACCAGGTCCGCTTCATTGATCACCGGACCCCGTGCAGTATTGACGATCACGGCCGTAGGCTTCATCAGCGCAAATAGCGAACGGTCAACCATCCCCCTGGTTTCACTGGTCAACGGTGTATGCAGGGAGAGAAAATCGCTTCTTTTAAACAGTTCAGGCAGATCCACCAATTCAACCGACGGGTCCATGCTAGCCGACAGGAAGGGATCATAGGCTACAAAGGTAAAGCCGAAAGGAGCCGCTTTCTCTTTCAAGAGGCGGGCAATTTTGCCGAATCCCATAAAACCGAGCGTCTGTCCCCGCAATCTGAACATGGGACGTTGGTTGTGAAAGGTCCACTCCCCGGATTGAACTGTCGCGTTCAACGGGATCAGCTTGCGCGCCGACGCCAACAACAGAGCGAACGCGTGATCTGATACTTCATCCACACAGTAGTCGGGCACGTTTGTGACATAAATGTTTCTTTTGCGGGCGGCTTCAAGGGCAATTGTGTCAATCCCGATCCCGTAGCGGGCGATGATTTTACATTTTTCCAAAGAAACAATCGCCTTCTCGCTGACGATAGCGTAACAATTCAGCAACGCGTCGGCATCTTTGACCTGGTCAATAATCTCTTCCACGGATGAGCAGCTGTATTCGTCCAGCGTGGCTCCGATGGCCCGTAACGCATCTCTCTCAATCTCCAGATCCGTAAAAACATGGTCGGTTACCGCTACCCTAAAAGACATTATTATCACCTTTTGGTTATTTTTTTTACTTCTGCTCCGCCTTTTTTACTTCGTCTACGATGGCGGCAAATTCATCCATCTCCAGCTGGCCGCCTTTTTCCATCGATTTATCTTTAATTTTATAGACCACATCGAGTTTTTGCTCTTCAGTCAACTGGCCCGACCGGCCGATTTTTTCAAGGCAAATCCCGACCGAATCGACCCCGCTGCTTTTCCCGAGTACGACATCGGGCGTGTTTTGGCCAATCAGTTCCCAATTGAGCGGGAACAGCTCCAGCGGCCGTTCCTGGATGCAGTTTTTAAACCAGCTGGCGATAATCCCGGCTTCGACATGGTAGATTTTATCGCCGATAATGCCCCTGTTCGGGGCGATTTTAATGCCGGTGATCTCTTCCATCATCTTGGCGGTTTTATAAATATGTTCTGTATTGATCCCGAGATCAACATTGTATAGCGCCAGCATGGAGATAACGACTTCTTCGAAGGGCGCGTTGCCGCACCGCTCACCGACACCGCTGATGGTGGTATGGGCAACATCCACCCCCGCAGCCAGAGCCATGATCGTATTGGCTGTGCCCAGGCCGAAGTCATTGTGGAAATGCACTTCCAGCGGCTTATTGATTTTCGCCTTGATCTTTGAAACCAGGTAGGGGATGGCGTGCGGCGAAAGACCGCCGAAAGTATCGACAATCGCCAGCGCGTCCATATGCCCTTCGGTGGCTACTTTTTCCAGCAGCGTCAAGACCCAGTCTATATCCGCGCGGCTGGCGTCAATCGGGAAAAAGACGGTGTAAAGGCCGTTTTCCTTTGCGAATTGAGTCGCCTTAATCGAAAGGTCGATCGCTTTTTCCAGTGACCAACCGTAAGCGTATTTTATAATGTGTTCGCTTGAGGGTATCTCAATCACGATACCGGAAACGCCGCAATCGACCGCTCTTTTCACATCATCGATCATACAGCGGCCGAAAACAAATATTTCCGGACCGAGATTGCGCTTCACGATATCCTTAATCACCCTGGTATCCACTTCCGAAACAGCGGGCATGCCCGCTTCAATCCGGTGCACGCCCAGCTCAGCTAAATGCTCCGCGATCCGGATTTTCTGATCATAATTAAAAGCAAGGCCGGCCTGCTGCTCCCCGTCACGCATAGTGACATCATGGAATTTAATTTTTGAAGCAAACTGCAGAGAGCTCACTACTTCCGGCGCGTAATTCCATAAACTGACAAACCAATTATCTGTTTCCCACGGCTTTTTCACGAATGTTCCTCCTTCAATTTATCTATTTTGCTTCGTTGTGTATGAATACGCTTGGCTCTTGGGGTTATTTAAAACTCACCTCCGCGTTCAGTGCTACTATGCTTAATCATTCAATTCACTAACTGACCTCATAATTATTGAAATGTAGTGAACCCCGTTAAATCCGGTAACTGTTTTTATTTTTATCTGCTTATATGATGTCTTACAGTATGATAGTATAACTCATAATTTATTTCGTTGACAAATTTTTATTTCCTGCTCAAAAGCAAATATTTTTATTGAGAGCGAATACCTGATTTTATATTCCTGGTTTATTTGACTAAGCTATTAATTATTTGTTAATATATTTAGAGGAAGTGCGCGGCAGGCTCGCATTTAATCGCATAAAGCATTTACCACGCGTTTTTTGTTGGGACGAGGGGATCATCGCGCGGCACGATTTTTAACGAGCACTCAACCAATAGAGGAGTGACGGTATATGAAAAATGGCAAGCTGGAAACGGTTCCATTAAGGAAAATCAATTTAGCTGACGAAGTGGCCAGGCAGCTGGAGGATTTGATCATCCAAGGCAAATTACAACCCGGGGACCGCCTGCCCTCTGAAAGCGCCATGGCGGAGATGTTTTCCGTCGGACGAACCTCCGTCAGAGAAGCACTAAAGGCGCTGCACGCGATGGGGCTGATCGAACGGAACAAACAAGGGACCGTTGTGCGGGATGCAATCGGCCAACCGTACAAGGAGCTTTTCTTGCAGCTGATTATTAAAAAACACGGCACCGAACAGCTCTATGAAGCCAGGATGATCTTTGAAATCATGATCGCGCGGTTAGCGGCAAACCGGGCCACTGAGGAAGATCTGCAGGACATTAAGCAATACCTTGCTCAGATGGAAACAGATGATTACGAGCAATATGTTAAAGCCGATGTGGACTTTCACGTTGCTATCGCGGAAGCGGCGCAAAATGTGATCTTATATGAAGCCTACCTGGTGGTACGCAAAGCGCTCACTGAAAGCGTTTCCGAGCTAATTGACTATTTCCCGGATATTGTTAAGGTTTCCCGCGCACAGCATCATGCCATTTATCGCGCGATTGAAGCACAAGATGAAGACGCCGCGGAAAAATTGATCAGAGAGCATCTGACCTTCTTGCTGGAACAGTACAACAAGCAAGTACTGGGGAATCTAAAATAGTAAGCCTCAGGAGCCAGCAGTGAGAATCAATAATAATACAGTGTCATACTGTTTTCATATACACGTCCATAGCGCTAAGGCAGGACATCAGTTTTAATAAACACACATCTACTACCGGGGAGGTAAGTTCTATGGCCAAATTGTATTACGACCAGGATGCGGAAATTGCAAATTTGAAAGGTAAAACGATCGCCGTGCTCGGTTACGGCAGCCAGGGCCACGCCCAGGCCTTAAATTTAAAAGAAAGCGGCCTCAATGTAATTATCGGTTTGCACGCGGCCAGTAAAAGCCGCGAACAGGCGGTGCGAGACGGATTTGAAGTGTTCCCGGTAGACGAAGCTTCAAAAAAAGCGGACCTGATCCAGATGCTGATCGTGGACAATGTCCAGCCGGCTGTTTTTAAAGAAGAGGTTTTACCCCACCTCACGGAAGGAAAAGCCCTGGTGGTTTCGCACGGTTTCAATATTATCTACAACCAGGTGGTTCCGCCGCAAAATGTTGATGTGTTCATGGTGGCGCCGAAAAGCCCCGGGCATATCTTAAGAAGATTATACAAAAACGGGGCGGGCGTACCCGGCCTGTTGGCGATTTACCAGGACTACACCGGGAAAGCCAAAGAGCTGGCCCTCGCTTTTGCCAAGGGCATTGGCTGCACCCGCGCCGGCGTTATTGAAACGACCTTTAAAGAAGAAACGGAAACCGACCTGTTGGGCGAACAGGTGGTGCTGTGCGGCGGCGTTACCGCCCTGATCAAGGCCGGGTTTGAAACCCTGGTCGAAGCCGGCTACCAACCAGAAATCGCTTATTTCGAGTGCTTAAACGAGCTAAAGTTGATTGTGGACCTGATTTATGAGGGTGGCCTGGAGTATATGCGTTACTCTGTCAGCGACGTGGCTGAATACGGCGATCTGACCAGGGGACCGCGGCTGATTAACGACCAGGTCAAAGCAGAGATGAAGAAGATTTTGCATGAGATCCAGACCGGCCAGTTTGCGCTGGAATGGGTGATGGAAAACCAGGCCAACCGGCCCAAGTATAACGCGTTGAAACGGATTGACCAGGAGCACCTGATCGAGAAAGTGGGCAAAGATTTAAGGAAGATGATGCCCTGGCTGCAGCAGGGCTAAATAAAAGGATCTAAACAACAAAGCCGGCGCCGGCTGAGAAAACGGGCGGCGCCGGCTTTTTTCGCGTCATTTTACTTTTTTAGCCTCTTGTATTTTTCAATGTTTTTGCCCAGGTTTTTCATTCTGACCCCTAAAATCCTGGATTTTGGATTCTGAATTCAAAAATTCCCGTTGTATAGTTCATAGAGGCCGTTTTCCGTTGCAGTGCCGGAGATGTCCCAGAGCAGCCGCCTTAAATCTTCATCCTGCCAGGCCAGGGCGAGGCGGCCGCCGATGTGGAGCCGCAACAGGCCGGCCTCCGTGCCGGTAATTTCCAGGGGGGTTTCCAAAATCTCGGCCAGGGCACCCGTGAAGCGCGCTTCGTCAGGGATGGCGCACTGCAGCCAAAGCAGGCTGTCCGCGGCGCGGCTGTAGAGGGCGGCCGTAAAGCTTTCGCCGGATGCGGTCTGGCGCACGGCAGTCCAGGTCAGGCTATAGCCGCCGGAGAGCTCTTCAGGAGGCCGGGCGTGGGCCGGCAGCGCGGTTAAATCGATCGGTTCCCATTGAACGCCAAAGTGCGGCGCAGATTCCGGGGTTTGCTCACCCGTGTCGTCTCCTGCCTCTTTTCCTGCCTCACTGATCAGGACATCGGTATCGGTATAATTCAATGGTCCTTTCAACCTTTCAGTTACGGCAAAATGACCGGTGCGCAATATTTCCCGGCCGCCCAGGAAAACAATGATCAGGGCGGCGGCAAGCACGGCCATGCGGCGCCAGGAGATGCGGCGCCGGGAGGGCGGTGCGGCGGGGGACGAAACAGGGCCGTTTTCCGCCAGCCGGGCCCGGATCCGCTGCCACACCGCGTCCGCGGGCGGCGGCGTAATGCTGTGCAGCTCGTGGTGCAGCGCTTCGCGGATTAGCTCTTCTTCGGGTAACCGCGGTTGTTTATTCGTCATCTGCCATCGCCGCCTCCTTTAATAGGTAGAGTGTGCTCAGCGAAATTTGGTTCCAGAATGCGAGCTAATTTTTGGCGAGCCCGGAAGAGCCGCGACTTGACGGTGCCCGCGCTGATTTGCAGCATCGCGGCAATATCTTCAATTTTTAAATCGTAATAGTATTGGAGGATCACTACCTGGTACTGGTCGGGTGGCAAGGCGCGCACCGCTTGGCGCACTTTTTCAATTTCCAGGTCACGCATCACTTCTGCTTCGGCATCGCCGCTGTCCGATTCAAAGCGGGTCAGGTCGTCAGAGAAAAAGAGCCTTCTTTCACGTTTAAGATGGTTTCGGGCCAGGTTTGTGGCGATTACCGCCAACCAGGCGCCGAATTTATCCCGCTCGCGCAGCTGGTGCAGGCTGCGGAAAGCCTTGATAAAAGCATCCTGGGTGAGATCTTCGGCGCTTTCCCGGCTGCGCGTGATCTGGTAAACTACGCCAAACGTGCGCTGGTAGTACGCTTCAAATAATGCGCGGCGTGCGACGTCGTCATTTTGCTTAACCAGTGCCTCAACCTGTTCCCGTTCCAAAAAAAAGCCTCCCGTAATCCGAGAATACAATTACGGGATCTATTCGACCAGGCGAAGGCGCTTTCCTTTTTTTGAAATAAGTAAAAGCATTTAAAAGGGATATAATGGAATCAGGGTTCTCGCTGCAATATGCTAATCTTGTCAATGTAGAACTCGGTCAGGGAGTCGGCTACCTCCTCGGAAAACCCCTCGCTGTAGACATGGTAGGACGGTTTTTCCGGATCAGGCATGATCAGCGCCCAACCCTGCGGGTGGTAGACTTTCAGACCGTCGATCATCTCAGTCCGGTTTTGCCTCGATTCCTGGATTAAGCGGCGCATCACCCGGCCCTTGTGTGTCCAGGGGCACGGGATCTCTTTTTCCCGCACCCGGATCGCCGGGATCTCCGCCAACAGGTCGTTTAAGGTAATATCCTGCGCCGCCAACAGATCAAGCAGATGAATCAAGGCGGCGACACCGTCAAAGTGCAGCATCGCCGGTCTGCGGTGCCGCGGCTCCCGCGGTCCCGTTTCCATGAGGTGACGCGGCGAGGCCTTGGTGCGCAGCACCCGGCCGTGGTAGCGGTCCGCCAGTTTTTCGACCACGTGTGAGACATTTACCGGCACGGCCACGGTGCTGCCGCGGTGCTCCCGGAATACCAGCAGGGAAAGCAAGGCGGTATAAAGGTCACCCTGGATCACCCGGCCCCGTTCATCGAAGAGCAGCGCCTTTTCACCGCCCGGTTCGATAATCACCCCCAGGGAGGCGTTATTGGCGCGCACCGCCTGCGCCACCTCTTTCCGCCGCCACTGCAGGGAGGCGCCGCCGTGCAGGGTATTGGCCGCTTCAAGCCCGGCATTGATCGTGATCACGGTGCAGTGCAGTTGCTGCAGCAAAGGTACCAGGAAACGGCGCAGGTACGGCGAGGGGTCACCCAGGACCACCCGGAAACCGGCCCGCGCAATTTTGGAGGCGGTAATATTGCGGATCAGTTCACGCCGGTAGAGTTCAGCAAGGTTGGACAGGCGCAACGCCTCTCCGATCGCGTCGCCCGCCGGCCGGTGGAAGTCTTCCCGCAAATAGAGCTGTTCAATTTTTCTTTCCAGAGTGCGGGAGAGAGGCAGGCCGTCACTTTCAAAAAATGAGATGCGGGTATCGGTTGCCGCACCGCCGCCTTCACTAAATGCAGCATCGAGACCGTTGAAACTGACGCCTGCGGCTGGTGAGATGTTTCCTCCCGTGAGCGCGCTTCCGGCGGCGGCCAGGGATACATGGATACCGCCTTTGGCTTTTAGATAACTGACCGCGCGGCGGGCCATGGGGATGAGCAGCTCACCGGCATCTAAAACGTAGGCGCCCGTGGAAAGAAGCCCCGCAATCAGCGCTTTACGCAGCATGACCGATGATTTGCCGGCATCACCGCTGACCAGAACAGCCCCGCTATTTACAATGGAGCCGTAGACCGCGCCCAAGCGCAGCATCATTTCCGGGGTAATATTCCGGTTGATATCGCCGCGGATGCCGTCGCGCCCGAAAATGGAACGACTGGCCTTATTACCCCAAATCAGGCTTTCATACAGGATTACGCCGTTTTCCAGCACCTTGCCCGGCCAAACCTTGACGCCGGGTTTGACGACGACGCCCTCCTGGATAATGCTGCCGTCACCGATCACCGCCTCTTCGAAAACCGAGGAGCGGGCATTCAGCTGGACGGCCTGGCAGAGGATGCCGCCGCGCAAGGCCGCGCCTTTGCCGATATAGGCTCCTTCCCAGGTGAGCCCTCTTTTTACCGAAGCCCTTTCATCCACCCGGGTGTAAGAACCGAGGACAGCACCGTCCTTCACCTGGGCGGTGGCGCCGATGGTGCAACCCCGGCCCAGGTAAAGAGGGGCCTGGAGCTGTGCCCTCGGATGAACCTGCACGCCATCTTCCAACCAGATTCCTTTTTCCGCTTCACGGGCGTTTAAGCGGAGATCAACCTGCCCTTCCAGCACCTGGCGGTGCGCGCGCAGGTACTCTTTCAGGTCGCCGATGTCGCACCAGAAACCGTCCAGTACACAGCCGAAGAGGGGATCGCCCTGTTTCAGCAACAACGGGAATATATCTTTGCTGAAATCAACCATCTTCCCGGGCTCCACCAGCGAAAGCACTTCAGGCTCAAGGATGTAGATGCCGGTGTTGACCGTATCACTGAAAACCTCGCCCCAGCCCGGCTTCTCCAGGAAACGAGTAATCCGGCCGTCGGGTTCGATCATTACCACCCCGTATTCCAGGGGGCTTTCCACCGATTTCAGGACGAGGGTGGCCAGGGCGCCGCGCGCGCGGTGGAACTCTACCGCGCCGGTCAGGTCAAAATCAGTCAGTGCGTCGCCGCTGATCACGATAAAAGTTTCGTCCAGAAAAGAGGCCGCGTTTTTGACGCTGCCGGCGGTACCCAAAGGCTCCTCTTCAATATAGTAACGGAAATTGACGCCAAAGCGGCTGCCATCGCCAAAATGGTCCTTGATCTGCTCGGGCAAATACTGCAAAGTGACCGCAATATTGTAGAAATCGTGCCGTCTTAAAAGCTCGACGCTGTATTCCATGAGCGGCCGGTTCATTACCGGCACCATCGGTTTCGGCTTGTCACACGTCAGCGGGCGCAGGCGTGACCCTTCCCCGCCGGCCATAATAACCGCTTTCATCAGTTGCACGCACTCCCTTTTTGGGACAGGGGACGGTACCTTGTCCCTTAATTACCGCCACAGCAGAGTTTAGTTTGCCCATTCCGCGCCCGTATTACCAAAATGGGAGAAGGGATGGTTCCTTGTCTCACTCTTAATTTATTTCATTATGACCGGGCGTGTTCGTGATCGGGTCCGGGGATTGCCGCCGGTTGTACGGGTGCTTCATCGGTCTCGCGCCGCCAGCGCCTCGCTTCAGGAGAAAAAACGATTTTCTGGTAGAGTGCTTCATAATGGCGGGCCAGCGAGGACCAGGAATACTTTTCCTCCACATCCTGCAGACCTTTGCGGGAAAGGCGGCGGGCCAGGGACGGTTCCGCCAGGAGTCGAGTGATCTTTCCGGCCAGATCGGCCGCGTTTCCCGCCTCGGCCCGGATCCCGTTGACACCGTTTTCCACAGTCTCGGTGAACCCGCCGGTATCGCCTACCACCAGCGGTGTACCGGTGGCCATCGCTTCGAGAGCGACCAGGCCGAAGGGTTCATACAGGCTGGGGAACGCGGCCAGATCGGCGTGGGCGTAAAGCTGATTCCGGGTTGTTTCGTCAATGTAGCCGGTAAAAGTGACATGGCGATCCACTCCCAGGTTCAGGGCAATTCGGTGCAGCTCTTCTTCAAAAGGGCCGCTACCGGCAACGATTAACCGGGTGTCCGGAATACGGCCCCGGATCATCGGCAGCGCTTCAAGCAATATCTGCACTCCTTTTTCGCGGACCAGCCTGCCGATAAAGAAGATAATTTTCTCCTTGGGATCAGCGAAGCGCTTTCGAACCAGCGGGTCAGGGGCTTTAACCTGAAAGGCTGCCGCGCGAATTCCGTTCGGGATGATTTCAATTTTATCCGGCGGCAGGTTGAATACGGTTTCCACCTCTTCCCGCATGTAGCGGCTGTTGCAGATTACTTTCCAGGCTTCATATGTGAGGGACCATTCTACCTCGCCGATATAACGCTGCTCATCGGTATGCAGCCCTCCGCTGCGCCCAAATTCGGTGGCATGCATGGAGGCAACCAGCGGAATGTGAAAGATATGTTTCATAGCCCGGCCGGGATACGCCACCAGCCAGTCGTGGGCATGAACCAGATCGAACGGTTTACGCCGAAACAGGGCCACCCCTTTTTCCAGCATGGCCAGGTTCAACTGGTGAACCCAGGCAAAAAAATTCAATGTTCGGCCGTGGTAGGGCGCCACCCGGTGGACCATAACTCCCGCCACGGTTTCTACCGCCGGCAGGTTCTCATCTAAGGCGGTGACAACTGCGACTTCGTTTCCTTCCCGCACCAGGGCTCGAGCCACCTCTGAGACTACATGGGCCAACCCTCCGATAACTCGGGGCGGATACTCCCAGGATAACATCAGAATACGCATCTGCAACACTCCTGCTGAGTTATTTTTATAAAATCAAACCGTAAGTGTTAATAAATAGGAAAAAGCCTCACGCAGAGGCTTTATTATTATTCCCAGGGTTTGCAAAACAACACATTTTGTTCAAGATGGTGCCAGGCACCAATGTAATAGCCCGCAAAGTTGTCAGCAGAACCGTCCCAGTGACAACAGTGACAACTTTCCGGGTTTACCGGGGACGGCGCCGCCGGGTCAGCAGGAAGATCACAAGCGCCAGGACGAGCGGCAGCGGCCAGAGGTAGTACGGGACGCGAGCGAGGGAGGACCAGCTGAAGCCGGCGGCGGTGTCCTGCTGGAGGTCCTGCTCGCCGAATATTCCGATCACGCTGAATCGCGGCACTTCCGCCCAAACACTTTTTTTATCCAGGTACACACCCGAGTTGAGCAGCTCCCAGCTTCCTTTTTCCGCATCGTAACGGTACAACCGGAGGGAGTCTTCACTTAATCCTTCGGGCAACTGGCCGGGGTCGTACTCCACTTCAATCAGGGTTAAAATGCCGTTCAACGATTGATCGAGGGTAACACCGAGAAAGATGCCGGCGGCAAGCCGGTTTTCCGGCGCACGGTACTCACAGCTGCTCAAGCAGGACAGTGTAATTGCGCCGCGCACGGCTGTTTCCGATGTAAACCGCAGCCGCACCCCGGCAAAGGGCAGGTACCCTTCGGCTTGAAAAACGCCGGATCCGGCTTCCGTTTCCGCAGTAATGACCAGTATAGTGGAGCTGTCCAGGCTCTCAGAGCTCCCGCCGGAGCGCAGCGCTTCAACCATGACATAGTATAGGCCGGGTTCGTCGATCTGATCAGCAAAATTAAAGGATAGCAAATCATCTGTATCATCCGGAGTCAAAGTTTCCGTCGTTACTTGATTGCTCCCCCGGTACAGGGTTATGGTATATGCTTCAACCGTGTCTTCACCGCGGCGCCAGGCGATAGTGGCCGTGGCCAGACCGCCGGCAGGATCGGCCAACCAGACCGGCTTTAACGCGGATAGATTCTCCCCGCCGGGCAGATCCGGATCGGTTTCACCAGACGACGGCTCCTGCTCGGGATCGTAATTTTTTTCGGCCGAACGCTCGGAAACTTGCCCGTGCAGGTAGATCTTGCCGTCGCCGCGCGCCTGAACGGAGGCGCTGTAGCTGCCGGCGCCCGCCAGCTGCATCTTGTTTTTAAAGTCAACGGCGGTCTGCCCCGCCGCGACCGTGCGCGTCTCAACCTTGGAGGCGCCCTTGTAAAGTATAACTTCGTAGCTGACCGTGTTCGGCACGGCGCTCCAGGTAATCCGATCGCCGCTCCAGGCCGGCCTCGCCACCCGGGCCAGGGTTACGGACTTGACGCTGGCCTCAGATGGAGCGGAAACCGGCCCGTTGACATACGGCCCGGCCGGATCGGCTAGGGCCCGTACGGTCACGGTGTAGCTGCCCGCGCTTTCCTGGCTGATCCGGGTTGAAAAGTTATAGGTGGCGGCGGTCGCGCTGACTGTCTGGTTGGCGCTGCCGTTTTTATAGAGAATTACCTGGTAGGAGGCTGCGTTTGCAACGGCACTCCAGCTGATCGTATCGCCGTTCCAGGTGGGTTTACCGGCCTGGCCTAGGGCCGCGGTCTTGTCGTTGACGTCGGAGAGAGCGGAAACCGCCCCGTCGGTGTAGAAACCGGCCGAACTTGCCATGGCCCGCACGGTCACGGTGTAGCTGCCTGCGCCTTGCTGGTTGATCCGGTCGGAAAAATTATAGGAGGTAGCGGTCGCGCTGACAGCCGGGCTGGGGCTGCCGTTTTTATAGAGAATGACCTGGTAAGTGGCGGCGTTTGCAACTGCGGTCCAGCTGATCGTATTGCCGCTCCAGGTGGGTTTATTGACCTGGGCCAGGGGTTCGGTCTTGATTTTAGCGCTGGAGGCGCCGGAAACCGCCCCGTCGGTGTAGAGCTCTGACGAACCGGCCTTGGCCTGCACAGTGACGGTATAGCTCCCCCCGCCGCTCATGTCCGAAGAAAAATTGTATGAGCTACCGGGATGGGCTACCGTTACTGTTCGCGCAAGGCTGCCGGACTTGTAGAGCTTGACCTCGTAAGAGGCGGCGTTGGCAACAGTGGTCCAGTTAATCGTCGTATCGCCGCTCCATGTGGGCTGGCCGACCTTGGCCAGGGGAGTTTTAACGACGGTGACGGTAATGGCGCCGGAAACACCGTTACAGGGTATTGAACCGCCATCACTTGCAGTCAAATCGCTTAAAGATAAGGATGTTTGTCCCCCATTTTTCAGAGTAAAGGGTATCGTAACAATTGTACCGTCCGAAGAAAAAACACTGCTTGCAGATACAATTGCAATACTGATAAAACCGCCTCCGGCATTGTGATGAGCCTCACGCATACCTTGAATAATTGCGCCCCAACTAATTTGATCCATACGCGGTTCAACAATTGAACTGTTATAATTGAGTTTAAAACTGACCCCGGATACGCCGGCACTGTTGGAGATCGAGACAGGAATATTCACGGTGGCCCCTTTATTTCCCGAGGCGCTTCCCACCGTGACCGTGGGAGTGCCCGCGGCGAAGACACTGAACGCAAACAGTGCGAGTAACAAGATGGTCACCAGCAAGACAACCGGAACCTTGGACAATTTGAACAATTTACGATCTACCTTTTTTTTCATGATTAAACTCTCCTTCCGGTTGATTGCTGATTAAAGAGGCTGTCTAAGGAAATCCTACCCGGGCCAGTCATTAATAGGGGGGATCCGTAATTACATTGCGAAAGAAAGTGCCGCGTGTCGCGGACCGGCGGGCAGGGTTAGCCCGGCAACTACCTTTTTCTGCGCCGTGCGGGCCGGCGCCTGAACAACACAAGCCCCAAAAGGCAGGCCAAAAAAAGTACTGCCGGAATCGCAAAATAAATTTGCCGGATCAAGAGAGGCGTCCCGGCGGAGCCTTCGCTTTCCTCATCCGGCGCCGGAAGATCCCCCTCAGTTTCGTCGTCACCTGTTGTCCGGTTGCCGGGACTCTCATCAGCATCGCCGGCGTCATCACCGGAAACGCCCTCTTCGCCGGTGCCGGGCTCACCGGTGGAAGGCTTGGTCGCACCCGGGGGGGATTGCACATGAAACGCGCTGCCGTCAACTTGCGCGGCCACGGCCAGGGGGCGGAGATCCTGATCAAATAAGCTTAAATTCTCGATGACCGGTTGAACGGCGCCGCCGGCCCGCAGCGAAAATGTGACGTTGCAGAGGTCACCGTCGCCGGTGATTAAGGCGCTTTCCGCAGCCCAGACTACCTTGACGCTGTTCTCCGAAAAAGCGCGATTGGCCAGGAATAAAAAACCGTCTCCGATGGCGCTGCCCTGCCTGATCGTATCGACAACAGCGGCAGCCGGATCGTAAACCAGTTCAAATTGCCCCCCGGAGATACCGCTCACCCCGGTAAGACGGTCAAGCCCCCGCAGCCGAACGGTAACGACAACAGTTTGACCGGCCTCACCGGCGGCGCCGTCTACGATTACCGCGGTCCCGGCCGCGGCCCGGGCAAAAGGAACAGCCGGCCCGAAGGCGAAACTGATCACGCACAGGAGCATAACAGCTGCCGGGAAAAACCACCTGGGAGCGGTTCTATGCATTTAAGTACACACCCTTGCTATCATTTGCCGGCTCTACCAGTCCACGCTAACGCAGTCACCGCGGACCCAGCTTGGATCAGCCGAACCGGGGTAAGTGATCCGGTACCAGACATACCATTTATCGTCGGCGCTGTTGTAAAGGGTCTGAGTCTCCCCGATCGAGAAGGACTGGCCGAAGGCAAGCTTCCCTACCACGGCATGTTCCGTTCCCGGACCGCCGCGCACGTCCATCTCCATACCTTCGTTACCATCCTTATACCAATCGGAAAAGTAGACGACACCACGCGGCGCGGTGAGCAGGCCAACATAATCGCCGCTAACCCAACCGGTGTTTGCACCCACGATTACTTTCAGCCAGTTGGTGCTGGAGACAAGCTTCGCCCCTGCAATTTGAACGGTGGTGCCCTGGGGCAAGGCGGTAATCACGCTATAGTTCGTGCCGGGACCACTGCGCAGGTTTAAGGGGCCCTCTGTCACGGTGCCTTGATTCAGCGCCTTGGCCACCGCGGTATATTCGCTGAAGCTGAAAATGCTTTGCATGGTGCGGGCGATCTTGATCGCCCACATCGGGTCGGTGGCATAGAATTCGTTCATCCCCACCAGGTGGGGCCCCCGGAAGTAGGTGCCGCCCTCGCTCAGGTAAGAGCGGCGGATATAGCCGCTCACCTGCTTGACACAATCTTCCATGGAGCGGAAGGTTGCGGCGCTGGCGTAGGGACTGCTGTCGTAAGCCATGTAGCCGAAGATGTTGTTCTTATCCCGCGCGATCGCCGAACTGCCCCAGCCGCTCTCGAGGGCCGCATGGGCCATTAAATATATGGCGTTAACCCCCCAGATTTCCTGGGCCTGTACAAATGAAGCGGCAATACCGGGGAAGGGAGAGTCGGGACGAATGTTCTGGGCCCTTTGCGCCAGATAGGCGGCCGTAACCGCCGCGGGAGCCGGACGCTCCAGGGGCAACCGGGCATACGGGATCTGCTCCAGAAAGTCGAAGTAAATCGCCGTAGGGGTGATGGTGCCGCCTTCATTTAAGAAGAAGCGGTAATCGCTGTTTATGGTATAGCTGCCCGGCGCCAGGCCCGCCGGCGCATCGGCCAGCCTGGTCGGGTTGGACCAGTAATCCAGCCCGTAGAGGACGATATGCACAGAGGTAAAGCCGGCGGCGATCCAACCGGCCTGGCCGTTATAGTTAATCCGGTACCAAAGGTTATACTGGCCGCTGGTAACCTGTTCTTCGCGAATGATGAAGCGCTGCCCCAGGGATACACTGCCGAGTACGGCATAGTCCGTGCCGGGACCGCTGCGCACGTTCAACGAAGATACTTCCACCTGGGCGGTGGCGCTCACCTGGTACCGGGCGCTGAGCAGCCGTTGGGTCGGCGGTTCGGAAGGCAGTACGGGCGGCCCGGGCGGATCTTCACCGGACGGCGGGTCCTCCACAGGGGGCAAGGCATGTTCAACAGGCAGGCTGGTTACCAGTCCGACGATATAGCGCAAGATGATTACGGCATCGCCCACATCAACAACACCGTCGAGGTTGACATCAGCGGCGGCTTGCTGCTGCTCGTCCAGCGTTACGATCTCCACGATCGATCTCAATATCAGGATGGCGTCGCCCACATCAACAACACCGGATCCGTTAACATCACCGTATGTAATTGACGGGTCGATACCGGGCGGTGCGGCGGCGTTTACTTCAACCCGGCAGGTTGCGGTGAACCCCCCGTCAACTGTGGTTACCGTGATAGCGGCCTCACCTTCACCGATTGGAGTGACCACGCCTTCAAAAACAGTGGCCACCGCGGGGTCGCTGGAGGACCAGGTCACCGCGGCATTGGTGGCGTATTCCGGGAATACCGCCGCCGTGAGAGTGATTGCCGGGTCGTCCGGGTGCAAGATCAGGTGGTCCCAGTCCAGGGTGACCCCTTCAACCGGCACGATTAACGAGATGACCGCGGAAGCCCCGGTTATGTTACCGTCTTCGTCTTTAACTTCCACCGAAACCGTTTTTAAACCATCCCCGGCCGGCAGCAGCCACTCCCTTTCCGCCAGGAAAAGCTCCCAGCCGGTCCAGGACGATTGATCATTGGCGAAGCGAACCAGCAGCTGCTCGCGGCCCGTCCGGTCGTCGGAAGCGTCGAGCTGGAGGGCAACTTCATGCAAGGCGGTCACGGTATCGCCATGATTGATCGTGAACAGTATTATTTCAGGGGAGGGGTTCACCGGATCGCCGTCCTGGGCCAGGACGATCATATCCAGGCCGAACCAGAGCAGGCTGCAGAAAATAAAAAGAAGCAAAGCCAAAAATTTCGGAAATAGCTTTCCTTTTCTGAAAGCGGTAAACATACATTTCTCTCCCTGCGGCAGCCAATATTTGTTTCTCTATCTATTTAGACCAAATAATTCTTTTTTTTTGTCAAAAATCCTCTAGGTTTGACAAATTAACATAAAATTTTTCTGCCGGCCACAACCCTTCTCTCCTTCCATGGTCGGATAATGGCGCAAACCGCTTAGATATTTGTTTCATCCGTTAAAACAGCTGATTCTTGCAGCTGTGATGGCGACATGCGGCGCCCGCGGCCAAAGAGTGATGGTAAATTCTGGGGTTAAGTATGGTGTCCCCTTATTGGTAAATTTTGGGGTTAAGTATGGTGTCCCCGTTACTGTATGGTTATACTGGTGCCGTCTGTACGCACTATTATTGCGCCGTGCTGATCGGTGCGGTAATAAATAGCGCCGGCTGCATTGAGCGATTCCAGGATAGCGGGGTGAGGATGGCCGAAGGTATTGGCCCCCACCGAAATTACGGCGCAATCAGGGTTCACTGCCTGGAAAAAGCGCGGCGCCAGGGAGAAGTTCCCGCCGTGGTGCGGCACGAGGAGAATCTGTGCGGCGAGGTCGACTCTATTCTCGAGCAGGTATTGGACGGCGGGATCTTCAATATCGCCGCAGAACAGGGCGCTCACTTCTCCGAAGTGCAGGCGCGCCACCACCGAGTTATTGTTCAGGTCGCTGCCGGTGCCGCGCAGCAGTTCGCGCGGCGGGCCCAGTATCTCCAGGGCGCACCGCTCCGCACCGCAAGACCATACCTCGCCGGAAGAGGCTTCATGAACCGGAACCCCTTCCAGGGCCGCTTCGGCCAGCAGCGCCGCGTAGTAGGGAGAATCACCCGCTACGGGAGAGAGCATCATCTGCCCGATCGGCATTACACCGATCAGCGGCAGCAGGCCGCCGAAGTGATCTTCATGGGGATGGCTGATCAGCACCAGGTCGAGACGGCGGATCCCTTTAGAGCGTAGGAACGGCAAAAGGGTATATTCGCCTACCCGGCCCGGATCCCCGCTGTACGGCGGATCGCCGCCGGCATCGATCAGGATCACCGCGCCGCAAGGCGCCTCGACCAGGGCCGCCGCTCCCTGCCCCACGTCTAGAAAAGTAATCGTCAGCTCGGGCGAGGCAGGGAAAACGATGCCTGCCCAGACGAGCAGCACAGCGAGAGCAAGGGTAAAACCGGCAGCGGTGGCGGGGCGTTTGCAAATAACGCGCAACCGCAGCATCAATTTGTTTTGCTCCTTCGGCGGCTGCGCGGAGCGGTTGCCGGCCTTAGCCTGATAATAGGCGAACAGCGCGGCAGCAAGCAGTATGTATGCGGCAACCAGGGTGAAGATGTGCGGCGGAAAGACCGGCCGGTAAAAACCGGGCAGGCGCGCCGCCGCGGTGATCAGAAGCATCAGCTCCAGGAGCGGGCGGCTAGCCCAGATTAAAGGCCCGCCCACAGCCGGCACAGCGAGGCTGACCAGCGCGCCGCCCAGCCCCAGGCCGACCAGGGGAGCCATGAGCGGTAACAATAGTAAATTAAAAAGCAGCGCGCCCGCCGGGAGATGCTGGAAATGATAGGCGCACAGCGGCAGCACACCGATTTGCGCGGCCGCGGTTACAGCCGTTAACGAGCTGATCGCCGCGGGAATTTTCAGGCGTCTCAATCCCGCCTGAAGCGGCGGGTAGAGATAAATAATCGACAGGGTGGCGGCGTAAGAAAGTTGAAAGCCCACCGAAAAGAGGAGCAGCGGGTTATAAACAAGCGTAATCAGGGCGGCGAGGGCGATCGCGGTCGGCAGGTCATGGTCCCGGTCCAGAAGCAGCGCTCCGAGGGCCAGGGAGAGCATCACCGCCGCGCGGAGCGCCGAGGGGCGCAAACCGGTCAGATAGGCGTAGGCGAAGATTAATCCGATCGCCAGGACCAACGGCCATCGGCCGCGTAAACCGAGACGGCGCCAGAAGCCCAGGATAAGCGAGGCTACCAGGCCCACATGCAGCCCTGAAACAGCCATCAGGTGGCCCGCGCCGCTGCGCGTAAAGTTGTCGCGGATCTCGTCGGGCAGGCGGTGGCGCTGGCCAAAGAGGACAGCAATCAGCAGCTCCGCGGCCGGGGAAGGCAGGTTCGCCTCAATCTTTTCCACCATGCGCGAGCGGAGCTGAACCGCGGAGGCGGCAAGCCGGCCGGCCTCACCCGGCCCCAGCCTGTCGACCTGGATCGGTTTCGGATAGATCAGGGCATCGATCCCCTGGCTGCGCAGGTAGAAGCGGTAGTCAAAGCCGCCGGGGTTGCGCACCCCTTTCGGTTCCGTGATCTCGCCGCGCAGGCGCAGCCGCTCGCCGAACCAGTAATCCTCCCGCGCCGCGCCGTAGATTTTTACCAGGATTGTGCCCGGGACATTGAAACGCGCTTCCTTCGTCTCCACCGTTTCCACCCGCAGCCGGTAGGCGGTGTGGTCCTCGTAGTGCAGCGGCTCATCCACTACCGTCCCTTCCACGTAAACCGGGCCGCCGGCCCAGTTCAGCACCCCGTTCGGGCGCGGGGCGGCAGCAAAAATAAAAGCGGCCCCTCCCGCGGCCAAGGCCACCAGGAACAGCACCGCCCCGTAAAGCGAAAGCAGCTTTCTAAAAACAAACCACACTGCCGCAAGCAGCAGCAACCCCAACAACCACGCCGCCTGGACGGGTTCGTTCAAGTAAAGCCGTCCCAGAACAATCCCGGCAATATAGCTGATCACTACCGCTACCAAAGGCCGGGCCACGTCAGCAATGGGGTCAGATCTTGGCATGTGATTTTACAGCTGAAAGCAAATTCATTAGAATTTGGTTTTCAGCTAACTCCTTATCCATTAAAGCAGCAGCTTTGCTCACAGTGGAATAATGCAATCCACCCAAATAGGCTCCAATCTCCCGGTTGCTTAATGTAGTGTATTGTTTGAGGATATAGATGGCTATTTTTCGAGCTTGATGGTTATCCCGTCCCCGGGTAAATAATCGATCCACCGCTATTTGAAATACTTCAGCAACGGACTTCAACAGGGTGCTTGGATCCTGAATACCGCGTATCCCAGAAATCAAACCATGAAATTCATTTAATTGTTGATCATGCTGGCTTTCAGAAATAATTTTCTCAATTTTAGCCATAAAATCTTCTCCGCCCAGGACCGTCCTCCGGTATGCACCCTCCAGAGGATTCTCCAATTCCTCTGTAAGATACGATTCAACGTATTGCCGGTATCGTCTTCGGGCCTGTTCCAGGTCATCAGAGAATAGCGTTAAGGTATTCTCATACTGCACCCAAGGTACTGCAAAACGAGAATCAATAAATCCGGAATAGCTGCTCCAATGGTATCTCAAGGGATCTGCCACTAACTTAGCTCTGACAGGATTTAGATGCAGATAACGGCTTACTGTCATTAAATAGCTATCTCTATCAACAATAATACTGAGATACCTGCCCTGAAGGAAATGTCCGATACGACTGTGCCTTCGGTTGTAATAAATTGAATAGCTGCAATTTAGACCATGCATCTTTGCAGATAAATTTGCATTCGGGGTTTCTATAATTAAATGATAATGATTGGGCATGAGGACATAACCGTGAACCCATGTTCCGAATTTTACTGATTGCTTCTGTAAGATTTCTAAAAATTTAATTCGGTCATAATCGTCATTAAAAATCTTTTTTCTTTCATTCCCTCTACTGGTGATATGATAAAAAGCTCCCGGATACTCAATTCGAAGAGGCCGGGCCATTCTGGTACCCCCCTTCCCAACAAAAAATGGAGCCCCTCAAAACCTGGCGTGAGAGATGCTCCATTGTGAATGGATGTATTCTTACTTTATCGACTGTTTAGCTTTAACCACTGTGTAATTTTAACCAGGAAATTATTTCTCCATTATTTTCTCAGTTCCTGCCATAATAAATATAGAAGTTATTAAGAAATATCAGATCTTAATTATCACAATTTAGGCAAGAACTGAATTCCATTTTTCTCAATTCACAATTCAAGATCTGACCCCAAATTCATTACTCAAAGTAGGCGTCAAAACGGCCGCAGGCAACCCAGCATAAATCAAGAGCCGCACTTCGCTTCAGGCGCCGCGGTGAGTAGACCCGGGGTGCCGGCCGCTGATCCCCAAATTCTGCCTCACCTGAAGCAGCTTCTCCACTTCCCCGGGAGGCAGCTCCCGCTCCCCGCCCAACTGCCGCGCGATCAGCCAGACTCTGGCAAAATGCTCGATATTCTCCATTTTGTAAAGAGCATCATAAACATCAGTCCCCAAAGTCAGCACGCCGTGGTTTTCCAGTAACACGGCATCATGCTTCTCCAGGTGCTCTCTTACATTCAAGGGGATTTCATCTGTCGAAGGCGTTCCGTATTTTGCGATCGGCACAGCCCCCAGGGTGATCACAATCTCCGGCAGGATCGGCCGATCCAGGGGTATTCCGGCCACGGCATAGGCGGTAGCCGTGGGCGGGTGGGCGTGGAGCACGGCCCGCACGTCCGGACGGTGCTTATAAACGTCCAGGTGCATTTTTAGTTCCGCATCAGTTACCAGGATGTTGATGAGGAGATTGCCGTGAATTGCTCCCGCTATAGCGTCAACTTTATGAGACCCGGCCGCTATCCCGATCACAGTATCCATATCTCGAAATTTTTCAATTTTATCGAGACTGTTCGCTGGTTAAACTTTACATCCAGAACATTACCATCCCGGTCATAATGCTTGCCGCATATCTCGCCAACGGCACCGGAGTCTCTAAGTTTTTTTAATTCATCAAGGCTGATCAACCGGTTACGCAGTAAGTTGAAAAATCAGGTTCCAGTGAGCCCATGCCGACAAGAGCAACATCCACATTTTCCGCTTTACGAATCACGTCCTGTATACTGCGCTCTTGTAAAATCAACTCACAGGCTTCCTTACTCTTTTGAAGACGGTGTCGAAGAAGCCGAATGTTTTTTCCCGCTGGGAGGCCGGGGGGGCGGGGGTGAGGCAGGATACGACGATCAGAGTGACGACGGCGAGGCCGAAGGCGGGCACCACCGGCATCAGGCCGAATGTGGTCCAGGCGGGCAGGACGTTCAGGTACCAGAGGTGCAGCATGACCGCCGGGAAAACCAGGGCGGCGCAGACGCCGTATTTGTTGGCCCGCGGCCAGTAAAGCGTGCCGATCATGACCGGCAGCATAATGGAAAAGCCGGAGAAGGCAAAAGCGGCAATGCTTAAGATGGCTGCCGGACGAATCAGGGCGATATAATAAGCCGCAGCTGAAAAGAGAACCAGGATTACCCGCCCCCAGAGGACCGCGCGCTCGGAGGTGATGCGAAAATAGCGCGAAAAGAAGTCATCGGTGACCAGGTGGGCCACTGAAAGCAGCTGCGAGTCGATGGATGATTTGACTATCGCGAGGATCACCACCAGCCCCAGCGCCATCCAAACGGGGGATAGATAGCGGCTGATCAATAAGGGTACGATATTATCGGCCTCTTTTCCGACCAGGCCGGGTACGGCCACAGAACCCCAAACACCGAGCAGTGTGGAGATACCGAATATAAACGCCAGGGCCAACGGGTAAAAGAGGGTAACCCGTTTCAGGTTGACGCTGCTTCGCGCCGCCATAATCCGGATAAACATCTGTGGAAAGACGACCACGGCAATGGAGTTAATAAAGGCAAAGCTGAACCAATTGATCGGCGCCAGCTGCGGTGCTGCCGCTCTCTGAAGCAAGGCCGGGTTTTCCTGCACGATCCGGGCAGTGATGGCGGAGAACCCGCCGAGGGCGCTCCCCACGGCAAAGATCAGGAGCAGCGCCACGACCGAGAAGAGAAACCCCTGGAAGATATCCGTCCAGACTGTGCCGCGCATACCTCCCGGAACGGTATAGAGCAAGGAAACCCCGATCAGGACCAGGGCGGCTATTTTATAGGAGACGACACCGCCGCTGATTGTGGAAAAAGCAAGGCTGCCGCCGATAATGCTCACCACCAGGTAAGGCAGGGTGTAGTAAAGCAACAGGACCAGAAAGAGGGCGGCTACGGATTTGCTGTGCAATATGCCCCCAAAAACCTGGGGCTGTGTGGCGTAACCGTAGCGTTTTCCCAGCAGCCAGGCACGGTAGCCAACCAGGTAGTAGGTAAACGGCGTAATAAAGATACTCCAGCCGATGACGTAACCGTATGCGCCGTAACCGGCTTGATAGGCGAATCCGGCATGTCCGATAATTGTAAAAGCGGTAATATTGCTGGCAAAGAGAGCCGCAAATACGGCGATGCTGCCAAGGCCTCGTCCGGCCAGGAAATAATCTTCACGCGTCTTCCGGGTTACCTTGGCCCCGTAGCCGCCGATAACGAGCAGTGCAGCAAAATAGGCGGCCAGAATGCCCAACCCCAAAGTGTTGTTCACTGCTCTTTCCCCTCCTCAGCGTTTATTAGTATAATCGCCTGCTCAGGGGGGTCCGGCCAAACCAGAGCTACGATCAAAGCCAGTACCGCCGTAGCCAGCAGCGCGTAGGCCGCGTAATAAGCAAAAGAAAAGGGCATGAAACCGAATAAAATTGGCAGCCGGTTGTCCCATTTCCAAAGCCAGAAGCTGTTATGGAGCAGAAACATTCCCAGAACCAGCACAGCAACCAGAATTGATCTGGTTTTAGACGATAACCGCTTCATAAGGTATCCACCTCTTTTTCTCAAGGGTGAGGACAAATTGGCATGTTGTCCGCATATTCGACAAAATGATAGCTATTCCTGCCAGCTTGTTACCCGCGGGGTTCAACCGGCGTTTAACAGCACGCCAACGGATAAGCCAGTTGCCGTCACACCCCCGGCGGCGCAGACCGCCGGCTTTAAATCTGGTATTCAGGCTGTTTTACAGCCGTGAAGGCAAGTTTTTCGTGCTTCTTGGCCAGGTCGGAGAGTTTCAGCGATTTCAGTTCGCTCACGATGGTGTTGTTGAGGTTGGCCCACACGTCGTGCAAGGCACAGTGATGCAGCCGTTTGCAATCGCCCGTTTTATTCACACAGGCTACCGGGCAAAGCGAATCTTCCATAGTATCTGCAATATCGTAAACGGTGATCTCCTCAGGTGGTTTGGCCAGGAAAAAGCCGCCTTGGCTGCCTTTTTGGGTGTAGACAAAACCCTTCACCCGCAACGGGTACATGATCTGTTCCAGGTATTTTTCGGATATCTCCTGCCGGCGAGCAATCTCTTTGAGCTGCAGTGAACCTTTACCGTAATGTGAGGCCAGCTCGAGCATTGCCCGCAGTGCGTAGCGAGCCTTGGTGGAAAGCTGCATTTATTTCACTTCCCTTGATTTTGATCTCATTTGATCTAATTTCCCGCGAATAGCGCCGTTGAGATATAGCGTTCGGATAAGTCGGGGAAAATCACGATGATCAATTTCCCTTTATTTTCCTGCCGGCCGGCCAGCTGCAAGGCGGCGCTGCAAGCAGCCCCGGAAGAGATGCCGACCATGAGTCCCTCTTCCCGCGCCAGGCGGCGGGCGGTGATCATGGCGGCTTCCGCGTCGACCTGGATGATCTCATCAACCAGGGTTAAATCGAGCACATCCGGGATAAAACCGGCGCCGATCCCCTGGATCCGGTGCGGTCCCGGTTTACCGCCGGATAAGACCGGCGACTCGGCCGGTTCCACGGCTACCGCTTTAAAGGCCGGTTTTTTTCTTTTCATTACCTGGGTCACCCCGGTGATAGTCCCACCCGTACCCACACCGGCAACCAGGAAATCCGCGTTACCGCCGGTAGCTTCCCAGATCTCGAGCGCGGTGTTTTCCCGGTGGGCCGCCGGGTTGGCGGGGTTTGCAAACTGCTGCGGCATGAAATATTTCTGATCGGAGGCGGCCAGCTCGCCTGCTTTCAGTAAAGCGCCTTTCATACCTGCGGCTCCGGGGGTTAAAATCAGCTCCGCCCCCAGGGCATAAAGCAGGCTGCGGCGCTCAACGCTCATCGTATCCGGCATGACCAGGGTACAGCGGTAACCTTTAGCGGCGCTGATCATTGCCAGGGCGATCCCCGTGTTGCCGCTGGTCGGCTCGATAATGATACTATCCTCACCGAGCCGGCCCTCCCGCTCAGCGGCCTCGATCATACCCAGGCCGATCCGGTCCTTCACGCTGCCCCCCGGGTTGAAGTATTCCAACTTCGCCGCGACGCGGGCGGCGCAGCCTGCGGTCACACTGTTCAGGTAAACCAGCGGCGTTTTGCCGATCAACCCGGCCACACTGGTAACTATCGCCATCTTTCAGATCCCTCCAGATCAGTCAGCTCTAGGTTTATTCTTTTATTAGTTTATCGGTTTAGTATACTTTGAACCAACTCTATCTTATTAATCTTATCGACTTTTGTCAACAGCCAAATACCCTGAATATACCTCGACTCAAGTCTGATCATACCGATTTCCCGATCCCGGTAAAACATTTGGTGAGCCGGCTGAACCGGATAAACAGTTGGTGCCAGGCAGTGACTTAAGACATAACTTCATAGAAAGCTCCGCTTGGCAGAACTAACTGTTATGTCTTAAGTCACTGCCTGGCACCAACATATTAGAGAGATTGGCCGAAGCAAGTGCCGACAGCCAGAGCAGCCCGCACCTGCTCACTTTGCGGATCGACTCTTTTAATCTGACTGATCGCATCATTAATCGGAACGGCGCCGACGGTGGTGCCGTGAATGCAGACCATCTCGTTTTGGCGGCCGGCCTGAAACAGCTCCACCGCCTTAGCCCCAAAACGGGTGGCCAGGACCCGGTCGAAAGAGGTCGGCGTACCGCCGCGCTGCAGGTGCCCTAAAACAGTGGCGCGGCTTTCTATGCCGGAGAGCGATTCGAGCTGGTCGGCCACCGCCTGCCCGATACCGCCCAACCGCTTGGTCCCGCAGGCGGTCAATTTATAAAGCGGTTCACTGCCGGCGCTGTAAGCCCCTTCAGCCACGACGACTATACTGAATTTTTTGCCGCGGGCGCGGCGCTCCATAATTTTGTCGAGCACTATTTGATAACTGAACGGGATCTCCGGAATCAGGATAATATCGCCGCCGCCGGCGGTGCCGGCCTGCAGGGCGATCCAGCCGGCGGTGCGGCCCATAACCTCCACGACCATGATCCGGTGATGTGATTCGGCCGTGGTGTGCAGCTTGTCGATAGCATCGGTAGCCGTCGCCGCCGCCGAGTCGAAGCCGAAGGTGACGTCTGTGGCCGACAGATCGTTGTCGATGGTTTTAGGGATGCCGATTACCGGTACTCCGAGGCTGCTGAACTGTTCCGCCAGGGCCAGGCTGCCGTCCCCGCCCACGACAATCAGGCAGTCCACGCCCCAGCGTTCGAGATGCTCCAGCGCCCGCGCTGAACAATCTTCATAACGCAAAGAGCCGTCCGAGCCGGTGATCCCGTAGTGAAAAGGATTGTCCCGGTTGGTTGTGCCGAGAATGGTGCCGCCGCGGTGCAATATCCCGGAAACAGCGGCTTCGCTGATCAGCCAGGCATCGTTTTCCACCAGGCCCTTAAACCCGTTATTGAACCCGACCACTGCGATATCGTGGCCGAGGAGGGCCCCCTTGGTAACCGCTCTGATTACCGCGTTTAACCCGGGGCAGTCACCGCCGCCGGTTAATATCCCCAACCTGGGCATGATCGCCACTCCTTTTTAATCCGGTAAAGACCTGAGCTCTTCGATAGCCTGCCGGGCGAGACAATCGCAACGTTCGTTGTAAACGTTGTTGCTGTGACCTTTTACCTTATACCACTCCACCTGGTGCTTCTCAGTGAGGGCAAGCAGTTGTTTCCAGAGATCCTGATTATCCACCGGTTTTTTAGCGGCAGTCAGCCAGCCGTTGCGGCGCCAGCGGACCATCCAACCCTGCAGGAAGGCATTGACCATGTAAGCGCTGTCACTGTAGAGCCTGACCCGGGTCGGTTCGAGCAGGGTGCCCAGCGCTTCCACCGCCGCGCGCAACTCCATACGCTGGTTGGTGGTATGCGCCTCGCAGCCTGAGATTTCATACGCCGCGCTGTCCCGCATGATTACCGCCGCCCAGCCTCCCGGGCCGGGATTGCCGGAACAGGCTCCATCGGTATAGACTTCTACTGCAGAAGATGTCAAGGGAAAACCTCCATCCCATTATAAGCAAATGAAATACTGCAATTAATTTAAATGGGACAAGGATCCGTCCCTTGTCCCATTTTAGCCGGTTATTAGTCAGTAAGGCTGGCCAGGTCGCTCAAGATCTGCTCGAGCTCGCTAATCTTGGCGCCGTAGCCGGCCCAGTCGCCTTCACGCTGGCTCTGCATCGCCGCTTCATACGTTTCCTGGGCCCGCCGGATTAAAGCGGCCATATCTTCATCCACCGGGATTTCCGGTAAGCCGGGCAGCTCACCGGGGTCGACATCGGGCGGCAGGGTGCCCCGCTGGCCGAATATGCGCACCAGGGCCAGCTCCAGGGTTTCTTCCATCACCACAGTCTCCTGGAAGACCACGATCACACGGGCCAGTTCGGGCAGGCCGCCGCCCTCCGCCCGCAAGAAGATCGGCTCTACGTAAATCAGCGAATCATTGATCGGCAGCACCAGGAGATTGCCCCGAATGACATTGGAACCGGCCTGGCTCCAGAGGGTGAACTGGCCCGAGATCTCCGTGCTCTGGTCAATCCGGTTTTCAACCTGCCGCGGCCCCATGACCACTCGCTCCTTGGGGAAGAGGAATATTTCCACCTCGCCGTAATTGGGCTGGTCGCAGCGGGCCACCATCCAGGCGATCATGTTGTTGCGCTTATCCGGCGTAAAGGGCAGGATCAGCACGAACTCCGGGGTATCGTACCCGGGCAGCTGCAGGATAGTGTAGTACGGCTCCATCTGCTGGTCGGTATTCTCGTACTTTTCCTGCGGAACCGCCCAGAGGTCTTCCCGGGTGTAAAAGACGTTTGGATCGGTGACATGGTAGAGTGTTAAAACCTGGGTCTGAATATTGAAGAGATCCTCGGGATAGCGCAGGTGCTGCGCCAGGCCCGCCGGCATTTCTGCGGCTTGTTTAAACAGGTCGGGGAATATAAGGCTGTAGGTGGCGGCCACGGGGTCTGCGGGATCGATCAGGTAAAAATCGGTCGTCCCGTTATAAGCGTCTATCACTACCTTCACCGAGTTGCGGATATAGTTAATCGAGCCGTACGGCGTCGAGTAGGGATAGCTGTCGGAAACCGTGTAGGCGTCCTGAATCCAGAAAAGGCGTCCGTCGTTGATCACCAGGTAGGGATCGCCGTCGTAGCGCAGGAAAGGGGCCAGTTTCCGGACCCGGGTATGAATATTCCGGTCAAAAAGCACCCGGCTTTCACTGTTCAGTTCATTGGATACCAGGATTTTATACTCGCCGAATTTCACGGCAAACAGGGCCCGCCTGAAAAAAGAGCCCAGGGGAACACCGGCCTCACCTTCGTAGTGGGAGAAAACATTTTCGTCTCCGGCGGTGGCATAATGAAATTCGGGTGTCTTCGTGTTCACGATCACGTAATCGTCGGTCAGCTCGCCGAAATAAATGGACGGTTCTGCTAGCGTGAGGCCGCTCGCGGTAACAGGCGGGATATCGCGCAAAAAGTAGCGGGGCAGACCCTCGGCGGAAACCTCGTTGACCGGGCTGACCGTGGCCCCGTAGCCGTGGGTGTACTGCAGGTGCAGGTTCACCCAGGTCTGAGCCTGCGCCGCCAGGCGGTTTTTATCCAGTTCGCGGGCTGCCAGCATCACCTGGCGATACTCTTCGTCTACGGTGTAGCGGTCGATATCCACGTCAAAGAAGCGATAATAAGGGCGGATCGCCTGCAGTTCGTTCAGCGTATCCCTTAAAGGGCGGCAATCCCAGAGGCGCACATTATTGATCGTGCCCGGGTTTTCCAGAAGGTCATCCCAGGTCAGTGTATCCAGGGCGGCGTACTGGCGGTTGGTGAAATCTTCCACACCGTAGGCATGGCGCGTAAAATTAATATTGTACTGCAGGTATTCTTTTTCGTAAGCAAATTCACTGGGCTCAACCACGAAGCCCTGGATGGCGGCCGGGTAAGCCCAACCGCCCAGGATCGATACTCCAATCAAAGCCAGGATTCCGTAGAGTATCAGGCGGGGGCGGCGCAGAAAGGCGTTCACCAGAAACAGCAGCGCTATCAGTATGGCCAGAAGCATCAGCACCTGCAGAACCCGGAAGTTGGCGTGGATATCCGTGTACCCGGCGCCGAAGACAACCCCCCGGCTCGAGAGGACCAGTTCCAGCTGCTGGAGGCGATAATCCCAGGCTTTCAATCCAAAGACCGCCGCCAGGAGCACGGTAATATGCATCAAACCGGTGCCCGGGGGCAGCGCCCAGCGTTGACTTCTTTGAGCGGGCAGATTGAGAACGATATAGATCAGCCCGACCAGAATCAAGGTTACAATAAACGTCATCATCAGGTAACCGTAAAGAAAACGCAGTAAGGGCAGCTTGAAAACGTAGAATGCGACATCAACGCCAAATATGGGGTCAGAAACCTGGAAAGGAACCGCGTTAATAAATTTGAGCAGCTCCATCCAGTAGCCGGCGGCAAAACCGGAACACATGTAGGAAAGCACCCCGGCTGCCGCTAAGAATAAAAAGACCAGCCGGCGCGGTGTAAAGAAATGCATATAACCACTGGCCATAAGCTGCTCCCGGATCGCCAGATTGGGAAAGCTGAGGATAAAACGGCGGGTCAGCAGCAAGTTTGTAAAGATAAAAGCAAACAGGAAGAGCCAGGCAGCCAAACGCAAACCCCAGCGGGCAATGTTCTGCGTCCAGTAAACGCTTTCTACGGCCAGGTCTTTAAACCAGAGCAGATCCAGGAAAAAGCTTGTCCCGGTAAATACAACGGCCAGCAAGATTACACCGATAATAATGAACAATAAGGTCCTACGACGGCGCAACAGAATCCCTCCTTAACAAAACAAATACCGGTATAAACCGGCCTAGTATCCTCATTCCATCTTCATTGTACAATAATTCTAATCTTCTTGTCAATTTCCTCAAATGGGACAGGGGACGGATCCTTGCCCCATTTTTTCTGTGATCGAAGCAGCATTATGAGGACAAGGATCCGTCCCCTGCCCCAGTCTCTTTGATTATGGCGATGCCGGAGCTGGTGCCGATACGGGTGGCGCCGGCGGTGATCATATCACGGGCGGTTTCCAGGCTGCGCACGCCCCCGGACGCTTTCACGCCCAGGCCGGGTCCGACGGTTTCCCGCATCAAGCGGATATCGGCCACGGTGGCGCCGCCCGGGCCGAACCCGGTGGAGGTCTTTACAAAATGTGCGCCGCCTTGCTTCGCCAAGCGACAGGCCAGGACTTTTTCCGTTTCGGTAAGCAAGCCGGTTTCCAGGATTACCTTGACCGTCCGGCCTCGCGAAGCCTTGACGACACTGGCGACCTCGTCGGCCACGTAGGATTCGTCGCCGCTTTTCAGCGCGCCGATATTTAATACCATGTCTATTTCGGCGGCGCCGTTTTCAACCGCCTCGGCGGCTTCAAAAGCTTTGACCGCAGCAGTGGTGGCACCAAGCGGAAAACCGATCACGGTGCATACTTTGACCGGGCTGTTTGCAAGCTGAGCGCACGCCGTCTTCACATATGCGGGGTTGATACAGACGGCGGCAAAGCCGTATTTAATCGCTTCCAGGCATAGTTTGACGATATCGGCCCGTGTCGCTTCCGGCTTCAGCAAGGTGTGGTCAATATATTTGGCCAGGTTTTCAGTCATAAATGTTTTCTCCTTCGTAAAAACACCAATCTCTCACTACCAACTGCCGGTATGGATGCCGTGCCGGTCGACAGATCCGAGAAGCAAGGAGGGGGGCGCCGCCGGGCCGGGTTCGATTTCATAAGCGTTCAGGATCATCTGCCAAACCTGCGCCACTTTCGGTGAATCCGGGTCGGCGTTGGTGTGCATGACGGCCAGGGTATCACCGTGCGAGACGGCATCGCCGATCTTTTTAGCCAGGGTTATGCCCGCGGCCAGGTCGATTGCGGCGTCCTTGGTTTCACGCCCGGCTCCCAGGAGCATCGCGCCCGTACCGATACTTTCGGCTTTGATCCGGTGGACAAAGCCGGCTGCGGGCGCTTCCACCGTTACCCGCGCCGCGGCGCGGGGCAGCAGCGACAGGTCATCCACCACTCGGGGGTCTCCGTGCTGCGCTTTGATCAGCGCTTTCATTTTAGCCAGCGCCGCGCCGTTGGCAATGATTTGCCTCAGCTTCTCCCGCCCTTGTTCCGGATCCGAAACCTTCCCGGCCAGGTGCAGCATCCGGCCGCCCAGGGCCAGGCAGAGCTCTTCTAAGTCCGCCGGCCCGTCGCCGCGCAGGGTTAAAATTGCTTCTTCCACTTCCAGGGCATTGCCGACGGCGCGACCGAGAGGTTGGTCCATGTTCGAAAGCAGCGCCACGGTTTCACGGCCGGCCCCGGTACCGATTTCCACCATGGCTTCAGCCAGAGCGATCGCTTCATTTAGATCTTTCAAGAAAGCGCCGTCGCCGGTTTTAACATCCAGCACCACCGCATCTGCGCCGGCAGCGAGTTTTTTACTCATGATGCTGGCGGCAATTAAGGGCAGGCTGTCCACGGTGGCGGTAACATCGCGCAGGCTGTAGAGCATCTTATCGGCGGGGACCAGGTTTCCGGTTTGGCTGATCACCGCCGCACCCACCTGCCGCACCTGGTCGATCATCGCCGCGGCGGAGAGGCCGGTGCAGAAACCGGGGATCGATTCCAGTTTATCCAAAGTACCGCCGGTATGGCCGAGACCGCGGCCGGACATCTTGGCTACCGGCGCGCCGGCCGCCGCCACGAGCGGGACCAGTACCAGGGTTGTGGTATCCCCCACGCCGCCGGTGCTGTGCTTATCGACCTTGATCCCGGGAATCTCCGCCAATGTAACTGTTTCACCCGACTGAACCATGGCCATGGTCAGGTGGAGTGTTTCTTCTTTGGTCATCCCCCGAAAGTAGACCGCCATGGTAAAAGCAGACATCTGGTAATCGGGTATTTCACCGGCGGTATACCCTTTGACCAGGTAGCCGATCTCCGCCCGGTTCAACTCAAACCCGTTGCGTTTTTTGAGAATAAGATCATATGCTCTCATCGAAAATCTCCTGCCTTTAAAATATTAGTTCTGTTTCCATTTCGCAAATCCTCTTTCAAGATTGATTATGATTTTATTAAGTTATGCGGGAATTAGAAAAGCAGGATTAAGCAAGGAAGGTTTAGAATTAATGGTATGCGAAGAGCATGTCAATAGTAAGTTTTTAGAAAAGAGGAGACTAAGATGAGCAAAATCCGCCGGCCCGAGTTGGCCCCCGAGGGGCACAAGCGCATCGATTGGGTCAGCCGATATATGCCCGTACTGCAGGGTTTGGCCGCCGGGCATGCCGCCGGCCAACCTTTTAAAGGGCTGAGGCTGGCTATTTGTATCCACCTGGAAGCTAAAACCGCTTATATGGCTCAAGTGTTCCAGCAGTGCGGCGCCGAAGTGGTCGTTACCGGCAGCAATCCCCTCTCCACCCAGGATGCCGTCGCCGCGGCCCTGGTTGAGCGGGGTATTGAAGTATTTGCCTGGCACGGGGCGACCGCAGCGGAATACGACGATCATATCCGCAGCACGATCAACACAGAGCCAAACCTGATCATTGATGACGGCGGCGACCTGACCGCGATGCTGCACCGGGAGCGCCCCGATCTGCTGGACCGGGTACGGGGCGGAGCTGAAGAGACAACCACCGGCCTGCAGCGCCTGCGGGCGATGGCCGCGGAGGGAGTGCTGGCTTATCCGGTAATCGCGGTAAATGATGCTTATTGCAAACATCTTTTCGATAACCGCCACGGCACCGGGCAATCGGTATGGGATGGGATCATGCGCACCACCAACCTGCTCATCGCCGGTAAAACGGTGGTCGTGGCCGGTTTCGGCTGGTGCGGCCGCGGTGTGGCGGCGCGGGCGGCGGGCCTCGGCGCGCGGGTGATCATCACTGAAACCGATCCAATCCGGGCGTTGGAGGCGGTAGTCGAAGGGTACCAGGTAGCGCCGATGATCGAGGCGGCGGCCCTGGGTGATATTTTTATCACTGTGACCGGCTGCAGCGGCGTTATCAGCGAAGCGCATTATGAGCGCATGAAAGACGGCGTACTGCTGGCCAACGCCGGTCACTTCGACCTGGAAGTAGACAAGGTCGCCCTGAACAAAGTAGCCGCGCATACCGGGCAACCGCGCCTGAATATCGACGAATACCGCCTCAAAGATGGACGGCGCCTTTACCTGTTGGCCGAGGGCAGGCTGGTCAACCTGGCCGCCGGAGACGGCCACCCCGCCGAAATCATGGACCTCTCTTTCGCCGTGCAGTTCCTGGCCATGGATTATCTGCGCCGCCGGGAGAAGCCGCTGCCGAGAGAAGTAATCGCACTGCCCGCCGAGTTGGATCAACAGGTCGCCATCTTGAAGCTCGATGCTCTTAACATCCAAATCGACAGCCTCACCGCGGCGCAGCAGAAATATATCCGTTCCTGGAAACCGGAGTGAACCGGTTTTAACGCAGCCGCCCAAAACGAGGCTCTCGTTAGATTAATAGACCGTGATCAGATCGGCGATATTTTGATAAATCCCTTCGCCGATACCGGAGACATCCATGAGTTCGCGGGGGTCGGTAAAAAAACCGTGCTGAGCGCGGTAATCAAAGATCCGTTGAGCGCGGACCGGACCGATACCGGGCAGCGTGGCCAGTTCTTCGACAGTGGCGCGGTTAATATTTACCTTGGCGTCAGCCCGCCCCGCGCCGGGCACTTCACCGATCCGCAAGATTTGCACCTGTTCGCCGTCCATCAGCGGCCGGGCCAAATTGATCTGTTCCAGGTCGGCGTCAGCTGCGGATCCTCCCGCCGCAATCAGCAGATCTTGTACCCTGGAACCGGGCGAAAGACGATATACTCCCGGGTTTTGCACCGCGCCGACAATATGCACCACGATGGGGATCACTCCATCTCCCAGAGCGGCTTCATGGCTGCCGGCCTCCTCTTCCAGCCTGAACGCACCTGGAGGAGAAACGGCATGCGGCCATACCCGCCATAACGCGCCGGCTACAAGCAGGGCGGCGAGGATACCCAAGATTACTTTTTCCCGCAACGTCAGCGTGTTACACATGGCCGGATCGGAGCTCCCGCAGTGTCTAGTTTACGCCAGTATTCGACCATTTGGATCTATTTTCCTGCAGATATATCTCTCATTTATAAAAAAATTAACCCGGAACCGCGCAGCCGGAGCCGGGTTTAGCTTTACCGGGCCCTGATCAGCCCCGGTTATTCGTTTTCCTTCTTCGGGCTCTTCTCTTCCTGTTCTTTGGGAACATTTATTCCCAAAACATTGATGTTTATGGCCGATACCTGCAAGCCGGTTATTTTTTCAACTGTATCGCGCACTTCCTTTTTCAAATTGTTGGCGGTATCGACAATCGGTATGCCCATTTCCACGATTACATTCAGTTCGAGCTTTACCCGCTCTTCTTCGAGATGTACTTTGATCCCCTTGGAAAGGTCTTTCCGGCCGAGCTTTTCAGCAATACCGCCGACAATGCCGACGCTCATACCGGCAATCCCCTTAATTTCACTGGCGACGAGCCCGGCGATAATACCGATTACATCGGGAGCAATGCGCACACTATCTGCTTCAGTCTCACTGATCTTCTGCACCACGGTATCGTTTACTTTTTTCTCACCATCTGAATTCATCCTTTTTCCTCCTTTTATTGTCATTGCGTCTTTTCCCGCAGCATCATTTTAACCCAGTTTGACACCGCGATCCTATACGCGCTTTAAAAAGAAAAGCCGCTGCCACACCTGTTAATAGTTATGCGCTAAACGGCTTATTTATTGCTATAATTCATGATCACAATTCAATCTATAATCTACACTCTATCGATCCGTTAACAAAAATCAAGGCGGCTGGTTGGGCAGTCGCTTAATCCCTGATCAACGCTTACCCTTATCATAGGGTTCACCGGCCGCCTTGGGCGCCTGGGATGATTTCGAAAACACCACCAGCGCTGCCAGTGTAATAATATAGGGAAAAGTCTTTAAGAAAATACCGGGAATCTGGGCCAATGCCGGTACAGCTTGAGAGACATTGGCGATGGTACTGGCAAAGCCGAAGAAGAAGGTGGCGCCGAGAATACCGAAAGGTTTCCACTGACCGAAGATCAGGGCGGCCAAAGCCAGGAAGCCCATACCGGCGGCGGTGCCGTTAAACTCTCCGGATACGGTAACGAGAAATATCGCCCCCCCCAAGCCGGCACAGGCGCCGGAAATCATCACTGCGCTGTAGCGCATGCGGTAAACATTAATACCGGCGGAATCGGCGGCATGCGGGTGTTCACCGCAGGACCGCAAACGCAGGCCAAACCGGGTTCTGTATAACGCAAATGAAGCTGTGAGGAGAATTGCCAAGACCAGCCAGGTAGTGAGATAGGACTGGGTAAAAATTAGTTTGCCCAAGAGAGGGATTTCCGAAAGGGCGGGCACTTTATGACGGCCCAAACCGTGAATAATCTGGATATTGCCGCTGCCGGTAATAAACCTGGCCAGGTAAGTGGTAAGGGCTCCCGCGACCATATTAATGGCAATCCCGCTGATTACCTGGTTGGCGTTAAGGCTGACGCAGGCAAAGGCATGCAGCATGGCGAACAGAGCAGAGACCAACAGCGCCGCCAGCAGCCCAAGCAAAATTGAGACCCCCGGAGAATTCAGCTCTGTTTTTGAAATTACGATCGCTGCCGTAAACATGCCGATAACCATTAGCCCTTCCAGGCCGATGTTGACTACTCCGCTGCGTTCGCTGAATAAACCTCCCAGGGCTGTAATCAGTAAAGGGATGGTAAAAGCAACGGCATAAGGGAAAATCTGCACCAAGATGTTCCACATTATTCTCGCCCCCCCGTTCCCTGCCGAATCCTGTGCTGTGTTCTTTTAAACAAACGGCCCGTGGTCCATTTTCTCCTGAACCGGTCCCAGTTTCTTTCCACCAAAACACTAGCGGCGGCAAAGTAAATAATCGTGGCGATAATGGTATCCGCGATTTCCGGAGGGATGCTGGTCATAGCATTCATAAAGCCCTTCCCCGTATGGAGCAGGCCAAAAAATATGGCCGCTCCCATAACACCCCAGGGCGAATTGGCTCCCAGCAGCGAGACGGCAATACCGTCGAAACCGTGGGACGGCATTACCCCGATTTGCATATTTGACGCATAGCCGACATAAAAGGTAGCGCCGCCCAGTCCGGCCAGAGCGCCGGCTATGGTCATAGATAGAATAATGTTCCGTTTAACGCTGATCCCGGCGGCTTGGGCGGCATCCCTGTTAAAGCCGACAGCCTTGAGCTCATAACCGAGGGTGGTTTTCTCCAGGATGAAAGCGCTGACAATCACAAAAATAACCGCCAAAAAAATGCCCTGGTTTATATACGAACCGTGAAACAGGCTTGTCATCCAGACGGTCTTAAGTGAGGCGGCAGCAGGGATCTTCTGCGATTCTGTTTCCAAAAACGGACCCTTAAAGTAGAGGGGAACCACATAAAAAACGGTCCAGTAGGCAATCCAGTTCATCATGATCGTGGATACCACTTCGTGGACATTAAACCTTGCTTTCAGCCAACCCGGCAGCGCTGCCCAAAGCCCTCCACCGATCATGGAAACAATAACGATCACCGCCAGCAGGATCGGTTTCGGCCAGGCAAAGGTCAAACCCACCGCCGTGGCGCAAAGGCCGCCGATCAACATTTGCCCGGCGCCGCCGATATTAAACAGCCCTGTTTTGAAGGCAAAAGCAACCGATAACCCGGTAAAGATAAGCGGGGTGGCTGTAGCCAGGGTGTTGCCCACCCGTTCTATGTTCATCAAGCCACCTCTAAACAGGTAATAGAAACCGTCAACCGGGTTGTTCCCTGTCACCAGCATGAGCACGGCACCGGCCATCAGACCGAGGATTACCGCTACTATGGCCAGAAGATATTCTTTGCTTGCCTTTAACTTCAAGCAGTCGCACCTCTCTTTACACCGGCCATCATAAGACCGACTTCATTTTCGTTGGTTTCCGCGGCGTTAACCAAGCCCACCAACTCACCGCTGTTAATTACGGCAATCCGATCCGACAGGTTCAGGATTTCATCCAGCTCCAGCGATACCAATAGGACCGCTTTCCCATGGTCGCGCTGCTCCAAAAGGCGCTTGTGAATATACTCGATCGCTCCGACATCGAGGCCCCTTGTCGGTTGGACCGCAATTAACAGTTCAGGGTTACCGTCAATTTCGCGGCCCACGATCGCCTTCTGCTGGTTACCGCCGGAGAGGGAACGCGCCGAGGCTTCGCCGCCCTGACCGGTACGGACGTCAAATACTTCAATGAGCCGGTCAGCGTGACGGTGGATCTCTTCCCGGTTTAACAGCCCTTTCTTGGAAAAGGGCTGCCGGTGGTATAATTTCAGGATGAGGTTATCTTCCACGGTATAGTCGAGAATAAGACCGTATTTGTGCCGGTCATCGGGTATGTGGGCCAGGCCCCTGGCGATGCGCTCGCGTGTTGGCAGAGTGGTGATATCCTGTCCGAGCAGCATCACCCGGCCCGTTTCCGCTTTCCGCAAACCGATGATCGCCTCCACCAGTTCGGCCTGTCCGTTGCCGTCCACCCCGGCGATACCGAGAATCTCGCCGTAGCGCACCTCCAACGAAAAGTGCTTCAAGCCCAGCACCCCGCTGTTGCCGCGCACAGACAGGTTTTCAATATTGAGGATTGCGTCACCGGGGCGCTGCTCTTGCTTCTCAATTTTAAATAGAACCTTGCGTCCGACCATCATCTCCGCCAGCGTTTCCGGTGAAGATGAGGCAACGTCGACAGTACCGATCAACTTACCGCGGCGAATTACCGTGCACCGGTTGGCGATGGCTTTAATTTCCCTCAGCTTGTGTGTAATCAGGATGATCGTCTTTTGTTCGGCAATCAAGCTGCTCATAATTTTCATCAGTTCACGCACTTCCTGAGGGGTCAGCACCGCGGTAGGTTCATCGAAAATCAATATTTCAGCATTGCGGTAAAGCATTTTTAAAATTTCCACCCGCTGCTGCATACCCACGGACACGTCGGAAATTTTGGCGTCCGGGTCTACATTGAGCCCGTACTTTTGGGAAAGCTCCCTGATGCGAGCGGCCGCAGATCGGATATCAATCGCCAGGCCCCTGGTCGGCTCCATGCCCAGGATAATGTTTTCAGTAACGGTAAAGTTATGAACCAGTTTGAAGTGCTGGTGCACCATGCCGATGCCCAGATCGTTGGCCACATTGGGGTTGGCGATATTGACATCCTTGCCCCGCAGACGGATAAACCCGCGGTCCGGTTGATAAAGCCCAAAGAGAATATTCATTAACGTTGATTTGCCCGCGCCGTTCTCGCCCAGCAGCGCGTGAATTTCACCTTTTTCTAACTGGAAAGTGATGTCGTCACAGGCGACAATACCGGGAAATTCTTTGCGGATCTTTTGCATTTCAACAATATATTCCAACAAGCTCCTCCTCCCGATTCAATATTCCACCGCTATCATAACAAATAATCAGCTATTATCACAATATTAAAAAAGGGCGGATCACTCCGCCCTTCTGAATCTTGTAACCTGCGTTCACTACTTGATTAAATCACCCTGAACGTCTGAAACGGTGATGCTGCCTGACTTCAATCCGTCAAATGCTGCACTGACTTTTTCCACAACCGCATCGTCCAGGTTGGGATTAGTCTTCGGAATGCCGATCCCGTCATTCGCAGCACTGAAAGTGAGGATTTGTCCGCCGGGGAAGCTGCCTTCCAGTTCAGCCTTAATCATGTCAAAAGCCGCTTGGTCGATATACTTCATGGCAGAGGTAAGGATGATCGACTTCTCGCCTTCATAGATCCCTTCGGCAAACTGGTCAACGTCTACACCGACAACCCATACGTCTTCGCCGGCTTTAGCGCGCAACTTCGCCTCATTAATCACACCGACGCCGACACCTCCGGCCGCGGCAAAAATAGCCTTGACGCCCTTGTCATACATTTGCGCGGCCAGCTGCTGGCCCGCGGCCACGTCGTCGAAAGTACCCTGGTAAATGACATTTTCCGCCTTAATCGTAACGGTGGTTTCATAGTTTTCATTGGCATAAGCGATACCCTGCTGGAAGCCCCAGTTAAATTTTTGCACGGCAGGGATCTCCATGCCGCCGATGAAACCGACTTCACCGTCTTGCAGCTGCAGCGCGGTGGCTAAGCCGGCCAGAAAACCGGACTCATGCTCGGCGAAGAAAATGGAGACGGTATTTTCCTTAACCACGGGATTCCAGTCCCCGGCGTGGGGAAAACCGTCAATCAAAACAAACTTGGCATCGGTATGCTTGTCCTGCGCCTGGAAGATCGCGGTCTCAAACTTGAATCCCGGGCAGACTACGAACTTAAACCCGGCGTCAACAAGGTTGCTGATTTCTTTCACATAATCGGCTTCTGTGGTCCCGGCAGGTTTTAAGTACCTTGTTTCCAGGCCAAATTCCTCGCCCGCCAACAAGACCCCTTCCCAGGTTCCCTGATTGAAGGATTTGTCATCGATAGTTCCGGCATCGGTAACCATGCCGACCTTAAGCGCCTCTTCACCGGCATCCGGGTCAGGCGTAACATCACCTTCTGTACCGCAACCGGCCACCAGTACCCCCATCAGCAGCAGGGTCAGAAAAACGGCAATACCTTTTTTAAACACAGTTTGGACCTCCCCATAATATGTTTATTTTTATACGTTAATATTTTACCATGAAAATATATATTTGAAAACTGAATTCTCAATTCTAAATGCATGATTGCATCTGTTTCAGCGAAATACTTCAACCCTTGTTACTCAACCAGGGTAATAAGAGCGCCGGTTTGTTGCAAGATACTATAATGCCGCCCCTGCATATCCCTGCCGCCGCGATCAAAAGCCGCCGCCGGAATTAAAACCTGCTGATTGAATACAGCGTCCTTTTCATGTTCAAGGACAGAGAGGAAGTCAATTACCGTCAACAGGCCGGCGCAATTGATCGAGCCGCCGAAAAACTTGGACGGCACGGCGAGCAAGCAAAGGCCGGCCAGGTTAAACTGATCGCGAGCCCATTGCCAGCGTTCCAGGGCGGCGGGTGAGGTCAACATGAGGCTTTCGCGGCCGGGCGAAAGATAGCGGCGCACCCGCTCCACCTGGTCCGGATCCAGGTCGTAGGAAACAATGAACCCGGGTGATTCTCCTCTTTGTTTCGGCAATAACGCTTCCAGCCGGCTGCCGCCCCGCAGGAAACGCACGGTCGGGTTCCTCTTGCGGCGCGCTGCATTGAAGGCCTCTACCCGGGTAGCCGGTTTAACCTGATCCACACTCATAATCAGGTCGCCAGCGCAAAGGCCGGCCGCGGCGGCGGGGCTACCGGGTAAGGCGCCTTCGATCACCGGCTCCAGGTGATCGATCGGAGCAGGTTCCAACAGCAGGGGGGCGTTCAGGACGGCCCGGAGCTCACCGGCCAGGCAGCGGCAGCGCGCCAAAAAGTCCGGCGGCGGCAGCAAGGCCGGGTTGCTGAGACGGGTAAAGCCGGGCAAAAGCAGCCGGATTGTTTGCGCGCCGGCGTTGTTCAGAAAAAGGAGGGTTTGCTCCAGGTCGTCCCAGCCCGCCAGGTGAGGCAGCGCCACCACGCTGCCGTGCAGCGGAATCCCGGCCGCGTTAAGCTGATCCAGGGCGCGGGCGGCTTGCAGCGGCTGCGGGTCGTTCATGAGCAGGCGGCGTCCGCGCACGCCGGCACTGTTCAGAGACACGATTAGCTCCAGCGGCGCCAGGGAAGCGAGCAGCTCGATCACCGGCTTGGTCAGAAGGCTGCCGTTGGTGGTCAACTGGAGCGGCGTTTCGGGGAAGTTTTTTCTGAGCTGCTTTAAAATGGCGGTAAATTGCGGGTGAGTAAGCGGTTCGCCCTCGCGCAGGCGGGTAGCCGATTCACCGATCACGATCTTTTTCGCCGGGTCAAGGTATGCCGCCAGTTCCAAGAGGCGCCACTCTTCCACCGCAGGGAAGTCGTACGCTTGCGTCCCCGGCGGGTTCTGGCCGTGGCTGCAGAAGCAGCAGGAGAGATTGCAGCGGCCGGTCAGCGGCAGCACGTTATGGTCGCGCACCGCCTCGACGAGCAGCTTTTGCAGGGTAGCGGAGTCGGGTATCAACTCCGGCTACCGCACGACGATGTTGACCAGTTTGTCGGGCACGGTTACGGTTTTAACCACTTCCTTGCCCGTGAGCAGTTCGCTGACGCGTGCATGGGCGCGGGCCGCCGCCAGCAGTTCTTCTTCGGTTGTGCCGGCCGGCAGGGTCAGCTTAGCCCGTAGTTTGCCGTTGATCTGAACAACCACTTCCACATCGGCTACCCGGAGCAAAACCGGGTCGTAACCGGGCCAGGTTTGCCGGTGCACGCTCTCCCGGCTGCCCAGGGCGCGCCAGGCTTCCTCGGCCAGGTGAGGCGCAAACGGCGCCAGGATCAAAACCAGGTTTTGCAAGGCTTCGCGCAGCGTGGGCCGGTGCTGCCGCGCCGGCGCCACAGCCTGGCGATAGGCGTAGATGGCGTTCACCAGTTCCATAATCGCGCTGATCGCGGTATTGAAGTTAAACCGCTCCTGGATGTCACCGGTCACCTTTTTTACGGCGGCGTGCACATCGCGCCGCAGCGCTTTTTCAGCCTGGCCGGCCGGGGCGGCGGCTGTGTCGCCACCGGCCAGCTGCTCGCGGCAATCCTCCACCAGGCGCCAGACGCGGCGCAGGAAGCGGTGTGAGCCTTCCACCCCCTGGTCGCTCCAGTCGAGGTCTTTTTCCGGCGGAGCGGCGAAAAGGATGAACAGCCGCCCGGTATCGGCGCCGTAACGCTCCACAATCTCGTCGGGAGAGACGACATTGCCCTTGGACTTGGACATCTTGGCCCCGTCTTTATAAACCATGCCCTGCGCCAGCAGGCGGTTGAACGGTTCCACCGCCTTGATTAAGCCGGCGTCGCGCAGCACTTTCGTAAAAAAGCGGGCATAGAGCAGGTGCAGCACCGCGTGCTCGATCCCCCCGATATACTGGTCCACCGGCATCCAGTAGTCAACCTCGCCGGGATCGAAGACAGCCTGCTCGTTTTTCGGGCTGCAGTAACGTAAAAAGTACCAGGATGAACAGATAAAAGTATCCATGGTGTCGGTTTCGCGGCGGGCCGGGCCGCCGCAGGTCGGGCAGGCCGTCTCCACAAACGAACTGTAATGGGTCAGGGTCGGCACCCGGTTGCCCGAAAGCTCCACCTGCAGGGGCAGCTGCACAGGCAAATGTTCTTCAGGCACCGGCACTGTGCCGCACTGATCGCAATAAACAATCGGGATCGGCGCTCCCCAGTAGCGCTGCCGGGAAATAAGCCAGTCCCGCAGGCGGTAAAATACTTTAAAGCCGCCCCGGCCCTGCCGCTCCAGGTGCGCGGTAATCCGTCTCATACCCTCGGTGCTGGAGAGCCCGTTAAAAGAGCCCGAATTAGCCATGGTCCCCGGGCCGGTATAGGCCTCGGTCATGGTAGCGCCGTTTAATGCCTCTCCCGGTGGCTGAATCACCGCCCGGACCGGCAGGTTGTTTTGGCGGGCGAAAAGGAAGTCGCGCTGGTCGTGCGCCGGCACACCCATCACTGCGCCGGTGCCGTAACCCATGATCACGTAATTGCCCACCAGGATCGGCACCGCTTCACCGTTGACCGGGTTGACCGCGTGGCGCCCGGTAAAGAGGCCGATCTTGGGCGCTTCTTCAGCGGTGCGCGTAATTTCGCTTTCCCGCTTGATTCGCGCCACAAAGCGCAAAATCTCTTGCTCCCGCTCCGTCCCCGCGACCAGGCGCGGCACCAGGGGGTGTTCCGGGGCCAGCACCATGTAGGTTACACCGAAAAGCGTATCCGGACGGGTGGTAAAAGTGCTAAAGCTTTCTCCGGGAAACTCCTGTAACCCGAAGACGATCTCCGCCCCTTCGCTGCGGCCGATCCAGTTCTGCTGCATCACTTTCACCCGCTCCGGCCAACCGTCAAGCAGGGCAAGGTCGTTTAACAGGGGCTCCGCGTAATCGGTGATGCGCAGGAACCACTGTTCCAGTTCCCGCTGTTCCACCGCGGCGGCGCAGCGCCAGCAGCAGCCCGCCTCTACCTGTTCGTTGGCCAGTACGGTTTCGCAGTGCGGGCACCAGTTCACCGTGGCTTTCTTTTTATAGGCCAGGCCTCGCCGATACATCAGCAAGAACAACCACTGGGTCCAGCGGTAGTAATCCGGCAGGCAGGTGGCCACCTCCCGCTCCCAGTCGTAACTTACACCCAACCGGTTCTGCTGTTTTTTCATATGGGCAATGTTTTGAGCGGTCCACTCAGCCGGGCTGACCCGGTGCTCGATCGCGGCGTTTTCCGCCGGCAAGCCGAAAGCGTCCCAACCCATGGGATGAATGACGTTGTAGCCGCGCATGCGCAGAAACCGGGCCAGTACGTCGCCGATCGAGTAAACCCGCATATGGCCCATGTGCAGCTTACCCGACGGGTAGGGAAACATCTCCAGGACATAATATTTAGGCCGTGAGGGATCAACGGTAGAGCGGTGAAACTGCTCTTTCGCCCAATGACGCTGCCACCGTTCTTCGATCTCCGCATGATTGTAGTTCGCCATGACGTGATCAGCCTCCATTTTCAAGATACAAGAAACAAGGTGCCGGCTGCAAGAAAGGCAGGGATTATGGCAATTTGGATAATCATAGTAAAAAAACCCGCCCGGTCAAGGGGCGAGTTTTTCCCGCGGTACCACCCTTATTGGAAAACAAGATGGTGGAGCTGGCGGGAGTCGAACCCGCGGCCTCTTCCATGCCAAGGAAGCGCGCTCCCACTGCGCTACAGCCCCACGTCAGTTGTTACCATCTCTGAAGCCGTTAACGCCGGCTCAAGCGGCAGCGGCTCAATTTTTTAAGGAAACATTTCACCGCCGCTTCTCCGGGACGAGTTCGGCAACTTGCCCCGCCGGCTTGCACCGACCGCCGGCTCTCTGTACAGGGCCAAGCGCTGCTTACTGCTTCCCATCATTGAACTGCTGCTCTTTTTTGTGCACAACATACATTATACGTACTGAAACAGTTATTGTCAATAGCACGCGATAGATCGTCCTCATGGCTCCTTACTCCTGAGTTGGCGACCAATCCCCCGGTGTAACGGCGCTGCATGCGCCGGAAAACATGTCGATGATCAACAGCTTATCTGTCAGAGCGCCGTCCAAGCCGGCCAGGATTTTGACCGCTTCACCGACCTGCCAGGCGGCCAGCATGGCCGGAGTAAAGGCCGGGTTGCCGAGGGTTGTCTCCACGCCCTGATCGCTGTTTTCCGGTGCCGGCGCCCCGTAAATATGAGCAAAAAGCGGCCGGCCGGGCCGGATAACCGCCAGCTGGCCCATAAAACCGGCGATGGCGCCGTGCACTAGGGGGATATTCAGCAGGCCGCAGGCTTCTTCAAGGGCAAAGCGGGTGGAGAGGTTGTCCAGGCAGTCCAGGGCCAGATCACAACCATCCAGAAAATCGGCCAGGTTGAAAGCGTCGCCGCGGCGCTGCAAGGAGGTCACTTCCACAGCGCCGTTGATCTCCTTCACCCGGCGGGCGGCGGCGCCGGCCTTGCTCCAGTTCAGCTCCTTTTCCACAGCCAGCAGCTGCCGGTTCAGGTTGCTGTCGGTGAAGGTATCACCGTCGATTACCACCAGGCGGCCTACCCCCATCCGGGCCAGCAGCTCAACAGCATAACCGCCCAGGCCGCCGGCGCCGACGATGCCGACCTTGGATCGCAGCAGGCGAAGCTGCCCTTCGGTACCGATAGTGCCGATACTGCGCTGGTAGCGCTCCGGGATGATCCCCTGCTCCAGGGCTGCCTGCTCCACGATAGCGCGGGGCAGTCTCAGCCGCTCCGCCAGCTGAATAGAATCAGGCAGGGTGAGAAAGCGGTAGCCTTCCCCGGCCGGGTTGACGCCCTGGCGGGCCGCCTGCCCGACGGAATCGTATAACCGGTTCTCCATAAAGCCACCACCCTTCAAGAGGTAAGAAACAGGAAAAGGGAAACAGGGAGCATGAAGCGGTCTTTTGGCTTCGTGCAACCTGTCTCCTAAGGCTTACCGGCCACCGGCGGTAGTCACGGGGGCTTTGCTCCAGAGTCTCTCCAGATTATAGAACTCCCTGGCTTCACGCTGGAAGATGTGAATCACCAGATCACCGTAATCCAGGAGCACCCACCATCCCTCCCGGTATCCTTCCACGCGCAGCAGGTTTTGACCGGCAGCCTTGAGCTGCTCCATCAAGTAATCGCTTAAAGCGTGCACCTGAACTGTCGAAGCGCCTGAGAGAATCAAAAAATAATCGGCGATAACAGAAATTTTACCCACTTCTATTAACACCGGGTCCACCGCTTTTTTATCCGCGGCCAGTTGGGCCGCCCACAAGGCCAACTCCCGGGACTGATCGCCCGGTTCTCGTGCCAAACATGATCACCTCCCCTCGCAGCGAAGCTCTATTGCTCCGCAGTATACTCCTGATATTTGCTGCCGATGATTACGATTACATCGACCGTTGCTTCCGGGTCAGGACGGTGCACCAGCGTTGAACCGGGCACGAAGAGGGCTATGGCGCGGCCTTTGCCGGGCGTCTCTCCCAGGGCGACCACCTCGGTATCCTCATAGGCGAAATGATCGGCGTTGCCTGTTCTGAGCACCCGAAATCCTTCCTCTTCCAGGACAGCCTTCAAATGGGCCGCCAGGCCGTTAATGCCGCTGCCGTTTAGCACCTCTACCGTAACCTCTTCCGGCAAGACAAGGTATCCTTCATTGATCAGGCGCACCAGGTCCGCCGAGGCTTCCGGGTCGGTCACCCAGTAGAGGCAGCCGTCACGCGTTTCTTCGATCCCCGGGAAAGTGATCGTCTTCATGTCGGCATAGGTCAGCTCTTTAAACTGCTCCTTCAAGGCGGCCAGTTCACGCCAGTCGAGATCGGTTTCCACGTACGGTGCCGCCTGGGTAAGCAGGCGCGGCCATTGCCAGGCCGCTTTTTGCTCCAGTTGATGCCAGAGCTGCAGCAAGGCCAACCGCTGCCTGTTTAGTTGACTCCAGGGCGGCTCGCGGTAATCAGCCGTTAGAAAGAAGCGGTACAGCTCAAAGCCGGTCAGCTGCTTGATCCCCTGGGGCAGCAGTTTTTCCGCCGGGCCTTTGGAAAGCGACCCGGCATCCACCCCGCCCAGGTAATCGGCCAACACGGCGATGCCCTCATAGCGCAACTCCACATAGTGGTTTACCGGTAGGCCGATAAAATTTTGAACCAACTCAATGAAGGCCGGATTGCGCAGCCGCCGGTAGAGTTGACCCAGCGGTTCGGGGTCCCGTTCGGCAGTTTCGATCATGGTGTTGCCGGGCAGGTAAACCAGGCTCATGGTGTTGTTGATCGTATCGTGGTGAATTAAAATTAAGCGCTCGACATAAGGGTTGGCTCCCCAGTAATCCACACCGTAGACCAGGTAGGTCACTTCGTTGCCGGCGCCCTGCAGGCGCAGAGACTGAGCCCACTCCGCGCTGTTGTGAAATAAGCTGAAGGTGGAGATGACGTGAACAGCACAGACCACCGCCAGAACAAGAAACATGACGGTAATCATGATCATTAGAAGGCGTCGCTTTTTACGAGAGGTTTTCGGCTTTTGCAGCAGGTAAGACCTGCTGATTTGCATGCTTTATCCTCCAATCCCTCTTAACTCGGCCAGCAGATCGTTGCGAAAACCGATGGAGCGGGGATGCAGCAGCAGGCCCCTTTCCAGAACGGATCGGATCGCTTGTTCCACCGCCGCGAGCAGGGCTTGCTCCAGGTTATCCCGCGCCATTGGTCGCAGTTTCTCCACTCCCGGATAGCTCCGGTTTGGCTCGATAAAATCAGCCAGATAAATAATTCTTTCCAGCAGGGACGCCCCCCGGCGCCCTGTGGTATGATAAGCGACCGCCTTGATCACGGCGGCGTCGACAATCTGCAAATCAACTGGGAGCAGAGCCGCTCCAACGGGAGCATGCAGTAAGCGCGGCTCTGCCATGGTAATCCGGTCAAGGGTCAAACCGAGCTTTGCCGCCTGTTTGAGCAGCACATCAACATGAAAACCCTTTCCATAGTCGTGTACCAACCCGGCC